>JAKOYD010000012.1 GCA_029780695.1 Pseudomonadota bacterium
GTTGAGCGTTGAGCGTTGAGCGTTGAGCGGTGAGCGTTGAGCGTTGAGCGTTGAGCGTTGAGCGTTGAGCGTTGAGCGTTGAGCGTTGAGCGTTGAGCGTTGAGCGTTGAGCGTTGAGCGTTGAGCGTTGAGCGTTGAGCGTTGAGCGTTGAGCGTTGAGCGTTGAGCGTTGACAGAGGGGCGCGACGGCGAAAGTTCCCGGTATTCACGCTGAACGCTCAACGCAGAACGCTGAACCTCTTCTTCACGCTGAACGCCGAACGCCCAACCTCGGTGATCACTTCCAGGGCCGGTGGTAGGCCCCCAGCGTGTGCTGCTGGCCTTCGGCCACCTGGTCCAGGCTGGCCATCCAGGCCGTCTTGGGCGCGTACAGGTGGCCCTGCGCCATGCAGTGGTCAATCGCCTCGCGCCAGACCTTGGTGACCTGCGCCACGTAGGCGGGGCTCCTCTGGCGGCCCTCGATCTTGAAGGCGCGCACGCCCATCTTCACCAGTTGCGGCAGCAACTCCAGGGTGTTGAGGCTGGTGGGTTCTTCCAGTGCGTAATAGTTGCTCTCCTCGCCGACGTCAAAGCGCCCCTTGCACAGCGTGGGGTAGCCGGCGTTCTCGCCGGGGCCGTATTGGTCGATGAGCACGCCGTTCAGGCGCGATTCGACGCCGGCAGGCGTTTCCTTCCAGCGCACGAACTTGGCTGGCGAGCACACGCCGTGCGTGTTGGGCGACTCGCCCGTGGCGTAGGACGACAGCGCGCAGCGCCCCTCGACCATCACGCACAGGCTGCCGAAGCCGAACACCTCGATCTCCACCGGCGTGCGCTGCACCACTTGCTTGACCTGTTCCAGCGACAGCACGCGCGGCAGCACGGCGCGCTGGATGTTGAACTGCTGGTGGTACAGGTTGATGGCGTCGTGGTTGGTGGCCGAGCCCTGCACCGACAGGTGCAGGCGCAGCCCAGGGTGGCGCTCGCAGGCGTAGCGCATCAGCCCCGGGTCGGCCAGGATGATGGCGTCCACGCCCCAGGCGGCGGCGCGGTCCAGGGCCGAGCGCCAGGGCGCCGGGTTGCTGGCCTGTGGATAGGTGTTGAGCGCCAGCAGCACCTTGCGTCCGCGCTGGTGCGCGTAGGCAATGCCGGTCTGGATGGCGGCCTCGTCGAAGTTCAGGCCAGCGAAGTTGCGCGCGTTGGTGGCGTCGCGCAGGCCCAGGTAGACGCAGTCGGCGCCGCCGTCGATGGCGGCCTTGAGCGCCGGCAGGCTGCCGGCCGGGCACACCAGCTCCGGGGCGGTGCGGGTGCTCTCGTTGGAGGATGGAGGGATCGCGGTGGCGGTCACGGGCACTTCCTTCGGCGAACGAACGCCATGCGCTGGGCCAGCGTGCGCCGTCATGACCGGACGAGTCAGGCCACGCAGCGCGCCCAGACCGGGCACTGTAGGCCGATCGCCGCCGCCGCGTTATGACCTCGGTCAACCGAAACCGGAAATTCCCGAAGAAATCACTCGGGATTGCGCCACGGGCCGGGCCGGCCCCGGTCCGCGCGCGTTCTGCCGTTCAGCCTGAACTCAGGGCAGCCGGGTCAGCAGCTGCACGACGCCGGAGAAGTCCTGCCCGCCGCGGCCGGCCTGCTTGTTCAGCGCGTACAGGTTGCGCGCCAGCTCGCCCAGCGGAATGGTGGCACCCACGCCCATGGCGGCCTCGACCGCCAGGCCCAGGTCCTTGAGCATCAGGTCGTTGCCGAAACCGCCGCTGTAGCCGCGCGAGGCCGGCGCGTTGGGGTGCACGCCGGGCCAGGGGTTGCAGACCTCGGTGGCCCAGCTGCGGCTGGTGCTGACGGCCATCATGTCGGACAGGGTCTTGGCGTCCAGCCCGTGCGCCACGCCCAGGGCGATGGCTTCGCCGGTGACGGCCATGATCACGCCCAGCGCCATGTTGTTGCACAGCTTGGCCACCTGGCCGGCGCCGGCCGCGCCCATGTGGAAGATGTTCTTGCCCATGGCCTGCAGCACCGGGCGGGCGCGCTCCAGCGCCGCCGCCTCGCCGCCGACGATGAAGGTCAGCGTGCCGGCCGTGGCGCCGGCCACGCCGCCGGAGACCGGCGCGTCGATCATGGCCAGCCCGCGCGCGCCGGCGGCCTGGGCCACCTTCTGCGCCGAGGCCGGGGCGATGGTGCTGGAGTCGATCACCAGCGCGCCCGGCTCGATGGCGGCCAGCAGGCCCTCGGCGTCGCCCGTGCCCAGGTACAGGCCCTCGACGTGGCGGCTGGCCGGCAGCATGGAGACCACCACCCGCGCGCCGGCCACGGCGGCGCGCGCCGAGTCGACGGTGGTCACGCCCTGTGCGCGCACCGCCGCCAGCGCGTCGGCGCTCAGGTCGAAGGCGCTGACGGCAAAACCGGCCTTGTGCAGGTTGATGGCCATCGGGCCGCCCATGTGGCCCAGGCCGATGAAGGCGATGCGGGTGGGGGTGCTCATGTGCTGTCTCCTTGAAGCAATGGATGGGTGTGGTCAGGTGCGGTGGGTTGGTTCAAGCCAGGTCGGCCAGCGGGTGCGCGCCGGCAAAGCGTGGCCGCAGGTGGTCTTCGATCCACTGCGGCGTGACCTGCTCCAGCGTGGCCGGCTGCCAGCGCGGCGCCTTGTCCTTGTCGATCAGCAGGGCGCGCACGCCTTCGGCGAAGTCCTCGTGCGCACAGCAGCCCACCGAGGCCTGCCATTCGAGCCGGAAGGTGTCGGCCAGCGACAGGTGGCGGCAGCGCCGCTGCAGCTCCAGCCCCAGCGCGGCCGAGGTGGGCGAGCCCTTGACGAAGCTGGCGCCGGCCTGGGCCAGCCAGGGATCGGCGTCCTGCGCCAGCGCGGCCAGGCGCGGGGCGATGTCGGCCAGCCGGTCGTGGCCGATGACGGCGTTGATGCGTTCCAGGTGCGTGCGCAGGGGTGATGCGGGCAGCGCCGTGCCTTCACCCAGCCGCTGCAGCAGGTGGCTGAGCTGCGCGCCGTCGGCCGCCTGATCGCCCTGCCAGCGCGCCTGGCCGATGGCCTGCAGCAGCGCGCCATGCGCCTCGTGCGGCAGCGCGAAGTCGGCCATGCCGGCAAACAGCGCGTCGGCGGCGTTGATGGAGGCGCCGGTCAGCGCCAGGAAAGGCCCCGCCTTGCCCGGCAGCCGCCCCAGCAGCCAGGAGCCGCCGACGTCGGGGTACAGGCCGATGCCGATCTCGGGCATGGCCAGGCGTGTTTTGGGCGTGGCCACGCGGTGCGAGGCGCCGGCCATCAGCCCGATGCCGCCGCCCATCACGATGCCGTGCCCCCACACCAGCAGCGGCTTGGGGTAGGTGTGGATGCGGTGGTCGAGCCGGTATTCGCGCTCGAAGAAGTCGGCCGCCGCCCGCGGCACGGCGCCCGGCTGCCGCGGGTGCAGCGCGCGGATCTCGCGCGCCAGCGCCACCACGTCGCCGCCGGCGCAGAAGGCCTTGTCGCCAGCGGCGTCGAGCACCACGCCGGCGATTCGCGGGTCGGCCGCCCAGGCCGCCAGCTGCGGGTCGAGCAGATCGACCATGGCCAGCGACAGCGCATTCAGGCTGGCCGGGGTGTTGAGAGTGGCACGGCCGAAGCGGTGGCCGCTGGCGGTGGCCAGGGTGTCGAACAGGACGGGGGCGTCGGGTGAACTCATGTCGGTTGGGGTTCTCAGTCGGTCAGGCCGTCCAGCGGGGCGTCCTGCAGCAGGCGGCGGGCGATGATCACGCGCATGATCTCGTTCGTGCCTTCCAGGATCTGGTGCACGCGGGCGTCGCGCAGCAGGCGCTCCAGCGGGTATTCGCGGATGTAGCCGTAGCCGCCGTGCAGCTGCAGCGCGTCGTTGATGACGGCAAAACCGGCGTCGGTGGCAAAGCGCTTGGCCATGGCGCAGTAGGTGCTGGCGTCGGGCGCGCCGGCGTCCAGCTTGGCTGCGGCCAGGCGCACCATCTGGCGCGCGGCCACCAGCTCGGTGGCCATGTCGGCGAGCTTGAATTGCAGCGCCTGGAAGCTGGCCAGGGGCTGGCCGAACTGCTTGCGCTCGTGCAGGTAGCGCTGGGCGTGCCGCAGCGCGCCCTGGGCAGCGCCGACCGAGCAGGTGGCGATGTTGATGCGCCCGCCGTCCAGCCCCTTCATGGCGATGCGAAAGCCCTCGCCCTCCTGACCCAGCAGGTGGTCGGCCGGCACGCGCACGCCGTCAAAGCTGATCTGGCGCGTGGGCTGGCTGTTCCAGCCCATTTTTTCTTCCTTCTTGCCGTAATGGATGCCGGGCGCGTCGGCCGGCACCACGAAGGCGCTGATGCCGCCGGCGCCACCCGCGCCGGTGCGCGCCATCAGCACCAGCACGTCGGTGGCGCCCGCGCCGCTGATGAAGGCCTTGCCGCCGTGAATGACGTAGTGGTCGCCGTCGCGCTCGGCGCGCGTCTTGAGCGCGGCGGCGTCGGAGCCGGCGCCCGGCTCGGTCAGGCAGTAGCTGGCCAGCTTGCGGCCGCTGGTCAGCAGTGGCCCCCAGTGCTCGCGCACCGCGGGCGTGGCCCAGGTGCCCAGCATCCAGGTGGCCATGTTGTGAATGGTGATGAAGGCGGTGGTGGATGGATCGACCGCCGCCATCTGCTCGAACACCAGGGTGGCGTCCAGCCGCGGCAGGGCCAGGCCGCCGGCGGACTCGGGCGCGTACAGGCCGCAAAAGCCCAGCTCGCCGGCCTTGGCGATGGCATCGCGCGGGAAGATCGCCTGGGCGTCCCATTCGGCGGCGTGCGGGGCCAGCTCGGCCAGGGCAAACTGGCGCGCGGTTTCGGCAAAGGCGCGCTGGTCTTCGCTGAGTTCAAAGTCCATGGGCAGGTGCCTCCTTCGATGCTTCTTGTTTTGTAGCTGGTTGCGCTGTAGGGGCGGGCGAAAACAGCAGAAATCATGCAAATCAAATGCGGCAATCTCCGCAACTGGCGCGACCCCGGCCAGCAGACGCCGTGCAAGGGCCGCCCTGCGGCACTGGCGTCGTCCCCCTTCCCGCGAAGCGCAGCGCAGCGAGAGAAGGGGGAAGGCGCGCAGCGCCTCAGGGGGGGTGTGCCTTATTTCAAGCTGATGGTCGTGTTGACGCCGTGGTGCAGCGTGCTGTCGTCGAACCAGCGCGCGGTCACCGTCTTGGTCTGCGTATAGAACATCACCACCTGCTTGCCGTAGGGGCCCAGGTCGCCCAGCTTGGAGGCGCGGCTGCCAGTGAAGGAGAACAGCGGCACCGGCACCGGCACCGGCAGGTTGATGCCGACCTGGCCGACGTCGATGTCTTCTTGGAACATGCGCGCCGCAGCGCCGCTCTGCGTGAAGATGGCCGTGCCGTTGCCGTTGGGGTTGGCGTTGATGAAGTCGATGGCCTGCTCCAGGTCGTCGGCGGCCACCACGCACAGCACGGGGCCGAAGATTTCCTGGTCGTAAATGCTCATGCCGGGCTTGACGCCGCTGAAGATCGTGGGCGCGACGAAGTTGCCCTTCTCGAAGCCGGCGATGCTGGGGTTGCGGCCATCCAGCTCCAGCTTGGCGCCTTCCTGCACACCGCGGGCGATCAGGCTCTCCACGCGCTCGCGGGCGGCGCAGGAGATCAGCGGGCCCAGGTCGGCGCCCGGCGTGGCGCCGCCGGACACCTTGAGGGCCTTGGCCTTCTCGACGAACTCGGGCAGCCATTTCTGCGCCTCGCCCACCAGCAGCACCACCGAGATCGCCATGCAGCGCTGGCCGGCGGCACCGAAGGACGCGCCCAGAATGGCGTTGATCGACTGCTCGCGGTTGGCGTCGGGCATGACGATGGCGTGGTTCTTGGCGCCCATCATGCATTGCACGCGCTTGCCGGCCAGGCTGGCGCGGTTGTACACATGGGTGCCGACGCGGGTGGAGCCGACAAAGCTGATCGCCTTGATGTCCTGGTGGTCGCAGATGGCGTTGACCACGTCTTCGCCGCCGTGCACCACGTTGAGCACGCCGGGCGGGATGCCGGCTTCGAGCGCCAGCTCGCACAGGCGCATGGTGACCATGGGGTCTTGCTCGCTGGGCTTGAGCACGAAGGTGTTGCCCGTGGCGATGGCCATGGGGAACATCCACAGCGGGATCATGGCCGGGAAGTTGAACGGCGTGATGCCGGCGCACACGCCCAGCGGCTGCATGACGGTGTAGGTGTCCACCCCGCTGGCCACGTTGTTGGCCAGCTCACCGAGCTGCAGGTTGCCGATGGCGGATGCGTGCTCCACCACCTCCAGGCCGCGGAACACGTCGCCCTCGGCGTCGGGCAGGGTCTTGCCCTGCTCGGCCGTCAGCAGCGCGGCCAGCTCCCTCATGTTCTCGCGGATCAGCTGCTGCAATTTCAGGAAGATGCGCGCGCGGGTGCCGATGGGCGTCTTGCGCCAGGTCTTGAAGGCCTCCTTGGCGTTGGCCACGGCGGCGTTCACCTCGTCGGGCGTGGCAAAGGGCACGCGCGCCAGTACCTGCTGCGTGGCCGGGTTGACCACATCGCGCCACTGGGTGGTCTTGGATTCGACAAACTGGCCATTGATCAGCAGCTTGACGGTGGCGACTTTGGGGGTGGTGGCAGCGTCCATGGGTGTCTCCTGGGATGTGAAGGGAATGGCGGCATGGTAGTTGTGCGAAATTGCCATGGCAATACGCAGACGCGCACTTTGAATCTGCAAAAATGCACAACACGGCGAGGCCGACATGGATTGGGACAACCTGCGTTTCTTCCTGGAACTGGCGCGCGCCGGCACGCTGACGGCCGCCGCGCGCCGCCTGGGGGTGGACCACACCACCGTGGCGCGGCGCCTGCAGGCGCTGGAAAAGCAGGCCGGCGCCACCTTGTTCACGCGCGAGGCCGACGGCCACCGCCTGACCGAGGCCGGCCAGCGCCTGTTGCCCGGCGCGCAGGCCATGGAGCGCGCCGCTCAGCAACTGGCGCTGGGCGCGCCGGCCACCGGCGACGGCCCGGCCGGCGTGGTGCGCCTGGGTGCCACCGAAGGCTTCGGCACCACGCTGCTGGCGCCGCGCCTGGCCTGGCTGACGCGCCAGCACCCGGGGCTGACGCTGGATTTGCTGGCGCTGCCGCGGCTGCTGCACCTGTCGCGGCGCGAGGCCGACATCGTCATTTCGCTGGAGCGCCCGCGCCACGAGACGGTGGTGGTCACCCGCCTGAGCGACTACGCCCTGCACCTGTACGGCCAGCGCGAATACCTGGCGCGCCGGCCGCTGATCCAGCGCCGCGAGGACCTGCGCCACCACGCCTTCGTCAGCTACGTGGACGACCTGCTGTTCACCAAGGAGCTGCAGTTCCTGGGCGAGCTGCACCAGCCGGCGCGCTTTGCCCTGCGCAGCACCAGCATCAGCGCCCAGCTGGAGGCCGTGCGCGCCGGCGCCGGCCTGGCCGTGCTGCCCGCCTTCCTGGCCGACCAGGACCCGACGCTGGCGCGCGTGCTGCCGGCCGAGGGGCGCTTCATCCGCACCTTCTGGATGAGCATGCCGGGCGAGATCCGCCACCAGCCCGCGATCCAGGCGGTGTGGGGCTTTCTGCGCCAGGCCGTGGCCGAGATGCAGCCGCGCCTGCTGCCGCCATGAGGACCATTTCGCTATAAATATAAGAGCTTTTGGCGCAGTCTGGACGGGCGCTGGAGGCCAAAAATGTCTCAAGCTGCCGAACGCTCGCTGGCCAGCAGCGCCTGCTTGCGCGCCACGCCCCAGCGGTAGCCGGCCAGCGCGCCGTCGCCGCGCACCACGCGGTGGCAGGGGATGGCCACCGCCAGCACGTTGCTGGCGCAGGCGCGCGCCACGGCGCGGGCGCCCCGCGGCTGGCCGATGCGGCGCGCCAGCTCGGCGTAACTGACAGTCTGGCCCGCCGGCACCGCGCGCAGCGCCTGCCACACGCGCTGCTGGAAGGCGCTGCCGCGCACGTCCAGCGGCAGATCGAGCCCGAGGGCGGGCTGTTCGACGAAGCCCACCACCCGCGCCACGCGGCGCTCGAAGGCGGCATCGCCCCCCACCAGCCGGGCGCGCGGAAACTGCTGCTGCAACTGCGCCAGCAGCGGCTCCGGCGCGTCGTCCAGGGCGATGGCGCACAGGCCGCGGTCGGTCTCGGCCACCAGGATGGCGCCCAGCGCGCACTGGCCGAGGGCGAAGCGGATCGTCTCGCCGATGCCGCCGGCGCGCCAGGCGCTGGGGGTCATGCCCAGCAGGTCGCGGGCGCTTTCATAGAAGCGGCTGGGGGCGTTGAAGCCGGCGTCGTAGATCGCCTCGGTGACGCTGGCGGCGCCGCCCAGCCGCGCGCGCAGCCGCCCGGCGCGCTGGCCCTGGGCATAGGCGCGCGGCGACACGCCGGTGTGGGCCTTGAACAGGCGCTGGAAGTGCTGCGGCGACAGCCCCGCCGCGCGTGCCAGCGTGGCCAGCGGCGGCGGCGTGTCGGCCGCCTCGATCTGGCGGCAGGCGCGGGTGATCAGCTCGGCGTGGGTCATGGCGGCACTGTAGGGCGCGCCGACGGGCCGCGCCATCCGTTTCTTGCGCCGCCGCGCGTCAGCCCGCGCGGCGCAGCGTGAAGTTCAGGCGCGCCTGGCCGGTCAGCGGGTGCGTGGCGGCGCGGATCGGCGCCACGCCGTGAAAGCGCAGGCGGTCCACGCCGCCCCACACGGCCACGTCGCCGTGGAACAGCGGCACGCGCCGCACCGGGTCGGCGCGGCGCGCGCCGCCCCACAGAAACAGCGCCGGCACGCCCAGCGAGACCGACACGATGGGATGGCCGAAGTCGCGCTCGTTCCTGTCCTGGTGCAGCGTCAGGCGGGTGCCGGTCGCATAGTGGTTGATCAGGCAGGCGTCGGGCGCGAAGCCGGCAAAGCCGGCGGCCGCGGCGGCGCGCTCGGCCAGTCGGGCGAAGGCCTCGGGCAGGGCGGGCCACGGCCGGCCGCTGTCGGGGTCGTCGGCGCGGTAGCGGTAGCCGGCGCGACTGCTGGTCCAGCCCAGCGCGCCGCAGTTGGTCAGCGGCACCGACATGGTCTGGCCGCCAGGCGTGAGCATGTGGCGAAACGGCGCCTGCGCCACCACCGCCTGCAGCGCCGCCCACAACGCATCCACCGTATCCAGCGCCAGGCCGCGCAGCACCACGGCCTGCGCGCCCAGGGGCGTGCGCGCGCCGGCCAGCGGGGCGTCGTCGGCGAACAGGTCGGGCGTCATGGTGGCCGGTGGCTCAAGCCAAACAGGGCTGTGGCGCCCGTGTGTGGCGCGCTGGCAGCTATCAATTTGATATCAAGTGGAAGGTGGCCAGACATACAGCAACCCCAGCGTCATCACCACGTAACGCGCCAGCTTGCCCAGCGCCATCCAGCCGGCGCAGGGCGCGAGCGGCAGGCGCAGCCAGCCGGCCACGGCGCACAGCGGGTCGCCAATGAGGGGCAGGAAGGACAGCACGCAGGCGCGCGGCCCGATGCGCCGCAGCCAGTCCAGCGCGCGCAGGTGCACGGCCGAATGGTGGTATTTGTCAACCACCCGGTGCGCGCCCAGGTCCATCCACCAGGTGACGATGCCTCCCAGGGTGTTGCCCACGGTGGCCACGCCGATCGCCGGCCACAGCAAGTGGGGGTTGAGCTTGACCAGGCCGAACACCGCCGGCTCCGAACCCATGGGCAGCAGCGTGGCGGAGACAAAGGCCACCAGGAACACCGTCGACAGGCCGTATTCGGGCAGGGCGAGGGCGGCCAGCAGTGCGGGGATCCAGGCGTCCATGAGGCCCACAGTGTAGGGAACCTCTGCATAAGCTCCTGCGCCGCGGGCATCCGCGGTCTCGGGCGGTCTGCGGCGTTGCAAATCCTCGCGATGGCCGCGGCCATCGCTGCGGTTTGCGCCTTGCATCCCATCCCGATCCGCGGCGCCTGCTTGCCGCGAGAGCTTATGCAGAGGTTCCATGGGGCAACCGGTGAATCGGCATTTTGATTGCTGAAATATTGGGCAGCTACAATCGCCACCCTCGCCGCGCACCCCCGGTTTCGCCACGCCGCCGCCGCTGCGCTCCACGCCCATGCAGATCGGCCCCCACACCCTCGCCAACACGCTGTTCGTCGCCCCCATGGCGGGGGTGACCGACCGGCCGTTTCGCCAGCTGTGCCGCGCCTTTGGCGCCGGCTACGCGGTCAGCGAGATGGTCACCTCGCGCCCCGATCTGTGGCACACGCTGAAGACCTCGCGCCGCGCCGACCACGCCGGCGAGCCGGGCCCGATCGCGGTGCAGATCGCCGGCACCGACGCGTCTATGATGGCCGAGGCCGCGCGCTACAACATCGAGCGCGGCGCGCGGATCATCGACATCAACATGGGTTGCCCGGCCAAGAAGGTGTGCAACCAATGGGCCGGCAGCGCGCTGATGCAGGACGAGGCGCTGGCGTTGGCCATCGTCGAGGCCGTGGTGGCCGCCTGCGCGCCGCACGGCGTGCCGGTGACGCTGAAGATGCGCACCGGCTGGTGCGCCGCCCAGAAGAACGCGCTGCGCATCGCCCGCGCCGCCGAAGGCGCCGGTGTGCAGATGCTCACCGTGCACGGCCGCACGCGCGAGCAGGGTTATCGCGGCGAGGCCGAATACGACACCATCGCCGCCGTCAAGGCCGCGCTGGCCATTCCCGTGGTGGCCAACGGCGACATCGATTCGCCCGCCAAGGCGCTGGCCGTGCTGCGCGCCACCGGCGCCGACGCGCTGATGATCGGCCGCGCCGCGCAGGGGCGGCCCTGGATCTTTCGCGAGATCGCCCACTTTCTGGCCACCGGGCGCGAGCTGGCGCCGCCGCTGGTGCTGGAGGTGCGCCGCGCGCTGCTGGCGCACCTGCAGGATCACTACGGCCTGTATGGCGAATTCACCGGCGTGCGCTCGGCGCGCAAGCACATCGGCTGGTATGTGCGCGGCCTGCCCGGGGGCGAGGCGTTTCGCCAGCGCATGAACCGGATCGACAGCGCCGCCGTGCAGTGGCAGGTGGTGGCGGACTACTTTGAAGAACTGGCCGACACGCACGAGCGCCTGCCCGCGCAGTCGCAACCCGCGCCCGGGGTGGAGGCCCACTGAACCCATGAGCAAGAAACACATCGACGAATGCCTGCGCGAGAACCTGGAGGCCTACTTCCGCGACCTGCGCGGCACCGAGCCGGGCGGGCTGTACGACATGATGCTGCGCGCCATGGAAAAGCCGCTGCTCGACGTCGTCATGCAGCACGCCGGCCACAACCAGAGCCGCGCCGCCGAATGGCTGGGCATGAACCGCAACACCCTGCGCAAGAAGCTGCTCGAACACGGCCTGGTGGCCAGCGACAAATCCTGAATTAATAGCTGCTCGCGCAGGCCAGACAAGCGCCACAACCGTTTTTGACTTGATAAAAGCCTTGACCATGACCACCGCCCTGATCTCCGTGTCCGACAAGACCGGCATCGTCGACTTCGCCCAGGCCCTGCACGCGCTGGGCGTCAGGCTGCTGTCCACCGGCGGCACGGCCCGGCTGCTGCTGGACGCTGGCCTGCCGGTGACCGAGGTGGCCGAGTACACCGGCTTTCCCGAGATGCTCGATGGCCGCGTGAAGACCTTGCACCCGCGCATCCATGGCGGCCTGCTGGCGCGCCGCGACGTGCCCGCGCACATGGCGGCGCTGGCCGAGCACGGCATCCCCACCATCGACCTGCTGGTGGTCAACCTGTACCCGTTCGAGGCCACGGTGGCCAGGCCCGGCTGCACCCTGCCCGAGGCGATCGAGAACATCGACATCGGTGGCCCGGCCATGGTGCGCAGCGCCGCCAAGAACTGGCGCGACGTGGCGGTGCTGACCGACGCCAGCCAGTACGCCGGCGTGCTGGCCGAGCTCAAGGCCGGCGGCATCGGCCTGAAGACCCGCTTTGCCCTGGCGGTGGCTGCCTTCAACCGCATCAGCGACTATGACGGTGCCATCAGCGACTACCTGTCTGCTATCGATTTCGATGCTGCCGACGCTGAAGGGGTACCGGCCAGAAGCCTTTTTCCGGCACAAAGCAATGGCCGATTCGTCAAGCTGCAAGACTTGCGCTACGGCGAGAACGCGCACCAGCAGGCGGCGCTGTACCGCGACCTGCACCCCGCGCCCGGCGCCATCGTCACGGCCCGGCAGCTGCAGGGCAAGGAGCTGTCCTACAACAACATCGCCGACGCCGACGCCGCCTGGGAATGCGTCAAGCAGTGGAGCGCGGGCGCGTCAGCGCCCCCCGCACAGGCCGCGGCATGCGTGATCGTCAAGCACGCCAATCCCTGCGGCGTGGCCGTGGGCAAGGATGCGCTGCAGGCCTACGGCAAGGCCTTCCAGACCGACCCGACCAGCGCCTTCGGCGGCATCATCGCCTTCAACGTGCCGGTCGACGGCGCCGCCGCCGAGGCGGTGAGCCAGCAGTTCGTCGAGGTGCTGATGGCGCCCGACTTCACTGCCGAGGCACTGGCCGTGTTCCAGGCCAAGCCCAACGTGCGGGTGCTCAAGATTGCGCTGGACGGCGTGCAACGCGATGGCGCCACGCCCTGGGCGCGCGGCCAGAATGCGATGGACGTCAAGCGCGTCGGCTCGGGCCTGTTGATGCAGACCGCCGACCACCACGAACTGCAACGCGCCGACCTGAAGATGGTGACGAAGAAGCAGCCCACCCCCGAGCAGATCGAGGACCTGCTGTTCGCCTGGAAGGTGGCGCAATACGTCAAGAGCAACGCCATCGTCTTCTGCGCCGACGGCATGACGCTGGGCGTGGGTGCCGGGCAGATGAGCCGGCTCGACTCGGCCCGCATCGCCAGCATCAAGGCCGAGGCGGCGGGGCTTTCCCTGAAGGGCTCGGCGGTGGCCAGCGACGCCTTCTTCCCGTTCCGCGACGGGCTGGACGTGGTGATCGACCACGGCGCCGCCTGTGTCATCCAGCCCGGCGGTTCGATGCGCGATCAGGAGGTGATCGACGCCGCCGACGAGCGCGGCATCGCCATGGTGTTCACCGGGGTGCGGCATTTCCGGCATTGAGGCGGTGCCGCCGCATGGCGTCACGCGCCGCGCCCTGCGGCCACTGGCCCCAGCGGGTGGCGCGCCGACAGCGATCGACAGGGTGGTTTTCGACCGGCCGGCCGGCAGCGCGCCCGAATCCCGGACAATCGGCTCATGAACTGGCTGGATCAGGTGAAGTGGGACGCGCAGGGCTTGGTGCCCGTGATCGCGCAGGAGCAGGGCACGGGCGACGTGCTGATGTTCGCCTGGATGAACCGCGAGGCGCTGGCGCAGACCGCCGAGCAGGGCCGCGCCGTGTACTACAGCCGCTCGCGAGGCAAGCTGTGGTTCAAGGGCGAGGAATCCGGTCACGTGCAGCAGGTGCACCAGATCCGCATCGACTGCGACCACGACGTGGTGCTGCTCACCGTCACCCAACTGGGCCACCAGCCGGGCATCGCCTGCCACACCGGCCGGCACAGCTGCTTCTACAGCGTGCTGCAAGACGGCGCCTGGCAGGCGGTGGAGCCGGTCTTGAAGGATCCCGAATCCATCTATAAATAAGGGCCATGAATTCGCAAGACGTGCTGGCCCGCCTGACGGCCGTGATCGACAGCCGGCGCCCCGCCGCCGGTGGTGACCCCGAGCGCAGCTATGTCGCGCGCCTGCTGCACAAGGGGCCCGACGCCTTTCTCAAGAAGATCGGCGAGGAGGCCACCGAAGTGGTGATGGCCGCCAAGGACGCCGAGCACGGCGGCCCGCGCGACAAGGTGCTCGCCGAGATGGCCGACCTGTGGTTCCACGGCATGGTGGCGCTGGCGCACTACGGTTTCTCGGCCGCCGACGTGGTGGCCGAGCTGGCGCGCCGCGAAGGACTCTCAGGCCTGGAAGAAAAGGCGCTGCGCAAGGTGCGCGAGCGCGAAGCCGATGACCCTTCATCCCGAGGAGCCCGATCATGAGCCGCAACGACATCATCGACGTGGAGCCGGTGGGCAGCCGGCGCGAGGACTCGCTCAAGACCTGGGGCTGGGTCAGCTACCTGCTGCACCTGATCGTGGCGGTGGCGGCGGTGGTGCCGGGGGCGCAGGTCAGCATCGGGCTGCTGGTCATCGCCCTGGTGCTGGACCTGGTGAAGAAGGACGACGCCGTCGGCAGCTGGCAGGCCAGCCATTTCAGCTGGCGCATTCGCTCCGTGCTGTGGGCCGGCGTGCTCTACGTGGTGACGTTCCCGCTGTTCCTGCTGTTCTACCTGCCGGGGGCGATCGCCTGGGCCATCATCTCGATCTGGTTTCTCTACCGCATCGTTCTGGGCATGGTGCGCATGAACGCCGGGCGTCCCGTCGAGCGCTGAGCGGGCGCGGACACCGGCCCATGCCCAGCCCCCCCAGGAGCGGAGCGAAGCCGCCGCGCGGCGCGCGGGCGCAGCGCCCCTTGAACCTGGCCCTGCAGGGCGGCGGCGCGCACGGCGCCTTCACCTGGGGCGTGCTCGACGCCTTGCTGGAAGACGGCCGCTTCCGGTTCGACGGCCTGTGCGGCACCAGCTCCGGTGCCATGAACGCGGTGGCGCTGGCGCACGGCCTGGTGTCGGCCCTGGCGGACGGCGCCGACGACCGGCAGGCCCGCGAGGCGGCGCGGCGGGCCTTGCGCCGCTTCTGGGACGAGATCGGCGCCATGGGCAGCTTCGTGGCTGGCGTGCCGCTGGCCGGGGCCAACCTGTGGCTCAACATGATCAGCCCGTGGATGTCGCCCTACCAGGTCAATCCGTTCGGCGTCAACCCGCTGCAGCGTCTGCTCGAGCGACAGATCGACTTCGATCTGCTGCGCCGTCAGCGTCAGCTGCGCCTGTTCGTCAACGCCACCCACGTGCGCACGGGGCGCGGCGAGGTGTTCACCGCCGAGCGCCTGTCGGCCGACGCGGTGATGGCCTCGGCCTGTCTGCCGTCCAGCTTCAAGGCGGTGGAGATCGAGGGCGAGCACTACTGGGACGGCGGCTACTCGGGCAACCCGCCAATCCACCCGCTGATCTACCACACCGACACGCGCGACGTGCTGATCGTGCGGATCACGCCCGGCGTCGTGCCGGCGCTGCCGCAGGACGCCTTCGGCATCACCGACCGGGTGGCCGAGATCACCTTCAACGCCAGCCTGCTGGCCGAGCTGCGGGTCATCAAGTTCGTGCGCCAGCTGCTGGCCGACGGGCGGTTTCCCGCCGGCCGGCACAAGAACGTGCTGCTGCACCACATCGACGGTGGCGATGCGATGGCCGACTTTGGCTCGGCCACCAAGGTGCGCTTCGAGTCGGCCTTCATCGGCCGGCTGTTCGAGCTGGGGCGCGCCGCGGCGCAGCGCTGGCTGGCGCAGGATGCCGGCCATGTCGGGGTGCGTTCCAGCATCGACCTGGCGCTCGACGCCGACCAGCGCCCGAGCGCCCGGCGCAGCACGCGTGAACGCCGTCGTGCCTGACCCCGTCCCGCCGTTTTCCTTCAAGGCCTTCCCTGATGACTTCCATGAGCGCCCATTCCGATTCGAACTGCATCTTCTGCAAGATCGTTGCCGGCCAGATTCCGTCGCGCAAGGTGTACGAGGACGACGAGCTGTTCGTCTTCCACGACATCAACCCCTGGGCGCCGGTGCACTTCCTGATCGTGCCCAAGACTCACCTGGTCTCCATGGCGCATGTCGGCCCGGAGCACGAGGCGCTGCTCGGCCGCATCATGGCGCTGGCGCCCAGGCTGGCGCTGGAGCAGGGCTGTCAGCCGTATCCGGACGGCGGCTTTCGCATCGTGGTCAACACCGGGGCCCAGGGCGGCCAGGAAGTGCACCACCTGCACGTGCACGTGCTGGGTGGGCCACGCCCCTGGGCGCGCGGCTGAAGCGGCTGGCCGCCCGGGCTGCGGCGGGCACACCGGCGCGCCGTTCGCGGGTGGCCGATCGGCCGCGGGCCGCCGGCATCACCGGGCCGGAACCCGGTGCGCCCCTGGCCGTCTAAAATCCTTGGTGGTCGCGCCATTCCATCATCGGCGCAAGGAGTTGCAACATGGGTACTTTTTCGATCTGGCACTGGCTGGTCGTGCTGCTGATCGTGGTCATGATCTTCGGCACCAAGAAGCTCAAGAACATCGGCTCCGACCTGGGCGGCGCCGTCAAGGGCTTCAAGGACGGCATGAAGGATGGCGCCGCCGAGGCCGACGCGCCGCCGGCCGGTCAGGTGACCAACGCCGCCGCGGCCAAGGACACCATCGACGTCCAGGCCAAGGAAAAGAGCTGATTGCGTCGCGTGTCACCCGTTTCGCGCTCGGCGTGCCCTGTCCGCCAGGCGCTTGGCGCTCCCCGTTGAAGCTTCCCAGCGATGCTTGATCTCGGCATTTCCAAGATGGCGCTGATCGGCGCCGTGGCGCTGATCGTCATCGGCCCCGAGAAGCTGCCGCGCGTGGCGCGCACGGTGGGCACGCTGCTGGGCAAGGCCCAGCGCTACGTGGCCGACGTCAAGTCCGAGGTCAACCGCGCCATGGACCTGGACGAGCTCAAGAAGATGAAGGAGTCGGTCGAAGCGGCCGGCCGCGAAGTCGAGCAGGGCATCCACTCCACCAAGGCGGCGTTCGAAAGCGACTGGAGCGAGGCCACGGCGGGGCTGGGCGGCGACGGCGAGGGCGCGTCGGGCGCCTCCTCCTGGGAGCCGCCGCCGCCGCAGTACCGGCGCCCCGACAAGAACTGGCGCCTCAAGCGCGGCGCCACGCCACAGTGGTACAAGCAGCGCCACGGCGTGCGCCGGCAGGTGCAGTCGGGCGCGGCGCGCGTGGCGCGCTACCGACCAAAGAGACCATGACAGATGAGGCCTGAGCTCGCCGCTGGCGCTGCATGGATGACGAATGGGCTTCATTTGTCACCCACGCGGTCAAGCGGCGAAGTCCTGGCTCATCGCACCGCGTGAAGATGTCCGACTCCAAACCCGAATCCGAGGACGAACTGGCCGGCACCGAGCAGCCCTTCGTCGCCCACCTGATGGAGCTGCGCGACCGGCTGATCAAGTCGATGGTGGCCATCGGGGTGGTGGCGGGCGCGCTGGCGCTGTTCCCGGGGCCGGGCGCGCTGTACGACCTGCTGGCGGCGCCGCTGGTGGCGCACCTGCCGCAGGGGGCGACCATGATCGCCACCTCGGTCATCTCGCCCTTCATGGTGCCGCTGAAGATCCTGCTGATGGCGGCCTTTCTGGGGGCGCTGCCGGTGGTGCTCTACCAGGTCTGGGCCTTCGTGGCGCCGGGGCTGTATTCGCACGAGAAGCGGCTGGTGCTGCCGCTGGTGGTCTCCAGCACGCTGCTGTTCTTCGCCGGGGTGGCGTTCTGTTACTTCCTGGTGTTCGGCAAGGTGTTCACCTTCATCCAGAGCTTCGCGCCCAAGTCGATCACGGCGGCGCCCGACATCGAGGCCTACCTGAGCTTCGTGCTCACCATGTTCCTGGCCTTCGGCCTGGCCTTCGAGGTGCCGATCGCCGTGGTGGTGCTGGCGCGGCTGGGGGTGGTGAGCATCGAGCAGCTCAAAAGCTTCCGGGGTTATTTTGTCGTCCTGGCCTTCGTCATCGCCGCCATCGTCACGCCGCCGGACGTGGTGTCGCAGCTGGCGCTGGCCATTCCGATGTGCCTGCTGTACGAGGTCGGCATCTGGGCCGCGCGCCTGTTCATCAAGCACACCGCCGCCCCCGAGGACCCGGCACCGGCGACCAAGCCCTGAGCCGTCAGGTGCCCCTGGGCGGGCACTGCCGACTTCGGGGTCAGATCAGGCGATGGCGCACGTCCATCAAGCGCCAACAGCTATGATATTTGTAGTATTCAGCGGGGCGCTGGCGACTGGCGCGGTCGCGGGCGCTGGGCCGGCGTGACGGACGCCTGCACCGGCTCGCCGCGCCGCTCCAGCGTGAAGGGCACCGCCTGGCCCGGCGCCAGCGCGGCGATGCGCGACAGCAGCTCGGACACGGTGCGCGTGGGCTGATCGCCCACCTGGGTGATGACGTCGCCCGGCCGGATGCCGGCCTGCGCCGCCGGGCCGTTGCCCAGCACGCCGGTGATGATCACGCCCTGCTCGGCCCTGACGCCGAAGGTCTGCGCCAGCTCGGGTGTCAGCTCGCCCGGCTCGACGCCGATCCAGCCGCGCACCACCTGGCCGTTCTTGACGATGCTCTCCATCACCTGCCGCGCCGTGGACACCGGGATGGCAAAGCCGATGCCCATGCTGCCGCCCGAGCGCGAATAAATGGCGGTGTTGATGCCCATCAGGTGGCCGCCGATGTCGGTCAGCGCGCCGCCCGAGTTGCCGGGGTTGATGGCGGCGTCGGTCTGGATGAAGTTCTCGAAGGTGTTGATGCCCAGCTGGTTGCGCCCCAGCGCGCTGACGATGCCGCTGGTCACCGTCTGGCCGACGCCGAACGGGTTGCCGATGGCCAGCACCTGGTCGCCCACCTGCAGCTGGTCGGAATTGCCCAGCGTCATCACCGGCAGCTTGTCCAGGCTGATCTTGAGCACCGCCAGGTCGCTTTCCGGGTCGGTGCCGATCACCTTGGCGCTGGTGCGGCGGGCGTCGGGCAGCACCACCTCGATCTCGTCGGCGCCCTCCACCACGTGGTTGTTGGTCAGCACATAGCCCTCGGGGCTCATGATGACGCCCGAGCCCAGGCCGGTCTGCTGCTGCTCGCCGCGGTCGCCGAAGAAGAAGCGGAACCACGGATCGTTGGCCGCCGGGTGGCGCGCCGAGGTGTTGATGCTGACCACCGCCGGCGCCGCCTGGCGCACGGCGGCGCTGAAGCTTCCGGGCATGGGGCTGGCGCCGGTCGGCGCGGCCGGCGCCTCCAGGATCGAGATCGTCCCGGTGCTGCCCGGCACGGCACGCGGGTTGCCCAACCACTGCGGCTTCAGCGTGGCGACCACGAACCAGGCGGCCAGCAGCACCGTGACGGCTTGGGCAAAGACGAGCCAGAGGCGTTTCATGAGGAAGTCCGATGCGAAGCGTGTAAAGGCACGCCCACAGGCGCGCGCACAGGGCCGAAATTGTAGGGCGCCGCCTGCAATGGCAAGGTCTGGCGCGCCGGGTCGGCTGTGGGCAGCCCGTGGTCGTCGGCGACCGCGGCGGCGCTCTCTTGGTCCGGATCCATCGCGGCCAAGGCCGCTCCGACGTCCACCGGCGCACTGCGCGCGTCATCCAAGGGCGGCGGCGTCAGCCACCCACGAGGCGCGCCACTACCTCATTTCGAACAGCTCCTGGTGGAACGCATCCGCCGGCAGCCCGTGCGCCGTCAGGTCCTTTCGCAGCGCCTGGCCGAAGCTCGCCGGGCCGCAGAACCAGACGCTGGACTCGCGCCACCGCGGCACGGCGGCGCGCAGGCGCTCGCCCGACAGGCGGCCGTCGCGCGCGTCCACCAGGATGTGCAGGCGGATGCCGGCGGCCTTGGCGTCGGCCCGCATCCTGGCCAGCGCGGCTTCGTCCGCCACGGCCGTGGTGTGGAACAGGTCGATCTCGCGCCCGTCACCGCCTTCGCGCGCCAGTTCGTTCATGCGCGCGATGAAGGGCGTGATGCCGATGCCGGCGCCGATCCAGATCTGGCGCCGCTGAGCGCCGCCGAAGGTGAAGCAGCCATAGGGGCCCTCCACCGTCACGCGCTCGCCCACGCGCAGCGTGTCGGCCAGGGTGCGGGTGTAGTCGCCCAGTGCCTTGGTGACGAAGACGATGCGGCGCTCGCCCGCGTCCCAGGCCGAGGCGATGGTGTAGGGGTGCGCCCCTTCGGCGCGTGTGCGGGTGACGAAGGCGAACTGCCCCGGCTGGTGTCCGTGCCAGCGCTCGTCCATGCGCAGCGTGGATTGCAGCACCTGCAGGGCCGGGTAGGGGTGCAGCGCCTCGATCGTGCCCTGTGCCCGACGGCCCGCGCCGACCTGGCGCGTGAGCACCCGCAGCGCCGACGCCGTGCCCGCCGCCACCAGCAGCGCCATCACCCAGCCGATGGGCTGCGTCCAGTAGTCGAACCGGATGAGTACCACGGTGTGAAAGGCCAGCACCAGATAGGCCACCGCCAGCAGGGTATGCGTCTTGGCGAACAGGCGGTAGGGAAAGCGCTTGATCAGCGCCAGCACGATCAGCACCATGGCGGCGTAGAAGGCCCATTCGCCCAGCCCCTCGGCCGCGCCGCGCCAGCTGCCCAGCACGGCTTCCAGGCCGGTGGTCTGGGGGCGCGGTCCGCGCTGCGGGCGCTCCAGCCAGCCCCAGCCGACGGCCCATTTGGGACCCTTGGCCCACAACCAGTGCGTCACCGACAGCATCAGCGCGCCGATACCCAGCCATTTGTGCAGGCGGTACATCTTGTCCAGCCCGCCCAGGAGCGGCTCCAGCACCGCCGGGCGTGCCGCCAGCAGCATGGCAACCGACATCATGCCCATGGCCAGCACGCCGCTGTACTGCACCCACACCGTGCGCAGGGCAAACAAGCCGGCCTGCGCCGGCCACAGCGTGTCGGCCAGCAGCCACAGGGCGGTGAGACCGCCGATCAGCAACCAGAAAGTCGAGGTGATTTTTCTCATCGCGTTTTCTTTGCGGGTGGGGAGGTCCGCATTCTGTTTTTTCCCTCGGAACACCATTCTCGGCCCCGGCATTGAAGGCGCTGCGAACCTTGCGTGAACGCCGGGTAAAGTCGATTCGTCGCAGGCCATGGGCGGCCCATGGTCGACAATGCCGCCATGTCAGCACTGCTTCCCAGTATCGACCGTGCCGCGCTGCTGGCGGCTTGCAACGCGGAGCTGCGCCCCGAGCAGTTCAAGGACTACGGCCCCAACGGCCTGCAGGTGGAGGGCAAGCCGCGCATCAGCAAGATCGTCAGCGGCGTCACCGCCAGCCGGGCCCTGATCGACGCCGCCATCGCCGCCGGTGCCGACGCCCTTTTCGTGCACCACGGCCTGTTCTGGCGCGGCCAGGACGGCACCGTCACCGGCTGGATGAAGCAGCGCCTGCAGCGCCTGCTGGCGCACGACATCAACCTGCTGGCCTACCACCTGCCGCTGGACGCCCACCCCACGCTGGGCAACAACGCCCAGCTGGGCCAGCGCCTGGGCCTGCTGGCCACCGGGCGCTTCGGCGAGCAGGAGCTGGGCTTCATCGGCCAGCCGGCCGCGGGCCCCGGCTTCGACGACGCGCAGGCGCTGGCGCATCATCTGGAGCATGTACTGAATCGACCTGTCACGCAGGTGGGACAAGCGCAAGAAGCTATTAAAAATATAGCTTGGTGCAGCGGCGGGGCGCAGGGCTACTTCGAAGCCGCCATCGCCGCCGGGGCGCAGGCCTTCATCACCGGCGAAATCTCGGAGCCGCAGGCGCATCTGGCGCGCGAGTGCGGCGTGGTGTTCTACGCCTGCGGCCACCACGCCACCGAGCGCTACGGCGCCCCGGCCATGGCGGCCCATGTGGCGGCGCGGCTGGGGCTGGCGCATGAGTTCATCGAGATCGACAACCCGGCATGAGCGCGCTCTTGCAGCGATGCCGGACGCTTTTAAAAGCATAGCTGCTGGCGCAGTTCAGTAGCGGGTTGCAGCCGAATTTGACCATGAATAAACCACTGGCCATCACCATGGGCGACGGCGCCGGCATCGGGCCGGAAATCATCGCCAAGGCGTTCCGCGACGCGCCCGATCTGCTGCGCGGCTGCTTTGTCGCCGGTGACCTGGCCACGCTGCGGCGCGCCGCGGCCGTGGTGAGCGAAGGCGGCGTGAGCCTGCCCGTGGCCGAGCTGGAGCAGTCGGCCGAGGCGCTGGCGGCGCCGCCGCGCTGCGTGCCGGTGCTGCAGGTGATCGAGCCGCGGGTGCCGGCGCCGTTCGGGTGCATCAGCGCGCAGGCCGGCCGCGCCGCCGGCGACTGCGTGGTCTGGGCCGCGCGCGCGGCGCTGCGTGGCGAGCTGGCGGGCCTGGTCACCGCCCCGCTGCACAAGGAGGCGCTGGCCGCCGCCGGCGCGCCCTACGACCGCTACCCGGGCCACACCGAGCTGCTGCAGGCGGTGGCGGCCGAGCACCTGGGCGTGCCGGTGGCGCGGCTGCCGGTGCGCATGATGCTGGCCAACGACGAGCTGCGCACCGTGCTGGTCAGCATCCACGTCTCGCTGCGCGAAGCCATCGAGCAGGTAAGCAGTGGCAACATCGCGGAAACCCTGCGCATTGCGCACGAGGCCGTGGCGGCGGCGCTACAGCGGCCGCCGCGCATCGCGGTCGCCGGGCTGAACCCGCACGCCGGCGAGGGCGGGCTGTTCGGGCGCGAGGAAATCGAGGTCATCGCCCCGGCGATCGCCGCCGCGCGCGCGCGCGGCATCGACGCGCACGGCCCCTTCGCGCCCGACACCGTGTTCATGCGCGCGCGCGGCTTCGCCGAGTTCGACGTGGTGGTGGCCATGTACCACGACCAGGGCCTGATCCCGGTCAAGTACCTGGGGGTGGAGCAGGGCGTCAACGTCACGCTGGGCCTGCCCCTGGTGCGCACCAGCCCCGACCACGGCACGGCGTTCGACATCGCCGGCAGCGGCCGGGCGGACGCCGCCAGCCTGATCGCGGCCGTGCGCATGGCGCGCCAGCTTGCACCATGAAAAACGCCCGCCGCGCAGTGTGGGCGGGCGCCAGAAGCTATAAATTAGATAGCTATCGAACGGTACGGATTCAGCGCTTCAGACTGTCGCGGATCTCGCGCAGCAGTTGCACCTCTTCCGCCGGTTCGGCCGGCGCCGGCTCGGCGGCGGCCGGTTCTTCCTTCTTCAGCCGGTTGATCTGCTTGACCATCATGAAGATGATGAAGGCCAGCAGGATGAAGTTGACCAGGATGGTGATGAAGTTGCCGTAGGCGAACACCGCACCGCCCTTCTTGGCCTCTTCCAGGCTCAGGCCCGCCGCCTGGCCGGCCAGCGCGACGTAGTAATTGGAGAAATCCAGTCCGCCGAACAGCTTGCCGACCACCGGCATGATCAGATCGCCAACGATCGAGTCGACGATCTTGCCGAACGCGCCGCCGATGATCACGCCCACCGCCAGATCGATGGCGTTGCCCTTGACGGCGAACTCTCTGAACTCCTGCATCATGCCCATGCCCATCCCCTTCGAGGTTGTTGAATAGGGCCACAGTATTGCCAGCGGCTGATCCGTGTCAATCCTGCGCCGGATGGCGGGCGGTGCGCCGAAGACGCTCCGCTACAATCGACCGTTGATTACGAGATAAAAAAACCTGCCAGAGGAACCCCCCATGAGTGATGCCCCTGCAAGCACCTTCACCCCCGCACCCATGGACAGCAGCAAGCGCACGTGGCTGATCGCGTCCAGTTGCGCGGGTGCGGCTGGCGCCGCGGCCTTGGCCACCCCCTTCGTCACCAGCTTCGCACCGTCCGAGCGGGCCAAGGCGGCGGGCGCGGCGGTCGAGGTCGATATCGCCAGCCTCAAGCCGGGCGAGAAGCTGACCGTGGAATGGCGCGGCAAGCCGGTCTGGATCATGCGCCGCACGCCGGAGCAGATGGCGACGCTGAAGGGCCTCGACGGCCAGCTGGCCGACCCGAACTCCGAGCGCACCGCCTTCCCCACGCCGGAATACGCCCGCAACGAGGCGCGCGCCCGCCAGGAGCACCCCGAACTGTTGGTGGTGGTCGGCATCTGCACCCACCTGGGCTGCTCGCCGGTCGACAAGTTCCAGACCGGCGCCCAGCCCTCGCTGCCCGACGACTGGAAGGGCGGCTTCTTCTGCCCCTGCCATGGCTCCACCTTCGACCTGGCCGGTCGCGTGTTCAAGAACAAGCCCGCGCCCGACAACCTCGAGGTGCCGCCCTACGCCTATCTCTCCGACGCCAGGCTGCTGATCGGCGAAGACAAGAAACAAGGATAAACAGAGGCGGTCATGGCTGAATTCAAGGAAATCTCCCCCAACGCCCCGCTGGGTGCCAAGCTGCACAACTGGTTCGACAACCGGTTCCCGACGCTGTTTGCGGAATACCGCAAGCACATGTCGGAGTACTACGCGCCGAAGAACTTCAACTTCTGGTACTTCTTCGGCTCGCTGGCCATGCTGGTGCTGGCGATCCAGATCGTCACCGGCATCTTCCTGGTGATGCACTACAAGCCCGACGCCGCCAAGGCCTTCGAGTCGGTCGAGTACATCATGCGCGACGTGCCGGGCGGCTGGTTCATCCGCTACATGCACTCCACCGGCGCCTCGGCGTTCTTCGTCGTGGTCTACCTGCACATGTTCCGCGGCCTGATGTATGGCAGCTACCGCAAGCCGCGCGAACTGGTCTGGATCTTCGGCTGCGCCATCTTCCTGGCGCTGATGGCCGAAGCCTTCATGGGCTACCTGCTGCCCTGGGGCCAGATGTCCTACTGGGGCGCGCAGGTGATCGTCAACCTGTTCTCCGCCATCCCCTTCATCGGCCCCGACCTGGCACTGCTGATCCGCGGCGACTACGTGGTGGGCGACGCCACGCTGAACCGCTTCTTCAGCTTCCACGTCATCGCCGTGCCGCTGGTGCTGATCGGCCTGGTGGTGGCGCACCTGCTGGCGCTGCACGACGTCGGCTCCAACAACCCCGACGGCATCGAGATCAAGAAGGGCCCCAAGGGCAACCGCTGGTCGCCCGACGCGCCGGCCGACGGCATTCCCTTCCACCCCTACTACTCGGTGCACGACATCGTCGGTGTGAGCGTGTTCCTGATGGCTTTCTTCGCCGTCGTGTTCTTCGCGCCGGAAATGGGCGGCTACTTCCTTGAATACAACAACTTCATCCCGGCCGACCCGCTGGTGACGCCGGCGCACATCGCCCCGGTGTGGTACTTCACTCCGTTCTACTCGATGCTGCGCGCCACCACCGACCTGATGGTCAACGTGCTGTGCGTCATCATCGCGCTGGCCGTGGTGCTGGGCTTCGTCAAATGCCGCTGCGCCACGGTGTTCAAGATCGGCGCCGCCGTCGCCGGCCTGGTCGCCATCGCCCTGCTCAAGACCTTCGACGCCAAGTTCTGGGGTGTGGTGGTGATGGGCGGCGCCGTCATCATCCTGTTCTTCCTGCCCTGGCTGGACCGCAGCCCGGCGCGCTCGATCCGCTATCGCCCGGATTGGCACAAGTGGGTGTACGCGGTGTTCGTGATCTGGTTCCTGATCCTCATGGTGCTGGGCATCATGGTGCCGGGCCCGATCTTCGGCACGCCGTCGCTGGCCTGGCTCACCAACGAACTGGTGGCCATGGTGGGGACGCTGTTTTACTTCGGCTTCTTCCTGCTGATGCCGTGGTGGAGTCAGCTGGGCACGCCCAAACCCGTGCCGGACCGCGTGACCTTCAAGCCGCACTGAAGAGGCAGGAGAAAAAACATCATGAACCTTTGGAAGAAACTGCTCTTCGGTATGGCGCTGGCGCTGCAACTGGCGGGCGCGCAGGCCTCCGGCGGCGGCATGGCCTGGGACAAGGCCCCCGGCAAGACCAACGACCTGGCCAGCCTGCAAAACGGCGCCAAGATCTTCGTCAACTACTGCCTGAACTGCCATTCGGCGGCCTTCATGCGCTACAACCGCCTGAAGGACATCGGCCTGACCGAGGCGCAGATCAAGGACAACCTGCTGTTCACCGGCGAGAAGGTCGGCGACATGATGAAGGCCGCGATCGACCCGATCCAGGCCAAGGCCTGGTTCGGCGCCAACCCGCCGGACCTGACGGTGATCGCCCGCTCGCGCGCCGGTGCCGGCGGCACGGGCGGTGACTACATCTACACCCTGTTCCGCAGCTACTACCGCGATGGCGGCACGCCGACCGGCTGGAACAACCTGGTGTTCCCCAACATCGGCATGCCGCACCCGCTGTGGGAGCTGCAGGGCGAGCGCCGCCCGGTGTTCGACACCCGCGAGGAGCACGGCCAGCAGGTCAAGGTGTTCACCGGCAAATGGGAGCAGGTGACGCCCGGTACCGTGTCCGAACAGGAGTACAACACCATGGTTGGTGACCTGGTCAACTACCTGACCTGGATGGGCGAGCCGGCGCAGAACCAGCGCGTGGCCATCGGCGTGTGGGTCATGCTGTTCCTGCTGCTGTTCACCTTCATCGCCTGGCGCCTGAACGCGGCGTACTGGAAAGACGTCACTTAAAGCGTCCTTGTTCAATCCCCGGTCTGACCGGGTCTGCGGAGTGGGGCGACGCTGCCAGCAGCGCCACCCCACTCCTTCGGTTTTAAGGAGCCCTGCCTCATGATGGTGCTGTATTCCGGTACGACCTGTCCCTTTTCCCACCGTTGCCGCTTCGTGCTGTTCGAAAAGGGCATGGATTTCGAGATCCGCGACGTCGATCTGTACAACAAGCCCGAGGACATCAGCGTGATGAACCCCTACGGGCAGGTGCCGATCCTGGTCGAGCGCGACCTGATCCTGTACGAGTCGAACATCATCAACGAATACATCGACGAGCGCTTTCCCCACCCGCAGCTGATGCCGGGCGACCCGGTGGACCGCGCGCGCGTGCGCCTGTTCCTGCTCAACTTCGAGAAGGAGCTGTTCACCCACGTCAGCACGCTGGAGAGCCGCGCCACCAAGAGCAACGAGCGCGCCCTGGAAAAGGCGCGCGCCAGCATTCGTGACCGCCTGACGCAGATGGCGCCGGTGTTCCTGAAGAACAAGTTCATCCTGGGCGAGAACTTCTCCATGCTGGACGTCGCCCTGGCGCCGCTGCTGTGGCGCCTGGACTACTACGGCATCGATCTGTCCAAGAACGCCGCCCCGCTGCTGAAGTACGCCGAGCGCATCTTCTCGCGCCCCGCGTTCATCGAGGCGCTGACGCCGTCCGAAAAGGTGATGCGCAAGTAAGGCCCGGGCCAGACGGATGAACGCGCTCGACTCCGCCTCCACCCGCCCGTACCTGATTCGGGCGCTCTATGAGTGGTGCACTGACCATGCGCTCACGCCGTTCATCGCCGTGCTCGTCGACGCCACCGTGCAGGTGCCGCGCGAATACGTGCAGAACGGCGAAATCGTGCTCAACGTCAGCTTTGACGCCACCAGTGGCCTCAAGCTCGGCAACGAATTCATCGAATTCAAGGCCCGCTTCGGCGGCGTGCCGCGCGACATCAGCGTGCCGGTGGACCGCGTGATCGCCATCTACGCCCGTGAGAACGGCCAGGGCATGGCGTTTCCGGTGCCGGTGGCGCAGTCGGCGGAGGACGACGCCACCGACGAGCCCGAGGCCCCGGCCAGCGCAGTGGCCGCGCCTGCGCCCGGTATCGCGGCGCCACGCGGCGGCATCCAGCTGGTGCCTACGGCGGCCACTGCCGAAGACGATGGCGGTGTCCCGACCGACCCGCCCACGCCGCCACGCCAGCGCCCCGCGCTCAAGCGCGTCAAGTGATGCGGGATGAGCCAGCGGCTAGAATCGCTGCGCCATCCACGCCGGTTTAGCTCAGCTGGTAGAGCACCCGCCTTGTAAGCGGTAGGTCGTCAGTTCGAATCCGACAACCGGCACCAAAACAAAGCCCCTCAAGCACAACCGCCTGAGGGGCTTTTTCATTGCAAATCTGGCGTAAGCTGCCCCCGCCATGTTTGAACAAACCTTCAAGAACATCGACGACATCCTGCACAAGGATGCCGGCTGCTCCAGCGAGCTGGACTACACCGAACAATCCTCCTGGCTGCTGTTCCTCAAGTATCTTGACGCGCTGGAGGCCGACAAGGCCACCGAGGCAGCGCTGGAGGGCAAGGCCTACACCCACATCCTCGACGCGCGCTACCGCTGGGCCAGCTGGGCCGCGCCCAAGACCGCCGACGGCAAGCTGGACTACCACGCCGCCATGACCGGCGACGACCTGATCGACTTCGTCAACCGCCAGCTCTTTCCCTACCTGGCCGGCTTCAAGCAGCGCGCCAGCAGCCCGCACAGCATCGAATACAAGATCGGCGAAGTCTTTGGCGAGATCAAGAACAAGCTGCAGAGCGGCTACAACCTGCGCGACGTGATCGACCTGGTGGACGTGCTGCGCTTTGGCTCGCAGAGCGAAAAGCACGAGCTCTCGCACCTGTACGAGGCCAAGATCAGGAACATGGGCAACGCCGGGCGCAACGGCGGCGAGTACTACACCCCGCGCCCGCTGATCCGCGCCATGATCCGGGTGACCCGGCCGCGCATTGGCGAGCGCATTTACGACGGTGCCTGCGGCTCGGCCGGCTTCTTGTGCGAGGCCTACAGCCACCTCAGCAGCCAGCCCAATCTCTCCACCCGTGACCTGCACACGCTGCAGACCCGCACCTTCCACGGCAAGGAGAAAAAGCCGCTGGCCTACGTGATCGGCATCATGAACATGATCCTGCACGGCATCGAGGCGCCCAACATCGTCCACACCAACACCCTGGGCGAGAACATCAACGACATCCAGGAAAAAGACCGCTACGACGTCATCCTGGCCAACCCACCCTTCGGCGGCAAGGAACGCGCCGAGGTGCAGCAGAACTTCCCCATCAAGACGGGCGAGACGGCCTTCCTCTTTCTGCAGCACTTCATCAAGAGCCTGAAGGCCGGCGGGCGCGCGGCCATCGTCATCAAGAACACGTTTCTATCGAACACCGACAACGCCAGCACCAGCCTGCGCAAGCTCCTGCTGGAGAGCTGCAAGCTGCACACCGTGCTGGACTGCCCCGGCGGCACCTTCCAGGGTGCGGGCGTGAAAACCGTGGTGCTGTTCTTCGAGAAAGGCGCGCCCACGCGCAGCATCTGGTACTACCAGCTCGACCCGGGGCGCAATCTGGGCAAGACCAACCCGCTCAACGACGACGACCTGGCCGAGTTTGTGGCGCTGCAAAAAACCTTTGCCGACTCGCCCAAGAGCTGGACGGTGGACGCCGCCAGCATTGATGCCGAAAGCTTTGACCTTTCGGTG
Source organism: Pseudomonadota bacterium (assembly GCA_029780695.1). GTDB lineage: Bacteria > Pseudomonadota > Gammaproteobacteria > Burkholderiales > Burkholderiaceae_C > Ottowia. The sequence continues at coordinate 28,867 of JAKOYD010000012.1, forward strand.
AAGAACCCCAATGGCGGCAATGAAGTCGTGTTGCGCAGCCCGCAGGAAATTCTGGATGAGATTGCGGCGCTGGATGCGGAGAGTACGCAGGTGCTGGAGCGGATACGGGAGTTGGTGGCATGATGGAGGGGTGGAAAAATACGAGGCTAGGTGAGCTTGTTCAACTGGTATACGGTAAACCGCTTGCACCAGAGGATCGCGACCCCAATGGACTATATCCCGCATACGGGGCTAATGGCGAGAAGACACGAACAAATAAGTTCTATTGCGACAGTCACAGCATCATTATTGGAAGAAAGGGTTCTGCTGGCGAAATTACACTGACAGAAGAAAAATTTTGGCCGCTTGATGTCACCTATTTTATAGAGTTTGACCGCACGCAGAATGATTTTCGATTTATTTACTACTTGCTTTCGACTCTGAACCTTCCCAGCTTGGCGAAGGGGGTGAAACCGGGTATTAACCGAGAAGAAGTCTACGCGTTGCCGGTAAGCGTTCCAGCGCTGAACGAACAACGCCGCATCGTCGCCATCCTTGATGAAGCCTTTGAAGCCATCGCCACGGCCAAGGCCAATACCGAGAAAAACCGGTTGAACGCTGAGGAGCTGGGGCTTGCAATGGAAGAAGCCTGCCTTGCCCGCTGCGCTGCACGTGAAGGCAAGCCCAAACAGCTTGCCGACCTCTGCGAGCTCATTGTCGATTGCGAACATAAGACGGCACCAACGCAGGAGACTGGTTATCCATCAATTCGCACACCCAATATCGGTAGAGGAGAACTCATCCTCAACGGAGTGAACCGGGTATCTGAAGAAACCTATAAAGCCTGGACTCGGCGTGCTATCCCTCAGGCGGGTGACCTGATATTGGCTCGTGAGGCGCCGGCGGGAAACGTCGCTGTGATACCGCCAGGCCTTCAGGTGTGCTTGGGCCAACGCACAGTGCTGATTCGGCCCAAAGCGAGCATCTTCAAATCACGGTATTTGGCGCATTTGCTTCTTCAGCGCGCAAGTCAAGAGCGGTTGCTCGCGCACTCACGGGGGGCTACTGTTCAGCACGTGAACATGAAAGACATCCGAGCTTTCCAAATTTCCAGAATTCCCTCACTTACCGTGCAACGCCAAGTTCTCGAGGAATTAGGAAGTCTGCACAGGCAGTCGAGCGCGCTGATGCAGGTACAGCTTGGAAAACTCACCGCCCTCGACGAACTCAAAAAATCCCTGTTGCACCAGGCCTTCACCGGCCAACTGACCGCCTGGGCCGCCGACCGGCAACTGGCAGCCGTGGGATAAGCGTGCAAGCAGCGTGGGTGAAGCGCTGCAAGACCGGACATGTCGCAAAAAATCAAGAAATGCGACAAGTTCTCTGGACGTGTCGCCGTGGGCGACCTATCATGCGGACGTGTCGCAAAAATTCAAAAAATGAACCATGTCCGCCTGGCACCCTGAGCAGCCCTTCAACGACTTGCCCCCGCTGCCGCCCGCCGCAGAGGTGGAGACGCATGCGGTGCTCAAGCAATGCATAGCGGCACGCGCGGCGCTGGCCGAGCTCAAGCAGGCGGCGGCCCTGATTCCCAACCCGGCGGTGCTGATCAACACCCTGCCCTTGCTGGAAGCGCAGGCGAGTTCCGAGATTGAAAACATCGTCACCACCACGGACCGGCTGTTTCAGTACCAGCACGTGGGCGATGCCGCCGACCCGGCCACGCGCGAGGCGCTGCGCTACGGCGCGGCGCTGATGGAGGGGTTTGCGAGCCTGAAGGACCTGCCCCTGAGCACCCGCACGGCCGAGCAGGTGTGCACGCGCATCAAGGGCATGGACATGCGCGTGCGCAAGGTGGGCGGCACGGCGCTGGCGAACCAGCAGACCGGTGAGGTGATTTACACCCCGCCCGTGGGCGAGGATGTGCTGCGCGGCAAGCTGGCGAACTGGGAGCGGTATTTGCACGATGCGCGGGACACCGATCCGCTGATCCGCATGGCGGTGGGGCATTACCAGTTCGAGGCCATCCACCCGTTTATCGACGGCAATGGCCGCACGGGGCGGGTGCTCAACAGCCTGTTCCTGATTCAGGAGGATTTGCTCGGCCTGCCGATTCTGTATTTGAGCCGCTACATCATTGCCCACAAGGCGGACTATTACCGCCTGCTGCTGGCCGTGACGCGCGAGCAGGCGTGGCAGCCGTGGCTGTTGTTCATGCTGCGCGGCATGGAAGAGACCGCACGATGGACGGTCGCCAAGATTGCCGCCATGCGCGAGCTTTCGATGCTGACGATCGAACACATCCGGCGCGCCGCGCCCAAAATCTACAGCCGCGAGCTGGTGGAGCTGATTTTCGAGCTGCCCTATTGCCGCATTCAAAACCTGGTGGACCAGGGGCTGGCCGCGCGCCAGGCGGCGGCCAGGCACCTGCGGCAGCTGGTGGAGATCGGTGTGTTGCAAGAGCAGTCGGTCGGGCGCGAAAAGCTCTTCATCCACCCCAGGCTGATGCGGCTATTGACCCGCGATGACAACACCATCACCCCCTACCTTGACGCCCCATGAACGAAGCCGAAACCCGCGCCGAGCACATTGACCCGCAACTGAAAGCCGCCGGCTGGGGCGTGGTGGAGGGCAGCCGCGTGCTGCGCGAGCATGGCATCACGCTGGGGCGGTTGCAGGGCGGCGCCCGCCGCGCGCGCGCCGAGGTGGCGGACTACGTGCTGGTGTACCGCAACACCCCGCTGGCGGTGGTGGAGGCCAAGGCCTGGGACAAGCCCTGTACCGAGGGGGTGGCGCAGGCCAAGGGCTATGCGCAGCGCCTGGGGCTGCGCTTTGCTTACGCCACCAACGGGCAGGCCCTCTACGGCATCGACATGCAGACCGGCGCCGAGGGCGATGTGGCGGCCTTCCCCGGCCCCGACGATGTGTGGGCACAGACCTTTGCCGAGGCCAACGCTTGGCGCGACCGCTTTGCCACCGTGCCCTTCGAGGACAAGGGCGGCGCCTGGCAGGCGCGCTACTACCAGGACATGGCCATTCGCCACGTGCTGGAGGCGCTGATCGCCGGCCGCGAGCGCATCCTGCTGACGCTGGCCACCGGCACGGGCAAGACTTCGATTGCGTTTCAGATTGCGTGGAAGCTGTTTCACAGCCGCTGGAACCTGCAGGACTGGAGGAGCGGCGCAGCGCCCACGCGCCGCCCGCGCATTTTGTTTCTGGCCGACCGCAACATCCTGGCCAACCAGGCCTACAACGATTTTTCTGCCTTTGCCGAAGATGCGCTGGTGCGCATCGCGCCCGACGAGATCCGCCGCAAGGGGCGCGTGCCCAAGAACGGCAGCGTGTTCTTCACCATCTTCCAGACCTTCATGAGCGGGCCGGGAGACACGCCGTGGTTTGGCGACTATCCGCCGGACTTCTTCGACTTCGTCATCGTCGATGAATGCCACCGCGGCGGCGCCAATGACGAGAGCAGCTGGCGCGCCATCCTGGAGTACTTTGCCCCCGCCGTGCAGCTGGGGCTGACGGCCACGCCCAAGCGCAGCATCAACGGCGACACCTATGCCTACTTTGGCGAGCCGGTGTATGTGTATTCGCTCAAGGAGGGCATCAACGACGGTTTCCTCACCCCCTTCAAGGTGGTGCAGATTGCCACCACGCTGGACGACTACGTCTATACGCCCGATGACAGGGTGGTGGCCGGCGAAGTCGAGCAGGGCAGGCGCTACGAAGAAAAGGACTTCAACCGCGACATCGCGATCCAGGACCGCGAGCTGTACCGCGTCAAGCTCTTCATGGACCAGATCGACCAGCGCGAGAAAACGCTGGTGTTTTGCGCCACGCAGGAGCACGCGCTCACCGTGCGCGACCTGATCAACCAGACCAAGACCAGCACCGACCCCCATTACTGCGTGCGCGTGACGGCCAATGACGGAGCCATCGGCGAGCAGTTCCTGAGCGATTTCCAGGACAACGAGAAGACCATCCCCACCATCCTGACCACCTCGCAAAAGCTTTCCACCGGGGTGGACGCGCGCAACGTGCGCAACATCGTGCTGATGCGGCCGGTGAACTCGATGATCGAGTTCAAGCAGATCATTGGCCGCGGCACGCGGCTGTACGACGGCAAGGACTGTTTCACGATCTACGACTTCGTGAAGGCCTACCACCACTTCAGCGACCCCGAGTGGGATGGCGAACCCATCGCGCCCGAGCCGCGCCCGCCGCGGCCCGCGCCGCAACCCTACCCGCCGGGTGAGCCGGTGGCGCCGCCCATCGCCAGTGAGCCCGAGCCGCGCCAGCCCATGCTGGTGGTCAAGCTGGCCGACGGCAAGGCGCGGCGCATCCAGAGCATGATGGCCACCTCCTTCTGGAGCGCCGACGGCAAGCCGATGTCCGCCGCGCAGTTTCTGGAAAGCCTGTTTGGCGCGCTGCCCGAGTTTTTCCAGGACGAAGACCAGCTGCGTGCGCTGTGGAGCGACCCGGCCACGCGCAAGAAGCTGCTGCAGGGCTTGGCCGACAAGGGCTTTGGCGCCGAGCCGCTGTTTGAAATGCAAAAGCTCATCGAGGCGCAGAACAGCGACCTGTTCGACGTGCTGGCCTACGTGGCCTTTGCCAGCACGCCGCAAACCCGCGAGGAACGCGCGCGCAAGGCAATGGCGCAGGCACGCCCGGGCCTGGGCGACCGCCAGCAGGAGTTTGTCAACTTCGTGCTGGGGCAGTACGTGCAGCAGGGCGTGGACGAGCTGGCAGAAGACAAGCTGGCGCCGCTGCTGAAATTGCGCTACGGGGCGATCAACGATGCCGTTGCCTACTTGGGGGACGTGAACCAGATACGCCAGACGTTTGTCGGGGTGCAGCCGCACTTGTATGCGCCGTGATGCGGCGCCACAGCGATGTGCCATGGGGTCGGCCATCGACGCTGCACCGCCGTCACAGGGAGCCGCCCACGGGGCATAGGGGGCTGGCCTGCCCGGAGGGACTCGAACCCCCGACCTGCTGCTTAGAAGGCAGCTGCTCTATCCAGTTGAGCTACGGGCAGTGAAACGAAAACAGGCCCGCCGAAGCGGGCCTGTGTGTTCGATGGTCGGAGCGGCGGGATTCGAACTCGCGACCCTCTGCTCCCAAAGCAGATGCGCTACCAGGCTGCGCTACGCTCCGACGAAACGTGAATTCTACCCTGTGGCGGGCTCAGTCAGCGGCGCTGGTACTGCGTGGCGCCAAAGAGTATTTCTTTTTCGGCCGCGGTGCGCACGGGCTGGCGCCGGTCGGCCAGCACGGCCACGCCGCGTTGCACGGCAGGGCGTTCGGCGATGCGGTCATACCAGTCCTTCAGCGCGGGGTAATCGGCCCAGTCGATGCCCTGGTTCTGCCACGAGCGCAGCCAAGGGAAGATGGCGATGTCGGCCACGCCGTACGCAGTGCCCGCGATGTAGGCGCCGGTGCGGGCGATCTGCCGGTCCATCACGCCGTACAAGCGCCGCGCTTCGTTGGTGTAGCGGTTGACGGCGTATTCGATCTGATCGGGTGCGTAGATGCGGAAGTGGTGCGCCTGTCCCAGCATGGGCCCCACGCCACCCATCTGGAACATCAGCCACTGCAGCGCGTCGTACTTGCCGCGAACGTCGGCGGGCAGAAAACAGCCGGTCTTGCCGGCCAGGTAAAGCAAGATGGCGCCGGATTCAAACATGGAGATGGGCGCGCCGTTCGGCCCATCGGGGTCGACGATGGCCGGAATTTTGTTGTTGGGACTGATCGCCAGAAAGTCGGGCTGGAACTGGTCGCCTTGACCAATATCCACTGCATGCACGCGGTAGGGCAGGCCGCATTCCTCCAGCATGATGTGCACCTTGTGGCCGTTGGGCGTGGGCCAGGAATAGACGTCGATCATGGCGGCTCCTTCGGGGCGGTTCTGAAGCAGTGCGGATTCTGGCGCAGGCAGCAAAAAGGCGCATCACCCGCCCCGGGGTGCTGCGCCGTTTGCTATTAAAACAAGAGCTATCTATGCAGGCTGGACGAGCGCTGACGCCGGTTTTGGCCTGTCATGAAGACGGCACGCGTCAGCTGCCGCGCGTAATGGGCATCTCGACTTCCTTCGAGTGGGCCATGTGCTTGGCGAGTTCCAGCTTGGCCAGGGCGTTGCGATGCACTTCGTCCGGCCCGTCGGCCAGGCGCAGCGTGCGCTGGTGCGCGTAGCTGTAGGCCAGCGGGAAGTCCTGGCTCACGCCGCCGCCGCCGTGCGCCTGGATGGCCCAGTCGATGATGTGGGTGGCCATGTTGGGCGCCACGATCTTGATCATGGCGATTTCGGCCTGCGCCACCTTGTTGCCCACGGTGTCCATCATGTAGGCGGCCTTCAGCGTCAGCAGGCGCGCCTGTTCGATCATGCAGCGCGCTTCGGCGATGCGCTCGCGCCACACGCCCTGCTCGGAAATGCGGCGCCCGAACGCGGTGCGGCTGTTCAGGCGCTGGCACATCAGCTCCAGCGCGCGCTCGGCGGCGCCGATGCTGCGCATGCAGTGGTGAATGCGGCCCGGCCCCAGGCGCCCCTGGGCAATGGCAAAGCCCTTGCCTTCGCCCATCAGCAGGTTGCCCACCGGCACGCGCACGTCCTTCAATTCGACTTCCATGTGGCCGTGCGGCGCGTCGTCGTAGCCGAACACGCTCAAGGGGCGGATCACCTTGACGCCCTTGGCGTTGGCCGGCACCAGGATCATCGACTGCTGCGAATGGCGGGGCGCTTCGGGGTCGGTCTTTCCCATCACGACGTACACCGCGCAGCGCGGGTCGCCCGCGCCCGACGACCACCACTTGCGGCCGTTGATGACGTATTCGTCGCCCTCGCGGCGCATGCTGCATTCGATGTTGGTGGCGTCGGACGAGGCCACCGCCGGCTCGGTCATCAGAAAGGCCGAGCGAATCTCGCCCTTGAGCAGCGGCTCCAGCCACTGATCCTTGTTGGCTTCGGAGCCATAGCGCTCGATGGTTTCCATGTTGCCGGTGTCGGGCGCCGAGCAGTTGAAGACCTCGGGCGCCCAGGGCACGCGGCCCATGATTTCGCACAGCGGCGCGTATTCCAGGTTGGAGAGGCCCTCGGGCGCGCGCGGCGACTTCGGCAGAAACAGGTTCCACAGCCCCGCCGCGCGCGCCTTGGGCTTGATCTCTTCCACGATCTTGGTGGGCACCCAGGCGTTGCCCTTGGCGCGGTTGGCGGCAATCTCGTCGAAGAACACTTGTTCGTTCGGGTAGATGTGCTCGTCCATGAAGGCCAGCAACCTGGCCTGCATGTCTTTCACCTTGGGGCTGTAATCGAATTCCATGTCTCTCCTTTCGAGTTGAGAAAAAACGGCCCCAGCGGGCTTGCTTTCAGCGCAGAGTGCTATGTTTTTTGAGCAAAACCCCAGGCCAGCTCGGCCATGGGGCGCGCGCCCGCGCCGCTGGCCCGGGCCTGCGCGCTGCTGGCGGTGCCGGCCTCGACCCGCTTGGCGATGCCTTGCAGGATGGCGGCGATGCGAAACATGTTGTAGGCGAGGTAGAAGTTCCAGTCCGGCGCCAGCTGCTCGGGCGTGGCGAAGCCGGTGCGTTCGCAATAGCGGCGGATGTAGTCGGATTCAGTCGGGATGCCGAGGCTGCGCACATCCACGCCGCCGATGCCGCGGAAGGTGCCTGGCGGTATGTGCCACGCCATGCAGTGGTAGCTGAAGTCGGCCAGCGGGTGGCCCAACGTGGACAGCTCCCAGTCCAGCACGGCCAGCACGCGCGGCTCGGTGGGGTGAAAGATCATGTTGTCCAGCCGGTAGTCGCCGTGGACGATGGAAGTCAGGCTATCGTCCCTGGCCGCCGCGGGGATGTGCGCCGGCAGCCATTCGATCAGCCGGTCCATTTCGGGGATGGGCTGGGTGACGCTGGCCAGGTACTGCTTGCTCCAGCGGCCAATCTGGCGCTCGAAGTAGTTGCCCGGCTTGCCATAGCTTTCGAGGCCGCGGGCCTTGTAGTCCACCGTGTGCAGCGCGGCGATGACGCGGTTCATCTCGTCGTAGATGGCGCCGCGCTGTTCATTGGACATGCCGGGCAGGGTCTGGTCCCACAGCACGCGGCCCTGCACGAATTCCATCACGTAGAAGGCGCGGCCGATGACGGATTCGTCCTCGCACAGCGCGTGCATCTTCGCCACGGGCACGTCGGTGCCGTGCAGGCCGCGCATGACGGCGAATTCGCGCTCGATGGCGTGCGCCGACGGCAACAGCTTGGCGACCGGGCCGGGCTTGGCGCGCATCACGTAGCTTTGCGTCGGCGTGATGAGCTTGTAAGTGGGGTTGGACTGGCCGCCCTTGAATTGCTCGACGGACAGCGGTCCCTCGAAGCCGTCCAGATGGGCGGCCAGCCATTGGGACAGCGCCCGCACGTCGAAGGCGTGTGCCTCGGATACCGGCCGCGTGCCGACGAATTGATCGGTCTGGGTCATGTCAGTCCTCCGCGACGGCGATGCGCTGCAGCGCCGAGCGGTCGCGCACCACCAGGCCGCCGGCCTCGATGCGCAGTACGCCCTCGCGTTCCATGGTCTTGAGTTCCTGGTTGACGCGCTGGCGCGAGGCGCCCAGCAGCTGCGCCAGTTCTTCCTGTGCCAGCTGCAGGGTGATGCGCACCTCGTCCTCGCCCGTGGCCGCTGGTGTGCCATAGCTGCGCAGCAGATGGCCCAACTGCTTGGCCAGTCGCGCGCGCAGCGGCAGCGTGTTCAGGTCTTCCACCTGGCCGAACAGCAGTCGGATGCGGCGCGCGTGCAGCTTCAGCAGGGCCTCGTACAGCTCGGGGTGCTGCGCCAGGATCTTCTGGAAGTCGATGCGCGACACCGCCACGATGGTGGTGGCGCCATGCGCATAGGCATCGTGCGTGCGCCGGTCGCCGTCGAACAGCGCGACGTCGCCGAACCAGATGCCCGGCTCCACGTAGGTCAGCGTGATTTGCTTGCCCGTCAGGGTGGTGGAGCACACCCGCACCGAGCCGCGCGCACAGGCGGTCCACTGCTCGGCCGGGTCGCCCCGGCTGCAGATGAGGTCGCCGTCCTGATAGCGTTTGACGTGGGCGCATCGAAGGATGTCGTGCCGCAATGAGGGCGAAAGTGAAGAAAACCAGCGACCGCTGTTGATCGCCGCGCGTTCTTCCATCGTAAGGATGGGGTCGTCCATGGGGTGTCTTGTGAGTGACTTGGGCCGTCACCATTGTCGCTCGCGGGACGGCGGAGGAAGCCTGCCGCGGGGCCGTCGCGGCCCCGGCGGCGCGGGGAGCGGCGAGTGCCTACTCGTAGCGCGGCGTCTGCTTGGCCAGGAAGGCGTTGATGCCGATGCCGCCGTTGGGGTGGTGCAGGTTTTTCACGAAGTGGTCGCGCTCGGCCGCCAGGTGCTGGGGCAGGGTGTGCGCGGTGGCATCGCCCACCAGCTCCTTGATGCTGGTCAGCACGTTGGGCGCGCGCGCGCCCAGCTTGTCGGCCCACTGCAGCGCCGTGCCCAGTGCCTGGCCGGCATCGCACAGGCGGTTGACCACGCCCAGCTCGTGCAGCCGCTGCGCGCCGATGCGTTCGCCGCCCATCAGCAGCTCGTTCACCAGCTGGCGCGGCAGCAGGTGCGACAGGCTCCAGCTGCCGCCGCCGTCGGGCGACAGCGCGACGCTGCTGTAGGCCATGACGAACACCGCGTTGCGCGCCGCCACGATCAGGTCGCACGCCAGCGCCAGCGAAAAGCCCGCGCCGGCCGCCGGCCCTTCGACGGCCGCGATGATGGGCTTGGGAAAGGCGCGGATGGCCTCGACCCAGCTGTGCAGTTGCTCGATGCTCTGCGCCTGTACCTGCGGCGGCTTCTGGCGGTTGGCCAGCAGGCGCTGCAGGTTGCCGCCGGCGCAGAAGGTGTCGCCTTCGCCGGTCAGCACCACGCAGCGCACGTCGGGGTTGGTCTCGGCGACGTTCAGCGCCTCGACGCCAGCGGCGTACATCTCGGGGCCGAGCGCGTTGCGATGCTCGGGGTTGCTGATGGTCAGCACCATGGTGCTGCCTTCGAAGGTGCTGCGCAGTTCGGCGGCCATGGGCAGTGACGGCTTATTCGGGGGTGGAGGGATCGCCATCGGCGCCGGGGTCGGCCGCGGCCTGGCGGGCCAGTTCTTCGTCGCTGAGCGGCGGCAGCTGCTCCAGTGCCTGCAGCTCGCGCAGCTCGTCGGCGCTGCGCCCGGTTTGTTCGAGCACGACGCGATCAATCTCGGCCTGCAGCAGGGCATTGGGGTCGGCGATGATGCCCTGGGGCACTGCCGCGGGCGGCTGGCCGGAGCCTGCGAGGGGGTTGAAGTCACCGTCTTGGGGTGTGATCATGCGGGCTCCTGGTTGCTACTGATTGAATAGCGCCCTGTGCTTGTCCATTATGCGCAAAACGCTGCTTTCTGGATCATTCGGCAGCCAGGGGCCACGGCGCAGGCCGAGCCAGGGCGCCGCGCAGCGGGCTTGGCCCGGCCGCTGGCGTCGTCCCTCTTGGGGGAAGGCGCGCAGCGACTCAGCGGGTCATTCTTCTTCATGCATCAGGCTCAGGCCGATGGCGCCGCGCCGGCGCAGCCACGGGCTGGGGCGATAGCGCGGGTCGCCATAGACGGTTTGCATGTTGAACAGCACTTCGAGAATGTTGGCCGGGCCATAGCGGTCGCCCATGGCCAGCGGCCCCAGCGGGTAGCCCAGGCCCAGGGTGACGGCGGTTTCCAGGTCCTGCGGGCTGCACACGCGCTGCTGGCACATGTCGGCCGCGATGTTGACGATGGTGGCCACCACGCGCTGCGTGACGAAGCCGCCCGAATCGCGGATCACGCTGACGGCCTTGCCATCGCGCGCGAACAGCGCGTGCGCGGCATCGCGCATGTCGCTGCGCGTGGCCGGGTTGGTGGCCAGCACGCGGCGCTTGGTGGCGGCGTCGTCCACCAGCATGTCGATGCCGACGGTGCGCGCCGGGTCCAGCCGCTCGACGACGGCGACGGTGGTGACGTCGAAGCCCAGCGGCGCCACCAGCGTCAGCGCCTGCGGCGACGGCGACTGGCCGGTCTCGATCTTCGCGCCCAGATCCTTCAGCAACTGGTACAGCTCGGCGCGACGCGCGGCGCGGGTCGACACCCAAACGGGCGGCATTTCATCCACCTGTGTCACCGGCGGTTCGGGCGCGATCTGCGCGGCGCCGCCTGCGTATTTGTAGAAGCCGTCGCCCACCTTCTTGCCCACCACGCCGCCGGCCAGGCGCTGCGCGGTGATCACGCTCGGGCGGTAGCGCGGCTCGTCGTAGTACTGGCGGTAGATGGATTCCATCACCGGGTGCGAGACGTCCAGCGCGGTCAGGTCCATCAGCTCGAACGGGCCCAGTTTAAAGCCCACCTGGTCCTTCAGAATGCGGTCGATGGTGGCGAAATCGGCCACGCCCTCGCTGACGATGCGCAGCGCCTCGGTGCCGTAGCCACGACCGGCGTGGTTGACGATGAAGCCCGGCGTGTCTTCGGCCTGCACCGGCGTGTGGCCCATCTGGCGTGCGTAGCCGGCCAGGCGTTGGCACACGGCGGCGTCGGTCTTCAGGCCGGCGATGACCTCGACCACCTTCATCAGTGGCACCGGGTTGAAGAAGTGGTAGCCCGCGAACTGCGCCGGGCGCTGCAGTGCCGCGGCAATCGCCGTCACCGACAGCGACGAGGTGTTGGTGGCCAGCACGGCGCCGGGTTGGACGATGCCCTCCAGCTCGGCAAACAGGCTTTTCTTCACGTCCAGACGCTCGACGATGGCCTCGACCACCAGATCGCACCCGGCCAGATCGGCCAGCGCGGCGGCAGGTTGCAGGCGTTGCTTGTGCGCGGCAGCGGTGTCGGCGGTCAGGCGGCCTTTTTCGACCAGCTTGTCCCACTGGGCGCCCAGCGCATCGCGCGCCTTGGCGACCGCTTCGGCCTGGGTGTCGAACAGCAGCACGGTGCTGCCGGCCTGCGCGGCGATCTGGGCAATGCCCCGGCCCATGGCGCCGGTGCCGACGATGCCGACGGTGGAAAAAAGAGGTGCAGTCATGGACGGAGATTATGCGTCTGCACGACGCCCGGCGGTGGCCCGCCAACGCAGTTTGCAGCGGGCGTGGGCGTGGCAGTCGGCGGCGCCCGCGCGCGCAACAGGCGCCGTGGCACCAAGAGCGCGCGCTGACACTCGGGCGGCAAGATGCATCCTTTATAAAGGATGTATCAAGTTTTATTTGGATGGTACAATAACTGCCGGTGGCGGCCAGCCCTTGCGTCACGTGGGGCCGCTTTGTCGCTGCGCCCCTCTTTTTATCCACATCCCGGGACAAGCCGATGACTATCGCTGTAGCGGACGCGTTGCTCAAGCTGGCGCAGCGCTTTTTCAAGATCGACCCATCGGCCATTTACCCCGACACGCCGTTGAACGCGGTCGGCGATTCGTTGGACATGGTGGACTTTCTCTCCGATGTCGAGGCCGAGTTCGGCATCCATATCAGCGACGCTGATCTGGTGGACGCGCGCACCGTGCACGATCTGGCGGCGGTGGTGGAGCGCCTGTCCGCTCAAAAGCACGCCAAGCCCGCGGCGTAGGGGGCGTGGTGACGGCCGCCGCATCCGCGCCGCCGGTGCCAGCAAGGCACGCGGTCTGGCTGACCGGTTGGGGATTTTGTTCTCCGCTGGGCGGTGACGCGCAGTCGTTCATGGACCAGCTGTTTACCGCGCGCCATGTATTTCAGCGCCTGCAAAGGCCGCTGGTGCGGCCAGTGCCGGCCGCCATGGTCGACGACCCCGGCCTGACTTCGCGCGCCTGGCCGTCGCACCTGGATCGGATGGGGCAGATGGCGATCCTGGCGGCGCAACGCGCCATCCAGAACGCGGGGCTGGCGGGGCAAAGCGAAATCATCGATACCTGTGGCGTCTATCTGGGCAACGGGTGCGGCACCACCGAATCCAACCACGATGCGTATGAGCGCCTGTTCGCCACGCAACGCCTGTCGGGGCTGACGTTGCTGCGCTGCCTGCCGTCAGCGGCGGCCAGCGCCGTGGCCATGGACTTGGCGCTGCACGGCCCCGTGCAGACCTTTACCAACGCCTGTGCGTCTTCCTCGATGGCCTTGGGCGAAGCCATGCGCGCCATTCGGCATGGGTACGCCACGTGCGTGCTGGCGGGCGGAAGCGAGGCACCATTCGGCGCCGGCACGCTCAAGGCATGGGAAGCCTTGCGCGTGATGGCGCCCGACGACGACCCCGACCAAGCGTGCCGTCCCTTTGACGTTTCGCGACAGGGCCTGGTGCTTGGCGAAGGCGCCGTGTTTTTTGTGCTGGAGCAGCAGGATGCCGCGCGGGCACGGGGCGCCACGCCGCTGGCGGTATTGCAGGGGTATGGCTGCAGCAACGACGCGCACCATTGGACCGAGCCCGACCTTGAAGGCCAGAAGCGCGCCATGCGCGCGGCCCTGGACGACGCCGGTTGCCAGGCGCGCGACATCGTGGCCATCAACGCCCACGGCACCGGTACGCCGGTGGGCGACCGGGTGGAAATGATGTCCGTGGCCAGCGTGTTCGACGGCTGCGCGGTGCCCATCAGTTCAACCAAGGCGTTGCATGGACATTTGCTGGGTGCGTCGGGCGCGATCGAGCTGGCGGCCTGCGTGGCAACGCTGCTGCGCGGCCAGGTGCCGCACACGCGAAACCTGCGCACGCCCGAGCCGGCGTCCGCCTCGCTGGACTTGGTGCGCGATGCGCCGCGCGCCTTGGCGCGCCCCGGGCCGGTGTTGTCCAACTCGTTTGCCTTTGGCGGCATCAATGCCAGCCTGATCGTGGCGCCCGCGCCGTCCTGAGCGCGGTGGCGCAAGCATTTGAGCAGCATGAACCCTTCTCGCACCCCCATGAGCCCCGCCGACGTGCTCTCGTTCTTGTCGCGTCACCAAGACCGGCATACGTCCAACAAGGTGCTGCATGGGCATCCATCGCCGGCGTTCTGGCGCACGGAGGGCGCCGCTGATGCACTTCAGGGCTTGTCAGGGGCGCTGTCGCGGCATCCCGCCAAGGTGAACCTGTACTTCAGCATTCCGTTTTGCTTGCCGACCGATCCGCCGCATTGCGGCTTTTGCCTTTTCCCGACCGAAGACTATCGTGGCAAGAGCGCCACGACGCACTATCTGGAACTGATGGCGCGCGAAATCCGTTTGCAGCGCGAGTTGCACCGTGGCAGCCAGCTGGAATCGTTCTACGTCGGTGGCGGTACGCCCAACCTGCTGCATCCCAGCGACTATGCGCGCTTGATGGAGCTGGCTGATTCGCTGTTTCCGGGGCAAACGCAGGGCATCGAGAAGACGCTGGAGGGCATTCCGCAGCTGTTTTCAGAGGACAAGGTGGCCGCCATCAAGGCCGCGGGGTTCAATCGCGTCAGCATGGGGGTTCAGCAATTGAATGAGCGGCTGATTCGCTACAGCGGCCGCAAGCAGACCAACCGGCACGTGTTCGACGCCATCGCGTCCTTTGCCAGGCATGAACTGGCCTGCAACGTCGATCTGATCTACGCCTGGCCCGAGCAGACGGTGCAAGACATGCTGGACGGTTTGCGGGCCGTGGTGGCTTGCGGCATTCGCCACATCACGCATTACGAATTGAATATCGCCGGGCGCTCGGACTTTGCGCTGCACCAAAGGCAGCACGTGCCGACGATGGCCGGAAAGCTAGAGATGTACCTGCAAGCCAAGGCTTACCTTGAGTCAGAAGGGTTTGTGCAGCGCACCGTGTACGACTGGGAGCGCGCCGATGCCACCGCGCTGCCCAGCGGCCTGATGGCGTCGGAATACCGCTATGAGCAGAATCTGCGTGACGGGCTGGATGCAGACAGTTCGCAGGCGCCGCGCTACATGTGCGGCGTGGGGCACGCGGCCGTCAGCGTGCGCGCCCACCGGCCATCTTCCGGCGTGCCCTCGGTGTCCAGCATGAACTGGCGTTCGCTCAGCCGCTACGCCGAATCGGTCCAGGCCGATGGCCTGCCGGTGGAAAGATTCCATGTGCACACCGAAGAGGACGTGCGTTTGCTGTGGCTTTTTCAGTCGCTGCAGGAGATGGCGGTGGATCTCGACAAATACAGCACGCATTTCGGCAGCGAGTTTGTCGACGACTGCGCCGGCGTGGTCGACGTTCTGGGCCAGCACGGCTGGGCCAGCGTGCAGGGCCGCTGCTGGCGGCTCAGTGCCGAAGGCGGCTTTTTCGTGCCCTTGATCCAGAGCTTGCTCGCGCATCCCCGGGTGCTGGCGTTGCAGGCGGCTTCGGCGCAACAGGCGAGCCACCCCACGCACATTCCGATCCGGTCGGCCATCGATACCGGCGCTTGCAGCCCGACGCGCTGAAGTCCGGGGATTGAGGTGATTGTTTGCGAGCCGCGGCCGCTGCGTGCGCCAGACGGTGTTGGCCTGGGTTGGTGGCGCGTGGCGGATGAGGCGCAGCGCGCCGCCGAGCCGCGGCATCTGCTGCTGACCCACGGCACGTTTTCCGACAGGCGCGTTTGCATGACCATGGCGCGCGCCTGGGCCGAGCAAGGCCATGTGGCGTGGATACTCGAGTGGCGTGGTCATGGCCGCAGCGACCGGGTCGCCGAGCCTTACGACATGGAGACGGTGGCCGAGCGTGATGTCCCGGCGGCGTTGCATGAGCTGCAGCGCCTCGCTCCGCTCGCGCCGCTGTGCGTTGCCACCCACAGCGGCGGCGGTTTGGCGTTGACGATGGCGTTGCTGCGCCAGCCCGGGCTGGCCAGCCGTTTGCACAAGGTGGCGTTGTTTGCCTGCCAGGCCTGTGACGCCGCGGGTACGCCGTGGCGCGTGGCGCGTTTGGCCGCGGCCGCGGCAATCACGCGCGTCTACGGACGCATCCCGGCGCGACCTCTGCGTCTGGGCGTCCAGGACGAATCGCACGCCATGATGGGCCCCTGGTTTCGCTGGAATCTCACGCGGTCTTTTCGGGGCCGAGATGGGTTCGACTACGGGGCGCGGCAGCGCGATATCGTCGTGCCGGTCATGGCCATTGCGGCGCAGGCCGACCACTTCATTGCCCCGGCGGGCGCCTGCCACCGGTTCTGGAGCCGGTTTGGCGCTCCGGCACAGGGCCAGTTTCTGGTGTGTGGCCCATCGACCGGGTACGCGCAGGCCTACGGCCACGCCACCATCATGCATTCACCGCAAGCGGCGCAGGAGGTGCTGCCGGGGGTCATCGCCTGGCTGCTGCAATAGCCCGGCACGCCGACGGCAGCCACACCAGGCGGGCGCCAGCATGGCAGGGGCCAGCCGCATCAGGGTTTAGCGTCGCACCTGCAGCGCGCCTGGATTGACGATGTTGGTCGGCGTGCCGCGCAGGTAGTTGATGACGTTGTCGAACGCGGCGCCGAAATACAGCTCGTAGCTGTCCTGTTCGACGTAGCCGATGTGCGGCGTGCAGATGCAGTTTTCGAGCCGCAACAGCGCGTGACCCTGCAGGATGGGCTCGGTCTCGAACACGTCCACCGCGCCCATGCCGGGCCGGCCGCGGTTGAGCGCGCTGACCAGCGCGTCGGGCTCGATCAGTTCGGCGCGCGAGGTGTTGACCAGCAGCGCCGTCGGCTTCATGCGGCTGAGGTCTTCCAGACGCACGATGCCGCGCGTGCTGTCTGACAGGCGCAGGTGCAACGAAAGCACGTCGGCCATGGCAAAAAAATCGGCCTGGCTGTGCGCCGTGGCCAGGCCGTCGGCGCGCGCGCGCCAGCGATTCGGGCGAGCCCCACACCATCACCTGCATGCCGAACGCGCGGCCGTAGCCAGCCACCAGCCGGCCAATGCGGCCGTAGCCCCAAATGCCCAGCGTGCGCCCATGCAGGACCGTGCCCAGGCCGAAATTGGGCGGCATCGACGCCGACTTCAGCCCCGACTGCTGCCAGGCGCCGTGCTTCAGGTTGCCCACGTACTGGGGCAGCCGGCGCGCCGCCGCCATGATGAGCGCCCACGTCAATTCGGCCGGCGCGACCGGCGAACCCACGCCCTCGGCCACGGCGATGCCGCGCTCGGTGCAGGCCGCGACATCAAGGTGCGCGCCGACGCGCCCGGTCTGCGCAATCATCTTCAGCCGTGGCAGCTTTTCGATCAGCGCGCGCGTGATCTGCGTGCGTTCGCGGATCAGCACGATCACTTCGGCATCGCGCAACCGTACCGACAGCTGGCCCAGACCCTTGACCGTGTTGGTGTAGACCTTGGCCGGATAGGGCTCGAGCTTGGACGCGCACGCCAGCTTGCGAACGGCGTCCTGATAGTCGTCGAGGATCACGATATTCATGCACCGCATTGTGCCCGTGGGCAAGGCGGCTGAGCGGCGCCGGTGATCGGAGCGTGCAAGGGGTGAGGCGGCTGCCCGCCACGCGGCGCGCACGGTGCACGACCGGCAGGCCAACGCGCCTACCGGCTTATTGGTATGAAATTGATAGCTAAGTACGCTTGTCTGGTGGGCGCTGGCGGCATGAAAAGCGATCAAATTTTTTTGGGATGGAGGCGTTGCCCGGCATGCGGGCGCGCGCGGGCGTTGCCCGGGCGGTGCCACACGGGTCGGGCGCGCCCATGCCATGCGCAGCGGGCAACGGGTGAACCTCGCGCCGCGCCCCGCCGCCATCGGGCTGCTGGCGGTGGCGACGCCGTTGTTGCAACGCTCGCGCTGCGCACGCAGGCCGGTCGATCAGGCGCAGCGGGACACGGCGGCCTGCGCCTCGGCCGCGGCCAGGCGTTCCAGCTCGGCGCAGACGTCGATCAGCCGCCCCGAGATGCGCAAGCGGCCGGATGCCTCGGGCGCGTGGCGCGCATCGACGGGGCGCGTCACGCGCACCGTGGCGGGCGCCTTGCCCGCTGGCACCGATGCGTTGGCAGCGCACGCCGCGGCGGCGGGCACCAGCAACAGGCTGCGCTGCGCGCTGGCCTGCTCCGTGGCATGCCGCTGAGCCACGCGGTGACGCGCCAGGTCGGCCCAGGTGCCCGCAGCGGTTTGCGGCGTGCTGCCGCGGGGGCGGCGATAGCTGGGCACGGCCCAATCGGCCAGTTGGATGACGTTGGTTCCCATGTAAAACCTTTCAGGACAAGCACAGGTTGGACACAGGCGAGATTGACGCGGCCAGGGCCGGCGCGGCCCCGGCGGGGCGCTGCCGCAGGGTGTGGACGACGGCACCGCACTGCCCGTCGCCTAGCACGCCCGCCACCTGCGGCGGCGCCGGAAGGCGGTGCTACATCAGCATGCTGTTGCGGATCAGGCCGACGGCCAGGCCCTCGATCTCGAAAGGCTGGCCGGGGCGCACGACGATGGTGGGGTAGTCGGGGTTTTCGGCGTGCAGCTCGATCTGGTCCTTGTGGCGGTGAAAGCGCTTGACGGTGACGTCGTCACCCAGGCGCGCCACCACGATTTGCCCGTTGCGCGCGTCTCGCGTGGCCTGCACGGCCAGCAGGTCGCCGTCCATGATGCCGGCGTCGCGCATGGACATGCCGCGCACGCGCAGCAGGTAGTCGGGCCGCTGGGGGAACAGGCCGGGCTCGATGTGGTAAGTCTGGTCGACGTGTTCTTGCGCCAGGATGGGGGAGCCGGCGGCCACGCGGCCGATGAGCGGCAGCGCCAGCTGCGCCATGCCCGGCAGCGGCAGGCTGAAGGCATCGCTGCGCACGCCAGCGCGCCCCGCGCCCTTGAGCCGGATGCCGCGCGACGTGCCGCTGACCAGTTCGATCACGCCCTTGCGCGCCAGCGCCTGCAGGTGCTCTTCGGCCGCGTTGGCGGACTTGAACCCGAGTTCGGCCGCGATTTCGGCGCGCGTGGGCGGCGCGCCGGTGCGGGCGATGGCGTGTTGCACCAGTTGCAGGATTTCTTGCTGGCGGGGGGTGAGTTTGGGCGTATCGCTCATGGCTGTGCGGTTGTGAGCCTGTGTTGATATCCAGTAACTGTATTTTTAACCAGTTTCACCATGGATGCAAGTATCTTGTTGAATGCGCCGAGGCCCGCACCGGCAAGCGCCATGCCGCTATTGAAATGAAAGCGTGGAGGGTTCGTTGGGCCCCGCGGCAGGCCGCAGCGGTGTGGCCCAGCGGGGGTCGGCGCGCGGTGGCCAGCTGGGGCGTGGGTGACGACGCGGCGCGCAGGCGGTCATTGGTCGGCCCATCCTGGCGGACGCGGGGCGCGCCCAAAAAGCACAACGCCCCGGCAGGCGGGGCGTTGAAATGCGCGGTGCGGCGTGACGCCGCGGCGCGTCAGCTGGCCAGCGCCTGCAGCGCGCGCGCGGTGATCTCGTCGACCGTGCCGGTGCCGCTGATCTTGCGGTACTTGGGCGCGGCGGCGGGCTCTTGGGCGGCCCAGTTGCTGTAGTAGCTCACCAGCGGGCGCGTCTGCTGGTCGTACACCTCCAGGCGCTTGCGCACGGTGTCTTCCTTGTCGTCGTCGCGCTGCACCAGCGGCTCGCCGGTGACGTCGTCCTTGCCTTCCACCTTGGGCGGGTTGAACTTGACGTGGTAGGTGCGGCCGCTGGCCGGGTGGCTGCGGCGGCCGCTCATGCGGTCGATGATGGCGTCGAAGGGCACGTCGATCTCGAGCACGTAGTCCAGCTTGACGCCGGCTGCCCGCATGGCCTCGGCCTGCGGGATGGTGCGCGGAAAGCCGTCAAACAAAAAGCCGTTGGCGCAATCGGGCTGGGCGATGCGCTCCTTCACCAGGTTGATGATCAGGTCGTCGCTGACCAGGCCGCCCGATTCCATCACGCTCTTGGCCTGCAGGCCCAGCGGCGTGCCGGCCTTGACGGCGGCGCGCAGCATGTCGCCGGTGGAAATTTGCGGGATGCCGTATTTCTGGCAGATGAAGGCCGCCTGCGTGCCCTTGCCGGCGCCGGGGGCGCCCAGAAGAATAAGTTTCAAGTGTGCTCCTCGGTTGGAATGGCGGTGCCTGTCTAGGCGCCGATGCGTGGCGCGGGCGTGGTGGATGTCGAATCAAGAATAGCACGCAGCGGCCTGCGTCAGGCTGACAGCGTGGCTTCTGCCGCGCAGACGCCCGGCGCGCCCGTCAGTCGAACAGCGCGCGCACGCGCGCCAGGTCTTCGGGCGTGTCGACGCCGGGGCCGGGCGCGTGCGGCGTCACGTGCACGGCGATGCGGTGGCCGTGCCACAGCGCGCGCAACTGCTCCAGCGCCTCGCACTGCTCCAGCGGCGCCGGCGGCAGCGACGGAAACGCGCGCAGAAACGCCGCGCGATAGCTGTAGATGCCGATGTGCCGCAGCGGTGCGGGCGACGTGGGCAGTTGCGTGACGCCCTGCGCAAAGCCGTCGCGCCACCACGGCAGCGGCGCGCGGCTGAACAGCAGGGCCAGCCCGCGCGCGTCGGTCACCACCTTGACGACGTTCGGGTTGGTGAAGTCTTCTACACTTTTGATAGCGTGCGCCGAAGTTCCCATCTGCGCCATCGGCTGTTTTTGCAATAGATCGGCAACGGCGTCGATGAGCGCCGGGTCGATCAGTGGCTCGTCGCCCTGCACGTTGACGATGAGGTCGTCGCCATCCAGACCCAGCAGCTGGCAGGCTTCGGCCAGTCGGTCGCTGCCGCTGGGGTGGTCGGCGCGCGTGGCCACGGCGCGCACGCCGTGCGCGGCACAGGCGTCGAGGATGGCGGGCGCATCGGCGGCGACCACCACCTGCGCCGCGCCCGACTGCTCGGCCTGTTCGGCCACCCGCACCACCATCGGCTTGCCGCCGATGTCGGCCAGCGGTTTGTCGGGCAGGCGGGTGGACGCCAGGCGCGCGGGGATGATGACGGTGAAGCTCATGAGCAGGGCAGGGCGGCGGGGAAAGGGTTGAAGCCTAACCCACCGCCCGGGCGCCCCATCGGCCGGGGCTGCCAGCGGCGCGCACCGGCGCCGCGCGCCGTTTACTGCACCGAGATCTGCTTGGCCGTCGGCGTGGCGTCGAACAGCAGCACCTTGGGCCAGTTGGGCCAGGTCACGCCCAGCGTGGCGTTGTTGGGGTTGCCGTCGCGCGCAAACGCGGCCAGCGTGCTCATCATCGCGTCCGACAGCGCCAGCCGGCCCGTCTGGTTGGCCGTGCCGCCGATCACGTTGGCGTACAGCGACGGGCCGAAGTTGCCGAACAGGAAGGGCAGGTCAAACGCGTGCGCCGCGCCGTACACGTCGTTCCAAGGTGCCGCCTCCTGCTTCCAGTCGAAGCGGTAGCTCCAGATCTGCGTGGGCATCTGCGCCATCAGCGCGTTCATGTAGTTGTCGCGCAGGGCGATGAAGAACTTGGCGTCCAGGTCGGCAATGGCGGCGTCGTAGGCCGCGCCATTGGCATAGGCGGGGTTGATGATGTCGCCAAACGCGGCGTTCTTCGCCTTGGTGGCGTCGAACAGGATCGGGAACAGCTGCGCATCTGGCAGCTTGATGCCGACCGGGCGGCTCACCAGCGGCAGGAAGCTGGACAGCAGCTTGGATTCGCTGTGTGTCAGGCCCGACAGCACCGGCACCTTGACGTAGTTGCCGGCCACGATGGCGGCGATGGGGTCGGTGGCGACCACCGTGCCTTCGGGGATGGGCCCCGAGCCGGTGGTGTTGCCGATGCCGCCGACGGTTTTGACGCCCACCTGCAGGATCTTGCTGGCCGGCTTGCCACGCAGGTAGGCGGCGATGTCGGCGTTGGAATGCGACTGCACCCAGGCCGTGGCGCCGGCGACGTCGGCGGCACTGCCGTCGTCGATCAGCAGCTTCATCAGCAGCATGTTCGACAGCGCCTCGTAGGTGGCCACCGGGTTCAGCGCCGGGATGTAGCCGTTGTTACCCGCCAGGTTGTTGGGCGGCTGCGGGAAGCCCGGGCTGGTGGCCACCGAGATGCCGCCCGACAGCGGCGCGATCTTGTGGAACAGCCCGGCGGCGCGGTTGGCCGGCGCCGTCATGACGGCCAGGATGTTGATGGCGCCCGCCGACTGCCCAGTGAGCGTGACGTTGCCCTTGTCGCCGCCAAACTCGCCGATGTTGCCCTGCACGAACTTCAGCGCCTGGATGATGTCGAGCACGGCGTAGTTGCCCGACTGGTCTTCGGCCGTCAGCGTCGGGTCCACGGTCTTGTCGCGCAGCGCCGGGTGGCGGAAGAAGCCCAGCTGGCCGAGGCGGTAGTTGGCCGACACCACCACCGCGTTGGCCTTCTTGGCCAGCGCGGCGCCGTCGTACATCGGGTCGGCGGTATAGCCGGTGATGTTGCTGCCGCCGTGGATGAACACGATGACCGGCAGGTTCTTGTCGGCCGTGGCCGGGCGCCAGATGTTGAGCGACAGGCAGTCCTCGCTGCCCGGCGTGTTGCCCGACACCAGGTTGTCGCCGACGGTGGCGTCGAAGGTGTTGTTGTTGCCGGGGCTGTACAGCCGCGGGTTCTGGATGCACGAGACGCCGAAAGTCTTGGCCTGCAGCGTGTTGGTCCACGACGCCGGGGCGACCGGTGCCTTCCAGCGCAGCGCGCCGACCGGCGGCTTGGCGTAGGGCAGGCCCTTCCAGAAATACGTGCCCGAGGCCGCGCTGTCGTTCACGCCCTCGACGTCGCCGTATTGCGTGGTCCGGCTCTGCGGGTCGGAATGGCTGCTGCCGCAGCCGCTGAGGATCAGCGTGGTGGCCATGGCGGCGGCGCCCAGCCAGGCGAATCGGGTGATGGGTCGCATGCGTGCGTGCTCCTCGTCAGTGGTGGTTTGTCTCCGAGGGCCATCGTAGCCGCGTAACCCATAAGTCTCAAGGGGTCAGCGTGCGCCTAGCCCGCCAGCGGCGTGCGGGGCGGCATCTGCTCGACTTCGTCGGCCGACAGCGGGCGCGCCTCGCCTTCCAGCATGATCGGAATGCCGTCGCGCACCGGGTAGGCCAGGCGGGCCGAGCGCGAGATCAACTCGCCCTTGTCGCGGTCGAAATCGAGCGGGCCCTTGGTGACGGGGCAGACCAGCAGTTCCAGCAGTTTGGGGTCCATGTCAATGTCCTGACGATGTAACGGGAAGGTGGGGTTGCACCGCGCCGGCCGGGCGCGCGCGCTGGCAGCGGGCCGGCCGCTTATCGCGCCGCGGCGCCGGGGTAGACGCTGACTTCGATCAGGTTGCCGTCCGGGTCGTTGAAGTAGACCGACTCGATCGGCCCCTGCGCGCCGGACTTGGCCACCGGGCCTTCGAGCAGCGCCACGCCTTCGGCCGCCAGGTGGGCTATCACGTCGGCCAGCGTCCAGTCGGTGATCAGGCACAGATCGCCCGAACCCACGCCGGCGTGGTTGCGCAGCTCTTGCCCCAGCGTCTGCAGGTTGATCTTCTGGCGGCCGAACGACAGCGCGCGCCGGCCGCCGGTAAACGTGACGGGCTGCATGCGCAGCACGCGCTGGTAAAAGGCCACCGAGCGCTCGATGTCTGCCACGGTGAGGACAACGTGGTCAATGTGCGAAATCATGGGGCCGGATGATAGCCCCGCGCTGCCAGGTGCTGGTCCAGTGCGTCGAGGAAGGCGGCCGGCACGTCCAGCCGCAGCGGCACCGCCAGCGCGCTGGGGTCGTGCCGCCACAGCTTCAGCGCGTCTTTTTCGGTGCAAATCAGCCCGTTGCGCTGGCCAGACAAGCGGTTGAAGCTATCAAAATCGTAGTGATCAGGCAGCGCCCGCGTGTCGGCCAACGTCAGCCCGGCGGCGCGCAGCATGGCGAAAAAGGCCTCGGGCCGGGCGATGCCGGCCAGCGCCGCCAGCGGCTGGCCGCGCAGATCAGCCAGCGGCACCTGCGTGCCGTCGGCGCGCAGCGCGTGGTCGGCCAGCCGTCGGTGGGCGGTGAACGTGGCCTGGCCCGGCGGCAGGGGCGTCGCCGCGGCATCCGCTTCGGTCCACAGCACCAGGTCGACGGGACGAGGCCATGGCTCGCGCAGCGGCCCCGCCGGCAGCAGCCAGCCGTTGCCCACGCCGCGCGCGTCGAACACGCACACCTCCACGTCGCGCGCCAGCGCGCGGTGCTGCAGCCCGTCGTCGCACAGCAGGATGTCGGTGCCTGGGTGGGCCGCCAGCAATGCACGCGCGGCATCGGCGCGGCGCGGCGCCACGAACACCGGCACGCCGGCGCGCTGGCGCAGCAGCAGCGGCTCATCGCCCACCTCGCGCGGGTCGCTGTCCGGCAGCACCTCACGGCAGTCATCGCCCACCCGCCCATGCCCGCGCGAAACGATGCCCGGCCGCCAGCCGCGCGACCGCAGGTGCTGCGCCATCGCCAGCGTCGTCGGCGTCTTGCCCGCCCCGCCCGCCACCACGTTGCCCACCACCACCACCGGCACCGGCAAGCGCACCGCCACGGCGTCGTCGCGACCCCGCTGCCGCGCCGCCAGCGCCCCGTACAGCCGCGACAACGGCCACAGCAGCACAGCCACCAGCCCGCGCCGCTGCCAGGCGGCGCGCAGACGGTGTTCGACGAAGGCGCGGGGCATGTTTCCGATCTCAGAACAAAGCATCCATCTTCGTCATTCCCGCGCAGGCGGGAATCCAGCGACGGACGATGGGACACCTGGATTCCCGCCTGCGCGGGAATGACGGAATTTCGGTGGCGTCGGCATGGACATGCAACGGGATGGACGCGTATGGAGCGGCGGTCGAACGAAATAGAACGGCACCTGCGCAGCATAGCCATTTCGCGCTGCGCCTCGTGACTCAGACGGCCGCGGAGCAGGCCAAGCGCGGGCACCCGCGGAAGGGCTTGGCCCGCCCGTTGGGTGCGTCCCCCTTCCCGCGAAGCGCAGCGCAGCGAGAGAAGGGGGAAGCGGCGCCAGCCGCTCAGGGGGTTGTGTTCCGTTTTTGGCTTGGCCCGCCCGCTGGGTGCGTCCCCCTTCCCGCGAAGCGCAGCGCAGCGAGAGAAGGGGAAAGCGCCGTCAGGCGCTCAGGGGGATGTACCCGTCTTCGCCGCGAAGGTGATCTGCGTCAGCCCCTCGCGCCGCGCCGCATCCATCACGGTCACCACGGCCTGCACGGGCGCGCTGGCGTCGGCGCTGATGATCAGCACACTGTCCTTGGCGGCGACGGCGCGCAGGGCGCTGGCCACGGCTTCGACGCTGCGCGCGTCCAGCGGCTGCTTGTTGACGGCGTAGCGCCCGTCGGCGGCGACGGCCACCACGATCTCCTTGGGCCGTTCGCGCGAGGCGTCGGCGTTGGCCGTCGGCAGCGTCACCTGCAGTTCGGTGAACTTGCTGTAGGTGGTGGTGAGCATCAGGAAGATCAGGATCACCAGCAGCACGTCGATGAACGGGATCAGGTTGATCTCGGGCTCCTCGGGCGGGTGCGGGCGAAATTTCATCGGGCCGCTCCCGCGCTGTCGCCGCCGGGGCACAGCGGCTCCAGGTGGCGCGCAAAGCGCTCGGCGGCCAGCTCCAGCTCCAGGATGTAGCCGTCGACCCGGGCGCGGAAGTAGCGCCAGAAAATCAGCGTCGGGATGGCCACGATCAGCCCGAAGGCGGTGTTGTACAGCGCGGTCGAAATGCCGTGCGCCAGCTGCGCCGGGTTGCCGCCCGACAGCGCGCCGGCCGGCGCCTGCGAGCCGAAGATCTCGATCATGCCGATCACCGTGCCCAGCAGGCCCAGCAGCGGCGCCGCGCTGGCGATGGTGGCCAGCGCCGGCAGGTAGCGCTCCAGCCGATGCGCTGCCTGGCGGCCGGCCGCTTCCATGGCGGCGCGCATTTCGCCGGGAGTGCAGCGCGGGTTGAGGTTGATGGCGCGCCAGCCGGCGGCCAGCACGCTGCCCAGCGCCGAATGCTGCGCCAGCTGGTTCACCGTCTCGGGCGCCGGCACCGCCTGGCGCGACACGCCCACGGCTTCATTCACCAGATCGCGGCCGAGCACGCGGCTGGCCTTCAGCTGCACGAAGCGCTCGACGATGAAGGCCATGGCCAGGATGGAACACAAAATCAGCGGCCAGATCGGCCAGCCAGCGGCTTGTATGATGGAAAGCAAGGTCTTCTCTCTGTCTGAGGGTATCGCGCCTGGTAACAATCGGTGTCACGCCGATGCGCGCGATTATGGTGCAGCCGCTGCACGGTGCCGACAATGCCGGCGGCGGCGTCCGGCGGGCCCGCCCGGATGGAGGGTGATTGCGCCGCCATCGACGATGCACAGTTTCTGTGGATAACTTTGTGGAAATAGCGCGCGGCGAGGCCCGCAGGCCGCGCCAAATCACGGTTTCTGACAGTTTGATGAATGCGCAGGCAGCAAAAAATCATTGCATGACAGTCACTTGCACCTATCTTCGGGGCTTGGCGGGGGCCCTTGGGCTGGCACCGGACGCACGCCCGGCGTTGTGGAGTACTGGCGCGGCCCGCGGGCCCGAATCGGCCGCGGGGGCGCATGAACACTGGGTTTGACGGCCCGGCGCACGCATTGGCGCCCCGCATCTGGCCAGTTGGGGCGCTGACCCGCGCCGTGGCTGACAGTCTGGAGGCGCGCTTCAACCCCGTCGCCGTGCGCGGTGAGGTGTCGGGCTTCACCCGGGCGGCCAGCGGCCACTGCTATTTCACGCTGAAGGACGAGGTGGGGCAGCTGCGTGGCGCCATGTTCCGCCGTGCCGCCAGCCTGCTGGACTTCGCGCCGCGCGATGGCGACCAGGTTGAAGTGCGTGGCCGACTGACGGTGTACGAGCCGCGCGGCGACTTGCAACTGGTGGCGGAGTCGATGCAGCGCGCGGGGCAGGGCGCGCTGTTCGAGCAGTTTCTGCGCCTGAAAGCCCGGCTTCAGGCCGAAGGCTTGTTCGACGCTGGCCGCAAGCGCGCCTTGCCGCCGTTGCCGCGCGCCATTGGCCTGGTCACGTCGACCGGCGCGGCCGCGCTGCACGACGTGTTGAGCGCGCTGGCGCGGCGCGTGCCGCACATTCGGGTGGTGCTGGCGCCGGCGGCGGTACAGGGCGCCAGCGCGCCGGGCGAGCTGTGCCAGGCGCTACAAAATCTGTATCTGCTGGCGCAGGCGCGCCAAGCGCAAGACGCCGATTTGATGGGTCAATCGGCCGCGCCGCCCATCGAGCTGATTTTGCTGGTGCGCGGGGGGGGCTCCATCGACGACCTGTGGGCCTTCAACGACGAGCAGCTGGCCCGCACCATCGTCGCCAGCCCGGTGCCGGTGGTCAGCGGCGTGGGGCACGAAACCGATTTCACCATTGCCGACTTCGCGGCCGACCTGCGTGCGCCCACCCCCACGGCCGCCGCCGAACTGGTCAGCGCGCCGCGCGACCAATGGCTGGTCGCGCTCGACGCCCAGCAGGCGCAACTGGTGCGCGCGTTGCGCCGCCGCTTGGACGCCGAGGCGCAGCGGCTCGACTGGGCCGCCGCGCGCCTGGGCCGGCCGTCGCAGGCGGTGGCGGCGCAATACCGGCGACTGGATCGCCTGCACGCGCGCCTGCTGCACGTGCACGCGCTGCGGCTGGAGCGCGAACGCGCCCGCCTGACCCGGTTGGCCGAGCGCCTGCCGCGCTGCCTGCCCGCGCCGCTGGCGGCCGAGCGCGAACGACTGGGCCGCCTGGCCGAGCGCCTGCCCGCCGCGCTGGCCAGCCAGCAGGCCGCCGCCACCCAGCGGCTGGAGAGCGCCGCCTTGCGGCTGGGCGCGCTGGCCCCGCAACGGGTGCTGGAGCGCGGCTACGCCTGGCTGCAGGACGAGGCCGGCCACCCCGTGACCCGCGCTGCCCAAGCCACGCCCGGCCAGGCGCTGACGGCGACGCTGGCCGACGGAAGGGTTGATCTGAACGTCGTCGCACGCCGTTCGGCCTGAGTTCCTACAATGCGCCGGCGCCGGGCGGCCTATCATGGTCGTCCACCTTTTTCATCTCCAACCCACCATAACGAGGACAACCGACATGGAACGTACCCTGCCTCCCCTGCCTTACGCCATCGACGCGCTGGCGCCGGCCTACAGCCAGGAAACGCTGGAATATCACCACGGCAAGCACCACAAGGCCTACGTCGACAAGCTGAACGAGCTGCAAAAGGGCACCGAGTTCGAGAACATGGAACTCGTAGAGGTCATCAAGAAGTCCAGCGGCGGCATCTACAACCAGGCCGCGCAAATCTGGAACCACACGTTCTTCTGGAACTGCATGAAGCCCCAGGGCGGCGGCGAGCCAACCGGCGCGCTGGCCGACGCGATCAACAAGAAGTGGGGCTCGTTTGCCGACTTCAAAAAGGCCTTCGTCACCAGCGCCGTGGGCAACTTCGGCAGCGGCTGGACCTGGCTGGTCAAGAAGGCCGACGGCAGCGTCGACATCGTCAACATGGGCGCCGCCGGCACCCCGCTGACCACCGGCGACACCGCCGTGCTGACCGTGGACGTGTGGGAACACGCGTACTACATCGACTACCGCAACGCGCGCCAGAAGTTTGTCGAGACCTTCTTTGACAAGCTGGCCAACTGGGACTTCGCGGCCAAGAACTTCGGCTGATCGGCCCCTGCCCAACCACCAGAAGCCACCGGATTCGGTGGCTTTTTTATGAGCCAAATCGGCCGCCAGCGCTTGCCTGTCAAGCGCAAGCAGCTATAAAAATAAAAGCGACGCGCAGTAAACTGCCGTCAAAGGCCGCGAAGCAAGCCATCTGGCGGCGCCGCGCGCCGGGGCCTCCGGGTCAGTGATACCCCGCGTCCGCGCCCACCTTGCCGCGAAACACGCGGTACGACCAGCCGGTGTCGCCCAGGATCAGCGGCAGCAGAAACACCAGGCCCCACATCACGAAGCCCTGCGATTCGGGCGGCGACGCGGCGCCCCAGATCGTCAGGTGCGGCGGCACCCGGTAGGCCAGATGCCAGAAACATCACCCAACTGGCCAGCCCGATGGTGAAGGCCAGAAACAGGATGTGAAACGAGATGACGAACCCGAACTGGATGCGGGAGAGCCGCAGCGCGTCCATCGGCCGATTCTGGGCGGCGACCGCGCGCCACCCTGTAGGCAGACGCCGACAAACGGCCCGCTGCGCTTGACGCGGATCAAGAAACCCGGGCCGGGTGCGTGGGACGATGAAGCGTTGCACCCACGAGAAGAAACGGAGCATTCCATGGGCTTCAAGCCGCTTCCCGCCGCCATCGCGCTGGCGCTCGGCCTCATCATCTGGTTCGTCATCCCCGTGCCCGCGGGCGTCACGGCCAATGCCTGGCACCTGCTGGCGCTGTTCGTGGCGACGATTGCCGCCATCATCGGCAAGGCCATGCCGATTGGCGCGCTGTCGATGGTGGCGGTGGCGCTGGTGGCCGTCACCGGCGTCACCAACGAGAAGGCGGCCGGCGCCATCGCCGATGCGCTCAGCAGCTTCTCCAACCCGCTGATCTGGCTGATCGGCGTGTCGATCATGATCTCGCGCGGCATCATCAAGACGGGCCTCGGCGCGCGCATCGGCTACCTGTTCATCGCCGTGTGGGGCAAGAAGACCATCGGCATCGCCTATTCGCTGGCGCTGTCGGAGCTGATCCTGGCGCCCGTCACTCCCAGCAACACGGCGCGCGGCGGCGGCATCATCCACCCCATCATGCGGGCGATCGCCGGCAGCTACGACTCCGACCCCGAGAAGGGCACGCAAGGGCGCATCGGGCGCTTTCTGGCGCTGTCGAACTACCACGCCAACCCCATTACCTCGGCCATGTTCATCACCGCGACGGCGCCCAACCCGCTGATCGTGAAGCTGATCGCCGACACCACCGGCGCCAAGATCAGCCTGACCTGGGGCACCTGGGCGCTGGCCATGCTGCTGCCCGGGTTGGTGGCGCTGGCGCTGATGCCGCTGGTGGTCTACTGGCTGAACCCGCCCGAGATCAAGAGCACGCCCAACGCCGCGCAGTTCGCGCGCGAGCGCCTGCGCGAGATGGGGCCGTTGACGCGCGGCGAAGTCATCATGCTGGGCGTGTTCGGCGTGCTGCTGGCGCTGTGGGCAGGTGTTCCGGCCTTTCTGTTCGGCGCCGGCGCGGCGGTCGACCCGACCACCACCGCCTTCATCGGCCTGTCGCTGTGCCTGATCAGCGGCGTGCTGAGCTGGGACGACGTGATCAAGGAAAAAAGCGCCTGGGACACCATCGTCTGGTTCGGCGCGCTGGTGATGATGGCCACCTTTTTGAACAAGCTGGGCCTGATCGCCTGGTTTGCCAAGAGCATCGAAACCGGCATCGGCCACCTGGGTCTGGGCTGGATGGGCGCCAGCGCGCTGCTGATGCTGGCCTACCTGTACGCGCACTACGCCTTTGCCAGCACCACGGCGCACATCACGGCCATGTTTGCCGCCTTCTACGGCGCTGGCCTGGCGCTGGGCGCGCCGGCGCTGCCGTTCGCGCTGATGATGGCGGCGGCCTCCAACATCATGATGACGCTGACGCACTACGCCACGGGCACCTCGCCGGTCATCTTTGGCTCGGGCTATGCCACGCTGGGCGAATGGTGGAAGACCGGCTTTGTGATGAGCGTGATGCTGATCCTGATCTGGCTGCTGGTGGGCGGCGCGTGGTGGAAGGTGCTGGGCTACTGGTGAAGCGCTTGCAAACGCTCCAGATTTGATAGCTGCAGGCGCTTGTATGGCATGGGCAAGTGGCCGAAAAGGCTTGAAAACCCACCGGACGGCCCGCGGCGGCCGTCCGGGCGTGGCCGCCGCGATTTGTCAGAATACGCCTTGCCCCTGCGCTTGCTGCCGTGAGCGCGGTGTCAGGAAGACATGCCACCATGCCAAGCTGGCGCGGCGCGCTGTGCTGCGGCATGCCCATAAAGAAGACCACTGGAGAGACCACCATGAGCGACAAGCCATCCACCATCGTCTACACGCTGACCGACGAAGCGCCCCTGCTGGCCACCGCGTCGTTCCTGCCCATCATCCAGGCCTTCACGGCGCCGGCTGGCATTGACGTCACCACCAGCGACATTTCGGTGGCGGGCCGCATCCTGGGCCAGTTCCCGGAAGTGCTGACCGAAGCGCAGCGCGTGCCCGACAACCTGACCGAGCTGGGCAAGCTCACGCTCAAGCCCGAAGCCAACATCATCAAGCTGCCCAACATCAGCGCGTCGGTGGCGCAGCTGAAGGCCGCCATCAAGGAGCTGCAGGACAAGGGCTACAAGGTGCCCGACTTTCCTGAAAATCCCAAGGACGACAAGGAAAAGGACATCCGCGCGCGCTACAACAAGTGCATCGGCTCGGCCGTCAACCCGGTGCTGCGCGAAGGCAACTCCGACCGCCGCGCCCCGCGCGCCGTGAAGGAATACGCGCGCAAGAACCCGCACAGCATGGCCGACTGGAGCCAAGCCTCGCGCAGCCACGTTTCGCACATGCACCACGGCGACTTCTACCATGGCGAAAAGTCGATGACGCTGGATCGCGCGCGCGACGTCAAGATGGAACTGATCACCTCATCCGGCAAGACCATCGTGCTCAAGCCCAAGGTCAGCCTGCAAGAGCGCGAGGTGATCGACAGCATGTTCATGAGCAAGAAGGCGCTCATGGCCTTCTACGAGAAGGAGATCGAGGACGCCTACAAGACCGGCGTGATGTTCTCGCTGCACGTGAAGGCGACCATGATGAAGGTGTCGCACCCCATCGTGTTCGGCCACTGCGTGAAAATTTTCTACAAGGACGCGTTCGCCAAGCACCAGAAGCTGTTTGACGAACTGGGCGTCAACGTCAACAACGGCATGGTCGATCTGTACAACAAGATCGCCACGCTGCCGCAAAGCCAGCAGGACGAAATCAAGCGCGACCTGCACGCCTGCCACGAACACCGTCCCGAGCTGGCCATGGTCGATTCGGCCAAGGGCATCACCAACTTCCATTCGCCCAACGACGTGATCGTCGATGCATCGATGCCCGCCATGATCCGCAACGGCGGCAAGATGTGGGGCGCCGACGGCCGCCTGAAGGATGTCAAGGCCGTGATGCCGGAAAGCACCTTTGCCCGCATCTACCAGGAGATGATCAACTTCTGCAAGTGGCACGGCAATTTCGACCCCAAGACCATGGGCACGGTGCCCAACGTCGGCCTGATGGCGCAGCAGGCCGAGGAATACGGCAGCCACGACAAGACGTTTGAAATCCCCGAGGACGGCGTGGCCAACATCACCGACCTGAACACCGGCGAGGTGCTGATGAGCCAGAACGTCGAGGCCGGCGACATCTGGCGCATGTGCCAGGTCAAGGACGCCGCCATCCGCGATTGGGTGAAGCTCGCCGTCACGCGCGCGCGCAACTCGGGCATGCCGGTGGTGTTCTGGCTCGACCCGTACCGCCCGCACGAGAACCAGCTCATCACCAAGGTCAAGATGTACCTGCATGAGCACGACACCACGGGGCTCGACATCCAGATCATGAGCCAGGTGCGCGCCATGCGCTACACGCTGGAGCGTGTGGTGCGCGGCCAGGACACCATCAGCGCCACCGGCAACATCCTGCGCGACTACCTGACCGACCTGTTCCCCATCATGGAACTGGGCACCAGCGCCAAGATGCTGTCCATCGTGCCGCTGATGGCCGGCGGCGGCATGTACGAAACCGGCGCCGGCGGCTCGGCGCCCAAGCACGTGCAGCAGCTGGTGGAAGAAAACCACCTGCGCTGGGATTCGCTGGGCGAGTTCCTGGCGCTGGCCGTGAGCCTGGAAGACCTGGGCCTGAAGACCGGCAACGCGCGCGCCAAGCTGCTGGCCAGGACGCTGGACGCCGCCACCGGCAAGCTGCTGGACAACAACAAGAACCCGTCGCCCAAGACCGGCCAGCTGGACAACCGCGGCAGCCAGTTCTACCTGGCGCTGTACTGGGCGCAGGCATTGGCCGCGCAGACCGAGGACGCCGAGCTGGCGAAGAAGTTCGCGCCGCTGGCCAAGGCGCTGGCCGACGGCGAGCAAGCCATCGTCAAGGAACTGACCGACATTCAGGGCAAACCGGTGGACATTGGCGGTTATTACCAGCCCGACCCGGCCAAGTTGGCGCAGGTGATGCGCCCGAGCAAGACCTTCAACGACGCCTTGACGAAAGTCGCGGCCTGACGGCGTTGGAGCGCCTTTGAAGGCCCTTGAACGCCAAGGGCGCAGAGGTGGCGCAAAGGTCGCGGAAGTTTTTCAATGACTTCTGCGCCTTTTGCGTGACGAGCGCTGCGCACAGGAGTGGTGCAAAAATGCTGCAAAAATAATAGCTGCTCGCGCTTGTCCATCAAGCGCTGCAGCTATTTTTTATGGGAAATCTAGCGCGCGCCCTCGAACGGTTTGCCACGCAGCTTGGCGCCGGCTTTGATGTGGCGCTGCTCGAACCAGCCCTGGTTCATCTCCAGCACGTAGCGCACCGGCTTGGCTGAGCAGTGGCTGCGCTCGTCCAGCGGCTGCATGTCGGCCAGGTTGACGATGGCGCCGTCGTCGGCCACGAAGGCGGCCGTCAGCGCAAGCAGCGTGTTCTTCATCCAGAAGCACTGCACGCCCGGCTGCTCGAAGATAAACAGCATCCCTTCGTGGGCCGGCATGTCGCGGCGGTGCATCAGGCCGGTGTGGCGCTGCTCGGGCGTCGTGGCCACTTGGGCGTCGATGCGGTGCATGCCGGCGGTGAGGGTGGTGCGCGGCAATTGCAGCTGCGGTTGGCCTACCAGCGCGCGTTGCGCAAAAACGGGTGCGCAAGCCAGCGCGGCGAAGGCGGTCAGCAGGAGGCGGCGAATTTTCTGGTGCATGGCAAGGGCCCGGGTCAGGAGCAGTCTATGAGCGCGGCGACGCCCAAAAGGTTCTGCCGCGGCGGCGCGCAAGCGCATTGTCGCCGCGCGCTGGCCCTAGAATGAAACTTGGCTTTTGCCGCTTTGGCCGGCCACCCATCCCCATCGGAGACCCCGCCCCATGACGTCGCACATCCAGGTGCCCGCAGACGGTCAAAAAATCACCGTCAACCCCGACTTCACGCTGAACGTGCCCAACAACCCCATCGTACCGTTCATCGAGGGCGATGGCACGGGCGTGGACATCACGCCGGTGATGATCAAGGTGGTCGATGCGGCGGTGGCCAAGTGTTACGGCGGTCAGCGCCGCATTCACTGGATGGAGGTCTACGCGGGCGAAAAAGCCACCCGCATCTACGGTCCCGACGTCTGGCTGCCCGAGGAAACGCTGCAGGTGCTGAAGGACTATGTGGTGTCGATCAAGGGGCCGCTGACCACGCCGGTGGGCGGCGGCATCCGCTCGCTCAACGTGGCGCTGAGGCAAGAGCTGGACCTGTACGTCTGCCTGCGCCCGGTGCAGTACTTTCGCGGCGTGCCTTCGCCGCTGAAAGAGCCCGAAAAGGTCAACATGGTCATCTTCCGCGAGAACTCGGAAGACATCTACGCCGGCATCGAATGGGAAGCGCGCAGCCCGCAGGCGCTGAAGCTCATCAAGTTTCTGACCGACGAAATGGGTGTGCGAAAGATCCGCTTCCCCGAGACGTCGGGCATCGGCGTGAAGCCCGTGTCCATCGAAGGCACCGAGCGCCTGGTGCGCAAGGCCATCCAGTACGCCATCGACCACGACAAGCCCAACGTCACCCTGGTGCACAAGGGCAACATCATGAAGTACACCGAGGGCGGCTTCCGCGACTGGGGCTACGCGCTGGCGCAGCGCGAGTTTGGCGCCGAGCTGATGGACGGCGGCCCCTGGTGCAAGTTCAAGAACCCCAAGACGGGCAAGACCATCATCGTCAAGGACGCGATTGCCGACGCCTTTTTGCAACAAATCCTGCTGCGGCCGGCCGAATACAGCGTGATCGCCACGCTCAACCTGAACGGTGACTACATCAGCGACGCGCTGGCGGCGCAGGTCGGCGGCATCGGCATCGCGCCGGGCGCCAACATGAGCGACAGTGTGGCCTGTTTCGAGGCCACGCACGGCACCGCGCCCAAGTACGCCGGCAAGGACTACGTCAACCCCGGCTCCGAAATCC
The DNA here is from genome assembly GCA_029780695.1 of Pseudomonadota bacterium. Lineage (GTDB taxonomy): Bacteria > Pseudomonadota > Gammaproteobacteria > Burkholderiales > Burkholderiaceae_C > Ottowia. Next base: position 63,754 of record JAKOYD010000012.1, read on the forward strand.
TCAGCGCCGAGATGATGCTGCGCCATATGGGCTGGACCGAGGCCGCCGACAAGCTGATCGACAGCATGGAAAAAGCCATCCTGGCCAAGAAGGTGACCTACGACTTCGCGCGCTTGATGGAAGGCGCCACGCAGGTCAGCTGCTCGGGTTTTGGCCAGGCGATGATGGATCGCATGTGAGCCGGGCGCAGCGCCCACAAAAACGCCTGTGGGCCACCCATGCCAGTCGTTTGCGCGCTGACTGACCATGGAGCGGCCGCGGGCGCACGGCAATCGGTGAAGAGGAGCGTGAGGTATGGATCGCCTGACCGACCTGGAACTGCTGATCGGGGTCGAAGACCATGGCAGCCTCAGCCGCGCCGCGCAGAATCTGGGTCTTTCCAGCGCCGCGGCAACCCGGCATCTGGCGGCGCTCGAGACGCGGCTGGGGGTCAGACTGGTGGAGCGCAACACGCGCAGGGCTTACCTCACTGGCGAAGGGCGCGAGTTTTGCCACCGCGCGCGGGCGATTCTGACCGACCTGCAGGAGGCCGAGAGCGCGGTGCAGGCCAACGCCCTGCGGCCTTCGGGGTCGCTCAGGGTCAGTGCGTCGCTGTCGTTTGCGATGCAGCACATCGCGCCGCGCCTGCCACGCTATCTGGCGCGCTATCCCGAGGTGCGCATCCACGTCGAAACGGCCAACCGCTACCTCGACATGATCGACCAGGGCATCGACGTGGCGGTGCGCACGCGCGAGTACGAGCCCGACAGCACCATCACCATCCGCAAGCTGGCGACGACGCGCCGGCTGTTGACGGCGGCGCCGGAATATCTGGCCCGGCGCGGCACGCCCGCGCGTCCGCAGGATCTCGCGCGGCACCACATGCTGGTCTACGTGCATGCCAACCACCCGTGGGAACTCCGGTTCAGCCGGGCTGGCGAGCAGGCCGTGGTGCGCATCGAGGGCCTGCTGGAGTCGAACGACGGCCAGGTGCTGCGCGCCGCGGCCCTGGGTGGCCTGGGCATCCTCATGCAGCCGGCCTACATCGTGCAGGACGACGTGGACGCGGGGCGGCTGGTGCGCGTGCTGGACGACTGGGACTTGCCGCGCCTGCAAATCAACCTGGCCTACCCCAGCCGAAAAATGCTGTCGGCCAAAGTGCGCACCTTCCTGGATTTCATGGTCGAGGAATTCAGGGCCGACGGCTGCGAGGCCCGTTGGACGGCGATGCCCGCCGCGCTTCAATAAACTCCTAAAAGGCTAGCGCAACCGCTTTGCCCCGCGCGCCTTGCCGGCCGGAGGCAACGCAGGGCGCGGCAGGGCCGACAGTTCCAGCGCCGCGTTGGCGCCGATGCCTGTCATGCACAGCAGGCGCACGATGACGGCGTCAACCACGGCTGCGGGCTGCCGCCCCGTGGTGATGGCCAGCGCCGCGCCCACCAGCGTGTGCGCCGTGAGTTGCCACAGCAATTCCGCATTCGTCACCGGAAACCGGCCGGCGTCGGCCGCCAGCCGCAAATCGCGGATGGCAAACGGGCCCATGCGGCGAAACAGCGCGTCGGCGATGACTTCGCTGCGGTTCAGCAGGTGGCGCCAGCGCTCGTCGGTGATGGCGTTTTCCAGCACGGCGCGCACGCCGAAGGCGTAGATCGCGGCGGGGTCGGCAAAGCCGGCGGTGGCCTGGTCGATGCGCAGCGCCAGCGCGTGCATCAGTTCTTCCAGCACCGCCATCGCCAACTCGTCCTTGGACCGGAAGTAGTTGTAGACCGTGCCGGCGCCGACATCGGCGCGCTCGGCGATCTCCAGCATGGTCGCGGCGTCCACGCCCTTGCTCGCCATGACTTCTCCGGCGGCCCGTATCAGCGCTTCGCGGTTGCGCCGCTGTCGCCGCGCCACGCGCCCTTCGGCTGCATCGGGCGAGTCTGGAAAAGCGGGGTTCATGGGCAAGTGGGGTGGCAAGCAGGGGGTGCGGCGAGTCTAAGTGAACGCATGGCCTTGCCCCGGCGCAACCGCGCCGGGCGCGCGCGTGCAATTCAGTTTTGCGCTGACAGCACCAAAATTGAGGGATAACCATAACTGACGATCATTCATGGCCGATGAGAATTCAGGTCAACCTCTAAGCCAGTCCACCCTCAACGCCCGGAGAACCTCGATGGCCGATCACACCCCCACATCCCCTGAAGCGTTCGATGCCGACGTCGCCATCGTCGGCGCCGGCCCGGTAGGCACGCTGCTTGCCATCTTGCTGGGCAAGCGCGGCAAGCGCGTCACACTGATTGAGCGCTGGAGCCAGGCCTATGGCCGGCCGCGCGCGGTGACCTACGACCACGAGATCGCGCGCATCCTGGCCACCTTGGGTATCGACTCCGAGAACGACCCCGCCATCAACTACCACGACGAGCTGTACTACTGGAAGGACGTCAACGGCGAAAACCTGCAGATCGTCGATTGGCAGAGCACGTCCGCCTCCGGCTGGCGCGTGCGCTACTGGTTCAACCAGCCCGATCTGGAAACGCGCCTGACAGGCATTGCCGACACGCTGCCGAACGTGACGTCCATCCGGGGCTGGCAAGGCGTGGCGCTGGCGCAAGACGCCGAGGGCGTCGAGCTGACGATCAAGCGCAATCCCGAGGAAGTCGGCGCCGATGGACCCACGCGCACGCTGCGCGCCAGGTTTGTCGTCGGGGCCGATGGTGCCAACAGCTTCGTGCGCGAGGCACTGGGCATCGAGAACGAGGACAAGGGCTACTTCTTCGACTGGCTCATCCTCGACATGATTCCGAAGGGCCCCTATGAGATGAAGCCGGCGCAATGGCAACTGTGCGATCCGAAGCGGCCGACCACGATCGTGCCGGGTGGCCCCGGCCGCCGCCGCTGGGAATACATGGTGCTGCCCGGGGAGTCGGTGCAGGAGATTCAGAAACCCGAGCGCGCGTGGGAACTGCTCAAGCCGTGGGGCCTGACGCCCGAAAACGCCGAACTGGAGCGCAGCGCGGTGTACCGCTTCCAGGCCCGCTGGGCGCGTACCTGGAACAAAGGCCGCTGTGCCATCGCAGGTGACGCGGCGCACTTGATGCCGCCGTTTGCCGGCGAGGGCATGTGCGCCGGCCTGCGCGATGCGCTGGCGCTGGGCTGGCGGTTGAATTTCATCCTGGAAGGGCGCATGGGCATGGAGGTGCTGGACACCTATACGACGGAGCGTCTGGAGCATGCCAAGCACTACATCAACTTCAGCCAGGAACTGGGCAAGATTATCTGCATCGCCGATGAGGCCGAGGCCGCGGAGCGCGACCGCCGCATGAAGGCCGACTTGGCCGCGCGCAACAACCAGCCCGTGCCCACCGACATCTGCCATCTGGGGCCCGGCGCCTGGTGCGACGAATCGGCGCACGCCGGGGAGCTGTCGGTGCAGGGCGTGGTGGAGCATGCCGGGCGGCGTGATCGCTTCGATCAGGCCGTAGGTAGGGGCTGGATGCTGATCGGATTGGATGCGGACCCGGCGGCGGCTTTGACCGAAAAGCAGCGGCTTCAGCTTGCGCGCCTGGAGGGTCGGTCGGTGCGCATCGCCTCGCGTCCCGGTCTGCCGGGGGATGCGGTCGATGTCGAGGGCACCTACGCCAAGTGGCTGCAAGCCATTGACGCCACCTACGTGCTGATGCGGCCCGATTTCTATGTCGCCGTGACGGCCAAGGAGCCTTCAACCCTGCAATCGCGTTTTGACAAGGTGATGGGGGCCATCCACCTGCGGATGGCAGACGCCACCGCAACGGCCGCCATGGCTTGAGTTCGCCGAAAGCGCGTCATGAACTCGTCTTTTACTTGCGATCTCAACCCCGGTCGCATCGTCTTTGGCGCCGGCAGCGTCGAGCGCCTCGGTGAAGAGCTGCAGCGGCTGGGTGTCGAGCGCCCACTGCTGCTGTCGACGCAGCAGCAGAAGCCAGACCTGGAGCGGTTGGCGGCGGGTCTGGGCAGCCGGTGCGCCGGCCTCTTCACCGAGGCGGCCATGCACACCCCCGTCAGCGTCACGCAGCGCGCGTTGCTGGCTTACGATGCCACAGGCGCGGATGGGGTCGTCGCGTTTGGCGGCGGCTCGACCATTGGACTGGGCAAGGCCATTGCCTGGCGCAACGACGCGCGGCAACTGGTGATTGCCACCACCTACGCGGGCTCCGAAGTGACCCCCATCCTCGGGCAGACCGAAGACGGCGTGAAGACCACCGTGCGCGATCCGCGCATCCTGCCTGAAGTGGTCATCTACGACCCGGCACTGACGCTGGGCCTGCCGGTGGCCATGAGCGTCACCAGTGGCCTGAACGCGATGGCGCATGCCGTCGAGGCGCTCTACGCGAAGGACCGCAATCCGATTGCCTCGCTGCAGGCGGTGGAGGGTGTGCGCGCACTGCACGAGGCCCTGCCACGCATCGTGCAGCGGCCGGACGATCTGGTGGCGCGCGGCCAGGCATTGATGGGCTCCTGGCTGTGCGGCACGGTGCTGGGCAGCGTGGGCATGTCGCTTCACCACAAGCTGTGCCACACGCTGGGCGGCAGCTTCGATTTGCCGCACGCCGAGACGCATGCCGTGATGCTGCCGTACTCGACGAGCTACAACGCCATCGCCGCGGCGCAAGAGTTGAAGCCTCTGACCACGATGTTCGGCGATGACCTGGGCCAGGGCCTGCGCGAATTTGCCCTGAATCTGAAAGCGCCCTCGTCATTGCAAGCACTCGGCTTCAAGCAAGCCGATGTTGAACGCGCGGCCGAACTGGCGGTGCGCAACCCCTATTGGAACCCTCGTCCGGTGGAGCGCGAGGCCGTGCTCGCCTTGCTGCGGCGCGCCTGGGCCGGCGAGCCACCCATCACCTGAACACAGGAGCACAGCCATGAGCCTTTATTTCTCCGAAGAGCATTCCGCCGAGACCGTCAACGCCCGCATGGGCGCCGATGTCGATCCGCGCCTGAAGACCGTGATGGCCGCGCTGGTTCGCCACCTTCACGCGTTTGTGAAGGAAGTGCATCTGACGCAGGCGGAATGGGAGGTCGCCATCGACTTCCTGACCAAGACCGGACAGATTTGCAGTGGCGAGCGGCAGGAATACATCCTGCTGTCCGACACCCTGGGCGTATCGATGCTGGTCGACGCCATCAATCACCGGCGACCACCCGGCGCGACCGAGAACACCGTGTTCGGGCCTTTCCACGTCGCCGGCGCGCCAGAGCGTGCCATGGGCGATTGCATCAGCCTGGACGGCAAGGGCGAGCGCTGCCTGTTCGAAGGGCGCGTCATCGATCTGCATGGCGAGCCGATCCAGGGGGCGCGCATCGACGTCTGGTCGGACAACTCGGAGGGCTTCTACGACGTGCAGCAGCCCGGCGTGCAGCCGAAGTGGAACAACCGCGGCATCTTCACGACGGGCGCCGACGGCGGCTACCGCTTCATTGGCATCAAGCCGGTGTCTTACCCCATCCCCGACGATGGGCCGGTCGGGCAAATGCTGGGCCACCTGGGTCGCCACCCGTTCCGTCCGGCCCACATGCATTTCCTGGTGACGGCACCCGGCTTCCAGAAGCTGGTCACGCACACCTTTGTCGGTGACGACAAATACATCGGCTCGGACACGGTGTTTGGCGTCAAGCAGACGCTGGTCGCGCCGTTCGAGCATGTGCGCGATGGCGACATTGTCTGGCGCTCACCCTTCGACTTTGTCCTGACGCCGGCCGCCGCTTGATTCGTCCCCGATAGACCTCTGTGACCCGGCTTTGGAGAAATTGATATGACCACGCCTTGCATCGTCACCTGCGCCGTGACCGGCTCGTTGCCCCAGAAAAAGGACAACCCCGCCGTGCCGGTGACCCCATCGGAGCAGATTGAAAGCACGCACGAAGCCTTTGAGGCTGGCGCCACCCTGGTTCACCTGCACGTTCGGCAGGACGACGGCAGCGCCACTTCCTCGCCAGAGCGCTTTGCGATGGTGCAGGAGGGCATCCGGCGCCATTGTCCGGGCATCATCATCCAGTTTTCCACCGGTGGGCGGTCCGGCGCCGGGCGTGAACGCGGCGCCCACCTGGCGCTGATGCCGGACATGGCGTCCTTGGCCACCGGGTCGGTCAATTTTCCGACCCGCGTCTATGACAACCCGCCCGATCTTGTCGACTGGCTGGCCGGCGAGATGCGCGAACGGGGCATCAAGCCCGAGGTCGAGGCGTTCGACCTGTCGATGATCTTCCAGGCCGCGCGCATGCAGGCCGACGGGCGCATCCCCGGGTCGTTGCACGTGCAGTTCGTGATGGGCATCCAGAACGCCATGCCCGTGGACCGCCGCGTGTTCGAGTTCTATGTCGAGACGCTCAAGCGCCTGAGCCCGCAGGCCACTTTCACCGGCGCTGGCATTGGCCGCCATGCCTTGGAAGTGGCGCGCTGGAGCATGGAGTTGGGTGGCCATGCGCGCACCGGCATGGAAGACAACGTGCGTCTAGACCGCGACACGCTCGCGCCATCTAACGCCGCCCTGGTGCGGCAGGTGGTGCAGCAGATGCCCGAATTCGGACGCAGGCCGGCGACCGTCGCGGAAGCCCGCGCACTGCTGGGGCTGCCCCCGGTGTCCGAATGACTCGGTGCCGCCGACGCTGACCGACCGACCAGTTTTCTTTTCCCCAGCTCACCACGCCATCGCGTGGCGGGTCTGCCATACGCCACCCATCGCCAACGAAAGGTTTTTATGCAAGCCGACTCCACCCGCCGCACGCTGCTCAAGGCCGTTCCGCTGACCGTCGCCGCCGTGAACGCCCCTTGGGTGCACGCCCAGGCCAGCCCCAAGTTCAAGATCGGTTTTGTCAGCCCGCAGACTGGCCCCTTGGCCGTGTTCACCGAGCCCGACAAACACACGCTGGAGCAGGTCCGCCGCGCAGCGGCCGCCGGGCTGGCCATCGACGGCAAACCGATGCAGGTCGAGATCATCGTGAAGGACTCGCAGAGCAACTCCAACAAGGCGGGCTCGGCCGCGGCCGATTTGATCCTGCGCGACAAGGTTGATTTGGTGATCGCGTCGTCCACACCGACCACGATCAACCCGGTGGCCGACCAGTGCGAACTGAACGGCACGCCCTGCCTCACCAACGACGCGCCGTGGCAGCCGGTGTTCTTCGGCCGCAAGGGCGATCCAAAGAAAGGCTTCCAGTGGACCTTTCATTACTTCTGGGGGCTGGAGGATGTCATCGCCTCTTACACCAACCTCTGGACCTTGCTGCCGACGAACAAGCAGGTGGGCGCGCTGTGGCCGAACGACGAGGATGGCAACGCCTGGGGTGACGCGAAGATGGGCTTTCCGCCAGCACTCGCGGCCAAGGGCTTCAAGGTGCTGGACCGCGGACGCTTCCAGTCGCCGATCAACGACTTTTCGTCCTTCATCGCCGAGTTCAAGAAGCAGGGCGTGGAGATCGTCACCGGGGTGATCCCGCCGCCGGATTTTGGCAACTTCTGGAACCAGGCCGGCCAGCAGGGCTTCCGGCCGAAGATGGTCACGGTCGCCAAGGCCACCGAGTTTCCCGCCGCCATCGCCGCCTTCGGCGATCGGGCCGAGGGCTTGACGGTCGAGATGATGTGGAGTCCGGCGCACCCCTACAAATCCAGCATCACGGGGCAAACCGCCCGCGCGCTGGCCGACGACTACATGAAGGCCACCGGCCGCCCCTGGATCGTGACGCTGGGCGTCAAGCACTCCTTGTTCGAGGTGGCGCTGGACGCGCTGCGCCGGGCTGGACGAAAAGACCCGGCTGCCATCCGCGACGCGATCGCCAAGACGCGGCTGGAAACCGTGGCTGGGCTGGTCGATTTCAGCAAGGGGCCGGTCCCTGGCGTGGCCAAGACGCCCCTGGTGTCGGGCCAGTGGCAACGCCGTGGCAAGGGGCTGGAGTTGCTGGTGGTGGAGAACAGCCTGGCGCCGGCGGTGCCCAAGCAGGCTGAATTGCAGGCCATCCGCTACGCCTGAGCCGCACCGTGCCTGTTGAACGCCCAGTGGGAACCCAAGGAGATCCGGCATGCTGCTGACGCTGCACGATGTGAGCAAGCGCTATGGCGCACTCAAGGTGACGGATGCTGTCACCTTCTCGGTGCGCGAAGGCGAGACGCTGGGCATCCTGGGCCCCAACGGCGCGGGCAAGACCACGCTGTTCAACCTGATCTCAGGCGACGTGCGGCCCGACGCCGGCCGCATCGAATACGCGGGCCGCGACATCACCGCCGAGCCGCCGCACCGGCGCTGCCGCGCGGGTATCGGCCGCAGCTACCAGGTGCCGCATCCGTTTGCGGCCATGTCGGTGTTCGAGAACCTGGTCACCGCCGCCTGCTTCGGCGCTGGCGAGACCGAGCGGCAGGCCTGGGACACGGCGCTGGAAGTCTTGGACAAGACCCATCTGCGCAAGCTGGCCAACCACCCGGCCGGCAGCCTGACGCTGCTGAACCGCAAGCGACTGGAGCTGGCGCGCGCGCTCGCGACGCGGCCCAAGCTGCTGCTGCTGGACGAGATCGCAGGGGGGCTGACCGAGCACGAGGCACGCGAACTGGTTGACGAGCTCAAACGCATCAAGGCCGAGGGCGTGACCATGATCTGGATCGAGCACGTGGTTCACGCGCTGCTTTCGATTGCCGACCGCTTGCTGGTGATCAATTTTGGCGCCCGCTTGGCCGAAGGCGAACCCCAGGCGGTCATGGAAGACCCTGAGGTACGCCGGGTCTACATGGGGATGGAGGTATGACGATGGCAGCAGCCCCCAACTTGCAGGAGCGCCCGGCGCCCGCCGCCGTCATCGCAACGCACGGCCTGACGGCGTCTTATGGCGATGCACAAGCCTTGTTCGGCATCGACTTTCAACTGGGCGAAAACGAGGTGGTGGCCATCATCGGCGCCAACGGCGCGGGCAAAAGCACTTTCCTGAAGTGCCTGACCGGCCTGGTGCCCGCGCGGCGAGAGTCCATCGAACTGCATGGCGAGCGCATCGGCGGCCTGGCACCGAATGCCATTGTCAAGCGCGGCGTCGCCATGGTGCCGGAAGGCCGGCGGCTTTTCCCCAGCCTGTCGGTGGAGGAGAACCTGCTCATGGGTGCGTTCGCCCGCCGGCCCGGCCCGTGGTCGCTCGAACGTCTGTATGCGCTGTTCCCCATCTTGAAAGAAAAGCGCCATCACCCTGGAACGGCGCTGTCCGGCGGCCAGCAGCAGATGGTGGCGATCGGGCGCGCCCTGATGAGCAACCCGCAGGTGTTGCTGTGCGACGAACTGTCGCTGGGCCTGGCGCCCATCGTCATCAAGGAAATCTACGACGCCTTGCCGGCCATCGTGGCCGAGGGCATGAGTGTGGTCGTGGTCGAGCAGGACGTGGCGGTGGCGCAGCGCGTGTCGTCGCGTGTGTACTGCTTTCAGGAAGGGCGGGTGTCGCTGGTCGGGCCGAGCGATGCGCTCAGCCGCGAGCAGATTTCGCTGGCCTATTTCGGCGTTTGACGAATTCACCAGGCGAGGTTGATTCCCATGCTCGATACCCTGATCCAAGGCCTGTTGCTCGGTGGCCTGTACGCGCTGTTTGCGCTGGGCCTGTCGCTGATGTTCGGCGTCATGCGGCTGACCAACATCGCGCACGGCGATTTCATCGTGCTGGCGGGGTTTGCCGGCGTGTTGGTGGCGGGCGCGCTCGGCGGCCAGGCGTGGCCGGCGGCGCTGCTGGTGATTCCCATCGCGTTTGGTCTGGGCTGGTTGCTGCAGCGCCACTTGCTGAACCGCACCTATGGTCGCGATCCGCTGCCTTCGTTGGTGGTCACCTTCGGGCTGTCCATCGTGGTGCAGAACGCCTTGCTGGAATTTCTGTCGGCCGATCCGCGCTCGCTGCCCACCGGCGGCCTGAGCACCGCCAGCTTTGCGCTGGGCCAGACGCAAGTGGGGGTGCTGCCGCTGGCCATTTTTTGCGTGGCGCTGGGCTGCACGGCGGCGCTGCAGTGGCTGTTTGCCCGCACCGCCGTTGGCCGTGCCTTCCGGGCCGTGTCCGACGACCGGAGCATCGCCGAGCTGATGGGTCTGGATTCCATGCGTGTCTATGCCTTGGCCACCGCCGTGGCGTTCGCCCTGATTGCGCTGGCGGGTGTGTTGCAAGCCATGCGCACGACGGTCGCGCCCACGGACGGGCCGCAACTGCTGATCTACGCCTTCGAGGCCGTGATCATCGGCGGCATGGGCTCGTTCTGGGGCACCTTGATCGGCGCCCTGGTGCTGGGCGTCGTGCAGCAAATCGGCTTTCGCTTCGACCCCGGTTGGGGCATCTGGTTTGGTCACCTCGTGTTCCTGGCCATGCTGGTGGTGCGCCCCCAGGGCCTGTTCCCGAAGACGCGATGAGCCAGCTCCTCAACCCGCCGCCCGCATCAACGTCAGGAGCCACCCAATGACCGCCCATGTCGTTCGCAGCACACGCTCAAGCCGCGTTGCCCTTGCCCTGTCGCTGGCCTGGCTGGTGATGGCCGCTTCGTTGCCGTTCTGGGGCGAGGCCTCGTGGATGCGCGAGTTCACCGAAATGTCGGCCTATTTCATCTTCGCGATGATGTGGAACCTGCTGGCCGGCTACGGCGGCATGGTGTCGATTGGCCAGCAGGCCTTCTTCGGCCTGGGCGGCTACACCATGGTGGCGCTGGCCAACCTGGCGGGCATCGATCCGTTTGTTTCGATCGCGCTCGCGGCGCTCCTCGCGGGGCTGATCGCAGTCCCCGTGTCCTGGGTCGCGTTCCGGCTGCAGGGCGGCTACTTCGCGATCGGCACCTGGGTGATCGCCGAGGTGATGCGGCTGACGGTTGCCAACATCGACGCGGTCGGCGGCGGCTCGGGCACTAGCCTGACGGCGTTCCGCGGCATGGACCGCACGCTGCGCGAGCACACGACCTATTGGGTCGCGCTGGCGGCGGTGGTCGCCACCCTGGCCGGCGTCTACCTGTTCCTGCGCAGCAAGCAGGGGCTGGCCTTGCAGGCCATACGCGACAGCGAAGTCGCGGCCGAAAGCCAGGGCGTCGCGGTGCAACGCACCAAGCTGGCGGTTTACGTCGTTGCGGCCTTTGGCGGCGGGCTGGCGGGCGCGCTGTACTTTGTCAGCACGCTGCGCATCAGCCCGGACGCTGCCTTCGGCATCAACTGGACGGCTTTTGCGATCTTCATCGTCGTGGTCGGCGGCATTGGGCGCATCGAAGGCCCGATCATTGGCGCAACGCTGTTCTGGCTGTTGAACAAGTTTTTTGCCGACTACGGCACCTGGTACCAGATCGGGCTGGGGCTGCTGGCCATCGTCGTCGCCGTGGCTTTCCGCCAAGGCCTGTGGGGCTGGCTGCAGCAACGCACCGGCCTGACCCTGTTTCCGACCACGCGATGGCTTCAACCGCCTGCACAAGCGGCTTCGGACGCAGCGCCGGGCCAGCCCTGACAAAACCCCACCTCAACCGCGAAAGGAACTGCCATGGCCCTCACCGGCGTACTGCGACCCGGGCATTGCCAGCTGCGCGTGCTCGATCTGAAAGAAGCCGAGCACTTCTACACCCATGTGATGGGCCTGAAGCCCATGGGGCACGACCCGTCGGGCCGCGCCTACTTCAAGTGTCTGGACGAGCGCGACCACGCCAGCCTGGTGCTGCGCCAGGCCGACCGCGCGGGCGTGGACTTTTGCGGCCTGAAGGTGCTGGACACGGCCACGCTCCACCGGCTGGAAAGCGACGTGCGCGCCTTCGGCCTGCCGACCGAGCGCATTCCCGCCGGCGAACTGCTGGAGACCGGCGAGCGCGTGCGCTTCGAGGCGCCCACCGGCCACCTGATCGAGCTGTACGCGCACAAGACCACCGTGGGCGACGAGCTTGGGCTGCGCAACCCCGAGGCCATCGTCGACGGTCGCAAGGGCATCTCGCCGGTGCGGCTGGACCACTGGCAGCTGCACGGCCGCAATGTCGAAGGCAGCCGCGACTTGTTCTGCAACGTGCTGGGCTTTCGTGTCGTCGAACGCGCGCTGAAGGAAGACGGCGTCAGCGACATGGGCGTGTGGATGTCTTGTTCCAACAAGGCCCACGACATTGCCTTCGTCCACGACGAGCGCGACGGCAGCCTGCACCACGCGTCTTTCCTGCTGCCGACCTGGGAGCAGGTGCTGCACGCCGCCGACGTGATGACGATCCACCGCACGGCCATCGACATTGGCCCGATTCGCCACGGCATCACGCGGGGCACCACGATCTACGCCTTCGATCCGTCGGGCAACCGTTTCGAGACCTTCTGCGGCGGCTACGACCACTACCCCGACATGGAGCCCATCGTCTGGGACTGGGAAGACCTGGGGCGCGGAATTTTCTATCACACGCGCCAGCTGAACGAGCGCTTCCTGACGGTGGTCACCTGAAAGGACTGCGAAGCATGGCAACGATGGACATGAACGATTCAACGCTGGAGGCGCTGGGTGACGCGCTGCACGAGGCGCAGCGCGCTGGCCGCACTGTCGAGCCACTGACCGCGCGCTACGCCGGGTTGGGCGTCGATGCGGCCTATCGCATCCAGCAACGGGTGCTGGCGCGCCGGCTGGCCGAAGGCGAGCGCGTGATCGGCAAGAAGGTCGGCGTCACCTCACAGGCGGTGATGGACATGCTGGGCGTCGGCGAGCCCGATTTCGGCTGGCTCACCGACGCGATGCTGGCGCCGCACGGCGGCACGATCAGCGCGGCGCGGCTGATCCAGCCCAAGGCTGAAGGGGAAATCGCCTTCGTGCTTAAGCGCCGTCTGCAAGGCCCGGGCATCGGCGTGGCCGAGGTGCTGGCCGCCACCGAATGCCTGCTGCCGTGCATCGAGGTGGTGGATTCACGCATCCAGGATTGGCGCATCCGCATTGGCGACACGGTGGCCGACAACGCCTCGTGCGGCATGGTGGTGTTGGGCGACCGCGCGGTCAGCCCACTGGGTTTCGATCTGCACAGTTGCGGCATGGTGCTGGAGAAAAACGGCGAAGTCGTCGCCACTGGCGCCGGCGCCGCCGCGCTGGGCTCGCCGGCCAACGCCGTGGCGTGGTTGGCCAACACCTTGGGTCGGCTGGGCCTGGCGCTCGAGGCCGGCGAGGTGGTGCTGTCCGGCGCGCTCGCGGCCATGTGCCCGGTGGCCAAGGGCGATCACGTTCGCGTGTCGATCGGCGGCCTGGGCGGCTGCGCGGTGCGCTTTGGCTGAGTGCCAGGAAGTACTTCTATGGCTCTTTCACAAGACACCGTTCAAGCGCTGGCGCAACGGCTGGACGACTGCCAGCAACAGGTCCGCGACACCACCAAGATCACCGACGATCAGCCCGCGCTCGATTGGAACGATGCCTACGCCATTCAGGACGCCCTGCTGGCGCGCAAGCTTGCGCGCGGCGCGCGCTTGGTCGGCTTCAAGGCGGGCCTGACCTCGCGCGCCAAGATGCAGCAGATGGGCGTCGAGGCGCCGGTCTTCGGCTTTCTGACCGATGACCTGGCGCTTGCCGATGGTGGCGCACTGCGCCACGCCGGCCTGATACACCCGAAGGTCGAGCCCGAGATCGCCTTCGTGCTGTCGCGTCCGCTGCGCGGCCCCGGCTGCCATGTCGCGGCGGTGCTGGCGGCCACCGCTTTCGTGCTGCCGGGCATCGAGGTCATCGACAGCCGCTATCGCGATTTCAAGTTCGACTTGAAGAGCGTGATCGCGGACAACACGTCCGCGGCAGGCTTCGTCGTCGGCGGCACACCGATGCCGGTGGCCGGGCTCGATCTGGTCAACGCCGGCGTCGTGCTCGAGCGCAACGGCGTGCCGGTGGGCTTTGGCGCCGGTGCCGCCGTGCTCGGCCACCCGGCGCAGGCGGTGGCGGAACTCGCCAACCACCTCGGCCGCCACGGCCGCGAAATCCCGGCCGGCTGCGTGGTGCTGTCGGGCGGTATCACCGAAGCGGTTTCGGTGGCCGCCGGCGACAGCGTTGCGCTGAGCGTGCAGGGCCTGGGCCGCACGAGCTTGCGACTTATTTGAATTCTTGACTGGAGATACCCCATGCCATTCGCACAAATCCACATGATCCAGGGCCGCACCGAGGAGCAAAAGCGCGCGGTGCTTGAGAAAGTGACGCAAGCGCTGGTCGAAGCCACCGGCGCGCCGCGCGAAAGCGTGCGCGTGTGGATCCAGGAAATCCCCAAGGACTGCTGGGGCATCGCCGGCCAGTCGGCCAAGGATCTGGGGCGATGAGCGCCCCGCAAATCCCCGCTCGCGTGCGCTGCGCCCTGATCGGCCCCGGCAACATCGGCACCGATCTGCTGGCCAAGTTGCAACGCAGCCCGGTGCTGGAGCCGGTGTGGATGGTGGGCATCGACCCGCAGTCTGACGGCCTCAAAAAAGCCCGCGAAATGGGCATCAAGACCACCGCCGACGGCGTCGATGGCCTGGTGCCGCACATGAAGGCCGACGGCGTGCAAATCGTTTTTGACGCCACCAGCGCCTACGTCCACGCCGAGAACTCGCGCAAGGTCAATGCCGAAGGCGCGATGATGATCGACCTGACCCCCGCCGCCATCGGCCCGTATTGCATTCCGCCGGTGAATCTGAAAGCCCACGTCGGCCAGGGTGAAATGAACGTCAACATGGTCACCTGCGGCGGTCAGGCCACGATCCCCATGGTCGCCGCCGTCAGCCGCGTGCAGCCGGTGGCCTACGGCGAAATCGTCGCCACCGTCTCCAGCAAATCCGCCGGCCCCGGCACGCGCAAGAACATCGACGAATTCACCCGCACCACCGCCGGCGCCATCGAAAAAGTCGGCGGCGCCAAAAAAGGCAAGGCCATCATCATCATCAACCCGGCCGAGCCGCCGCTGATCATGCGCGACACCGTGCACTGCCTGGTCGAAGGCACGCCCGACGAAGCCGCCGTCACCCAAAGCATCCACGACATGATTGCCGAGGTGCAGAAATACGTGCCCGGCTACAAACTGGTCAACGGCCCGGTGTTCGACGGCAACCGCGTCAGCGTCTTCCTCGAAGTCGAAGGCCTGGGCGACTACCTGCCCAAGTACGCCGGCAACCTCGACATCATGACCGCCGCCGCCGCGCGCACCGCCGAGATGTTTGCCGAAGAGATTCTGGCCGGCACCCTCAAGCTGCAAGCCGCGTGAAGGGAGAAAAGAGATGACCGACAAGAAAATCACCCTGCACGACATGACGTTGCGCGACGGCATGCACCCCAAGCGCCACCTGATGACGCTGGACCAAATGAAGGCCGTGGCCAAGGGCCTGGACGACGCCGGCATCCCGCTGATCGAAGTCACCCACGGCGACGGCCTGGGCGGCAGCAGCGTCAACTACGGCTTTCCGGCGCACAGCGACGAGGAATACCTGGGCGCCGTGATTCCGTTGCTCAAGAAGGCCAAAGTCTCCGCGCTGCTCATCCCCGGCATCGGCACCGTCGATCATTTGAAGATGGCGCACGACCTCGGTGTGCGCACCATCCGCGTGGCCACGCACTGCACC
>JAKOYD010000025.1 GCA_029780695.1 Pseudomonadota bacterium
CCTGGCCGAGGCGGATGGCGAGGGTGCGTCCAGCGACGATCAGACCGACCCGCACGACCCCGATCAGGGCGAGGTGCTGAGCGGGCATGAGCGCACCAACTACCCGTTCGTGCTGTCGGTCGATGATCTGGGCAAGGGCTTCAAGCTCAGCGCCCAGGTGCAGGGCGGCGTCGCCGCTGAACGCGTGTGCGACTACATGCAGACCGCCCTGGCGGGTCTGCTGCACGCCCTGGCCGAAGCCCCCGATCAGCCGCTGGCCAGCCTGGGCATCCTGCCCGCGGCCGAGCGCGATCTGCTGCTGCACGGCTGGAACAACACCCAGCTGGCCTACGACCGCAGCCAGTGCCTGCACCAGCTAGTGCAGGCCCAGGCCGCACGCACCCCGCTGGCCACCGCCGTGCGCTGCGGCGCGCACAGCCTGAGCTATGCTGAGCTGGACGCGCAGGCCAACCGCCTGGCCCACCATCTGCAAGCCCTGGGCGTGCAGCCCGACAGCCGCGTGGCGCTGTGCGCCGCGCGCAGTGTGCGCATGGTCGTGGGCCTGCTGGCCGTGCTCAAGGCCGGGGGGGCCTATGTGCCGCTGGACCCCGCCTACCCCAGCGAACGCCTGGCCTACATGCTGGGCCACAGCGCCCCGGTGGCCGTGCTGGCCGACGCCGCCGGCCGCGAGGTGCTCACCGCCTGTGCCCCGGACGCGCTGACGCGCCTGGTCGACCTGAACCTCGATCCGGCCGCGATGCCGGCCGTGGCGCCGCAGGTGCCGGGCCTCAGCAGTGCGCACCTGGCCTATGTGATCTACACCTCGGGCTCCACCGGCCAGCCCAAGGGCGTGGCCATCGAGCACCGCAACGCGGTCAACTTCGTGGCCTGGGCCCAGCAAGCCTTCAGTGCCGAGGAGCAGCAGCACACGCTGTGGGCCACCTCGATCAACTTCGACCTGGCGGTCTACGAGTGCTTTGCACCGCTCAGCCGCGGGGGGTGCATCGAGCTGGTGGACAACGCGCTGGCGCTGATGGACGCGCAGGCCACGCCGCAGCAGCACGCGGTGAGCCTGATCAACACCGTGCCCTCGGCGATGGCCGCGCTGGTCAAGGCGCAGGCCATCGGGCCGCACACCCAGGCCATCAACCTGGCCGGTGAGGTGCTCAAGCGCGAGCTGGTCGAGCGGATCTTTGCGCAGACCCAGGTGCACAGCGTGTGCAACCTGTACGGGCCCACCGAGACCACCACCTACTCCACCTGGGTGCGCATGCCGCGTGAACAGGGGTTTGTGAGCCACATCGGCCGCCCGGTGGCCAACACCCGGGTGTACATCCTGGATGCGCAGGGCCAGCCCGCGCCGCTGGGCGTGGTGGGAGAACTGTGCATCGGAGGCCACGGCGTGGCGCGTGGCTACCTGAACCAGCCCGAGATGACGGCCGAGCGTTTTGTGGCCGATCCGTTCAGCGAGGAACCCGGCGCGCGCATGTACAAGACCGGTGACCTGGGCCGCTGGCTGGCCGACGGCACGATCGAGTACCTGGGCCGCAACGACCACCAGGTCAAGATCCGGGGCTTTCGCATCGAGCTGGGCGAGATCGAGGCCCAGCTGGCCCGGGCGCCCGGCGTG
>JAKOYD010000026.1 GCA_029780695.1 Pseudomonadota bacterium
CGCTGCGCGGCAGTTGCCGCCTCACGGGCTTTTGACGCCCCGCTCGGGCATGGAAGTCTCCCTCCGCTGCCTGGGGCCTGCTACCCGGCGCACCGACGCCTACCGGGACGGGACTTTCACCCGTTGGAGTGGCGCAGCAAGCCAAGGTCGGTCCTCCCCCCGCGGGGATCAGTCCTTCCTCAACGTCACGACGCACCATGCGGCGATTATCGCCAAGCGCCTGGCCGCGATTTGTCAGCTTCGCGGCAGAAAGCGGGGCAGCAACAACGCCGCCTTGTTCAAGAAGGCGTATTCGCCCTCCGACACCGGCGCGCGGTCCTCGAAGTCGAAGTGGCACAACGTGCCCTGCAGGTCGTCGCCACGGTGCGTCAGGGGCAGGCCAATGTAGCTGCCCACCACGCCCTGGTAGACATGGCCGTTCAGGCGCTCATCCTGCGCCGTGCACGCGGTCGAAAAACCGCCGTCGCGCAAGACAAACTGGCAGAAGCTGTCGACCAGCGGCACCGCCTTCAGGCCTTCGGGCAGCACTTCGTTCAGCTTGTCGAACAGGCCGACGCTGTGGAGCGTGCCCTCGCGCAGACGGTACACGCCCGTGAAGCGGTGCGGCACGCGCTCGTTCAGAAAGCGCAGACCATCGGCCAGACCGCCCTGTTCCAGGTGCGCGCGGAAAGTGTGCAACAGGTTGTCCATCACACCGATTGTCGCAAATGCCGCCGCGGATGCCGAGCCGCCGCCGTCAGGGCAGGTTGGGCTCGGCCTTGCCGTCGTCTTCCGGCCAGTCGCGGATGTAGGCCTTGAGCATGCGGTTCTCGAAGTCCTGCCGGTCCACCACCGTCTTGGCGACATCGTAGAAGCTGATCACGCCCTGCAACAACTGCTTCTCGATCACCGGCAGGTAGCGCGCGTGGTGGTCGACCATCATGCGGCGCACCTCGTCCAGCTCGGTCTCCAGCGTGCAGATCAGCGGGCCGGGGTTCATGGCGCGGTACACCGACGTGTTGCCGAAGCTGCCGCCGTTGCGCACCGCCGCCTGAATGACTTCGCGGAACGTCAGGATGCCCACCACGCGCTCGTGCGACATGACCACCAGCGAGCCAATGTCCTTCTCGGACATGACTTCGGCGGCGTGCACCAAACTGTCCTCCGGGGTGATGGTGTAGAGGACGTTGCCCTTCAGGGCCAGGATATCGCGGACTTTCATGGCGGGGACATTCTCCGATGCGCTCAGGGCGAATCTGCCGGCGAATATAGCCCACAATAAGATCGGCTCGCGCCCGCGCGGCGCCCTCTTTCACCCCCAGGAGTTCCCATGCCCGGCTACGCCGACCCCGGCTTCGACACGCTCGCCGTCCACGCCGGCGCGCAACCCGACCCCGCCACCGGCGCGCGCGCCGTGCCGATCCACCTGTCGACCTCGTTCGTCTTCGAGTCCAGCGACCACGCCGTGTCGCTGTTCAACCTCGAGCGCTCCGGCCACGTCTACAGCCGCATCAGCAACCCCACCAACGCGGTGCTGGAGCAGCGCGTGGCGGCCCTCGAAGGCGGCATCGGCGCCATCACCACCGCCAGCGGCCAGGCCGCGCTGCACCTCGCAGTCTGCACCCTGATGGGCGCGGGCGGCCACATCGTCGCCAGCACCGCGCTGTACGGCGGCAGCCAGAATTTGCTGCACTACACGATGCGGCGCTTCGGCATCGAAACCACCTTCGTCAAGCCAGGCGACCTGGACGCCTGGCGCGCCGCCATCCGCCCCAGCACGCGGCTGCTGTTTGGCGAAACGGTGGGCAACCCGGGCCTCGACGTGCTGGACATTCCTGCCGTGGCGCAGATCGCGCACGACGCGGGCGTGCCGCTGCTGGTCGATTCGACCTTCACCACGCCCTACTTGCTGAAACCCTTCGACCACGGCGCCGACCTGATTTATCACTCGGCCACCAAGTTCCTGTCCGGCCACGGCACGGTCATCGGCGGCGTGCTGGTCGACGGCGGCAGCTTCGACTGGGACAAATCCGGCAAGTTTGCCGAACTGACCGAGCCTTACGACGGCTTCCACGGCATGGTGTTCAGCGAAGAAAGCACCGTCGGCGCGTTTCTGCTGCGCGCACGGCGCGAAGGCCTGCGCGACTTCGGCGCTGCCCTGAGCCCGCACAGCGCCTGGCTGATCCTGCAAGGCATCGAGACACTGCCGCTGCGCATGGAAAGGCACATCGCCAACACCGAGCGCGTGGTGCGCTTTTTGGCCGAGCAGCCCTTTGTGGCGCGCGTCGGCCACCCGCTGCTTGAGTCTCACCCGAGCCACGCGCTGGCCAACAAGCTGCTGAAGCACGGCGCCAAGGGCGCGGGCAGCGTGTTCAGCTTCGACCTGAAAGGCAGCCGCGAGCAGGGCAAGAAATTCATCGAAACGCTGAAGATCTTCAGCCACCTGGCCAACGTGGGCGACTGCCGCTCGCTCGTCATCCACCCGGCCAGCACCACGCACTTTCGCATGAGCGACGAGGCGCTGGCGGGAGCGGGCATCGGCCCGGGCACGATCCGGCTGTCGATCGGGTTGGAAGACCCGGACGACCTGATCGACGACCTGAAGCGCGCGCTGAAGGCCGCCGAGAAAGCAGGAGCCTGACCATGCTCATCCAAGTCAACGGCCACCCCGTCTACGCCTACACCGGCGGCAAGCCCATCGACCCCGCCAAGCCCACGGTGGTATTCATCCACGGCGTGCTCAACGACCACAGTGTGTGGATTCTGCAAAGCCGCTGGTTCGCGCACCACGGCTGGAACGTGCTGGCCATCGACCTGCCGGGCCAGGGCAAGAGCGGCGGCCAGCCGCCCGAAACCGTGGAGGCCGCGGCCGACTTCGTGCTGGCCCTGCTGGGCGCGGCCGGCATGGCGCAGGCGGCGCTGGTCGGCCACAGCTTCGGCTCGCTCATCGCGCTCGAAGCCGCGTCGCGCGCGCCCGCCCACGTGAGCCATCTGGCGCTGGTGGGCACGGCGTTTCCGATGCCGGTGTCGCCGGCGCTGCTGGACGCCTCCGTCAAGGCGCCCGAAAAAGCCATTGCCATGGTCAACACCTTTTCGCACAGCACGCTGTGCCCGCCGCCGTCGTCGCTCGGCCCCGGCACCTGGCTGTACGGCGGCTCGCGCGCGCTGATGCGGCGCATGCTGGCCAGCAACGCCGAGACCAACGTGTTCTACACCGGCTTCAAGGCCTGCGACAGCTATGCAAATGGCACGCAGGCCATGGCGGCGGTGCATTGCCCCACGCTGTTTTTGGTCGGCCGCCACGACCAGATGACGCCGCCCAAAGCCGCCAAGGCGCTGGCGCAGCACGCGCGCCTGGCCAAGGTCGTCGAGGTGGACGCCGGCCACGCGCTGATGACCGAAGCACCCGACGAAGTGCTGTTTGCGCTGCGGGACTTCCTTGAGTAGGGCGAGCATTGGCGCCGCCCTGCGTCGACAAGGCGCAGGCTTCAGGCGCCTGGTTTGCTACTTTTATGAGAGCTGCTCGCGCTTTCCCTGCCTGCGCTGAAGCCCTTTTTCTCTTGTAGAACTTCGCCCTTGGGCGGCAAGATGTCGGCCACGGTCATGTCGGCCAGCAGCTTGTGCTCCCACCAGCCGGTGAGCGCCTTGTCGGGCTTGAGCAGCAGCCTTTCCACCAGCGGCCGCAGCGGCTGATTGGGCGGGTCGAACAGCAGCACGTAGCGCGGCTCCTCGTTCTCGGTGTGCGTGCCCAGCTCGCCAACCCAGTCAAGTTGTTGCAGCGCGCCCATCACGGGCGACAGCTGCAGCGTGTCCACCTTCAGCCAGTGGGCCAGTTGCGGCAGCGTGAGGCCGCGCGTGGCCGTGTCGCGCACGCGGGACAGCGATTGCAGCACCTCGGTGGCCAGCTGAAAGTCCCACCCCGGCCCGCCGCCGCGCCGCGCCACGCCGCTCAGCAGGCTGGGCAGGTAGGCGGCGATGACGGCGCCAAACAGCACGATCAGCCAGGACAGGTAGATCCACAGCAGCAAAATCGGCACCGTGGCAAAGGCGCCGTAGATGAGCGAATAGGTCGGCACGCGCGACAGATACAGCCCCATGCCCCACTTGGTCAGCGCCAGGCATACGGCCACGAACACGCCCCCGGCCAAGGCGTGCCGCCACCGCACGGGCGTGTTGGGCACAAAACGGTACAGCAGCGTCAGGCCCAGCATCATCAGCAGAAATTGCACCGTGTCCAGCGCCAGATTGACGCCGCCACCGACGTCGGGCAGCCAGCCGCGCGAGGCCGTCAGTACGTACGACGAGATCGCCAGGCTGGCGCCCAGCACCAGCGGCCCCAGCGTCAGCGCGGCCCAGTAGATCAACACGCGCTGGCCCAGCGGGCGCTGGGTGGTCACACGCCAGATGTCGTTGAGCGTGTGGTCGATGGTCAGCACCAACGACACGGCGGTGAAAGTCAGCACCGCAAAGCCGGCCAGGCCCAGCTCGCTCGCCTTGCTGGCGAACTGGGTCAGGTAGTCCAGCACGTTGCGCGCGATGCTGGCGGGGATCAGGCTGTTTGCCAGCCACTGCTCCAGCGCGTCGCGCAGCTGGCCGAAGATGGGAAAAGCGGTAAACACCGACAGCACCACGGCAAAGAACGGCACCAGCGCCAGCGTGGTCGTGAAGGTGAGCGAGCTGGCCGTCAGCCCCAGGCGGTCTTGCTGAAAGCGCTCCCACAGCGTGGCGGCCGTGGGCAGCACGGGAAAGTCGGTCACGTCGGTGACGAAGGTCTTGGCGCGCGACTGAAGCTTGTCCAAGTTCATGCTCTTATGATGCCACCGCCCATGTCAGCTACCCGCATCTTGCCCAATACGCCCTCCTTCGCCGCACTGGCCACGCGCGCCATCGCCGTGGTCAGCCTGCTGGCGCTGTTTGCGCTGTGCCTGGGGTGGGAGCTGTGGCTGGCACCGGTGCGCCCCGGCGGTTCTTGGCTGGCGTTGAAGGCGCTGCCACTGCTGCTGGCGCTGCCGGGCCTGCTGCGCCTGCGCATGCTGACCTACCGCAAGACGGCGCTGTTCATCTGGCTGTATTTCGTCGAAGGCGTGGTGCGCGCCACCAGCGACCGCGCGCCGTCGTCATGGTATGCCGTGGGCGAAGCGGTGCTGACCGTGCTGCTGTTCGCCGCCTGCGCCGCGCACGTGCGGCTGCGCCAGCGGCAGGCACGGGCGGCGCCCTAATGGGGGGCTGCTCTGGTCCATCGGGGTCTGCAACGCATTTTCTTGAATGCAAAATCCGCGGCAGCGGCGCCCAAAGCAACGGCGCCCAAATCTGGCGCGACTCTTGCGAAGCCCTGGTGCCCGTGGCGTGCAGCGGTTTTCATGAAAAACTGGCAGCCAGCGCTCGCCCAGATTGCGCAAGTAGCTATTAACTTCAGAGCATCATGACGTCCCACGCTTCCTTTGTCGACACCCTGCGCCAGGCCGTCGGCGCCGACCACGTGCTGACGGGCGACGGCCTGATCGCCTACGAACAGGACTGGCGCCAGCGCGCGCGCGGCCGGGCGCTGGCGGTGGTGCGGCCGCGCACCACCGAAGAAGTCGCCGCCGTGGTGCGTGCCTGCGCCGCGCACGGCACCGCCATCGTGCCGCAGGGCGGCAACACCGGCCTGGCAGTGGGATCGGTGCCCGACGACAGCGGCACGCAGGTGCTGCTGAGCCTGCGCCGCATGGACCGCGTGCGCGCCCTCGACGCCGCCAACCTCACGGTCACCGCCGAAGCCGGCTGCATTCTGCAGAACCTGCAGGCGGCGGCCAGCGACGCGGGCTTTCTGTTTCCGCTCAGCCTGGCCGCTGAAGGCAGTTGCACGCTGGGCGGCAACCTGGCCGCCAACGCGGGCGGTACGCAGGTGGTGCGCTATGGCAATGCGCGCGAGCTGTGCCTGGGGCTGGAGGTGGTCACCGCCCAGGGCGATATCTGGCACGGCCTGAGCGGCCTGCGTAAGGACAACACGGGCTACGACCTGCGCGACCTGTTCATCGGCAGCGAAGGCACGCTGGGCATCATCACCGCCGCGACGATGAAGCTGTACCCGCAGCCCGCCGCCCAGCTGACCGCCTGGGCCACCGTGCCATCGATGCAGGCCGCCGTCGATCTGCTGGGGCTGGCGCACCGGCACCTGGGCGCGGGGTTGACGGGCTTCGAGGTGATGAACCAGTTCGCGCTGTCGCTGGTCGACAAGCACTACCCGCAGCAGCGCGTGCCGTTGTGGCGCGAATCGCCCTGGTGCGTGCTGCTGGAAAACTCCGACCACGAAAGCGAGGCGCACGCGCGCGAACAGTTCGAGCGCCTGCTCGAAGCCGCGCTGCAAGCCGGTTGCGTGACCGACGCCGTGGTCGCCGAAAGCCTGTCGCAGGCGCAGGCGCTGTGGCACATCCGCGAGAGCATTCCGCTGGCGCAGGCCGAAGAGGGCCTCAACATCAAGCACGACATCAGCCTGCCGATCTCGCGCATTCCCGGCTTCGTCGAAGCCACCGACGCCGAACTGGCGCGCGCCATTCCCGGCGTGCGGCTGGTCGACTTCGGCCATCTGGGCGACGGCAATCTGCACTACAACGTGCAGGCCCCCGAAGGCGCCGATGCCGCCGCCTTTCTGCGCGACGAAGAAGACCGCATCAACACGCTGGTGTTCGACGCCGTGGCGCGGCATGGCGGCTCGATCAGCGCCGAACACGGCATCGGCAGCCTGAAAGCCGCCAAGCTGCCGCACTACAAGTCACCCGTGGCCTTGCAGATGATGCGTGCCATCAAGCAGGCGCTGGACCCGCAGGGAATCATGAATCCGGGGCGCATATTGGACTGATGGCAATCGCTCACGAAAGCAGAGAAGCCAGGCGTTTTTCCAGGTCGGGCAAATCTTTTCGTCCTTCCCGCGTCAGCGCCATTGCTTCACGCCAGGCCGCGTAATGTGCGCGAAGTTGTTCCAGGTGATCGCAGGCGTCGAGTTGATCCACCAGGCTCGAGCACGAAGCGCCCAAGAACGTGCGCAACGTGCCAATCATGAAGTTGCGCGCCATGTCCATCCGCTTGAAATCATCCTCCGGCGGCGCCACGGTGGTGGACGCGGGCTCCTTTGCCGTGGCGGGCGTGGATGCCGCTTGCGCGCGCAGTGTAATGAATCCGTCGGCCAACAGGTGTGACACCACCTGCGCCTGGTCCGGGTGCGTGACCAGCCGCTCGATATCGGCCAGCGTGCGGCGACCGTCCATCATGATCAGTATCTGCCGATCCCTGCGCGCGAGACCGTGGCAGCGCTGAACCATCTCTTCAAGGCCCTTGGGCGTCTTGACATAGACAGCGCTCACATCCATGACGATCTCCGGTAGATACCCGCAAGATCGTAAGGCGGGGAAAGCGCTTCAGCCAGCCCCACCCCAGCGCTGAGGCGTGCATTTGACGTGTCAAACCAACGTCCCGCAGAGCCGGTTCAAGCGGCGCCTCGGGAAGCTCATTCTTTGGTTCTATACGGTGCGGACTTGACCTCGCGGCCGCGACCCGGGTGTCGGCAACGCGCGACGGATCGTCAGCAGGGGCGCCTTAACGTCCCGTGTTGCGTGGCGAATAGGGCTTGGCGGCGCGCTTGGCAGGCGCGGCCTGTGCTTGCCGCAACGGCGCCGTCGCCGACTTGCGCAAACCCGCCTTGGGTGCGCTAAACGGGTTCTCGTCGCGCCGGCCGAAACCCGCGCGCGGCTCGAACTGGCGCGGGCCGCGTGGCTCACCAAAGTCACGGCGCGGCGCGCCAGCACGGCCGCCGGGGCGGCGGCCCGCCCCACCTGCGCCCTTGCGGGCCGGCGGGCGCTGCTCCTGGATCGGCGGGAAGAACTTGGTCGGCTCCAGTCCGTCGATGGTGAGCGGGCGGAAGTGCTGCTGCGTGTAGGCCTCGATGTCGGCCAGGCGGCGGCGGTCGCGGATCTCGGCCAGCGTGACGGCCAGGCCGTCGCGGCCCGCGCGGCCGGTGCGGCCGATGCGGTGGGTGTAGTCCTCGGCCTTCATCGGCAGGCCGAAGTTGATCACGTGCGTGATGGTCGGCACGTCGATGCCGCGCGCGGCGACGTCGGTGGCCACCAGGATCTGCACGCGGCCGTCGCGCAGCGCGCCCAGGCGGCGGTTGCGCACGGCCTGGCTCAACGCGCCGTGCAGCGATACGGCGGCAAAGCCGGTCTGCTGCAGTTCCTCGGCCAGCGATTCGCATTCGATCTGCGTGCAGGCAAACACGATGGCCTGGTCGATGCCGGGGTCGCGCAGCCAGTAGTCGAGCAGGCGGCGCTTGTGTTCGGGGCTGTCGGCCCAGTACAGCTCTTGGCGGATGTTGGCGTGGCTTTGCTGCGGCGTGTCGACCTGCACCTTCTGCACCTTGCTACCGCCGTCGTGCATCACGCGCAGCGCCAGCTGCTGGATGCGCGGCGCGAAGGTGGCGCTGAACATCATGGTCTGCTGGCGCTGGGCGGTCAGCTGGTGCACTTCGGCCAGCGCATCGGCAAACCCTAAGTCCAGCATGCGGTCGGCTTCGTCCATCACCAGGAAGCGCACCTGGTCGAGCTTGATCTGGCCGCTGCTGGCCAGGTCGAGCAGGCGGCCCGGCGTGGCGACGACCAGGTTGGCGTTCTGCAGCCGGGCGATCTGCATCTGGTAGGGCATGCCGCCCACGATGGTGGCAATGCGCAGGCCGCGGCAGTGCTTGACCAGGTCGATGGCGTCGGCCGCCACCTGCTGCGCCAGTTCGCGCGTGGGGCAAAGCACCAGCGCGCCGGGCACGGCGGGCTTGAAGTGACGCGTGTCGAGCGGGCTGCGGCGGCGCGGCTTCTTGGGCGCGGGCTCGCCCGCGGCCAGCGCGGCGGCGACCTTGGCGTCCCAGGCGGCCTGCTCGCGCGCGGCTTCTTCGGCCTGCATGCCCAGCAGCGTGTGCAGCACGGGCAGCAAGAAGGCCGCCGTCTTGCCGCTGCCGGTCTGGCTGCTGACCATCAGGTCGTTGAAGCCTTCGGGATGCGGCTCGAGCGCCAGCGGAATGGTGCGCTGCTGCACGGCCGTGGGCTCGGTAAAGCCCAGGTCGGCAATGGCTGCCAACAGCTCAGGCGCCAGGCCCAGGGCGGCGAAAGGGTTCGGGGTTGCTACGGTTTCGGTAGCTGTGGGCGCTTGTGCATCAAGCGCGAACGCGGTGTTTTCCTCGTAGGAGGCCATACGATCTCTCTGCTTTCCCGGCGCGCAACGCCAACGCCCAATCAACGGCGGCTGGCACGACACGTCAGATGGGGCGTCACATGACGACGCCCGGGTTTCATGAATCGACACCCACCATCTGACTGCTCGGGCGTTCAGCGTGCCGTGAAGTGACGGCGCACGAAACCCGGGAGAAGCAAGGCTGGCCCAACAGGCCGGCCGCGCTAAAAGATCAAGGCCACCGAAGGCGGCAATTGATCGGGGTGATCTGCCGGTCGCGGTGGCCGCATGCAAGAAGGAAGATGCGGCTGCTTAAATTCACGCGGCAGGCCAAGGCCGTTTCACGTGAACTGCGTATTGTCGCACGTTCGACGTTTTCCCGCAACGATGCGTGACGCGCAACCCGGCAACGACCGCCTCGTATCGACTGGCGAACCCGCCACGCGGAATTACCCGCCCTGTTGCGCGACGTCGCGCGCATGGGCCACCAGCCGCGTCAGGATGCGGTCGAACTGCGCGCGTTCGGCGTCGCTGAGGCAGGCCACGATCTGCTGGTTGCGCGCCTCGATCACCGCCATCAGTCGACGCCACAGGCGTTGCCCCTCGGGCGTGAAGCGCAGCACCACCCCACGCGCGTCGGTGGCGCTGGCGGTCTTTTCGACCAGGCCCTTGTCGACCAGCGCTTGCGCGGCGCGGCTGGCCTGGGCCTTGTCCACGTTGGCGCGCTGCGCCAGGTCCTTGACCGACAGCGGCGCGAACGCCCCCACCGCCGACAGGCAACGCCCTTCACCCAGCGGCAGGCCGGTGGCCGCCAGGTAGGCGTCCTGCGTGACCTTGTCGGTCAGCTTCTGCAGCGTGTGCAGCCGGTGCGTGAACGATTCGGGCAGCGGCGTGCGCACACGACCGCGGCGAGCAGCGGGAGCGTCGGCAACGGCTGGCCGGTCAATGGGGGGCATGGCAATCCTCGGGCGTCGAAATAGTTGCGCGCGCAACCAATTCGATGAATAATAGCGCAATCAAGCGAAGCCGCCGTCGCGACCACCCTCTGGAGACATCTTGCATCAGCCCACCACCGAACCCCGTCCGTCGATCTATTACAACTACCAGGTGCACGCGCCCTGGTTGCCGTCGCAGCACGCCGCGCAGCCGCGACACAAGGTCGTCATCGCTGGCGCGGGCCCGGCGGGCATGGTGGCGGCGCTGGAGCTGGCGCGCCACGGCGTGCTCAGCGTCATCGTCACGCCCGAGCTGCAGGTGTCGCAGGGCAGCCGCGCCATCGTGTTCACGCGCCGCTCGATGGAAATCCTGCAGCAGGTGGGCACCGCGCAGCGCATGACCGAGAACGGTCTGCCCTGGCGCTTCGGCAATTCCATCTATCAGGGCCAGACCGTGTTCCGCATGGAGGCGCCGCACGACGCCGACGACCGCTTCTTCCCCATGCTGAACATCCAGCAGCAGTACATGGAGGAATACCTGATCGACGCCTGCGCCGCGCAGCCGCTGATCGACTTCCGCTGGGGCAACAAGGTGACCGGCGTCGAGCAGCGCGGCGACCACGCCCGCGTCACGCTCGACACGCCCGAGGGTGAATACGTGGTCGAGACCGACTGGCTGATCGCCGCCGATGGCGGACGCTCCGACATTCGCACCCTGCTGGGCCTGAAGATGGAAGGCGCGTCGTACGAAGGGCGCTTTGTCATTGCCGACATCCGCATCGACCTGCCCTTGCCCACCGAGCGGCTGGCCTTCTTCGACCCGGTGTGGAACCCCGGAAACACCATCCTCATGCACCGCGAGCCACACGGCATCTGGCGCGTGGACTATCAACTGCCGCCGGACGAATCGCCCGACGATGCGCTGAAGCCCGAGTCGCTCAAGGCCCGCATCGACGCCCAGCTGGACATGATCGGCTTTGGCGGCACGCCGTGGGAGATGGACTGGTCGTCCGTCTATTCGGCCCGCACGCTGACGCTGCCCGACTACGTGGTCGGGCGCGTGCTGTTCACCGGCGACGCGGCGCACCTGCTGCCGATCTTTGGCGTGCGTGGCGCCAACACCGGCTTTCAGGACGCGCAGTCGCTGGCCTGGCACCTGGCCTTCGTGCTCAAGGGCCTGGCGGGCGAAAAGCTGCTGGCCAACCACAGCGCCGAGCGCGTGGGCGCCGCGCGCGAGATCATCGACGAAGCCGGCAAAAGCACACGCTTCATGGCGCCGCCCACGCGCGGCTTTCGCATGCTGCGCGACGCGGTGCTGTCGCTGTCGCGCACGCAGGACTTCGTGCGCCCGCTCTACCACTGGCGCACCTCGCGCCCGCACGAATACACGCACTCGATGCTCAACAGCCCCGGCGACGACAACGCGCTGTTCACCGCCGGGCCGGCGCACGGCGCGCCGCCGCGCAACATCCGCCTGGGGGCCGATGACTTCCTGCTCGATCACCTGGGTGGCGGCTTCGAGCTGATCTATTTCACCGACGCCGACGCCATCCCGCAGCCGCTGCGGGACGTGGTCGCGGCCGCGCGCCAGCGCGGTATGCCGCTGCGGGTGACGGCCGTCGGCGCGGCCCAGGCCGTGCAAGGCGCCGACCTGACACTGGCCGACGCGCACGGCCACTTCCGCCAGCGCTACGGCATCCCCTTCAGCGGCGGCGCTTATTTGCTGCGGCCCGACCAGCACGTTTGCGCGCGTTGGCTGACACTCGATGCCACGCGCCTGCAGGCCGCGTTCAACCAGGCGCTGCCGCAATAACGCACGGAGACCCGCTCATGACCACGCCCACCCTCAGCATTCCCGACCTGGAAACCGTGTACGACGTGCTGGCCCAGGCCATCGACCAGGCCGGGCCCGAAAAGTCCGAGCTGTTCCTCGTCAAGCTGGCCCTGCTCAACGCCAACGCGCTGGGCCGCGCCGAAACCATGCAGCAACACATCCAGGCCGCGCTGCAGGATCTTTGACCCACCACTGAAAAGGAGACATCCATGGCCATTCTCAACGGCGTGCACCACGTTGCCTATCGCTGCAAGAACGCAAAAGAAACCGTCGAGTGGTACCAGAAGCACCTGGACGCCAACTTCATCCTGGCCATCGCGGAAAACGAGGTGCCCTCGACCAAGGCGCCCGATCCGTACATGCACATCTTCATCGACATCGGGGGTGGCAACATCCTGGCCTTCTTTGAGCTGCCGACCAAGGCCGACATGATTGCCCCCGCCGACGCCAACACCCCGGCCTGGACGCAGCACCTGGCGCTCAAGGTCGATTCGGTCGACACCCTGATGAAGGCCAAGGCGAAGCTTGAGGCCGGCGGTGTCGAGGTGCTTGGCCCCACCGACCACACCATCTTCAAATCGATCTACTTCTTCGACCCCAGCGGCCACCGGCTGGAGCTGGCCGCCAACACCGCCACGCCCGAGATGGACCAGGCGCTGGACAAGGTGAAGTGGGACATGCTCAACGAGTGGGACCGCACCAAGAAGGCGCCGGAGCACGCGCGCTGGATGCACGACGGCTCCGGTAAAGTAGGTGCGCATTAAAGGCGCATCCGCCTGGGCGGCTGGCAACTCCTTGTTCTCTCGCTGCGCTGCGCTTCGCGAGGATGGCGACAGCAACCCTGGCCGGCGCAGATCCGGCCACGGCGTGCCCCGTGTGGCCTGCTCCGCGGCGTTTCCAATTGAGACGCTGGCTCCGTAGCGACGCCCATCTTTTTCGATCAAACTTGACGCATGACACCACTGAACGAAACCCACGACCCGAAACTGACCAGTTGGGTGGCCTCTGCCAACGACGGCCGCACCGACTTTCCCATCCAGAACCTGCCGTTCGCCATCTTCCGCCGTAAAGGCAGCAGCGAAGCCTGGCGCGGCGGCGTGGCCATTGGCGACCAGATCGTCGACATGGCCGCTGCCGTGCAGGCCGGGGTGTTCAGCGGCGACGCGCTGGCGCCGGCCCAGGCGGCGGCGGAATCCACGCTCAACAGTCTGATGGGTTTGGGGCCGCAGCGCTTGCCCCACCTTCGCAAGGCGCTATCAAAAGCATTGCAAACCGGTTCAGCGCAAGAAGCCGCCCTCAAGCCCTGCCTGGTGCCGCAGGCCGACGCCGAATACACGGTGCCGGCGCGCATTGGCGACTACACCGACTTCTACACCTCGGTGCACCACGCCACCAACATCGGCAAGCAGTTCCGCCCCGACAACCCGCTGCTGCCCAATTACAAGTGGGTGCCCATCGGCTACCACGGCCGCTCGTCCAGCATCGGCATCTCGGGCCAGTCATTTCCGCGCCCGCGCGGCCAGACCATGGCGCCGGGCGCTGAGTCGCCCAGCTTCGGCCCCTGCAAGCGGCTCGATATCGAGCTGGAACTGGGCGTGTTCGTCGGCGCCGGCAACGCGTCGGGCGAGCCGATCGGCATCGCCGACGCCGAAGACCACGTGTTCGGCATCGTGCTGCTCAACGACTGGTCGGCGCGCGACATCCAGGGCTGGGAATACCAGCCGCTCGGCCCCTTCCTGTCGAAGAACTTTGCCTCCACCATCTCGCCCTGGGTTGTGACGACCGAGGCGCTGGCGCCTTATCGCGTGCCCGCCGTGGTGCGCCCCGAAGGCGACCCGCAGCCGCTGCCCTACCTGGACTCGGCCCACAACCGCGACGCCGGCGCGTTCGACATCCAGCTTGAAGCGCTGATCGAAACCCCCGCGCTGCGCAGCGCCGGCCAGCCGCCCGCGCGCCTGTGCCTGACCAGCTACCGCCACGCCTACTGGACGGTGGCGCAGATGGTCACGCACCACACCGTGAACGGCTGCAACCTGCAGCCCGGCGACATGCTCGGCTCCGGCACGCTGTCCGGCCCCACGCTCGACCAGGCGTGCGCGCTGATCGAACTGACCAGCGGCGGCAAAAACCCCGTGCAGTTGCACGGCGGCGAGCAGCGCACCTGGCTGGAAGACGGTGACACCGTGATCCTGCGCGGCTGGTGCGAAAAACCCGGCGCCGCGCGCATCGGGTTTGGGGAGTGCGTGGGGACGGTGCTGCCGGCCAGGTAAAAGCTAGGAGTCTGCGCGGTAGAAGGCGTCGAAGCGAAACGCGCGAAAAACGAGGACAGCGTGGTGATACCGACCAGCCCATAGCCGGGCTATGGGCGCCGGAGGTAGCGCCGCGATGGACCGTTTTCTCGCGCGTTGCAGCCGACGCTCCTTCTGCCGCGCAGACTCCTAGGGCCTGTTCACGCTATTTTTAGCCATGCGAACATGCTTGAAAAAGCGCCCATCCAGGCGCGCGACGACGCCCAGACCGGGCGTCTGCGCTAGGAGCGCAACGACGAGTGGCGGTTTTTCAAGCATGTTCCCTCCGGGTTGCGATCAAAAAGGCCATCGCCAGCGTTGCCATCCTTGCCAAAGTACCTACCTTGGCGGCGGCTGGCGCCTTGGCGAGTAGCCTTTTTGACTCGCAACGCATGGCTAAAAATAGCGTGAACAGGCCCTAGCCGGTCAGCCTCTGCGGGCGCGTGCTTCCAGCCGCCACAGCCGCGCCAGCATCGCCATCATCCCGATGGAGCCGGTTGCGGCGACCAGGGCCAGCCACAGCCAGACGTTCATGCCTTGCGCGCGCAGCCGCGGCAATGCCAGCGCCCACACCGCGCTGGCGGCCAGCAGCAGGTCGAACCAGATCTGATTGCCCCACAAGCCGCGGGCGCTGTGCTCGGGCCAGAATCCCAGCGCCCCTTCGCGCGCGCCGGCCACCAGCGAAAAGACCAGAAACAGCGCGCTGATGAGGGCGGGAACCACCCATGCCCCGTCGCGAAGGCCACGACCCGACGTGCGCAGCGTCAGAACCGCCGCCCCCAGCACGAACGCCAACCCGGCCAGCAGCGCCAGCACACCAGTCAGCTGACGGGACGTTTCCATATCGACTCCTCTGTCTGTGGGTTGGAACGCGTCGGATGCTACAACGCGCGTGGACGCGATGCTGAACAAGTCGCAGCGGAGGCTGGCGCTGTGGTTGGGGACGGGATGCAAGGCGCAAACCGCAGCCATGGCGTGGGCTGTGGAGCGGGTTGGAACGCCACAGACCGCCCGAATCCACCGATGCCAGCGCCGCGAGGGGCCTGTTCAGCGCATTGCCTTAAGCTTTCGCGCGTGCCTGCCCCCGCCCTTCGCCGCATCGCCCACCTCGACATGGACGCCTTCTACGCGTCGGTCGAGTGGCTGCGCTACCCGCAGCTGAAGGGGCTGCCGATGGTGATCGGCGGCGGTCGGCGCAAGGAGGACGACCTGATCGGCCGGCTGAACGCCGAGCGACCCGAGCGCACGTGGACAGCCGCCGATCTGGCGGACATTCCGGTCGACTTCTTTCCGCTGCTGCGCGACTACGTGGGCCGGGGCGTGATCACCACCGCCACGTACGCGGCGCGGCCGTTCGGCATCGGCTCGGCCATGGGGTTGATGAAGGCGGCCAGGCTGTGCCCGCAGGCGATTTTGCTGCCGGTGGACTTCGACGAATACCGCCGCTATTCGCGCGCTTTCAAGGCGGTGATCCGCGACATCGCGCCGGTGATGGAAGACCGCGGCGTGGACGAGGTGTACATCGACTTCACCGACGTGCCCGGCGGCCAGCGCGAGAGCGGCCGCGTGCTGGCGCGGCTGATCCAGAAAAGCATTGCCGACGCCACTGGCCTGACCTGCTCGATCGGCGTGGCGCCCAACAAGCTGCTGGCCAAGATGGCGAGCGAGTTCAACAAGCCCGCCGGCATCAGCATCGTGCGCGAGGACGATCTGCAAACGCTGATCTGGCCCCTGCCCTGCCGCAAGATCAATGGCATCGGCCCCAAGGCGGACGCGCGGCTGCAGGCCCACGGCATCCACACCATCGGCGATCTGGCGGCGCGCGACCAGGCCTGGCTGGTCGCGCACTTTGGCCGCAGCTACGGTGCCTGGCTGCACGACGCCGCCTGGGGGCGCGACGCGCGCCCGGTGGTGACCGAGAGCGAGCCGGTCAGCATGAGCCGCGAAACCACCTTCGACCGCGACCTGCACGCCGTGCGCGACCGCGCCGAGCTGGGGCGCATCTTCACCCGGCTGTGCGAACAGGTGGCGGGCGATTTGCAGCGCAAGGGCTACGTGGGCAAGACCATCGGCATCAAGCTGCGCTACGACGACTTCAAGATCGCCACGCGCGACCAGACCGTGGCCGAGCCCACGGCCGACGCGCGCCGCATCCGCCAGCTAGCCGGCCAGTGCCTCAAGCGCGTGCCGCTCGACAAGCGGCTGCGTCTGCTGGGCGTGCGGGTGGGCTCACTGGCCAAGGCCGATGCGGTGCGCGCCGACGATTCCACGCCGCACGCCGATCTGCCGCTGTTCCAGCAAGCGCCGTCAGCTACTGAAAACTGAGCAAACTGGTGCCACGCGCGCAGCGTCGCCGGCGCGACTGGCGGCCACGGCGGCCAGCCTCTACAGTGCGGGCATGAACACGCCCGCCCTCACCTGCTTTCAGTTTTCCATCACCGACCACGTCGCCCACCTGGTGCTCAGCCGCCCCGAGGCGATGAACACCATGGGCCCCGTCTTCTGGCGCGAGCTGGACGGCGTGCTGGCCACGCTCCACCAAGGCAACGCCGCGCGTGCGCTGGTCATCTCCAGCACCGGCAAGCATTTCTCGGCCGGCATGGCGCTGGACGTGTTCGGCGGCGCCATCCACCTGGACGACGCCAGCCCCGAAGGCCGCGCTGCCGTCACCGACCTGCTGGCCGGGCTGCAGGCCACCTTCACCCGGCTGGAGACGCTGCGCATTCCGGTCATCGTCGCCATCCAGGGCGGCTGCATCGGCGGCGCGGTGGACATGGTGACCGCCGCCTGCATCCGCTACGCCACGCAGGACGCGTTTTTCTGCATCCAGGAAATCAACATCGGCATGGTGGCCGACGTCGGCACGCTGCAGCGCTTGCCCAAGCTGGTGCCGCTGGCGGTGGTCAAGGAACTGGCCTACACCGGCCGCCGCCTGCCCGCCGCCCAGGCGCGTGACTACGGCCTGGTCAACGCCGTGTTCGACACGCCCGAGGCATGCCTGGCTGCCGCCATGCAGTGCGCCAAAGAAATCGCCGCCAAGCCGCCGGTCGCCATCTGGGGCACCAAGCAGGTCATCCACTACGCGCGCGACCACAGCGTGGACGACGCGCTGCGCCAGATGGGCTGGGTGCAGGGCGCGATCTGGAGCAACGCGCACGTGCGCGAAGCCGTGACGGCGATGAAGGAAAAGCGCGAGGGGCGCTTTCCGCCGCTGGCCGAACTGCGCGATTTTTAAGCCTTTTGCGGCGCCAGCGCTTGCTGAGACAGCGCGAGCAGCTATCCTTTTTGAAGCATTTGCGCCGCGCCGTCAGCCCGCGCCGCGGCCGAAACGCAGTTTCATCACGGTGATGGCGCCGGTCAGCACCACCATCACCGCGTTGGCCACCACCAGCGGCATGTCGCCACGCAGCCAGCCGTACAGCAGCCACAGCGCCAGGCCGATGGTGATGATGACGTAGGTGGGCAGCGAGATACCCGACACGTCGCGCGTGCGCCAGGTGCGCCACACCTGCGGCACGAACGACGATGTGGTGAAACCCGTGGCCACCAGGCCCAGGATGTCCAGTGCATTCATGGCCCTCGCCTCCGTTGTTTAGATGACGCATTCTGACGGAACGCTGGCATGCTCGCCCTACTTCACCGGCATCATTCACGCACATGTCCCCTGCATCTGCCCCTCGCGCCTTCGTGCTCGGCAACTTCGTGCTGGCCTGCTGCTGGCATGTCGGGCGGCAGCCGATGGCGGGCGAAACGCTCGAGGCCGACCACTTTCACGCCGAGGCGGGTGGCAAGGGACTCAACGTCGCCATCGGCCTGCGGCGGCTGGGTGCCGACGTGCAGACACTGATCGGCTGCGGCCAGGACCGGGCGGCCGATGCGCTGCTGGCGCTGCTGGCCGCCGAGGGACTGCCCACCGACCATGTGCACCGGCTGCCGGGCGCATCGGGTTGGGGGTCGGGCTTGATCGGCGCCGACGGCCACAACAGCATCGCGGTGTATCTGGGCGCCAACCGCCTGCTGACGGCAGAGCACGCCCATGCCGCCCGCAACGCCATTGGCGCATCGCAACTGGTCT
Source organism: Pseudomonadota bacterium (assembly GCA_029780695.1). GTDB lineage: Bacteria > Pseudomonadota > Gammaproteobacteria > Burkholderiales > Burkholderiaceae_C > Ottowia. Next base: position 18,307 of record JAKOYD010000026.1, read on the forward strand.
ACGGGCAGTTCGAAACTTCGCTGGCGGCGGTGCAGGCGGCCTTCGCCATCGCCCACGCCCACGGCGTGCCCACGGTGCTGAACCCATCGCCCTGGCACACGCCGCCGCAGGCGCTGGCCGACACCACGCACACGCTCATCGTCAACGCGGTGGAAGCCGCGGCCCTGCTGAACCTGCCGGGCGACCCCGGGCCGACGGCCGCGCAGGCAGCGCACACGGTGGCCGCCCGCCTGCCCGCGCTCGGCAGCGCGTGGCCCGCACTGCGCCGGCTGGTGGTCACCCTGGGGGCCGAAGGGGCGCTGGGCATGGAGCGCGCGGCGCACGCTGAACCGTGGCGCGCCTGGCACGCCGCCGCGCCGCGCATTCAGGCGGTGGACACCGTGGGCGCGGGTGATGCCTTTGCCAGCGGCTACTGCACCGCCGTGCTGGCCGGGCAGCCGCTGCCGGTGGCGCTGGCCTGGGGCAACCTGTGCGGCGCGCACGTGGCGGCGCAGCGGGGCGTCCTGGACGGCCTGCCCGACGCGGCGTGGCTGCAACAGGCCCGGTCGGGCGTAGCCGACGACGCCGTTTCGCTCTCTATTTAAGAGCAATCAACGATGGTGGTGTCAGGGCTGCAGCTGCATCCGGTAGACGTAGGCGTCGCCGCGGAAGGTGCCTTCGACGTATTCGACCAGCGCGCCGGCAATGTCGCGTGTCTGGCGTTTGAACAGCAGGCAAGGCTGCGGCGCGTCGAAGCCGAACGCGGCCGCCTCGGCGTCGGACGACAGCACCGCTTCGACCGTCTGTTCGGCGCTGGCCAACTGCACGCCGCACACTTGGCGCAGGCGCTCGTAGGCCGACCCACCGCCGTCCCAGTCGGCCATGGCGGGCGCCAGGGTCAGGTCGTACCAAGCCAGTTCGCGCGTCATGGGCACGCCGTCGGCTTCGCGCACACGCTCGATGTGCAGGAATTGCGCGTTGGACGGGCGCTGGAAGATCGACGCCAGCCGGCGGTCCATCACCACCTCGCACACCAGCAGCGTGGTAGAGGCGAACTTGCCCAGTTCCTGCATTTCCTCGGTGAAGCCTTTCAGGCGTCCGAGCAGCGGCTCGACGCGCGCGGCCGGGCGGCGCACCACGCTGCCGGCGCGACCGCGGCCGCCCACACGCTGGTCGTGCCGCAACTGGTCGTAGCTGCGCTTGACGGTGGAGCGGCTCACGCCCAGGGTTTCAGCCAACTCGCGCTCGGGCGGCAGGCTGGCGCCTTCACGGACCGTGCCAGAAGTCAGCAGATCGTCGAGTTGCACATAAAGTTGACGCCACAGCGGCTCGGGCGCGCGGGTGTCGAGTTGGAGGGACGAAAAACTACCGGTCATTAAATTGGCCTCCCAAGCCCGAAAAAACTACAGGGTGCCCGCACGATTCGTCTCGCAGGCGGGCGGATTATCTGGTAAAGCGCAAGGCATTAACAGCCCGAACGTGACACTGTCGTGGCAGAGTTCACGCTTTTGGATCGCTTTACGTGCCGAAAGTTTATTTGGAACGCTATTTGTTTGCAAATGTTTCAATTGACATGCGCCGAAACCATTTTCTGCCTCACTGTCGAGCCGTGCGCACAGCCGCCGGCGCCGGGCCGGGGTGGCTGGTGCGCCAGGGGTTGATGTCCAACCCCCCACGGCGCGTGTAGCGCGCATACACCGACAGCTTGAACGGCCGGCAGCGCTGCCAGAGGTCGGTGAACATGCGCTCGACGCAGTGCTCGTGAAAATCGCTGTGGTTGCGAAAGCTGACGATGTAACGCAGCAGCCCGGCCTGGTCGATTTGCGGGCCGGCGTAGCGGATCTGCACGCTGCCCCAGTCGGGCTGGCCGGTGACGGGGCAATTGCTTTTCAGCAAGCGGCTGGTCAGTGTTTCTTCGACCGGCTGCTCGTCGAACGCGGCGCTCAGGTGCTCGGGCGCGGGTGCTTCGTAGTCGTCGCACTCGATGTCGAGTCGGTCCAGGCTCAGGCCATCCAGCTCATGCACGGCTTCACGGTCGAAGTCGTCCGGCGCGATGAGACGCACACCCGCCGACGCCTGCACCGGCCCGCCCTGCCACAGCGCCGCGCTGACGTCGGCCTGCAGGCGGCGGCGCACCTCGTCGGCATCGGCCATGCGCGTGCCGCTGAAGCTGCCCAGATAAAGCTTGAACGACTTGCTTTCGACGATGTGCGTGCTTTCGCACGGCACCATGACGTGCGCGATCGCTACTTGCGGCTTGCCGCGCGGGTTGAGCCACGACAGCTCGAACGCCGTCCACAGGTCGGCACCGAAAAAGCCCGGCTGGCCGGTGATGCCCAATTGCGCACGCTGCGGCGCGCGTGGGATGGGAAACAGCAGCGAGGGGTCGTACTGGTCGGCGTACGTGGTGTGGCGGCCGAGGGGAGAGTCGGCGGGCGATGCAAAGGACATGGTCAAGCCTCGGCCACGGGCGAAGCGTGGAGGGGATGTTCGCGCAGGAACGAAAGCAGGCGCGGCTGCAGGCGGTCGCACACGGCCGGCTCCAGCAGGTGCGCCATGTGGTCGATGGCCTCGAAGCGCGCCCCGCGAATGCGGCGCGCCGTGTCCTGGCCGCACGCCAGGGGCACAAAGGGGTCATCGCGCCCGTGCAGCACCAGCGTGGGCGCGCTGATGCGGGCCAGCTCGGCCGCGCGGTCGGTGTCGGCCATCACCGCCGCCAGCTGGCGCAGGTTGCCCTCCGGGTGGTAGGCGCGGTCGATGGTGGCTTCGATGAAGGGCCGCAACTCGGCCTCGGGCACGGGATGCGTGGGGCTGCCGACAACGCGAAAGAAATCCAGGTAATAGCGGATCACGGCTTCGCGGTCGCGGCTGCGCGGCTTGGCCAGCAGCACCTTCAGCACCTGCGGCTGCAGGCCCGGCAGGCCGCGCGCGCCGCTGGAGCTCATGATGCTGACCAGCGAGCCGACCCGGTCGGGCCAGCCGATGGCCATGCGCTGCGCGATCATGCCGCCCATGCTCATGCCCACCACGTGGGCGCGCGCCACACCTAGCGCGTCCAACGCGCCGACGGTGTCCTGCGCCATGTCGGCCAGGGTGTACGGGGGCTTGGGGCGGCCGCCCAGCGCCAGCCGCAGTCCATGCCAGGCCAGCTTGGGCCGCCCCAATTCTGGCAGGTATTGGGACAGCCCCGCGTCGCGGTTGTCGACGCGGATCACGCGGTAGCCGGCCGCCGCCAAAGCCTCTGTGATCTGGGGCGGCCAGTGGATCAGTTGCCCGCCCAGGCCCATGAGCAGCAGCACCGGCTCGCCCGCGCCGCCCGAGTCCTCGACTTCCAGGCGCAACCCGTTGGCGGTTACCTGCATGGCAGCGAACCGATGCCTTCGTCCTTCACCCCCGCGCGGGCGGGCACGGCGCCGCTCACTTGAACTCGCCTTCGCGCAGCCACTTGGTGGCGATCCACTTCTCGCCCGCGATCACCGGCGCGCCGCCATGCAGCGTCTTGGTGCTGGGGTGCGGCCGCTCGTAACTGAAGAACACCGCGTTGCCGCGCTTGGGCGCGACTTCGAGAAACACGTTGGGAAAAGTGGTGCCACCGCCTTTTTCGGGCTCACTCAGGTACATCACCACCGTGCCCACGCGCTGGCCACCGCGCTTGAGAATGGTGGGCGTGCCAGGCTCCTTGGGGTCAAAGTAGTCGTAATGCGGCTTGTATTCGGTGCCGGGCACGTACTGCAGCACCTGAATGCCCTCGCCGTTCTGCACCGGCCAGTTGACCAGTTTGGCGATGCGCGACTCGATCCGCTTGACCAGCGCGTTTTCGCCACGTTGAAAGAACATGCCCTGGCTGGTGCGGTCGGCGTTCACTTCCTCACCGCCGGTCTGGGTGGCCACGGTCAGCGACCGGCTCATGCGCGGCTTGGCTGCCGCGATCAGCGCATCACATTCATCGTCCGACAGCAGGCCACCGAACACGACGACGCGCGGCGACGCCATCACACTCAACACGGCCACCTGGCGGTCGCCGCCGTCCAGGTACAGGGGCGATTCGTCGACGTCCGGCTCGGGCACCGGCACGGCGGGCGGCAGGCCCTGTGCGGCGGCCTGTTCGTTCAGATGGCTGCGCAAGGTGGATTCGAGCGCGTCCAGCGCCACGTCCTCGTCCCAGCCCGACGCCATCATGGACTGCAACACGCTCTCGGCGCTGTGGCCGGCCTGGGCCTGGGCGACGATCCATTGGGTCAGTTCGGGGGTGATCTGCTGTGTCATGTCGTGATTTCATGCCTTGCGGCGAAATACCAGCCGATCCGGCTGCGACGCCGCCGGCGCGAAGGCGTAGCCCTCCAGGTCAAAGCCTTCCAACTCGCCCGGCCGAGCCACGCGGTGCTGCGCGGCATAACGCGCCATCAACCCGCGCGCCCGCTTGGCCAAAAAGCTGATGATCTTGTACTGGCCGCCCTTGTAATCCTCGAACACGCAGTCGATCACGCGCGCCTTCAGCGCCTTGCGGTCGACCGCCTTGAAATACTCCTGCGACGCCAGGTTGACGAGGATGGGCGCCGGCTGGCCCGCCATTTGCTGGTTCAGGTGGTCGGCGATGCGCGTGCCCCAGAACTGGTACAGGTTGGCGCCGTGGTCGGTCGCCAGGCGCGTGCCCATCTCCAGCCGGTAGGGCTGCATGCGGTCGAGCGGGCGCAGCACGCCATACAAGCCGCTCAGGATGCGCACGTGCGCCTGCAGCCAGTCCTGCTCGGCGGCGCCCAGCGAGCGCACGTCCAGCCCGCCGTACACATCGCCATCGAAGGCGAACACGGCCTGGCGCGAATTGCGCGCCGTGAAGCGCGGGCGCCACGCCTCATAACGCGCCACGTTCAGGCTGGCCAGCGGGTCCGACAGCTTCATCAGCTCGGCGATCTGGCGCGGCGACTTTTCGCGCAGCACCTCGATCAGCGCGGCGGACTGGCGCGCAAAGAGGGGCTGCGTGTGCGGCACGTCGGGCGGTACCGGCGTCTCGTAGTCCAGCGCCTTGGCGGGCGACAATACAAACAGCATGCTGCCGATTTTGTACCAAGACGACGACCTGGTCGCCATTGACAAGCCCGCCGGCCTGCTGGTGCACCGCACCGGGCTGGACGCGGGCGAAACCCGCTTTGCCGTACAGCTGCTGCACGCGCAGATCGGCCGGCCGGTGTGGCCCGTGCACCGGCTCGACAAGGGCACCAGCGGCGTGCTGCTTTTTGCCCTGACCGCAGGCGCAGCCAGCGCAGCAAGCTCTGTTTTTGAGAGCAACCAGGTCACCAAGACCTATCGCGCCATGGTGCGCGGCTGGCCGCCGCCCGCCGGACTGATCGACCACCCGCTGCGCCGCCTGCCCGACGATGCCCGCGCGTCGGCACGCGCGCTGGACGTGCAGCCCGCGCGCACGCGATTTCGCACCCTGGCGCAACTAACGCTGCCCTTGCCCTACGGCGACCACGCCGAAACGCGCTGCGCGCTGATCGAACTGACGCCGCTGACCGGCCGCCGCCACCAGTTGCGGCGGCATTGCAAGCACATCGCGCACCCCATCGTCGGCGACGCCACACATGGCAAGGGGCCGCTCAACCGCGCGCTGGCCGCCTGGCTGGGCCTGCAGCGGCTGTGGCTGCACGCGCTGTCGCTTGAACTGCCGCACCCGCTGACCGGCGCGCCGCTGCGGATCACCGCGCCGCCGGGCGACGAATGGCAGCGCTGGCCGCTGCCGCCGCACTAGGACCTCAACTCAGGCGTGCGCGAGGCCCTCGCGCCGCATGCGCCGGCCCTGCAGCCACCACACCAGCGCCGCCAGCAGAAAGCCGGGCAGGAAGAACCAGTACTTGGTGGGCCGGTCGGTGGGCACCTGCACGTGGCTGACGTCCCAGCCCGGCTCGAAGCCCGAGCGCTTGGCCTGCGAGCCGAACTTGACGGTGCCCACCTGCATGTCGCTGCCCAGCGGCACTAGGCTCAGGCCGGCATCCGACAGGCGCTTGCGGCCGTCCGGGCCCTTGTCGCCCAGTTGCACCGACACGGTCTTCTCGACGTCTTCGCCCTCGAGCGTGGTGCCCTTGATCTGCAGCACCAGCGTGCCGGCATCGGGCAGATCCTTCGCCACGTCGTACACCTGCGTGGCGGGCGCGCTGCGGTATTCGGGCGCGATGCGGTCCATGAAGAAGCCGGGGCGGAACAGCATCACCACCGACAGCGTGAGCAGCGCGAATTCCCACCACTTCAGCTTGATGCGGAACCAGTTCATCGTCAGCGCCGCAAACACCAGCATGGCGACCGAACAGGCGGTGACGACCAGGATCAGCTCGCCCCAGCCGTGCACGTCGATCAGCAGCAGTTGCGGGTTGAAGATCCAGATGAAGGGCAGGATGACGGTGCGCAGTGCGTACAGCGCGCCCTGGATGCCGGTGGCAATCGAATCCTCGCCCGAGATGGCCGACGCGGCGAACGTGGCCAGCCCCACCGGCGGCGTGATGTCGCCCATGATGCCGTAGTAGAAGACGAACAGGTGCACCGCGATGAGCGGAATCACCAGCCCCGCCTGCGCGCCCAGTTCCACCGCCACCGGCGCCATCAGCGTGGCCACCAGCACGTAGTTGGCCGTCGTCGGCACGCCCATGCCCAGCACCAGGCAGACGAAGGCGATGAACAGCAACATCAGCATGACGTTGCCGTGGCTGACGAACTCGACGAACTCCGTCATGCGCAGGCCCAGCCCGGTGAGCGTGATGGCGCCGACGATGATGCCCGCCGTGGCCGTGGCCACGCCAATGCCGATCATGTTGCGCGCGCCGTCGTTGAAGCCCTGCACCACCGAATCCGCCCCCTGCCGCCAGGCGCCGGGCGTCTTCACCCCGCGGAAGAAATCGATCAGCGGACGCTGCGTGAGCATCAACACGATGAGCGCCGTGACGGCCCAGAAGGCCGACAACGCCGGCGACATTTCTTCCACCATCAGGCACCAGATCAGCACGCCGATGGGGATGATGTAGTGCAGGCCCGCGCGCACCGTGGGCCAGGTTTGCAGCGGCCGGGGGTTGTTGACGTCGATGTCTTCCGGCAGATCGGGGCAACGTGCGGCCTCGCGCAGCGCGTACAGGTACATGGCCAGCAGCGTGCCGCCCACGGCCCAGGGTGCCGCGGCGCCCAGCGTGCTCTTGAAGAACTGCAACAAATAGTAGAGCACACCGACGACGACGATGGACCCCGTGACCCCAATCAGGTTGCGCAACACGCGGTCGCGCCAGGTGCGCGCCACGCGTGCGGCGACGGGCTGCATGCCCATCTTCAGCGCCTCCAGGTGCACGATGTACAGCAGGCCCAGGTACGACAGCGATGCCGGCAGAAACGCATGCTTGACCACGTCGGAGTACGGGATGCCGACGTACTCCACCATCAAAAACGCGGCCGCACCCATCACCGGCGGCATGATCTGGCCGTTGACGGAACTCATCGTTTCAATGGCGCCGGCCTTCACGCCGCCGTAACCGGCCTTCTTCATCAGCGGAATGGTGAAGATGCCGCCCGAGACCACGTTGGAGACCGACGAGCCCGAGATCATGCCGTTGAGTGCCGACGACACCACCGCCACCTTGGCCGGCCCGCCGCGCATGTGGCCGAGCGCCGCAAAGCTGACCTGCATCATGTAGTTGCCGCCGCCCGCGCGGTCCAGCAGCGCGCCAAACAGCACGTAGACGAAGATGGTGCTGGCCGACACACCCAGCGCAATGCCGTATACGCCCTCGGTCGTCAGCCACATGTGCGAAAGCAACCGGTTGAGCGAAGCGCCCTTGTGCGACAACACCTCGGGCAGGTAGGGGCCGAAATAGCAGTACGCCAGAAAGCACAGCGCCAGCGCCGCCATGGGCCAGCCGACGGCGCGGCGTGTGGCCTCCAGCAGCAGCAGCAGGCCCGTGGTGGCGACCACGATGTCCATCCCGGTCGGCTGGCCGGGGCGCGTGGCCAGCTCGCGATAAAAGAGCATCAGGTAGGCGCCGGCAAAGGCGCCGACGATGGCCAGCACCCAGTCCAGCGCCGGCACGCGGCGGCGCGGCGACGACTTGAACGCCGGCCAAGCCAGGAACGCCAGCGCCAGCGAAAACGCCAGGTGAATCGCCCGCGCCTCGGTGTCGTTGAGGATGCCGAAGCCCAGCGCAAAAGGCAGCGGCGACGCATACCAGTACTGGAACAGCGCCCAGGCCAGCGCCAGCGTGAAGATGACCCTGGCCGTGGCGCCGCTCGGCTTGCGGCCGCCGGTGTCGGTGTCGGCCACCAGTTGTTGCAAGGCCTCGGGGGCTTTTTCGATGTCGGTGGCCATGTCGAATCCGTTTACTATCGATTCAATAGCTGCCCGCGCTTGTCCCGATTGCGCTGACGGGCTTTGGAGGGCTCATCGGCCACCACGAAAAAGGCGAAGTCACCTTCGCCTCTTTTCTGGGTGGCCGGGTGCCATCGCAGGCTTACTTGATCCAGCCCTTTTCCTTGTAGTAGCGCGCGGCGCCGTCATGCAGCGGCGCGCTCAGGCCGTTCTTGACCATGTCCTCGGGCTTGAGGTGCGCCAGCGCCGGGTGCAGCTTCTTGAACTCGTCGAAGTTGTCGAACACCGCCTTGGTCACGGCGTAGATGGTGTCGGCCGGCGTCTTGGCCGATGCGACCACGGTGGCCAGCACGCCGTAGGTGTTGGTGGCCTGCGGGTTGTTGGGGTACAGGCCGGCCGGGATGGTGACCTTGGCGTAGTAGGGCTTGCCCTCGACCAGCTTGTCCACGGCGGGGCCCGTCAGCGACACCAGCCTGGCGCCGCAGCTGGTGGTCGGGTCCTGGATGTTGGCGCTGGGGTGGCCCACGCCGTAGAAGAAGCCGTCGATCTTGCCGTCGCACAAGGCGGGGCCGTGCTCGTCGGCCTTCAGCTCCGACGCGAGCGAGAAATCGCTCATCTTCCAGCCCATGCCGCCCAGCAGTTCTTCCATCGACGCGCGCGTCCCCGAACCTGGGTTGCCGACGTTGAAGCGCTTGCCCTTGAAGTCCTCGAACTTGGCGATGTTGGCCTCTTTGCGCGCCACCACGGTGAAGGGCTCGGGGTGCACGGCGAACACGGCGCGCAAGTCGCTCACGGCGCCGCCGTCCTTGAACTGGTTCAGGCCCTTGACGGCGTTGTATTGCACGTCGGACTGGGTAAAGCCCAGATCCAGCTCGCCCGCCTTGATGGTGTTGACGTTGAACACCGAGCCGCCGGTCGATTCGACCGAGCAGCGGATGCCGTGCTTGGCGCGGTCCTTGTTGACCAGGCGGCAGATGGCGCCGCCCGCCGCGTAGTACACGCCGGTGACGCCGCCCGTGCCGATGGTGACGAACTTCTGCTGCGCCTGCGCCGGGGCGGCCAGCAGCGCCGTGCTGGCGGCGGCGGCCAGCGCCAGGGATTTCAGAACCAGTTTGATTGTCATGTGCATTGATCTCCTGAGAAAAAAGTTCAACCCTGCGCGATCGCCGCGTCCACCGCGTCGGCGAGCCGATCGGCGATCTGCGTCAAATCGGCCTCGGTCGTGATGAACGGCGGCGCCAGCAGGATGTGGTCACCATAACGGCCGTCCACCGTGCCGCCCATGGGATAAACCAGCAAACCGCGCGCGAAAGCCGCCGCTTTCACCTTGGCATGCAAGCGGCGTGCCGGATCGAATGGCGCTTGGGTGGCGCGGTCTTGCACCAGTTCGACGCCCCAGAAGAAGCCGCGCCCGCGCACGTCGCCCACGTGTGCGTGATTCTTGAACTTTTCGGCCAGCAGCGCTTGCAGGACGGGCGCACCGCGCTGCACTTTTTGCAGCAAACCGTCGCGCTCGATGACCTGCTGCACCGCCAGCGCCGCCGCGCAAGCGACCGCGTGGCCCAGGTAGGTGTGGCCGTGCTGGAAGAAGCCGCTGCCCTGCGACATGGCATCGACGATCTTTTTCTGCGCCAGCACCGCGCCAATCGGCTGATAGCCGCCACCCAGCCCCTTGGCGATGGTCATCAGGTCGGGCACCACGCCGTCCTGCTCGCAGGCGTGCAGCGTACCGGTGCGGCCCATGCCGCACATCACCTCGTCCAGGATCAGCAGCACGCCATGCTTGTCGCAGACTTCGCGCACGGCCTTGAAGTAGCCCGGCACCGGCACCAGCACGCCGGCGGTGGCGCCACCCACCGTTTCGGCGATGAAGGCCAGCACCTTGCCGGGGCCGACGCGCTGGATCGTTTCGTCCAGCTCCTGCGCCAGCCGCTGCCCGTAGGCTTCAGGCGTTTCATCGGTGCGCTGATCGCGGTAGTGGTAGCATGGCGCCACGTGGGTGACGTCGCTCAGCAGCGGCGCAAACTGCTGGCGCCGCCACGCGTTGCCGCCGACGGCCAGCGCGCCCAGCGTGTTGCCGTGGTAGCTCTGGCGCCGAGCGATGAAGTGGCTGCGCTCGGGCTGGCCGACTTCGAGGTAGTACTGGCGCGCCATCTTCAGCGCCGCCTCGACCGCCTCGGAGCCGCCGCTGACGAAATAGGCGTGGCTCATGCCCGTCGGCGCGGTGCGCACCAGCTGATCGGCCAGCTGTTCAGCCACTTCGGTCGTGAAAAAACTGGTGTGCGCATAGGCCAGCCGGTCGATTTGCCGGTGCATGGCGGCCACCACGTCAGGATGGCCATGGCCCAGGCACGACACCGCCGCACCGCCCGAGGCATCGATGTAGCGCTTGCCTGCCGCGTCTTCGATCCAGATGCCCTCGCCGCGCACGGCAACGGGCGGCGTGGTCAACAGATTGCGGTGAAAAACATGCGTGCTGCTCATCTTGGCGTTCCCTCGGCGTCGGTCAGCATGGCCGACGCAGCAAGGCTAGCACGCAGCGGCCGCCGACAGCAGACGCGAAAACACCAAGGCTGCGCTTCAGCGGCGGGCGGTCAGCGGGCCCCGCTCGACCTCGACGCGGCCGTCGGCCCATCTGGTGATCACGGTTTAGGTCGCCGAACGGCGCGTGGCCGGCGGCGCCACCGTGCCGGCGGTCGCCATCAAGGGCGCGCGTTGCCAGGCCTGCTCGGCGTTGGCCGGCGCCACCACGGCAATGTCGCGCGCGATCACCGCATACGGTGTGCGTGCGCTCGCCGCTGTCTGCAGGTAGGTCAACAGCGGTGCGCGGGCCGCCTGAGGCGCCGGCATGATCTGTTCGGCCACCGCCACGCCGCCCGAAATGCAATGCGCGCCATTCAGCATGACACGGCCACCCTCGGGCACGGTGCCGGCCTCAGCCGCGCTGGCGGGCGGCGCGTTGGCCTGATGCACCACGCTCCCGGCGGCGTGGTACACCGTGTAGCAAGCTGCGTTGGCCTGCGCAGCGGCGAGTGACAGTATGGAAGTGAGGAGCAATCGAAAGGTCAGCGGCGCGTGTGTCATGGCGGGCTCCCGCGGCGCGCCTTCGCGCCGTACCGCCAT
>JAKOYD010000032.1 GCA_029780695.1 Pseudomonadota bacterium
GCTGGTACTGGCCGTGCTGGTGGCGCTGACCGCACTGGTCGCAGGCGCCATGGGCTGGCGCGAACGCCGCAAGCTCCGCACGGGATGAATGACCAGCCTGCGCCTGCTGCTGGCCGATCTCGATGCGCTGTCAACACACCACTGCATCCAACCCCGTCGCTGCCGCGTAAGTACTGCCATGCCGCACTGCCGCAGATGGCCGGCGCCCAGCCAGTGTCCCCCTTCCCCAGCCTTCGAGGCCCCTCCATGTCGCAGCCCTTGCGGGATCCCGCATCCATCCATCACCTGGCGCTGCTGCCGGCGTCGCAGCGCGTCCGCGATCGCCTGCGCAGCGCCGGCACCCGCTTCCACGCCAACGACAACATCGCCGACTACCTCGAGGACGGCGACCTGGAGGCGATCGAGGGCGAGGTGGCGGCCAAGGCGGAAGAAATGCTGAGAGCACTGGTGATTGATGTCGACAACGACCACAACACCCGCGACACCGGCCGCCGGCTGGCCAAGATGTTCGTGCGCGAGCTGTTTGCCGGCCGCTACCAGCAGGCACCGGCGGTCACCGAGTTCCCCAACGCCGAGCGCCTGAACGAGCTGATGATCGTCGGCCCGCTGCGCGTGCGCAGCGCCTGCTCGCACCACCTGTGTCCGATCATGGGCCGGGTGTGGGTGGGCGTGCTGCCCGACGCCGACTCCAAGCTGATCGGCCTGTCGAAATATGCGCGCCTGATCGACTGGATCATGAGCCGCCCGCAGATCCAGGAAGAAGCCGTCAGCCAGATCGCCGACCTGCTGGAGCAGCGCCTCAAGCCCGACGGCATCGCCGTGGTGATGGAGGCCGACCACTACTGCATGCACTGGCGCGGCGTGAAGGACGACGAGTCCAAGATGATCAACAGCGTGATGCGCGGCCGCTTCCTGGCCGACCCGTCGCTGCGCAAGGAGTTCCTGTCGCTGCGCCACCGCGGTTGATCCCGCCGGGACGATCAAAAACGGACGGCCCGCATCTCGCGATGCGGGCCGTTTCCGTTTGCACGCCGGCCCCGGATCGGCGGGCCGTGGCGGGAGGCCTCAGAGCCCGACCATCGGCTGCAGCTTGCGCGCCAGCCAGCCCCGGAACCGCAGCGGGCCGTCCAGAGCCGCCACGCAGATGCAGGGCACGCCCGGCGAGGTCACCGGCTGGTGTTCGATGTCACTGTCGAGGTCGGCCATGTCGCCGGGGCCGAAATGGCCCAGCTCATCGTCATAGGCGCCTTTCAGGATCTGGGTCAGCTCGCTGCCGCCGTGGCTGTGTACCGGCATGCTCTTGCCGGGTGAGATCCTGAGCAGGATCAGGGTGTCGCCGCTGCTGCGCGGAGCTCGAATCATGTGCATGCCCGGCGCCATCCAGCGCCAGCGCAGTGCTTTCCAGCTCTTGCCGAAATAGGGCTGCAGCGGGCGCGGCAGCGCATCCGCGTTGCGATGGAGCGCTTCGGGCACAGGGTCCGCGTGCACCACGGCAACGGGCAGTGGCAGCCCCAGCCGTGCCAGCATGTCTTCACGCAGGCGCTCGGCGCGCTGTGGTTCCGGCAGCACCGGCTGCTGCTGCGACAGCAGCACCCCGCCCACATGTTCGGCATCGGCCAACTGGCGGCGGCAGTGCGCACAGACTTCCAGATGGGTGTCGGCCACGGCCGCCATTTCCGGCGACAGCGCGCCTGCCGCATGGCTGACCAGGGTGGCGGGGTCCAGATGATGGCGCGGGTTCATGCGGCCTCCTGCACGCCCGACTGCAGGCGCAGGAAGGCACGGCGGATGGAGGACTTGACCGTGCCCAGCGGCATCCCGAGTTCATCGGCGATCTGCTGGTGGGATTTGGCTTCGAAATAGGACATGCGAATCAGACGGGCTTGGATGGCGGACAGGCGCTCGATGCGTTCGTTGAGGTCGGCATGGGCGGCGAAGCTCTCCGCGGAGGAGAACGCGGGGTTGTCGGTTTCGGTCTCGACGTCCAGCGCCGGCTCCAGGTCCACCGCGATCCACTGATTCTCGCGGCGCAGCCGGTCGATGTGCAGGTTGCGGGCGATCCGGAACAGCCAGGTGGATAGCGTGCTGCGGTCGGCGTCATAACTGTCGGCACGTTGCCACAGCCGCAGCAGGGCTTCCTGTGCCAGCTCTTCGGCCACCGCATCGCGCACACCCAGACCGCGCAGGTACAAGCGCACCCGCGGTGCGAAGTGGTCGTAGATCCGCATGAAGCAGGTCTGGTCGCGGCGGCGCGCGACCGCCTGCATCTGTCCGGACCAGTAGCCCGGTTCCCCGGGGCTTGCTTCGGCAATCGACATGGCTCTGGCCGCCTCGAAGGGCGACAGGGTTCCGGAGGTGGAGTCGAGACGCATGGTAGGGCAAACAAGGCCTGACGGAGTGGACAGCTGCCTCTACGCAGCTGGCGTCGGATTGGATGCATCCGTGCCGGTGCGCAGCGCTGCATCCAATCCGCGCGCCATTGCGTATTGCCTGCTGACCGACACGGAAACCCGCGATGCCTCAGGATCCGCTCCCCCTCTCGCCACCCGCCGATATCCCTGCGCGCAACGTCGGGCGCAGCCTGCTGCAGTGGTTCGACAGCGCTGCCGCAACGGCCGCTGCCAGCGACGCCGAAGCGGACCGGGTGGACTGGCTGCGGGTGGTGCCGTTCGTGCTGCTGCACCTGGGTTGCCTGGGCCTGCTGTGGGTGGGCACATCGCCGGTCGCCGTGCTGGTAGCGGCGCTGCTGTATGCGGTGCGGATGTTCGCCATCACCGGGTTCTATCACCGCTATTTCTCGCATCGCGCGTTCCGCACCTCGCGCCCGCTGCAGTTCGTGTTCGCGCTGATCGGCGCTGCCAGCGTGCAGCGTGGGCCGCTGTGGTGGGCCGCGCACCATCGCCACCACCATCGCCATTCGGACGCCACGGAAGACGTGCATTCGCCGCGCTACGGCTTCTGGCGCAGCCACATGGGCTGGTTCCTGACCCGGCGCGCGTTCGCCACCGACCTCAGCCGGGTGCCGGACCTGGCGCGCTTCCCGGAGCTGCGCTGGCTGGACCGCTACGACGTGGCGGTTCCCGCTGCCATGGCGGCGGGCCTGTACGCGCTGGGCGCGCTGCTGGAGCGCGCTGCGCCGGGGCTGGGCACCAGCGGCCCGCAGCTGCTGGTCTGGGGCTTCTTCGTGTCCACCGTGGTGCTGTTCCACGCGACGGTGACCATCAATTCGCTGTCGCACCGCTTCGGCCGCCGCCGCTTCCCGACCAGCGACGACAGCCGCAACAACCTGTGGCTGGCGCTGCTGACCTTCGGCGAGGGCTGGCACAACAACCACCACTTCTACTCCAGCAGTGCGCGGCAGGGATTCCGCTGGTGGGAGATCGACCTGACCTGGTACGGCCTGCGGCTGATGGCGCTGCTGGGGCTGGTGCGCGACCTCAAGCCGGTGCCCGAGTGGGTGCTGGCGAAGGCGGAGCGCTGAGATGCGCATCGCAGTCGTCGGTTCCGGCATCGCCGGCCTGGCCAGCGCCTGGCTGCTGTCGCAGGCGCACGAGGTGGTGCTGTTCGAGGCCAACGACTACCTCGGCGGGCACACCCACACCCACGCCGTCGAGCAGGCCGGGCGTTCGTATCAAGTGGATACCGGCTTCATCGTCCACAACCCGGCGCATTACCCGCTGCTGACCCGCCTGTTCGACACCTTGGGCGTGGCGACGCAGCCCACCACCATGAGTTTTTCGGTGCACAATGCCCGCACCGGGCTGGAATACAACGCGACCACGCTGGATACGCTGTTCTGCCAGCGCCGCAACCTGCTGTCGCCGCGCTTCCTCGGCATGGTGCGCGACCTGTTCCGCTTCTACCGGCAGGCGCCGTCCCTGCTGGTGGGTGACGGCCCGGGCCCGGGCATCGGCGACTGGCTGGATGCCAATGGCTACGGCGCGGCCTTCCGCGACGACCATCTGGTGCCGATGGCCTCGGCGCTGTGGTCGTCGCCGCCGGAGCAGATCCTGCGGTTCCCGGCGCGCTACCTGGTGCAGTTCATGGCCAACCACCAGATGCTGCAGGTCAGCGGCCGCCCCGAGTGGCGGGTGGTGCGCGGCGGGTCTGCCAGCTATGTCGAAGCGCTGCGTGCGCGCTGGCAGGTGCAGGAACGCCTGCGCTGCCCCGTGCGCTCGGTAGTCCGCGATGGCCACGGCGTGGTGGTGGAGAGTGCAGCCGGCAGTGAACGCTTCGACCAGATCGTGCTGGCCTGCCACAGCGACCAGGCGCTGGCGCTGCTGGCCGACGCCAGCATCAACGAACGCGACGTCCTCGGTGCGATCGCCTACCAGCCCAACGAGGTGGTGCTGCACACCGATGCCAGCCTGCTGCCGCGCAACCGCAAGGCGTGGGCGGCATGGAATGCCTTCCTGCCGGGCGACCCGGAGGCGCCCTGCACCGTCAGCTACTGCATGAACCTGCTGCAGGGCCTGCATTCGCCCGACCCGTTCGTGGTGACGCTGAACCGCAGCGAGGCTATCGCCCCGGACAAGGTGCTGCGCCGGCTGCGCTACCACCACCCGGTGTATGACGCGGCGTCGGTGGCGGCGCAGCAGCGAAAAGCCGCCATCCAGGGCCACAACCACACCTGGTTCGCCGGCGCTTACTGGGGCTGGGGCTTCCACGAGGACGGCATGCGCAGCGCCGTAGAAGTCACGGCCGGGCTGGGCGTGGCGTGGCCGCAGGGTGCGGCAGCATGAGCGCGCGGCTGCACAGCGCGGTTTACGAAGGCGTGGTCCGGCATCGCCGCAGCGCGCCGCGCCCGCATGCGTTCCGTTACCGGATGGCCCAGCTCTACCTCGACCTCGACGAGATCGACGCCGTGTTCCGCGGCCGCTGGCTGTGGTCGGTCGGGCGCCGCAACCTGGCCGAATTCCGCCGCGCCGATTTCCTCGGCCCGGCGGAGCGACCGCTCAAGGAAGCGGTGAAGGACCGGGTGGAGGCCGCCATCGGCGAGCGCCCGGCCGGCCCGGTGCGCCTGCTGGCGCACCTGCGCTACGCCGGCATGGTGTTCAACCCGGTCAGCTTTTATTACTGCTTCGACGCCGACGGCGAAACCCTGCACAGCATCGTCGCCGAGATCACCAACACACCGTGGCTGGAGCGCCACGCCTACGTGCTGCCGGTGGACGCCGCCAGCGGCAACGGACGGATGCTGCGCTGGGACTTCGACAAGACCTTCCATGTTTCTCCGTTCCTTGGCATGCAGCGCCGCTACGACTGGCGCTTCACCGTGCCCGCCGACGCCCTGCACGTGAACATGGCGGTGCTGGGTGCGAACGGCCGCGAGTTCGACGCGCACCTGCAGCTGCGGCGCCGCCCGATCAGCGCCGACGCGCTGGCGCGCGTGTTGTGGCGCTATCCGCTGATGACCGCGCAGGTGGTCGGTGCCATCTACTGGCATGCCCTGCGGCTGTGGCTCAAGCGCACCCCCTTCCACGACCACCCACGACTTTCAGGAGGCCGTTCTTGAACGCCATCGTCCAGACCGCACCCGCCAGCGCATTCGGCGCCTTCGACAAGTTCCTGCGCCAGCGCGTGCTGCAGCGTCTGTCCGCGCTGGGCCACGGCCACCTGCTGGTCAACGACGCGCTGGGCAGCGCCGAGTTCGGTCGCGCCGGCGATGGCCCCGCGGTCGTCCTCGATGTGCTGGACCCGGGCTTCTACCGGGCTTTGGCCGGCAACGGCAGCGTCGGTGCTGGCGAGGCCTACATGGACGGTCAGTGGCGGTGCAGCGACCTGGTCGCACTGGTGCAGCTGCTGGTGCGCAACCGCGACCTGCTGGACGGTATGGAAACCGGCAGCGCCCGGCTGGGCGGGCTGGCGATGCAGGCACTGCACGCCCTGCGCCGCAACACCCGCGCCGGCAGCCGGCGCAACATCGCCGCGCACTACGACCTCGGCAACGACTTCTTCCGCCTGTTCCTGTCCGCGGACCTGATGTATTCCTCGGCGTACTGGGCGGGTGACGACGACACGCTGGAAGCGGCCTCCACCCGCAAGCTGGATGTGATCTGCCGCAAGCTGGCGCTGAACCCCGGCGACCATGTGGTGGAGATCGGCACCGGCTGGGGCGGCTTCGCCCTGCATGCCGCCCGGCACTACGGCTGCCGCGTCACCACCACCACCATCTCGCGCGAGCAGCACGACCTCGCCGCGGCGCGGATCCAGCAGGCCGGTCTGGGCGAACGCGTGACCCTGCTGCAGTCCGACTACCGCGACCTCACCGGCCAGTACGACAAGCTGGTGTCGATCGAAATGATCGAGGCGGTGGGCGCTGATTTCCAGGACAGCTACTTCGCCCAGATCGGCCGCCTGCTGAAGCCGACTGGCCTGGCGCTGGTGCAGGCGATCACCATCGAGGACCACCGCTACCAGCAGGCCTTGCAGTCGGTGGACTTCATCAAGCGCCACGTGTTCCCCGGCTGCTTCATTCCCTCGGTCAGCGCGATGCTGGCGTCGAAGACGCGCAGCAGCGACCTGGCGCTGGTGGCATTGGAGGATTTCGGGCTGTCTTATGCACGCACCCTGCAGGCCTGGCGCGAACGCTTCCTCGCCCAACTGCCCGCCGTGCGCGCGCAGGGCTATGACGCGCGATTCCAGCGCATGTGGGAGTTCTACCTGGCCTACTGCGAGGGCGGATTCCGCGAGCGCTCGATCGGGGTGTCGCACCTGCTGCTGGCCAAGCCGGGCTGGCGTCCGTCGTGGTCGGAGGCGGCATGACCTTCTGGCTGACCCTGCTGGCCTACCAGGCCACCTGGTTCGCGGCCGTGATCGGCGCCGGCCACGGCCTGTGGTGGCCGGGCGTGGTCGCGGCCGGGCTGTTCGCGTTGTGGCGGCTGGCGGTGTCACCGCAGCGGGCGCTGGAGGCACGGCTGGTGCTGGTGGCGCTGGCCCTCGGCCTGGTGCTGGAGAACCTGTGGATGCGCACCGGTCTCCTCGACTACGCCGTGGCCTGGCCATCGGCGGGCGCGCCGGCTTGGATCCTGGCGCTGTGGTTGTCGTTCGGGCTGGCGGTGGTACCGCTGCTGGGCTATCTGCACCGCCGCCTGCTGCTGGCCGCGGTGTTCGGCGCCATCGGTGGCCCGCTGGCCTATCTGGGCGCAGCCCGCGGTTGGGACGTGGCGCAGTTCGCCAGCCCGCAGTGGCACAGCCTGTTGGCGCTGGCGGCGGGCTGGGCGCTGGCGATGCCGCTGCTGGCCTGGTTGGCCCGGCGCGGCCTTGAATCAGAAATCCCCGGAGGTACCGCATGAGTCCCACCCAACAATTGCTGTCGATCTGGTTGCTGGCCGCCGTGCTGATGCTGTTGGGATGGCTGTGGCAGCGCCGACGCGACAACGCCGGCATCGTCGATGTGCTGTGGGCCACCGGCCTTGCCGGCGCCGCGCTGCTGCTGGCGTTCACCGCGTCCGGCGCGCCCGCTGCGCGACTGCTGGTGGGCGTACTCGCCACCGCGTGGGCATTGCGGCTTGCCTTGCACCTGTGGCTGCGCGTGCGCAGCGAGCCCGAGGACGGCCGCTACCGCGCCCTGCGGGAGCACTGGCAGGGCAGCCAGAGCAAGTTCTTCGCCTTCTTCCAATTCCAGGCGTTGCTGGTGGTGCTGTTCTCGCTGCCGCTGCTGGCGGTGGCGGCGCATCCGAACCCGGCTGCGTGGCAACTGCTGCTGGCCATCGGCATCTGGCTGGTGGCAGTCGCGGGCGAAGCGGTGGCGGACACGCAGCTGGCGCGCTTCCGCGCCGACCCGTCGAACCGCGGCAAGACCTGTCGCAGCGGGCTGTGGCGGTATTCGCGCCATCCGAACTACTTCTTCGAATGGCTGCACTGGTGCGCCTACGCGGTCGCCGCCATCGGCGCGCCGCTGGCCTGGCTGGGCTGGCTGGGGCCGGTCGTGATGTACCTGTTCCTGCGCTACATCAGCGGCATTCCGTTCACCGAACAGCAGGCCCTGCGCACGCGGGGCGACGACTACCGCGACTACCAGCGCAGCACGCCGATGCTGTTCCCGTGGTTCCCGAAATCCTGATACCGCAACAAGGAGCGCGCGCGCCATGACCACCGCCACCCTGGACGCCAACCAGCTGTCCCGCGACCTTCCCGCCCCCGGCCTGCTGGGCCTGGCCGAACGCGGCTGGCTGCCGGACGCCGCCCTGCGCGCCGGCATCCGCCGCCTGTGCGCGCAGCG
>JAKOYD010000033.1 GCA_029780695.1 Pseudomonadota bacterium
AGGCGTTGACCATCACCAGATCGCCCAGCGTCAGCTTGCCGTCGACCACGCCCTGCGTGGCGCGCCACAGCATCACCACCAGCGCTGTGGCGATGATCAGCTGTTGCCCGGTGTTCAGGAGCGACAGCGTGGTCTGGCTCTTCAGGCGCGCGGCACGCAGGCGTTCCAGGCTGTCGTCGTAGCGGCGCGACTCGACCGCCTCGTTGTTGAAGTACTTGACCGTTTCGTAGTTCAGCAGCGAATCGATGGCCTTGGTATGGGCCTGCGAATCGGCTTCGTTGGCCTGGCGCCGGAACTGCGTGCGCCACTCCGTCACCACCACCGTGAAGCCGATGTACAGCATGAGCGCGATGCCGGTGATCCAGGCAAAGCTGGCGTCGAACTTCACCGCCAGGATAGTCAGCACCATGACCACCTCGACCAGCGTCGGAACGATCGAATAGAGCGAGAACGAGACCAGCGATTCAATCCCGCGCACGCCGCGTTCGATGTCGCGCGTCATGCCGCCGGTCTGCCGCTCCAGGTGAAAGCGCAGGCTCAACGCGTGCAGGTGCTCGAAGGTCTGCAGCGCGATCTGGCGGCTGGCCCCCTGCGTGGCCTTGGCGAACACCAGTTCGCGCAGTTCGGTGAACACGCTGGTCATCAGCCGCAGCGCGCCATAGGCCAGCAGCAGGCCTGCCGGCACCACCAGCACCGCCGACGGGTCGCCGGGCTTCAGGCTCATGGCGTCGACCAGGTTCTTCAGCAGCACAGGCACGCCGACGTTCGCCAGCTTGGCGCCGATGACCAGCAGCAGCGCCGCCGCCACACGCCACTTGTATTGCCACAGGTAAGGCAACAGGCGGCCCAGCGTGCGCCATTCCGAGCGCGGGCCAGGCTGCGCTTCGGCGAGAGGAGGGGTAGGTGACAGGTCGCGGCGGCCGCGCATCGTGGACAATCACTTTCTTTTCATTGCTAAACCACCCCTGTGCTGATCGTGGCGTGATCTGCTCATCTCGCTGATGGCCGCGGAGCAGGCCATTCGAGAACGCCGTGGCCGGACCTGCGCCGGCCACCAGCGTTGTCCCCCTTGGGGGAAGGCGCCGCAGGCGACACAGGGGGGTCTCTTATTCTGCCCATGTCTCACTTGTCAAGCTCCGTCACCAGCCACCTGCGCGCGCCCAACACGGCCGCCGTCGACGCGCCCGAAGCCAGCGTGCCGGCCGATCACGTGCTGGTGCTCAAGGTGATTCCGCTGCCGGGCGACGCCAACGCCAACGGCGACATCTTCGGCGGCTGGGTGATGGCGCAGGTGGACCTGGCCGGGTCGGTGCTGCCGGCGCGCTATGCCCAGGGCCGCATGGCCACGGTGGCGGTGAACCAGTTCATCTTCAAGGCGCCGGTGCGCGTGGGCGACATCCTGTCGTTCTACGCCAAGATGGAGCGCATCGGCCGCACGTCGATGACGGTGAACGTGGGCGTGTATGCCGAGCGCTTCAACAACCAGGGGCGCTACATCAAGGTGACCGAGGCCACGCTGACCTACGTCGCCATCGACGACCAGGGCAAGCCGCGCGAGGTGCCGCGCCAGGAAATCTGATCGAATCCGGCTGCAGCGCTTGTCTGACAAGCGCAGGAAGCTACTAAATTAGTAGCATTGTCGATTCACGACACGATGTAGGCCGCCGCGCCCGTGGCGATCAGCGTGCCGTCGGGGCCGTGAAATTCCATGCGCGTGCTGGCCACGCGCGAACCCAGCCGCAGCACTTCGCCGCGTGCGGTGAAGAAGTCGCCGATGCCCTGGCGCAGGTAGTCGATGCGCAGGTCGATGGTGCCGAGCTTCAGAAAGCGCTCCAGCCGCCGTGCGGGGGGCTCGTCCATGTGGCGCGCGCCGATGGCCGCCATCACCGCCACGCCGCCGACGGCGTCCAGCGTGGCGCTGATCACGCCGCCGTGCAAGCGGTGGTAGCTGAAGTGGCCCACCAGATCGGGCCGCATGTCGACCCGCGCCATCACATGGTCGGCGGCCAGTTCGACCACCTGGATGCCCAGCACGCGGTTGAACGGAATGCGTTCTTCGAAGACGTGGCGCAGGCCTTCGACGAATTCGAGCTCGAAGGCCTGGGGCGGCGTGGGGGTGGGTCGGGTCATGCGGGCTTCAGCCGTCAACGGGTTGCGCGGGAGTATCCAGGATCAGCTGATAGAACGCCACGTCGAGCCAGCGGCCGAACTTGAAGCCCGCCTGGCGCACCGTGCCGGCGTGGACAAAGCCCAGTTGCTGGTGCAACGCGATGCTGGCGCCGTTGGCGGCGTCGATGGCGCCCACCAGCACGTGCTTGCCCTGCGCGCGCGCGGCGTCGATCAGCGCGCGCATCAGCAGCGAAGCCAGGCCGCGGCCGCGTGCGTCCTTGTGCACATAGACCGAATGTTCGACCGTGTACTTGTACGCCGGAAACGCGCGCCACGTGCCATAGCTGGCAAAGCCGAGCAGCGTGCCGTCTTCATGAACCGCGCCGATCACCGGAAAGCCGCCCGCCGCCTTGGCGTCGAACCAGCCCCGCATGCTGGCCAGCGTGCGGGGCTGGTAGTCGTACAGCGCGGTGGAGGTAACGATGGCGTCGTTGAGGATGTCCAGAATGGCCGGCGCGTGCGCGTCGTGGGTGCAGTCGATCAGCTGCATGGCGCCATTTGCTATTTAAAAGTGAGCTATATGCGCTTGCCAGACAAGCGCCAGGGGCCGGATGGACTCGTATGTCAGCACTGGCTGAAGTCGGGCTTTCGCTTTTGCATGAAGGCCGTCATGGCTTCGCGCGCGGCGGGCTCGCCCAGCATGCGCCCGAAGTGCGCGCCCTCCTCACCCATGCGCTCGAGCACGGCCTTTTGCTGGTCGCCCTTCATCAGTTGCTTGGTGGTGATTAGGCTGCTGGTCGGCTTGGCGGCCAGCTTGCGGGCCTGCTGGGCTGCAAAGGCGTTGGCCTCGGTGGGCGGCAGCACGCGGTTAACCAAGCCGACTTCGAGCGCGGCCTCGGCCATGAACGGCTCGCCCAGCAGCAGCGCCTCGGCCGCGCGGTGATAGCCGAACATGCGCGGCACCAGCAGGCTGCTGGCCGCTTCGGGGCACAGGCCCAGGTTGACGAAGGGCATCGAGAACGCCGCGTTGTCGCCCGCGTAGACCAGGTCGCAGTGAAACAGCATGGTGGTGCCCACGCCCACGGCCGGGCCGCACACCGCCGCGACCAGCGGCTTGGGGAAGGTGGCGATGGCGCGCAGGAAGCGGAACACCGGCGAATCCATGCCCGCCGGCTTGTTCTTCAGGAAGTCCTCGATGTCGTTGCCGGCACTGAACACTGTCTCGTGGCCCTGGATCACGACCACGCGCGTGGTGGCATCGTCCACGGCTTTTTCCAGCGCCGTGGCCAACGCGTCGTACATGGCGACGTTGATCGAGTTCTTGCGCTCGACGCGGTTGAAGGTCAGCGTGAGCACGCCGTCGGCGTGGTGGGTGAGGATGTCGGTCATGGTGTCTTGCGTTCTAAATACTATGAAATAAATAGCTGCTCGCGCCTGTCAGTCAAGCGCTGGCGGCCCGTTCGACTGCTATTCCTTGTAATAGACGATCTGGTGCGTGGTGGCCAGCAGATGGCCGGCTTCGTTCCACAGCTCGGCGCTCTGGTCGAAAAAGCCGTTGAAGAAGGACTGCGAGCGCGCCTGGCCGAGCAGATAGCCCTCGCCGGTGGCCGCCAGTTCGTCGGCGCCGGCGTGGAAGTAGACCGTCATCGACACGGTGCCGATGGGCGTCATCAGCGCGCGGCGGCGCCAGATGCGCGGGAAGAAGGCATCGGCCAGCGCGGTGAGGCTCAAAAAATCCAGCGGGCGGGGCGGATCGTCGCGCAGCCACAGTTGCGTCAGGCTATCCGCCTCGGTGCCGTCCCAATGCTGCGGGATGGCGCCGGCCAACGGACGCATGTCGTAGCGACCGACCCAGCGCACGCGTTCGGTGAAGGGCGCGCGCGGCACATCGGCCGGCGCGGTGACGGCGGGCATGGGGCTGTCGACGGCGCTCCAGGTGTCGCGCCGCACGGCGGTCACCGCGGTGG
Source organism: Pseudomonadota bacterium (assembly GCA_029780695.1). Lineage (GTDB taxonomy): Bacteria > Pseudomonadota > Gammaproteobacteria > Burkholderiales > Burkholderiaceae_C > Ottowia. Next base: position 4,077 of record JAKOYD010000033.1, read on the forward strand.
CGGTCAGCATGACGGCGTCCACCCCATCGGCGCCCGACTGCGTCAGCGTGACGGTCCAGTGCTGGGTGGAGCGGTTGGTGCGCACGGGCCGCGCCTCGACGCGAAATGGCGCGTCGACCACGGCGGCCGCAAAGTTGACGGTGAGCGCCACCGGCTCGCCCAGCAGCTGCGGATGTTGCAGCACGGCTTGCAGCATCTGCGCCGCCGTCACACCGCCGAACGGGCCGACCATGTTGGCGTAGGCACGGTGCGGCTGGCCGTCAAAGCGGGCCGGCGCGTCGCGGCCGTGCGCCTGCGCCGTGGCCGCCACGGGCGTCAGCGCAAGCGCTTCGTCGAACGGATGTTGGGCCATCGGCTGGGGGCGCGTCATGGGCGGAATCGGGTGGGTGAATGCATGGCTTGTGACATTAGCATGGGCGCGCGGCGGCGCTGTCACTCAGGTGCCTTGGGTGGACTCGGCCGCCAGTTCACGCAATGCCGTCAGCGTATAGGGCCACAGGTTGGCCGCAAAGCGCGGATGAAACCAGCCCAGGTGCCCGATGCGCGCCGCGCCATGCTCGGGCGGATGCACGCGCTCGATGCGATGCGGCGCGTTGGCATACAGCGACAACAGGCTCTGCGTGCCGCGCAGCGTCATCATTTCGTCGTCGGTGATCGACAGCGCACGGATCGGAAAGCGCACCGCGCCGTAGCGCGCCAGCGCGCTCGGCCCTTCGGCGCCGCTGTAGCGCGGGTGCAGGCACCAGCGCCGCCACTGGTGGATGACGCCGGCCGGCAGGTCGCCCACGGCCCCCAGCCGCTTGCCGGGAAAGTAGCCAAACAGCTGCGTGAGCGCAGGCACCAGGCCATGCCACATGAACAGCGCGCGGCGGCGCAACTGGGGCGCGTTGAGGCGCCAGTAACCGCTGCCGGTGGCCACGCCCAGCAGGCCGGCAATGTGGTCGGTGCGCTCGAACAGGCCCGGCAGTTGGGCGCCCAGGCTGTGGCCGATGAGCAGCAGCGGCACGTCGGGTGCCTGGGCGTGCAGGTGATGCACGACGGCTTCGTAGTCGGCGCGCCAGTCGTTGAGCGTGGCGTCAACATGGCGCAGGCGGCGCCCGTGCAGCTTCAGCGAATCACCGTAGCCGCGGTAGTCGAACGTGAGTACACGCACGCCCTGCCCCGCCAGCCACGCGGCAAAGTCCGCATAGCGCCGCTGCGGCACGCCCATCGCGGCGCCGATGACTACCTGCAGCGTGGGCGCGCCAGGCGGCTCAAACAGCCGGGCGGCGACCCGGCCGTGGCGCGGGGTGTCGAGGTGCAGGGTGCGAGCACAATTCACGTCAAGAGAATTTCATCCAAAGAGCCGGACGCGAAGGACGCAAAGGTTTCGCGAAGAACGCAAAAGGAAAAACGAACGAGTATTGAATTCCTTCGCGCTCTTCGCGTGACCTTCGCGCCCTTCGCGTCCGGCTGTTTGCGACTTTTTCAAACCCGCTCGAAGATCCCCGCCGCGCCCTGCCCCATGCCCACGCACATCGTCACCATGCCGTACTTCAGATTGTGGCGGCGCAGTGCGTGTACCACGGTGGCTGCGCGGATGGCGCCGGTGGCTCCCAGCGGGTGACCCAGCGCAATGGCGCCGCCCATGGGGTTGACCTTGGCCTTGTCGAGCCCCAACGTGTTGATGACGGCCAACGACTGCGCGGCAAAGGCTTCGTTCAGCTCGTACCAGTCGATCTGCTCTTTCGTCAGCCCCGCATATTTCAGCGCCGCCGGAATCGCCTCGATCGGGCCGATGCCCATGATGTGCGGCGGCACGCCACGGCTGGCGTAAGAGACAAAGCGCGCCAGCGGCGTCAGGCCGTATTTCTTGATCGCTGCTTCGCTGGCCAGAATCAGCGCGCCGGCGCCGTCGCTGGTCTGAGAGCTGTTGCCTGCGGTCACCGAGCCGCGCGCGGCGAACACGGTGCGCAACTTGGCCAGTCCTTCCAGCGATGTGTCGGGGCGCGGACCTTCGTCGATGTCCACGGTGCGCTGCGTCTGCGTGACTTCGGCGGTCTTGAGGTTGACGCTGCGCTCGGTCACGGTGACGGGCGTGATCTCGTCCTTGAACTCGCCGGCGGCAATCGCCTTCATGGCGCGCTGGTGCGATTCGAGCGCGAACTCGTCTTGCGCCTGCCGCGAGACTTTCCACTGCTGCGCCACCTTCTCGGCCGTGAGGCCCATGCCGTAGGCGATGCCGTAGTCGTCCACGTTGTCGGTGTTGGCGAAGATGGTGGGCGACAGGCTGGGATTGTTGCCCATCATGGGCACCATGCTCATGCTTTCCACGCCCGCGGCGACCATTACTTCGGATTCGCCGACGCGAATGCGGTCCGCCGCCATGGCCACGGCCGACAGGCCCGAGGCGCAGAAGCGATTGACGGTGATGCCGCCCACGCTCTTGGGATAGCCGGCCAGCACGGCGCCGATGCGCGCCACGTTGAGGCCCTGCTGCGCCTCGGGGATGGCGCAGCCGCTGATCACGTCCTCAATCGCGGCCGGGTCCAGCCCCGGCGCCTGCTTGACGACTTCGCGCAGCACGTGCGCGAGCAGGTCGTCCGGCCGCGTGTTCTTGAAATAGCCCTTGTGCGAGCGCCCGATGGGCGTGCGCGTGGCGGCGACGATGTAGGCGTCTTGAACTTGTTTGGTCATGGTGTGTTCTTCCTCGCCGATCAATTGCGCACGGGCTTACCGGTGCTCAGCATCCCCATGATCCGCTCGTGCGTCTTGGGGTTGCCCAGCAGGGTGGTGAAGGCTTGGCGCTCCAGCGTCATCAGGTATTCCTCATCGACCAGCGTGCCCGGATCGACGTCGCCGCCGGTCACGACGTTGGCGATCAGGCTCGACACGTAGAAGTCGTGCTGGCTGATGAAGCCGCCGTCGCGCATGTTGACCAGCTGGCCCTGGATGGTGGCCTTTCCGTCGCGGCCGGCGACCGCAAACTGGCGCTTCATGGGCGGGCGGTAGCCGGCGCGGAACATGGCCTTGGCTTCGTTGATGGCGACGTAGAGCAACTCGTCCTTGTTGGGCACGATCACGTCGCTCCACAGCAGGTAGCCGAGCTTGCGCGAATCGAGTGCGCTCATGCCCACCTTGGCCATGGCGGCGGCGGTGAAGCCTTCGGTGAGGAAGTGCAGCAAGTCCTTGTCGGTGCTGGCTTGCGCGTTCTCGGCCGCGCGGCGGGCGATGTAGGCAAGCCCCCCCGCGCCGGGCACCAGGCCCACGCCCACTTCCACCAGGCCCATGTAGCTTTCCATGGCGGCCACGCGGCGCGAGGAGTACACCGCCAGCTCGCAGCCGCCGCCCAGCGCCATGCCGCGAATGGCGGAGACGACCGGCACGTTGGCGTAGCGCAGGCGCAGCATCATGTCCTGCAGCTCTTTTTCCATCGAATCGACCAGGCCCGCGCCGCCGGCCACGTAGCCGGGCAGCATGGCCTGCAGGTCGGCGCCGACGCTGAAGGGGTCGTCGCCCGGCCAGATCACCAGGCCCTGGTAGTCGGCCTCGGCCATCTCCACCGCCTGCGCCAGGCCCTCGCCCGCCTCGGGGCTGATGGCGCGCATCTTGGTCTTGAGGGTGGCGATGACGATCTCGTCGTCGAGCGTCCAGACGCGGATGGCGTCGTTTTCCAGCAGCGTCTTGCCCGCTGTATCGGGGCGCGGCCCGCCTTCGCCCAGCAGTAGTTCGGGGAACAACTGGCGCTCGTACACCGGCAGCAGGCGGCGCGGTTCAAACTGGCCGGTGGTGGGGTTCCACGAGCCCTTCTCGGTGTGCACGCCGCCGGCCTCGGCCACCGGGCCTTTGAACACCCACTCAGGCAGCGGCGCTTTCGACAACGCCTTGCCCGCGTCGATGTCGTCCTGGATCATCTTGGCGACGTCGAGCCAGCCGGCTTCTTGCCACAACTCAAACGGACCCTGCTTCATGCCAAAGCCCCAGCGCATGGCCAGGTCGACATCGCGCGCGGTCTCGGCAATATTCGCCAGATGCACGGCGGCGTAGTGGAAGCTGTTGCGCAGAATGGCCCACAGGAACTGGCCTTGCGGGCCTTCCGCGTTGCGCAGCAGCTTCAGGCGCTCGCCAGCGGGCTTCTTGAGCATGCGCCCGTACACCTCGTCGGCCTTCTGGCCGCTGGGCACGTACTCGTCTTTTTCCAGATCAAAGCGCAGGATGTCGCGGCCGACCTTCTTGTAGAAACCGGCGCCCGTCTTCTGGCCCAGGTTCTTCAGCTCCAGCAGCTTGGCCAGCACGGGCGGCGTGCCAAAGCTGTCGTAGAACGGGTCGGTGTCGGTGCTCAGGTTGTCTTGCAGCGTCTTGATGACGTGGCCCACCGTGTCCAGCCCCACCACGTCGATGGTGCGGAAGGTGCCGCTTGAGGCACGCCCCATGCGCTTGCCGGTCAGGTCATCGACCACGTCGAAGGTCAGGCCGAATTTCTCGACCTCTTTCATCGTGGTCAGCATGCCGGCGATGCCGATGCGGTTGGCGACGAAGTTGGGCGTGTCCTTGGCGCGCACCACGCCCTTGCCGAGCGCGGAGGTGACGAAGGCTTCCAACTGGTCCAGCACTTCGGGCTTCGTGGTCGGCGTCGCAATCAACTCCACCAGCACCATGTAGCGCGGCGGGTTGAAGAAGTGGATGCCGCAAAAACGCGGGCGCAATGCCTCGGGCAGCGCTTCGCTCAGCTTGGTGATCGACAGGCCCGAGGTGTTGCTGGCCAGGATGGCGTTCTTGGCGACGAAAGGCGCGATCTTGTGATACAGATCGCTCTTCCAGTCCATGCGCTCAGCGATGGCCTCGATGATCAGGTCGCAGCCCTTGAGCTTTTTCAGGTCGTCGTCGTAGTTGGCGACTTCGATCAGCGCCGCGTCTTCGGCCACGCCCAGCGGCGCGGGCTTGAGCTTCTTGAGGTTTTCGACGGCCTTCAGCGCGATGCCGTTCTTGGGACCCTCTTTGGCGGCCAGGTCGAACAGGATGACCGGCACCTTGCAGTTGACGAGATGGGCCGCGATCTGCGCGCCCATCACGCCGGCGCCGAGCACGGCGACTTTCTTGACGTTGAATCGGGACATTCTGTGTTCCTTCACTGGACCCGTGTCCAGGTCTGCGTGCGCCCAAACGGCCCGATGGAGCCGCGCACTTCGAGCTTCTTGCCGCCGTCGATGGGCGTCAGGCGCAGCGCGTAGTCGCTGCCTTTTTCGGGGTCGAGCACGCGGCCGCCTTCCCACACGTCCTTTCCTTCGGCTTTCTTGGCGCCGCGGATGATTTCCAGGCCCGCCACCGGCTTGTCCTTGCGGTCATCGCTGCACTTGTCGCACACGGCTTTCGGGTCAGCGTCCTTTTTCAGGATCTTCTCGATGCGGCCGGTGAGCACGCCGGCGCTTTCGGTGATGACCACCTGCGCCTTGGGTTCCTTGGTCTGATCGTCGATGCTGCGCCAGGTGCCGACAGGCGTCATCTGGGCCAGCGCTACACCGCCATTAGCTACCAAAACAATAGCTGCAAGCGCTTTTGCAGCAAGCGCCAGGGGCATTTTTTTATTGAAATACATCATGCCAGTGCCGCCTCGGTGTCCAGCAGGTTGGCCACGCCCGAGCGCGCGGTGCGCATCAGGCTGGCCGTCTCGGGGAACAGGCGCGCGAAGTAGAAGCGCGCGGTCTGCAGCTTGGCGGTGTAGAACGGGTCGGTGCTGCCTTCGGCCTGCTTCTTGAGGGCCACGCTGGCCATGCGGGCGAAGAAGTAGCCAAACACCAGGTGGCCCGCCACACGCAGGTAGTCGACGCTGGCGCCGCCCACTTCGTCGGGGTTGGTGAAGCCCTTGAAGCCGATTTCGGTGGTGAACTTGGTCATCTGGTCGGCCAGGTAGCCGAGTGGGTTGATGAACTCGCTCATCTTCTCGTTCACGCCTTCTTCCTCGACCAGTTGGGCAATGAGCTTGCCAAACTTCTTAAGCGTGGCGCCCTGGTTGCCCAGGATCTTGCGGCCCAGCAGATCCAGCGACTGCACGGTGTTGGTGCCTTCGTAGATCATGTTGATGCGCGCGTCGCGCACGAACTGCTCCATGCCCGTTTCGTGGATGTAGCCGTGGCCGCCAAACACCTGCATGGCGTGGTTGGTGGCGGCAAAGCCGTTGTCGGTGAGGAAGGCCTTGATGATGGGCGTGAGCAGGCCCACCACTTCGTCGCTGTCCTTGCGCACCTTTTCGTCGGGGTGGTACAGCGCCTTGTCGAGCAGCATCGACGTGTAGATGGCCATGGCGCGGCCGCCTTCGGCATAGGCCTTGGCGGTGAGCAGCATCTTGCGCACGTCGGGGTGCACGATGATGGGGTCGGCCGGTTGATCCTTGGCCTTGGGGCCGGATAGGCTGCGCATCTGCAGGCGGTCCTTGGCATACACCAGCGCGTTCTGGTAGGCCACTTCGGTCAGGCCGAGCGACTGGTTGCCCACGCCCAGGCGCGCGGCGTTCATCATCACGAACATGGCCGGCAGGCCCTTGTTGGGCTCGCCCACCAGGGTGCCGACGGCGCCGTCCAGGCTCAGTTGCGCGGTGGCGTTGCCGTGGATGCCCATCTTGTGCTCCAGGCCGGTGCAGAAGATGGGGTTACGCGCGCCCAGCGAGCCGTCGTCGTTGACGTGGTACTTCGGCACCAGGAACAGGCTGATGCCCTTGCTGCCCTTGGGCGCATCGGGCAAGCGGGCCAGCACCAGGTGCAGGATGTTGGGCGCCATGTCGTGCTCGCCGGCGCTGATGAAGATCTTGTTGCCGGTGATCTTGTAGGTGCCGTCGGCCTGCGGCTCGGCCTTGGTGCGCAGCAGGCCCAGGTCGGTGCCGCAGTGCGGCTCGGTCAGGCACATGGTGCCGGTCCATTCGCCGCTGGTCAGCTTGGGCAGGTATTTCTTTTTTTGGTCGTCGGTGCCGTGGGCGTGCAGGGCTTCGTAGGCGCCGTGCGACAGGCCGGGGTACATGGTCCACGCCTGGTTGGCGCTGTTCATCATTTCGTACACGCACTGGTTGGCGACGAAGGGCAAGCCCTGGCCGCCGTATTCGGGGTCGCACGACAGCGCGGCCCAGCCGCCTTCGACGTATTTTTCGTACGCGTCCTTGAAGCCGGTGGGCGTCTTGACTTCGTGCGTGGTCTTGTCGAGCACGCAGCCTTCGCTGTCGCCGCTGAGGTTGATGGGCTGGATGACTTCAGCCGCGAACTTGCCGCCTTCTTCCAGCACGGCGTTCAGCGTGTCGGCGTCGATGTCGGCGTGGCGCGGGATGTCTTTCAGTTCGTCGACGACGTTGAGCACTTCGTGCATCACAAACTGCATGTCGCGCAGCGGCGGGGTGTAGATGGGCATGGGGAATGGCTCCTCGGGTTGTCTGCGAAAGGTGAATAAGGATTCAGGCGGCGTAGCGCGCCAGAATGTTGTCAAAGCCCCGCACGGCGCGCTGCATGGCGCCGCTGCGGTGCAAAAAGCGTGCTTCGTAATGAAGCACCAGGATCAGTCCATGAATCTCGAAGGTGATCTGGCGTTCGTCCACGTCGGCGGCCAAATGGCCTTCCTGCCGGGCCTGGGCGGCGGCGCGTTCCATGGCTTCCATCCAGGCGCTGACGGTGGCGATCAGCGCGTCGCGCACCGGGCCGGGGCGGTCGTCGAATTCGACCGCGCCGCTGATGAAGATGCAGCCCGAATCCAGCTCGGCGCTGGTGTAGCGCATCCAGTGCTCGAACAGGGCGCGCAGGCGCGGCAGGCCGCGGGCCTGCTGCATGGCCGGCTCGAACACGTCGCGTTCGAAGCGGGCGTAGTATTCGCGCACCACCGACACCTGCAGTTCGTCGCGCGAGCCAAAGTGGGCAAACACGCCCGACTTGCTCATGCCCATGACGTCGGCCAGCGCGCCGATGGACAGGCCTTCCAGCCCGACCTGCGCGGCCATGCGCAAGGCAGCGTCGACAATGGCCGCCTTGGTCTGCTGACCCTTCGCCAGCACACGCGCCCGCCGTGCACGGGGCGCGGCGGCGGCTTGCGGCGATGGGGTGGTGGTGTCAGGCATGGGCAATAAACGAACGGTCGTTCGATTTTGCACCATCCCGCCGAACGCGCCAAGCGGGCGCGCCCACCTCGAAGCTAGGTATTTACCCTGATCGCAGCCGCCGGTCAGCGTGCGCGATAGGCCACCACCTTCTGTGTCTGCGTACCCAGGCCTTCGATGCCCAGCGTCATCACGTCGCCGGGGCGCAGGTAGCGCGGTGCCGGCTGGCCCTGCGCGTCGCGCAAGCCCATGCCGACGCCCGGCGGCGTGCCGGTGGTCAGCACGTCGCCCGGCGCCAGCGTGATGAAGCGGCTGACGTAGCTGACCAGCCGCGCCACGCCAAACACCATGGTGCGCGTGTGCCCGGTCTGCATGCGCTGGCCGTTCAGGTCGAGCCACAGGCCGAGGCGCTGCGGGTTCGGCACGTCGTCGCGCGTCACCAGCCAGGGGCCGATGGGGCCGAAGGTGTCGCAGCCCTTGCCCTTGTCCCAGGTGCCGCCGCGCTCGATCTGGTATTCGCGCTCGCTCACGTCGTTGACCACGCAGTAGCCGGCCACGTGGGCCAGTGCGTCCTTCTGCGCGACATGGCGCGCCGTGCGGCCGATGACCACGCCCAGTTCGACTTCCCAGTCGCTCTTTTTCGAGCCCTTGGGCAGCATCACGTCGTCATCCGGCCCCTGGATGCAGGAAATGGCCTTGGTAAAGATCACCGGCTCTTTCGGAAGGGGCATGCCGGCCTCGGCCGCGTGGTCGGCGTAGTTCAGGCCGATGGCGATGAACTTGCCGACGCCGGCCACCGGGCAGCCCAGGCGCGGCTGGCCTCTGACCCGTGGCAGCGTGTCGGGCTTCAGGCGCCGCAGCCGCGCCAGTGCCGCGTCACCCAGCTGTGCCGGGCCGATGTCGGGGATCACCGCGGAAAGGTCGCGCAACTGGCTTGTGTCGTCCAGCAGACCCGGCTTTTCCTTGCCGGGCGCGCCGTAGCGAAGCAATTTCATGCCAACACCCTGTCAAATGAAATCAGGCCGAAGCGCTTGCTGGAAAAGCGCGGACAGCTACTTAATTTATAGCATACTGGCGATGCAGGCGTCCAGCCGCTCGGACGGCGCACGCCGAAAGCCCGAGCGCGCAAAGCGCTGCAGCCGCCCGACCATGAAGGCGGTGAGCACCGATGCCGTGACCTGCGCGTCGGCATCGGGCGTCAGCGCGCCAGCGCCGTCAGCGCCTTCACGCAGGCACTGGCGCAGCGCGGCCTCCAGCTTGTCGAACAGCTGGTTCATGCGCTGCTGCAGCCGTTCGTGCTCGAACACCAGCGCGTCACCCACCATCACGCGCGTCATGCCGGGGTTCTTTTCGCCGAACTGCAACACCATGGCGACGATGCGGGCGGCGCGTGCGCGGCCTTCGCCTGCCTGGTCGTTGATCCGGTTCACCAGGCCGAAGACGCTGCTTTCGACGAAGTCGATCAGGCCCTCGAACATCTGCGCCTTGCTGGCGAAGTGACGGTACAGCGCGGCTTCGCTGACGTCGAGGCGCGCAGCCAGCGCGGCGGTGGTCACGCGTTCGGCGCCGGGCTGCTCCAGCATCTGCGCCAGCGCCTGCAGAATCTGCACGCGCCGTTCGCCCGGCTTGGGCCGCTTGCGCGCGGCGGGCGCGGGGGTGGCTTCGGGGGCGGCGGGTGAATCGAGTTCAGACGGCATGTTGGAGCCCACTTGTTTCCAAATGATTCTCCCACAGCCGCCGCACCGGCCTGCCCGGGCCAAACCCGAATCGCCCGGCCGGCGCCCGCCTCGCGCCAAGTGAGTGCTTGCGCCGGAACGCGGCGCGCCGGCGTCAGTGCGACCGGATCATGGTGCCGAAGGGCTCGTTGCCCAGCACTTCCAGCAGCAGGGCGTGCGGCACGCGGCCGTCGATGATGTGCACGGCGTTGACGCCGCTCTTGGCGGCATCCAGCGCGCCGGCGATCTTGGGCAGCATGCCGCCGGAAATGGTGCCGTCCTGCACCAGCTCGTCGATGCGGCGCGGCGTCAGCTCGGGCATCAGCGCGCCGGCCTTGTCGAGCACGCCGGGGATGTTGGTCAGCATGAGCAACTTTTCGGCCTGCAACACCGTGGCCAGCTTGGCGGCCACCACGTCGGCGTTGATGTTGTAGCTCTCGTTCTGCTCGCCAAAGCCGATGGGACTGACCACGGGGATGAACTGGTCGTCCTGCAGCGCCTTCACCACGCCGGGGTCGATCTGGTCGATATCGCCCACCTGGCCGATGTCGTGCTCGACCGACGGATCCTTCTGGTCCAACATCTTCAGCTTGTGCGCGCGGATCATGGCGCCGTCGCGGCCGGTCAGGCCCACGGCCTTGCCGCCCGCCTGGTTGATGAGGCCGACGATGTCCTGCTGCACTTCGCCGCCCAGCACCCATTCGACCACTTCCATGGTTTCGGCGTCGGTCACGCGCATGCCCTGGATGAACTTGCCTTCCTTGCCCAGGCGCTTGAGCGCGGTCTCGATCTGCGGGCCGCCGCCGTGCACCACCACGGGGTTGATGCCGACCAGCTTGAGCAGCACCACGTCTTCGGCAAACGCGGCCTGCAACGTGGGGTCGGTCATGGCGTTGCCGCCATACTTGATGACCATCGTCTTGCCATGGAACTTGCGGATGTACGGCAGCGCTTGCGCCAGAATCTGCGCCTTTTCGCGCGGAGCCAGGGTGGTCAGGTCAGTGGGCATGTGCGTCAGGGGTAGGTTGGTCCAATCAGGCGGACATGATAGGCCTCAACGGCGCGGCCGCTGGAAGAAGCGCGGCACCTTGAAGCGCACCAGCGTCATGTAGGCCACCACGTAGCTGACCGCGAACAGCACGCAGAACGCCAGCAGCACGCCGCTGTAGCGCCAGAACAGCATCGCCGGCACCACCGTCAGCACCACGAAGCTCCACAGGTACGGCGCGGTGCGGTTGTTGCGCTTGAGCATGTTCTTGGCTTCGTCCTCGTGCAGCACGCTGCGCACCAGCCGGCGATAGACCAGCTGGTGCAGGTGCAGCGCATCGGCCATGCCGGGCGATACGCCGCGCCACAGCTTGCGGTAGATCGAGAACACCGTCTCCCACACCGGATAGATCAGCAGCAGCATGGGAAACCACGGCGACACGATGGGGTGGCGCTTGACCAGCAGCAGGCTGATGACGGCAATCGCCAGCCCCCACAGGTAGGCACCGCCATCGCCGGCAAAGATCAGCCCGCGCGGGTAGTTCCACACCAGAAAGCCCGCCGTGGCGGCGGCCAGTGCAATCGCCATGGCCGCCAGTTCGCGGTCGCCCACCTGGATGGCCACATGCGCCAGCGCCAGGCACACCACCAGCGCCACCGCACCCGCCAAACCGTTGTAGCCGTCGATGATGTTGAACGCGTGCGGCAGCCCGGTCACCGCCAGCACCGCCAGCCCCACGCCCAGCCACGGCCAGGCGCTCCACCAGCTGTCGATCGCCGCGAAGCCCAGGTGAGGGACCGAGACGCCCAGCAACCAGGCGGCCAGCGAAGCCGACACCAGCGTCAGCAGCAACCGCCACAAGACCGCCAGCCGCTGCGTCAAATCCTCCAGCACCCCTCCGATGAAGGCAGGCAGCAGCAGCAGCAGCCAAGCACCCAGGTTGAGCAATGACGGGTCGATATTGCCAGCCATCTCGGCCCACTGCAGGACAGGCAGCGCGGCCAATGCCGCTACCCAGCCAACCAGCAGACCGATGCCACCGACACGCGGCACGTGGCCCTGATGAAAGCGCTGAGGCGCATCGTGCGGGTAAAAAACGCGCCAGTGCCGGAACCACCGGCGCACCAGAAAGGTGGTGACCATGGACACGACGAACGCCAGCACCGCGAGGGAAATCATGTCAATCTGGACAGGTCCGAGGCGCGTGCGCGCGGCAGAGGAAAAAGTCTTGCATGGTAGCATCATGAGGTTTGCCGTTTCGCATCGGCACCCTACGGTCAGCCCTTGCCGGTCACACCCCCACGCGGCATGCCGAACGCTCCGTAGATCCCCCGGATCGCTCACAGAATTCGTCTGCTACCCCGCCATGGTGCCCACCTCCATCCGCTCGCACGTTTATCGACGCACCATCGCTGAGGGCGACAACGATTCACTGTCGGCCATTGTGAAGCAGCTGCCCGTCAGTGCACACGTGTTGGACCTCGGCTGCGGCAGCGGTGCCATCGGTCGCTATCTGGCCGGACAAGAGGGCCCTGCAGCCATCGATGGGGTCACACTGAGCGAGGAAGAGGCTTCGCTGGCGGCTCCGTACTACCGGCGCATCGTGGTCGCCGACCTCGAGCAGCAGCACCTGGGTGAGTTGTTCGACACGCCATACGACGTCATTGTCTGTGCCGACGTGCTTGAGCACCTGCGGGACAGCGCACCCGTGCTGGCCGCGTGCAAGAGCCTCTTGAAACCCGACGGGCTGCTCCTGCTGTCGGTTCCCAACACCGCGTATTGCGGGCTGATCGCCGAGTTGATGGCAGGCGAATTCCGTTATCGGCCCGAAGGCTTGCTGGACGAAACTCATCTCAGGTTCTTCACTCGCCAGACCTTGCTACGGTTCTTGGCAGACAATGGCTGGCAGGTCCTGCAGATCCATACCGTCCAACGGGAGACGCAAGATTCAGAGTTCCGCGTCGCGTTCGACGCCCTGCCCCCCGCCGTTGCCCGCCATATCTTGAATCTTCCCGATGCCGGCACCTACCAGTTCATCATCCGTGCACGACCGCTGCGCGATGGTGAAGACCTCGTCCAGCCGGCCACCGATCGCTCGCACCTGTTGCCCGTCCAGGCCCACTTCACCGCCGAGTTGTTTACCAAGCAGCCCGCAGGCTATAGCGAAGAGCACAAAATCAGTGAGGGCGGGGTGATAGGACATGAGCGCCAGACTGTGCGATTCGCGCTGCCAGCAGGCCCGGCGCCGTTGGGTCTGAAACTTGACCCCGCCGACCGACCCGGCTTTCTGTACTTGCATGCCCTTCGGCTTCAGGCTGCCGACGGCGCAGCATTGTGGCGCTGGGACAGTACAGACCCCGGTTTCGTAACGCAGGCGGCGCAACATCAAATGCTGATCCAGGCGTCGGCGTCGCTCACTGGCTCAGGCGTACTTTGCCTGCTGCACGGTGATGACCCCTGGCTGGAACTGCCCATTCCCGAAGACGCGCTTTCTCGTGCCGCAGGGGGCGTGCTCGAAGTCGACCTGGGTTGGCCGATGTCTGCCGATTACTTGGCCATGGCCGATGTCGTCAACCAATATCGGCACTTGCGCCAGGAACATGACCAACTGGCCGAGCGAATCGACCAGTTGGGTACCGAACATCAAGGCACCCTTTTGCGCCTGCGCGGCGAGCACGAGCAGACCTTGGACACACTGGCCGCGAGCCACGAACAAGATATCAGGACGTTCGCAGCACGGCATCAATTGCAGGTCGAACAGCACCGCGCGCACAGGCAACAGTTGCAAGCGCGCATCCACGCGCTGATTGCCGAAACCACCGAAGCCAGACGTGCCCGTGACGATGCGCTGCGAGAGCGCCAGAAGGCCCAGGACCACATTGAATTCCTGAAAGACTCCACCGTGTTCCGCGCCACCCGTCCGATAGTGAACGCAAAAATGTGGCTGGATCGTCAACTGGACCGCGACCCGCGGTCAGACGGGGACACACCCGGCGTCGAACAACCCTTGCCGACGCCGCTCGCGCCCAGCCATCACCCGGTGGACGTCATCGTGCCGGTCTACAAAGGGCTGGCCGACACCCAGCGCTGCGTGCTGTCCGTCCTGTCGGCGTCGTGCCGCACGCCCTGGCGGCTGATCGTCATCAACGACGCCAGTCCCGAACCTGAAGTAACCGATTGGCTGCGCGATATCGCCGCGCGCGACCCGCGCGTCGAACTGCTCGAAAACGAGGTCAACCTGGGCTTTGTCGGCACAGTCAACCGTGGCATGGCCGTGTCGACGACCGACGACGTGCTGCTGCTCAACAGCGATGCCGAGGTGGCCAATGACTGGCTGGATCGTATTCAGGCCGCGGCCTACAGCGACCAGCGCGTCGCCAGCGTCACGCCGTTCTCGAACAACGCCACCATTTGCAGCTACCCACGCTTCTGTCAAGACAATGCCCTGCCCATCGGGTGGGACGTGGGCCGCCTCGACCAACTGTTTGCCAAGACCAACGCTGGCCAAGTCGTCGATGTGCCCACCGGCGTCGGATTTTGCATGTATATCCGGCGCGCGGCACTCGACGAAGTGGGCCTGTTCGACGTCGAAAACTTCGGCAAGGGCTATGGCGAAGAAAACGACTTCTGCATCCGGGCCGAAAACGCCGGCTGGCGAAACTTGCATGCGCTCGACACGTTCGTGCACCATTCCGGCGGTGTGAGCTTTGGCGATGCGAAAAGCCCACGCGAACGCGCTGCCATGGAGACGTTGCGTCGACTGCACCCGCGCTATGAAGCGGCAGTCATGCGGTTTGTGCAGTCAGACCCCGCGCGTCCCGCGCGGATGGCGGTAGACCTCGCGCGCGTCATGGAGCCAAGCGCTCTGCCTGTCATCCTGGCCGTGCTTCATGACCGGCAGGGCGGCACGGAGCGCCACGTCGAGGAGTTGGCGGCCACACTGCACGACCGGGCCCGCTATTTTGTACTGCGCCCCCTGGCAGGCCATGCGGTGCAGTTGCGACTGCCCGATCCCGATGAAGGGTTCGAGATGGTGTTTTCTCTCTCGAACCAGTATTCGGCGCTGATCTCGACGCTTCAACAGCTTGGCGTTCAACACGTCCACTTCCATCACCTGTTGGGGCAGGGTGAGCAGGTGCGCAAGATTCCTGCGCAGTTGGGGGTGACATTCGACTTCACCGCGCATGATTTCTACACCATCTGCCCCCAGATATCGCTGACCGATCAAACCAACGGCTACTGCGGTGAACTGGGTGTCACGCAATGCGCCCGCTGTCTCGCGCATTCGCCCGCTCCCGGTGGGGTAGACATCACGACCTGGCGTCAATTCCACATTCAGTTTCTCGAACATGCGCGCTATGTCATTGCGCCTTCTGGCGACGCGCTGGCGCGCGTGGCTCCCCTCGCACCCGAAGGGTCGCTGCGGCTTGTACCTCACACCGACGTTGCGTCCGTGGCGCAGTTGCCGACACCCCAACCCGCGCTACTGGGCAACGACCGCCCACTGAAGATCGCCGTGATCGGGGCACTCAGCATCATCAAAGGCGCCGACGTACTGGAAGACGTGGCCTTGCTGGCCGGAAAGAACGGTGCACCGCTGGACTTTCACCTCATAGGATACGGCTATCGCGCATTGCGCACGCGCCCGCGCGCCCATTTGACGGTGCATGGAAAATACGACGAGAAAGAACTGCCTGCCCTTCTGGATTGGCTGAAACCCGATCTCATCTGGTTCCCCGCCCAATGGCCTGAAACCTACAGCTACACCCTCAGCGCCTGCCTGCAGGGAGGGTGGCCGGTGGTGGCGCCAGATCTCGGCGCTTTTACAGAGCGCCTGTCCGGCCGGCCTTGGAGCTGGCTGCGGCCCTGGAACGAAAGCGCCGCCGCGTGGATCACGTTCTTTCTTGACATCCGGCAGCGACATTTCCTGACGGGTCAGCCGCCCGCGCAGTCATGGCGCCTGCAGACCGAGGCGGCCCGACGCCTGCCCGAAGGCGTGGTGTTGCAGACTCCCGACTGGTACGCTGGCGAATACCTTGCGGATATTCCGGCCGTCAAGCCCGGCACTGACGCCCTCACCCATATAGCCAAGACCATTGCCACGCGCACTGAGGCGCACGCGGCCCGCGGCAGTGCCTCGTCCCGCGCCCGGTCGCGCTTGTTAAGTGCGCTCGTTCGCTTGCGCGCCTTGCCCTGGCTTTCCGGACTCGCTCGCGCTATTCCCCTGCGCTGGCAAACCCGGGTCAAGAACTGGCTCCTGCGATAGGTCGATCCGTATCACGCAGGCCTGCGCAGCACGAAGGCATCCTGATGCCGCCAGAACCAACTGGGCTCAAAACCCATCAGGCAGTCGCTGCCCAGCGTTTCGGCAATGCGCTCGCGAACGAATGCCTCAGAGGTAAACGCGGTCCCGTATTCCTGTACGTCGATCGCAGCCGATTCGCTCGATGCGGCAAAAAAGAAGCCCGTTTCGTCCAGTGCCACATTCTGGCGGCGCGCAGCCTCCTCGCCATGCGTTGAAATCACCAGCAGGCCACCCGGCTCGACAGCATCGAACAGCCGCATCAACCAGCGGGCCCAACTGCTGCGGGGCAGATGGCTGAACAGTGACAACACAAACACCAGCTCATAACGCCGGGGCCAGTGCAGGTCTTCCGGCTGCGTTGTGGACAACACCCCTGTGACCCCAAACGCCCGCCGAGCAAAATCCACCGCATCAGACACCACGTCCGACACCGTGACCCGTTGCGCACCCAGTGCTTTCACCAGATGGCGCGTGAAGCGCCCGTGACCACTGGCGAACTCCAGCACGGAGGACGTTTTCAGCAGCGGGCGGTCGGCTGCCTCCAGCAACAGCATCAACTCCGACAGCGTGCGCCAGCCATCGGCCAGGTAATCGCGCAGCGGGTTGACCGACGTCGGATGGTTTTCGAAAAAGCGAAAGATGTCGTCTGCCGGCGCGATCTCGCAGTTGAAGCCCATCCACTCGACGAAAGCCCCGTCCAGCGCGTGGCGTTCGATCAGGTTGTGCGCCGTCAGCCGTGTAGTGGCGTCGCTCAGCGCCTGGCGCAATGCGGCCGCAGCCAACGCCCGCTCGCCCGCCTGCAGATGCGACTGGCCACGCGCCAACGCTTCCATCGCAGCGGCACTATCGGCTCGGATATCAGACATGGCGCCTCGACAAACAGTTACCCGTGCGTTTGAAAACCTGCTTCATTCCAACGTCCAGTCCAGGTTGTGTCGCTTGTCAGGACACTGACGGCCGCTGGAGCACGAACGCATCTTGGTGTGCCCAGAACCATGCCGGAGCGATTTGGCATCCCACCCGGTCTGGCGCACAGGCTGCCAGCTGCGTCCTTACGAAGTCTGCGCTGGTATACGCCGTACCATACTGCTGAGCGTCGATCGCCGACGACTCGCTGTCCGCCACGAAGTGAAAGCCCTGCGCATCCAGTGTCACACCGGCGCGCTTCGCGGCATATTCGCCATGGGTACTGAATACCAGCCGCCCCCCAGGCGCCACTGCCTGCCAGACCCGTGCCAGCCAGCGAGACCAGCTCACCTGCGGCAGATGGCTGAAAAGTGACAGCACAAACACCAGGTCATACCGGCGCGGCCAGACGATGTCTTCCGGCTCTGCCGTCGAAAGCAGGCCCTCCACCCCGAAGTGCGCCATCGAAAATTCCACCGCGCCCGGCACCACGTCCGAAACCGTTACACGCTCGGCGCCCAATGCCTTCACCAGATGCCGCGTAAAGCGCCCATGGCCACTGGCAAACTCCAGAACCGTACTGCAATGCACCAATGCGGTGCCCGCACGCTCTAGCAACAGCATCAACTCGGCCAGCGTGCGCCAGCCGTCAGCCAGATAGTCCCGCATCGGGCTCGACCAGGTGCCATGGCCCGTGAAGAACCCATACACGTCGTCGCCCGGATCGATGCGGGCATCCAGTCCCATCCATTCGGAAAATGCACCCGGCAACGCATGGGTCTCAATCAGGTTGTACGCCGCCAGCTGGGTTTCAGGCACCATCGCAGCCTGCCGCAAGGCCACGGCAGCAGCGGCTGCATCGCCCTGGGCCAGCAATTCGCGGCCTCGCGCCAGTGCGATGCGCGCCTGCTCGGGCGCGACCGGGCCAGCGGCCGTGACATCCAGCAAAGCAGTCCAATCCATGTGCATCAACTCCAGTGGTGAGGCAGGCGAACCAGCCCCGGCATCAGCTTGGGCGACAGGAAGCGGAACGTCAGGAATTTGAACCACAGATCGTACGTGACCAACCCGCTCTCGTCGAAAAGGAACACACTGATGACGTAGTCGCCGCTGTGCAATGGCAACTCGGGGAAAGTCAGCACCGAGCGCCACGTCCGGTCGCCCAGATACACCGGCGCAGCACCCTCTTCGTGGGTCGCCAGCGACGTGATGCCCACCCCACGCGCCTGCTCGATCATGAAGCCGATATTCGGTCGTTCATCGCCCTTGCCGCGCACCGTGATCGTCGCCACCAGATCACGGCTGTCCAGCAGCCCCGGATTCCCTTCACGCAGGTTCGACAACTCGCACGACACGATCAGCGCCGACGTCGGCCCGCGCTCATACGGCAGAGGCGGCGGCGCGGCGGCCTCCGCCACTTCGACTGGCGCCTCGCGCTGGCGCGAATGCGTCTCGTAGGCGCCCAGCACCGCCTCAGTATCACCAAACTCCCGCATGCGTCCGTGCTCCAGCCACAAGGCCTGATCGCAAAGCGTACGCACGTGATAGGGGCTGTGCGAGCAGAAAAGAATCGTGCAGCCCGCCTCGCGAAACGCCGTAATCCGGTCGATGCATTTCTTCTGGAACTGCTGATCCCCCACCGCCAGCGCCTCGTCCACAATCAGCACATCTGGCTGCACCGCCGTCACCAATGCAAAGGCCAGCCGCACCGCCATGCCAGACGAATAGGTCTTGACCGGTCGATCAATTGCCTCGGCCAACCCCGAAAATTCGATGATCTCCGGCTCCAGCCGCACCATCTCCTCGCGGCTGATGCCAATCATGCTGCCGCCAAAGTACAGATTGTCGCGGCCGCTGAATTCGGGGTGAAAGCCGGCGCCCAGCTCCAGAATCGCCGTCACCCGGCCGATGCGCTCGATGCTCCCGGTGGTAGGGCGCAGCGTGCCGGCCAGCAACTTGAGCAGCGAACTCTTGCCTGCCCCGTTGTCGCCAACGATGCCGATACACTGGCCGCGCTGCAAATCGAACGAAACCTCCCGCAAGGCCCAATGACTCCGGTGGGTGCTGCGCCCGGTCAGCACCGCCTTCAGGCGCTGACGCGGCGAACTGTACAGACGGTACTCCTTGCCCAGGTCGCGGACTCGAAGCACCGTTTCAGCAAACATGGCGGCTTGCGGGGTCATAACCAATCCACCAATTGTTCGCGGCTGCGGCGAAGCGCCACGTCCAGCGCCAACCCCAGCACGACCAGCCAGACGCCCATCGCCAGCCCCACCTCGGCCGGTGGCCACGCCCCCTTCAGCAACACCGCCTGATAACCCAGCACCCAGGCCGTCATGGGGTTGAGCCACAGCAGCCAGCGCCAGCCTTCAGGGAACAACGTGATCGGGAACAACACCGGCGCCAGAAACGGCCCCACCGAAAGCATGAAAGCCACAACCTGCGCCACATCACGCAGCGCCGCCATCAAAATCGAGAGCAAATAGCCCAGCAACCACGCCAGCGTGATCTGCAGCAGCACCATCGGCAGCATCGCCAGCACGGCGGGCGACCCCTGGTGCAGCGGCCAATAACCCAGCGCCAGCAACAACAGCATGGGCGCGTACACCAACGCGCTCGCCAGCACGGCCCGGGTCGGAAACAGCACCGGAGGCAACGGGTTCTTCTGCAGGATACCGCCCGCGTCCACCAGACTCGACATGCCGCGCTGCACGGCGTCGGCAAACGCCGTCCAGGCCATCATGCCGACGATCAGATAAGTGCCCACCCGCTGCGTCGGCGCGTTTTCGCCCATGCGCATGGCAAACACGATGTCAAACACCAGGTAATACGACGCAATCGTCAACAGAGGCTGCACCCAGGCCCACAGCACGCCGCCCGCCGAACCGGCAAAACGCGCCACCAGCTCGCGGCGCGTCAGCACACCCACCAGACCGCGCAGGCGCCACAGCGTCCGCGCGTCGTCAACTAACGGAGATCTCATGAGTGAGGCGGGAAACGCAAGAATGATTGAGCCGAGTATGTCGGTCGGCTAGGCGGAAAGATTGCACAACACCAGGCTGGGCAAACCGCATCTGATGCAGACCACGCACGGCATGCCGTGCGTGGGCCAAGCGATTTTATTTCGACTTGGCGGGCGACGGCACCGCGGGTGGCCGCGCCAACTCAGAGACCGCCGCCTCATTCACCTTTACCGTGTCGGCATTTGCCGTCTCTTGCCAGACACGGCGGCGCTCATCGCCATAGAGCTTTTCTTGCGCCTCGGCATGAATCAGCGGCGCCACCTCCTCGAATGGCGCCAGGCCGGCCGGCCGCCGCTCCACCAATTTAATCAGGTGATAGCCCTCCTTGGTGCGCACCGGGGCGCTGATCTGGCCAGGCTTCATCTTGGCCACCTGCGCATCGAATTCGGGCAACATGCCGCCCACGTCGAACAGCCCCAGGTCACCGCCTTTGAGCGCGCTGTTGCGGTCGTGCGACTGTTCGCGCGCCAGCTTTTCAAAATCTGTACCCTTAACCAGTTCAGCCAGCAGCGATTCCGCACGCAGCTTGGCCATCACGCCTTCCTTGTCGTCGCGCTCGGGCACCACCATGATGTGGCGAATCCGCACCTGCTCCATGTGGCGAAAGCGCTCCGGCTCAGCCTTGTACGCCGTGCGCGCAAATTGCTCCAGCACCTTGGGGTCACCCACGCGCGCGCGCCCACGTTGCTGCATCAGCCATTCCGCCAGCGCTTTTTCGCGCTGCAGATTCAAGAAGGCCGCCGCTCCAGGCTGACGGTCCAGGCCCTCCTTCAGCGCCTGCTGCGCCAGCGCGCGGTAGCCATACAGGTTGCGCGCCGCCTCGCTGATCGACTTGGGGCTGGCCCAGAATGCGGGTTGGCGGCTTGGCGGCACCTGCTCATCCACCAGCATGCGCACCTCGGCCAAGGTCACCTGGCCAGCGGGGCCGCTGATCAACACGGTTCCAGGCGCCATGGTTTCCGCAGCAGGCTTGTTGCCCGTCTGCGCCAGCGCCGGTACAGCCAGCAGGCTGCCAGTCAGCCCAACACATATTGCAAACAGTCGAAGTTTCATCATAGTTATCCAATGCATCGGTCGCCTACGGAGGCAGGCGCCACGCAGTAACTCGTCAAAGCCGGCCTTGGCCGCTTTCACCGCGCCGCGCCATCACCCGTCATTGTCGCCGATCAGCCACACAAGTCGTGATGGAGCATGGCAGCCAGAGACAAGTTCCGCCCGCTTGGGCGCCAGCGCACTATCGCGCCGCCGACGAGTGCGGTAGCGGATGGCTGCGCGCACAAAAAAAGCCGGTTACCCGGCCCTTTCTGCTGAACTCGCTTGATCAAAAACGGAAAAGGTGGCGTACACCGCCGCCTTGATCCATCAGATCAGCCACCGATCAACGGCAGCTGACCTGGCCGGCCCCTATCGCTGTAAACGAAGGGCGGCGCGACTCAACCCCCCACTGGAATTCCTTCCTTGTTCGGCACAGGCCGGGTCCAGCGGTGACGATTGTTGTAACCGAAATTGCCGTTGGTGGAGGTGTTGATGGCCGAAGTGGCCGAGTAACCCACCACCGGGGCGCCCATGGCGTCCGTGCGACCGTTCTTGCGCAGTGCCAGTTTGGCCCAACCGGCCTGGATCGGCTGGCCGTCCACCGTCAGCGTCACCACCTGGTTGGTCACCGAGGCGTTCAGCGCTTGCGACGCACGGTTGAACGA
>JAKOYD010000059.1 GCA_029780695.1 Pseudomonadota bacterium
ATGCAGGCAGGCAACAACGCCCGTGCAAATGACATTGCAGGTGATCGACGTGTGCTCTGAGTGGATGCGTTCATCATCATGACAAATTCCTTTGCATCGACTTCGCAGCATGGCGAAGCAGGCGAATGATGCCTCCTTGTAAGCCCCGGCGCGGGCTGGCGCAATGGGTTTTGACTGAACCGAATGCGGCGATGCAGCAAATCGGCGCGAATCGCGCCATAATCGGCGCTTCCCCGGCATCGCCGGCCCCACGGATTTTCGGAGCTTCCCATGAGCGACGTCGTCATCGTCGGTGCCAAGCGCACCGCCATCGGTTCCTTCCTCGGCCAGTTCACCGGCACGCCCACCCCGGCGCTCGGCAGCGCCGCCATCCAGGGCGCGCTTGCCCAGGCCGGCCTGGGTGCAGACAAGGTGGACGAAGTGATCATGGGCTGCGTGCTGCCGGCCGGACTGGGCCAGGCGCCGGCGCGGCAGGCCTCGCGCGCGGCGGGCATCCCCGACGCCGCCGGTTGCACCACCATCAACAAGGTCTGCGGCTCCGGCATGAAGGCGGTCATGCTGGCCCACGACCTGATCAAGGCGGGCTCGGCGCAATCCGTGGTGGCAGGCGGCATGGAGTCGATGACCAACGCGCCGCACCTGCTCAACGGCTCGCGCACCGGCATCCGCTACGGCAGTGCTGAAATGCTGGACCACATGGCTTGGGACGGCCTGACCAACCCCTACGACGGCAAGGCGATGGGCGTGTTCGGCGATGCCGCCTGCGCCAAGTACGGCTACGACCGCGCCGCCATCGATGGGTTCTCCGCCGAAAGCGCACGCCGTGCGCAGGCCGCGCAGGCTGCCGGTGCCTTCGATGCCGAAATCACCCCGGTGACGGTCAAGACCCGCAAGGGCGAAGTGGTCATCGCGAAAGATGAAGAGCCGGGCAAGATCGATCTCAACAAGATTCCCGAACTGCGTGCGGCGTTCGGCAAGGATGGCGTGCTGACCGCCGCTTCGTCTTCCAAGATTTCCGACGGCGCCGCCGCATTGGTCGTGATGTCGGCAGATGCCGCCGCCGCTGCAGGTATCAAGCCGCTGGCGCGCATCAAAGCCCATGCCACCCACGCGCAGGCGCCGGAATGGTTCACCACCGCGCCGGTGGCCGCGGTGCAGAACGTGCTGGCCAAGGCCGGCTGGAACGTGGTCGACGTGGATTTGTTCGAAATCAACGAAGCCTTTGCTTGCGTGGCGATGGCGCCGATGAGCGACCTCGGCATTCCGCACGACAAACTGAATGTGAACGGCGGTGCGCTGGCACTGGGCCACCCGATCGGCTGCAGCGGTGCCCGGCTGCTGGTCACCTTGATCCACGCGCTACAGGCGCGCGGAGGCAAGCGTGGCGTGGCTTCGCTGTGCATTGGTGGTGGCGAAGCGACCGCCATGGCAATCGAATTGGTATGACCCCATGCAACGCCGGATTGAAAAAAAACCGGCCAACCGCTTGACACGCGACACAAGCGCGTCATCATGTTAGGGCACGCGTTTCGTGTGTGCTCAGAATTAACGACGAGGAAACAGAAATTATGTCGATCAACAAAATCCTGCTGGCAATGGCGTTGGGCTTGGCCCTGACCGCCTGCAGCAAGTCCGAGCCGGCTGCTGAT
>JAKOYD010000079.1 GCA_029780695.1 Pseudomonadota bacterium
TACATGCAGCGCAAGCAACCGCTGGTCATCATCGCCGGCGCCGACTATGGCCAAGGCAGCTCACGCGACTGGGCCGCCAAGGGCGTGCGCCTGGCCGGCGTGGAGGCCATCGTGGCCGAAGGCTTCGAACGCATCCATCGGCAAAACCTGGTCGGCATGGGCGTACTGCCGCTGCAATTCCAAGCCGGCGACACCCGCAACACCTACGCCATCGACGGCAGCGAAACCTTCAGCGTGCGCGGTACGCCAACGCCGGGCGGCACCTTGACGCTGGTGATCGAACGCAAGAATGGCGAGCAGGTGGAAGTGCCCGTCACCTGTCGCCTGGACTCCGACGACGATGTGACCACCTACACCGCCGGCGGGATTCTGCCGCGGTTTTCGCAGGAGTTTTTGGCGCAGGGATATGCGGGGTAAGAATCTTCGCAGCGCCCTTGCAAATACCCATTTCAGGTATTAACGTGCCCGTTATGGGCATGAAGCAAAGTACACGAATCAGCGAAGCGGCGGCGATCTACGCCAGCGCCAACCTGTCCGATGCCCTGTTCACCGCCACCCAGCAGCGCGTGTTGGGCTGCCTGTTCGGGCAACCGGGCCGCAGCTTCACCGTCAGCGAACTGATTCAAATCACCGGCGCCGGCAGCGGCGCGGTGCAACGCGAAGTGGCGCGGCTTGCCGGCAGTGGTTTGCTGAACATGGCGCAGGTAGGCAACCAGAAGCGTTATCGCGCCAATCCGCAGTCCCCGATCCATGACGAACTCGCCACCATCGTGCGCAAGACCTTTGGCCTGGCCGCCCCCTTGCGCGAGGCACTGCTGCCCATTGCCGACGCCATCACAGCTGCATTCGTCTTTGGCTCGGTCGCCAAGGGGCAGGACACCGCCAGCAGCGACATCGACCTGATGCTGATTTCCGAATCACTGACCTACGGCGAGGTCATGGCCGCGCTGCATCCTGTCGCGGAGCAACTGGACCGCACCATCAACCCGACCCTCTACAGCCCTGCGGAACTGAAGCAGCGCATCGCCACCGGCAACAGCTTCGTCACCCGCGTGCTGGCACAACCGCGCATCTGGCTGCTGGGGGGCGAGCATGAGCTTGCCGCTTGAAAACCTGTGCGGCCCCGGCAAGCCGTTGGCGGCAGAGCCACCAGATGTGGCCGAAATCGCCGGCCTGCTGCGTTCCGGGCGCGCACGTCTGTTCGACGCACACAACGCTTCGCTGTCGCTCGAAAGCCGCTTCGACCTGGCCTACAACGCCGCGCATGCGCTGTGCCTGGCCGCGCTGCGCCAGCATGGCTATCGCGCGCGCCATCGCTACATCGTCTTCCAAACATTGCCGCACACGCTGGGTCTTGGCCCGGAGGTCTGGCGGGTGCTGGCCAAGGCGCACGATCTGCGCAATCTGGCCGAATACGAAGGCCACGTGGATGTGGATGCGCGGCTGGTCACCGATGTCATCGCTGCTTGCGCAAGGGTGGATGAAACAATGCTCGCGTTGCAAAGCATCGGTGAGCCGCGTTGATG
>JAKOYD010000081.1 GCA_029780695.1 Pseudomonadota bacterium
GACGCCCACGCTTGAGGCGGCGCAGGATGCCGCCGCCGATGAAGACGCTGAGCGCCACGCCCAGGACGACGAACGTCGGCGCCATCGCGGCGTGCCCACTTTTCTCGTGACGGCCCTCCTGCTGGGTCAGTCCCAGATGGCCTTGGCCGAGTCCCCGGCACAGCGCCAGGAGCTGGTCGCCGCACTGCGCCAGCTCGACGCGCTGGAGCGCACCGTCGCGGACAGCGCCGCGCATGCCCCCATCCAGCCGGGCGAGCGCTACCACTTCGACTACCCGCGGCTGCTGGCTGACCTGGCGCGCGTTCGCGCCGGCATCCAGTTTCACCTGACGCCATCGCGCGCTCAGCCGCGCGACCCCTCCGAACTGGCCGGCGACTACCGCACCGAGCGGGCGGCCGAGCCGCTGCCGGCGACGACTGCGGGGGGCAAGCAATGAACGGCGCCCAGGTCTCGGCATTTCAAGCCAACAGCGGTATCGCGCCTTCCGCGATGGCGACCGTCCTGGTCGGCGTCGTGCTCGCGGTCCTGCTCGTGTGGGGCGTCTGGGCCATCCGAACGGCCTACGTGGGGTGGTCCGAGAGCCGCCTCAACCAGCGCCAGTTCCTCGGCGTCTGCATTCGCTTCGTCGCGATGTACCTCGTCCTGAGTTTCTTCCTTCTGTCCTGACCTGAAAGGCCCGACCATGCACAACCGCAACCTCACTTCCCGTTTTGCCCAGCGCGCCGCCGTGGCCCTGGGCGCCGCCGCGCTGCCCGCGCTGTCGTTCGCGCAAGGTCTGCCGCAATTGGAGAACCCCACGCGCGGCACCGGCAACGGCATCATGGAGACCATCCGCAACTACGGCTACGACATCATCATGCTCGTGGCCCTGCTGGTGGTGGCGTCGATGTTCATCGGCGTCTGCTACCACGCCTACGGGACCTACGCGGAGATCCACACCGGCCGCAAGACGTGGGGCCAGTTCGGCCTCACGGTCGCCATCGGCGCCGTGCTGCTCGTGATCGGCATCTGGCTGCTCACCGAAGCCACCGGCATCCTGTAAGTGAGGTCGGTATGTCCGAGCAGCAGCACGTCCGTGCGGACGGGACCGTGACGTTCCTTCCGCATCGGCTCAACCGCCACCCCGTTGTCGTGCGCGGCCTCACCGCCGACGAGCTGTGGATCTGCTGCGGCTTGTCCGGCGCCGCCGGCCTGCTGGTCGGCGCGCCGTTGTCCTGGATGTTCCGCACGATCGCGCTGGCGCCGACGTTCGTTGTGCTGGGCGTGGCGCTGGGCGTGTTCATCGGCGGCGGCATCCTGCGGCGCCTGAAGCGCGGGCGCCCCGACACCTGGCTGTACCGGCAACTGCAATGGCGCATCGCCACGCGCCATCCGCTGATGGCGGGCTGGGTGGGCGGCCATGTGCTGATCTCGCGCTCCGGCTTCTGGACCACCCGCAGGTCTGCTTCAAGGGGTGCGCGATGAGCCGCTTCAAGAACGAGATCGCTCACCTGCAGGCGCACATCAAGACGCTTCGCCTGGGTGCCGGCGCGCTGGTCATCGTCGCCCTCGTGATGGGCGGCGGCTGGTGGAGCGCGCCACGCGATCTGACCATCCATGTCCCGCCCGACCTGCGCTCCGGCAGCACCCGGAAATGGTGGGAGGTGCCGCCCGAATCGGTCTATGCGTTCACGTTCTACGTGTTCCAGACCCTCAACCGTTGGCCCACGAATGGCGAGGAGGACTATGCCCGCAACCTCCACACGCTCTCGCCGTACCTCACGCCGTCCTGCCAGGCCTTCCTGCGCGCGGACTACGACTACCGCCGCAGCACGGGCGAGCTGCGCCAGCGCGTGCGCGGCATCTACGAAATCCCCGGCCGCGGCTACGGCGACGACCCTACGGCGCGCGTGCGCACGGTCTCCGATCGCGACTGGGTGGTGACGCTGGACATCACGGCGGACGAGTACTACGGCGCGGAGCAGGTAAAGCGCGCCCTGGTGCGCTACCCGGTGAAAGTCACCAAGGTGGACATCGACCCCGCACGCAACCCCTTCGGCCTGGCGCTCGACTGCTACGACGGCACGCCCCAG
Organism: Pseudomonadota bacterium; assembly: GCA_029780695.1. Lineage (GTDB taxonomy): Bacteria > Pseudomonadota > Gammaproteobacteria > Burkholderiales > Burkholderiaceae_C > Ottowia. Next base: position 2,073 of record JAKOYD010000081.1, read on the forward strand.
CGCATCAGCACCCCGGAACCGACGCGCCCGGCATCCGGCGGTCTGTCTCCGCACGCGCCTCAAGGAGGAAATACCCCATGAAGCACCCTGTACTCATGCTGCTGGGGCTGCTGGCCGTGGCTGCGTTCCCCGCCGCTCAGGCGGTGGAGATCCTGCGCTGGGAACGCATGCCGTTGGCGGTGCCGCTGAAGGTCGGCCAGGAGCGGATCGTGTTCATCGACCGCAACGTCCGCGTCGGAGTGCCTGCGGGCGTGGGCGAACGCCTGCGCGTACAGAGCGCAGGCGGCGCGGTGTACCTGCGCGCCAGCGAGCCAATCGAGCCCACGCGGCTGCAATTGCAGGACGCCGACACCGGCGCGCTGATCCTGCTGGACATTGCGGCCGAGGCGCCCAAGGACGGCGAAGCCGAACTGGAGCCGGTGCGCATCGTCGAGGACAGCAGCACTCCGGCTCGCTATGGCGATCAGTCCAACGGTGCCGAGGCCCCGGCGCGCGCCCAGGACCAGTCGGGTGCGCGGCCGGCGCGGCGCGAAACCCCCATCCCCGTGGTGCTGACCCGCTTCGCCGCGCAGAGCCTTTACGCGCCGCTGCGCACCGTGGAGCCACTGCCGGGCGTCATGCGCATCAACCTGCGCCGCGACATGGACCTCGGCACGCTGATGCCGACATTGCCCGTGCGCGCACTCGCGCTCGCGTCGTGGCGTCTGGAAGACCAATGGGTGACGGCCGTGCGCCTGACCAATACCAGCGCCGGCTGGGTCACGCTTGATCCGCGTGTGCTGCAGGGCGATTTCCTGACGGCGACCTTCCAGCATGAGGCGCTCGGGCCGCACGGCGTGCCCGAGGACACGACCGTCCTGTACCTGGTGACGCGCGGGCACGGCTTGGCGCAGTCGCTGCTGCCGGCCATTCACCGCTTCGACCCAGCCGTGCATCTGCCGCAGCCAGAAGCCGAAGCCACCGAACGCAAGGAGGCCGATCATGCGCAGTAACGGACTCCTGAAGTGGCTGATGATCCCCGTCGCCATCCTGGTGCTGTTCGTCGGCATCCGCCTGTTCTCGGGTGGAAGCACGTCGGCGCCGCCCGCTAGCGATGCCGGCGCCCAGCTCACGCCAGAAGAAATGAAGGCGTTGGGCATCGAAGGCGATACCCCGCGCGACACCGTGGCCACGCTCGTCGCCCAAGTGAAGCAGTTGCGCACCGAGCTTCAGACGGCGCTCTCGGACAACAAGTCCCAGCGCGAAGAGAACCAGCGCCTGCGTCAGCGCGAGAACTCGATCGACCAGCGCATCAACTCTGCGCTGGAGTCCGAGCGCTCCAACCTGCGGCGCGACCAGGAGCAGGCGGCCAGCACGCGCCAGCAGACCGAAGGGCTACTCGCCGACCTACAGCGGCGCCTGGACAGCATTGGTGGGCGCGGTGGCAGCCATGCCGATCTGCCCGTGGGCCTGGGGCTGCAGGGGGGCGACGAGGCCGGGATGGAAGGCGGCATGCGCTGGGTTGAACCGGATGACGCGAAGCCTGCCGAGGGACGCAACAGGGGGCGCGGCACGGCTGGCGGCATGAGCTTCCCGACGAGCTTCGGCCCC
>JAKOYD010000096.1 GCA_029780695.1 Pseudomonadota bacterium
TTCCAGGCCACGATGAAGGCCACGGGCGGCGACCCGGCGTTCCTGAACAGCAACAGCGCGCTGGAGGGCTGGCTCAACGCGCAGATCATGATCGAAGGCCTGAAGAACGCGGGCAAGGAGCCCACGCGCGAACGCCTGCGCGCCGGGCTGGCCAGCATCCGCTCGCTGTCGTTTGGCGACTTCAACGTGGGCTTTGGCAACAAGGCGCCCTACATAGGCTCGGACGCCATCTACCTGGCGATCTACGCGGAGAACGGTCGCCGGATCAGCTGATTGCTATTGAAAGAGTAGCTGCCAGCGCTTGATGGGCAAGCGCTGGAGGCCAAAAATGCATAAAAGAAGGCGCCTGCTCAACGGCATGGGCGGTGGTTTCCAATAACCCGCCTATGCGGCCTTGTGCTCGCGCAGGTATCGCTCCAGCAAAGCGCGCAGGCGCAGGGGCCGCACGGGTTTGCGCAACACGGGGAAGTCCGGTGGCGCCTCGGCCATGCGCTGCGTGTCCTCGCCCGTGATCATGGCGGCCAGTTTCAGGCCGGGCTGCAGTGCTCGTGCCTGGCGCAGCACGGCCAGCCCGTCGTCGGCGCCGGGCAGCCTCCAGTCACTCAGCACGGCGTCGAAGGTGGTGGTGCGCAGCGCCTGCAGGGCGCCGGGCGCATCGTGGACGGCGGTCACCTCCAGGCCCCAGCCGTCCAGCAGTGCCAGCAGCGCGTCGCGCACCAGGGAGTTGTCCTCCACCACCAGCACGCGGCCTTGCAGGCGCCCCGCGGCTGCCGGCTGCGTGCGGGGCGCGGGCGCGTCGTTGGGCCGGGCGGCGGGCAGGTCGAGCGTGAAGACGCTGCCCCGTCCCACGCTGGAGCGCAAGCCTACGGGATGGCCCAGCAGCGCGGCGATGCGCCGCACCGTGGGCAGGCCCAGGCCGTGGCCGCGTTCAGGGTTGCGCTCGGCGTTGTCCAACTGCACGAACTCCTCGAACACGGCTTCATGCGCCTCGGGCGGGATGCCGATGCCCGTGTCCACCACACATAGGCGCAGGCTCGCGCCCTGGTTGCGCACGCCCAGCAGCACGCCACCGCGTTCGGTGTATCGGATCGCGTTGGTCAGCAGGTTGGCCAGCACCCGCTCCAGCAGAACCGGGTCGCTGCGCGCCCAGGCCGTGGTGGGGTGCACGCGCAACTGCAGGTCCTTTTTGCGCGCAGCAGCTTCGTAGGTATCGGCCAGCCGCTGGAGCAGCGGCTGCAGGGCCAGGGGTTCGGGGTGGGCGGTGGTCTGGCCGCTGTCCAGGCGCGACAAGTCCATCACCTGCGCCAGCAGGCGGTCGAGCGCGTCCATGCACTCACCCATGCGGGCCAGGGTGGGGCCATCGCCCTGCAGCACGCTCAGGTACAGGCTCATGGCCTGCAGCGGCTGGCGCAAGTCGTGGCTGGCGGCGGCAAAAAAGCGGGACTTGGCGGCGTTGGCCGCCTCAGCTTGCTGGCGCTTCACATCCAGCTCGTGCACCAGTTGCTCGTTGAGCAGGCGGGTGGACATGTCGTTGTGCAGCGTGCGCGCAAAACGCAGGCCGGCCATGCCCAATGTGATCCACAGCAGCACCGTGAAGGCCACGCCGAACGCGCCGTGGCTGCCGCCGAACACCAGCAGCTGCAAGCCCAGGCCCAGCAGGATCGGAGTGAATGATGCCCACATGGCGGGCGGCCAGCAGCAAAACTGCGCCATGGAGCTTGCCGACACGATGGTTGCCAGTGCCAGGATCATGAAGACCAGGGTGGTGTCGCCCGATGTGACCACCGGATAGCCCCACAGCGCCACCACCAGCGCCGACAGGCCCGTGCGCCAGGTGAACGCGTTCAGCCAGGGCCGCGCGCTGGCACCGCCCGGAGCAGCCAGGTAGCGCGCCACGCGGCGCGCGAACAGTACGCGGTCAATGGTGATGAGGTAGAGGAGCGCGGCCGGGCCGATGGCAGCGGCCAGGCCGATGGTGGGCGCGGTGAGCCAGGCGATGAGTGCCGGGCCGATCAGTGCCGTGATGAGCGCAGTGCGAATGCCCGCGGCCAGCAATGCCAGCGTACGCGCCTCCAGTTGCGCGCGCTGCGTTGCATCGCCAATGCGGGGGAACATGCTGTCGCCCGACAGCATGAAACGCTCGCGCCAGCGCTGCGCGGCTGGAGGCAGTGCGGGTTCAGCCTGCGGCATCTTGTTCGAGCGCGCTGCGCGCCATCATCACCGCCTGCGTGCGGTTGGCCGCGCCCATCTTGGTGAAGATGGCGTTCAGATGGTTTTTCACCGTGCCGGGGGAGATGCCCATCTCGCGCGCAATTTCCTTGTTGCTGCCACCCGAGGCCAGCATGCGCAGCACGTCTACCTGCCGAACCGTCAGGCCGTAGGGGCCGGTGGGTGCCTGGTCGGCATCGGGCGCCCGCGCGGCATCGGCAAAGGCGGGCTCGCCCTCGGCCAGCTGGCGCAGTTGGGCGAGCAGGGCAGGTATTTCGAGCGTCTT
>JAKOYD010000139.1 GCA_029780695.1 Pseudomonadota bacterium
CGAGCCTTTGATACCCGCGTTCGCCATCAGCGACAGCGCGTTCACGAGGTCCTCAATTGGCACCCCGGCCATCGCGAACACCGACGCGCTCATCTGCAGCCCGTCTGCGATGTGCGCAATCTCCGCGCTGCTGCTGTTGGCCGCCGCCGCTAGCAGGTCCGCCACGCGCGTCGCCTCGCTGCCCGCCAACCGGAAGGCCGACAGCGCGTTCACGGCGATCTCTGCTGCACGGGCATTGCTCACCTGCGCTGCCGCGCTCATCTGCAGCACGCCCTTTGTCGCCGCCATCGTATCCGCCAGCGTCAGGCCGCCCTTGCTGAGCTCCAGCATCGCCTCGGCGGCGTCTTTGGCGCTCGTGCCCGGCAGCGTCAGGTCCGAGCCCAGCTCCCGCGCCAGATTATCTAGCTGGCGCATCTGCTCAGCGGTGGCGCCGCTCGTCGCCTGCAGCACGTTCATCGCCTGCTCGTAGTCCGCGGCAATCTTCACCGCCGCCGCACCCAGCCCCATTAGCGGCGTGGTCACCCCCAGCGCCAGCCGCTGCCCGGCTTCGCGCGCCCCCTGACCAAGCCGCTGCAGCGAGCGCCCCAGGTCGCCATCCACGCGCTGCCTGACGAACTCGCGTACCTGCTGCCCGGCCTCGCGTGCCTCCTGACCAATCCGCTCCAGCGAGCGCCCCAGGTCGCCATCTTCCACGCGCTGTCCGGCGAACTCCCTCACCCGCCGGCTGGCCTCACTCAGCCCGCGCTCCAGCTCCGTGATGTTCGCGCCAACGCGCACGATCAGCCGTGCTACATCCATCTGGCATTACCTCTGTCGCGTCACCTGCCGCGCCCACTCCTCGTGCGCCGCCGCCTCCGCCTGCTCCGCCTCCAGCGCTGCCCACTGCCACCAAATCGGCTGCTCCTGCACCTCCCAGGGCGGCACACCCAGCACGCGTGCCGCCCGAATCACGCGATACCACCAGGGGCATTGCCCCGAGAGCCCCCGGGTGATCAGAAACTGCCGGAGTTCCCGGCACTCGGAGGAGGGGGGGCCGCATCTTGCACTATTGCCCGGAACACATCGGATAGCAGGCGCAGCGGCAGCGCCATCAGGTTCTCCGTCGATGGCGGGAACGGCTCACCGCCGCATGTCGCATCCCAGCCCGCCACCACCTCCGACAGCGCCTCGGCAATCACCGCGCTCTGGCCCTGCTCGCCTGCTGCGGTCGTCACCCGGTCCACCAGCGCCCCCGTCAGCGCCCCAGGCCGGTATTCCACGTTCAGCCGCTCCCCCTCATACTCCACGACCACCTGTCGCGTACGGCTCTTCAGTGCCTGAATGTCCATGCGCTCCTCCTACAACGACGCCAGATCCGTGTCCACCACAACCTTCAGCCCGTAGCCGGCCGTCTCGTCGTAGATCACCTGTAGGTCGTAGTTGCCGGTGTAGGCCCCCTCCGTGTCGCCACGGCCGGCCGATGTGAACTTGCACGGGAACGTGATCTCCAGGCGGTGGTTGAACCCCGGCTCGATCTCCGGGCCGTTCGCCACAATGC
>JAKOYD010000142.1 GCA_029780695.1 Pseudomonadota bacterium
GATTCGCCCAGCTGCCAGTACTGCATGCCCAGCGTGAACAGGCGGCCCGTGACGCGCGACGCGAACTGCTGCGCGCGGGCGTGCAGCGTGACATGGCCGATGGCCTGCGTGGCGGTCTGGATGATGCCGGCCGTGGGGTGGGCTTCCATCAGCTTCGCCATGGAAACGATGCAGTCGCCGCTCATCACGCTGTCGGCGTCCAGCACCACCATGTAGCGGTAGTCCTTGCCCCAGCGACGGCAGAAGTCGGCCACGTTGCCCGCCTTGCGGTGCGTGCGGCGCGTGCGCAGGCGGTAGTACACCTGCACCTGGGGCTGCTGGCTGTGCTGTGCCAGGGCGTTGCGCAGCTCTTCCCAGGCAGCGCGCTCGGCGCGGGCAATGGCTGGGTCGTTGCTGTCGGAGAGCACAAACACGTCGAACGTGGTGCCGTGGCCGGTGGCGGCCACCGACTCGCAGGTGGCCCGCAGCCCGGCAAATACGTTGGCCACGTCTTCGTTGCAGATCGGCATGATGATGGCGGTGCGGGCGTCGGGCGCCAGGGGGTGCCCAGCTACGCTGCGCGCCGAGAGCGCATGCCGGTCGCCGCGCAGCATCACCCAAAAGCCCATCAGCCCGGTCAAAAAGCCGGTCACCACCCAGGCGGACAGCAGGGCAAACAGCGCGATCTGGCCGTAGCTCAGCCACGCGTTTTCGTAGTCGGGCTGCACGCTGGCAAACAGGGTGCTGGCCAGGGCCGTCGTCAGCAGGGTGAGCAGCGCAAACGTCCAGCGGCGGCGCTGCGCTGCGCCTTGCCAAGCGGCGGTGGATTCAGCGGGGGCTTGTGCCGCCGTGGCTGGTGCAGGTTGTGGGGATGTACGGCCCGTGAGGCGCAGCAGCACGGCAGTGCCCACGCTGTTCCAGAAGCCGCGCCAGGGCAGGGGCACCATGGAGCCGCGGTGCAGGGGCGGTGCCGTCACCGCATTGGGGTGGCGCTCCTCGCGCAGGGTGCTGCGTCGGCTGGGGGTTGGCCGAGGGTAGGCCACACCGCGCCGCGCGACCACGGCAGGGCCGGTGGAT
>JAKOYD010000146.1 GCA_029780695.1 Pseudomonadota bacterium
GTCGGCCACGCCGATACCTATCCGCCGAAGATCGGTGCCAAGGCACGCGCGGCCGGGGCCTCGCATGGCGGCATGTTCAGGAACGCGATGCGGATCGGCGTACCGATCGCCTTCGGTACCGACTCGGCAGTATCGCCGCACGGGATGAACGCGCAGGAGTTCGGCGATATGGTGGACTTGGGCATGGCCCCGTCGGCGGCACTGCTCACCAGTAGCCAAGGTTCGGCGCGACTGTTGGGCATCGATGGCGAGACCGGCACGCTGGAGATCGGGAAGTTCGCCGACATCGTCGCCGTGCCAGGCGATGTACTGCAGGACATCCGGGCGACGGAAAGGCCGCTGTTGGTGATGAAACAGGGCGTGGTGGTGCGTGGCAACCACTGACTGACGCGAGGAAAAAGGCAAAAATGGGGTCAGGTACATTTCCGACCGCCATCCGGGTGTTGCATCGATGGCTTACGCCGTTCCCGGTGCCGGGCAGGCCATCCGCCCGCGCAGGCGCCCCCCGATACACGGGAAAAAACGCACCGGAAAAATGTACCTGACCCTTTTTTACTCAGCACTGCCAAGGCAGGCGCCGCTTGCGCCGTTCACATTTGGATCCGGCGGGAATTCCCCGGAGGCGCCGGGGCCACACTCGCCGCCGGGGCCGCCGGCCTCACGCCGGCGGGCACGGTCGTGCCGGCGCTTGCCTCAGCCCGCGCGGTACAGCGCGCAGAGCTTGTTGCCGTCCGGGTCGCGGACGTAGGCCAGGTGCAGGGTGCCCAGCGCGCCCTGGCGCGGGCCCGGGGCGTCCTCGATGGACGTGCCGCCGTGGGCCACCGCCACGTCGTGGAACTGCTGCACCTGCTCCGGCGAGGCGCACTTGAAGCCCACCGTGCCGCCGTTGGCGTGGCAGGCCGGCTCGCCGTTGATGGGCTGGGTGACGCAGAACATGCTGCCGTCGTGCGGGTAGAACAGCCGCACGTGGCCGCTGCCGGACACGTTGCGAATGGGCTCACCGGCGCCCAGCAGGCCCAGCAGCGCGTCGTAGAAGCGCTTGGAGCGCTCGATATCGTTGGATCCCACCATCACGTGACTGAACATGCTGCTGCTCCTGGGAAAGTCCGGCGCAACGCCGGGCGTAGTTGGAAAGTGTGGCAGGTACGCGAGCGACGGGGCGTTCGGATGCAGCGGGCGCACGGCGGTCCGCCGCCTTCACCCTGTGACGGGGAAATTGCCGGGCACCGCGCGGCGGGGCCGGCGGATGGAACCAGTCTGCCCAGCGCCTCAATCGGCAACGTGGGCGCAACCCGCAGGGAGCGGCCCCAGCCAATGGAGGGGTTCCGATCTTCGCTTCGCCTGCCCCGCAACGTATCCTGCCCCACCCTCCACCGCACCGCTGCCATGGCCCCCCGCAAGCTCCGCCTGATCGCCACGCTCTCCGTCCTGCTGCTCACCGCCTGCCGCCAGCCGCCGCCCTACACCGGTGGCGACGTCGCCGAACTGCAGCGCATCGATGTCGTCACGGGTCAGGGCGCCGTCGCGCAGGCCGGTGACGAAGTCAGCGTGCACTACACCGGCTGGCTCTACGACCAGCACGCGCCCGACAAGCGCAGCCGGAAGTTCGACAGCTCCCGCGACCGCGGCCAGCCGTTCGTGTTCCTGCTGGGCGCCGGCCGCGTCATCCGCGGCTGGGACGATGGCGTGGCGGGCATGCGGGTGGGCGGCAAGCGCGAGCTGCGCATCCCCGCCAACCTGGGCTACGGCAGGGACGGGGCCGGCGACGTCATCCCGCCGGGGGCGTCGCTGGTGTTCGAAGTCGAGCTGCTGGATATCCGCAAGTAAGCTGCAACCCGCAGGGCACGCGACTCCGCCCCTGCGTGCCGGTGCTAGGATGCATTGCGGGCGTGCGCCCGCTTCTCGCGTTCCGCGGCATGCATTGCCCGCCTCGCTTCCTCTCACGCGTTATCGCCCGTCCCGATGGGCGACGCTTCAAGGGGAGCAGCATGCCCGGCTTCAACACACGCAACCTCACCGTCCACGTGGGTGGCCACGCCTACCTCCTGCGCGTGCTCAGCGACCGGCAGCAATTCGCGGACCCCGATGGCCACGGCGAGCGGCTGGGGATTTCCTCCGCGCAATGGTGCCTGTTCGGGCAGTTGTGGCCTTCGGGCAAGTTGTTGGCGCAGGCGATGGCACGCGCGGATATCGCCGGCAAGCGGGTGCTGGAGATCGGCTGCGGCATCGGCTTGCCGAGCCTGGTGCTGCAACGCCGCGGCGCCGATGTGGTGGCCTCCGACATGCACCCGATGGTCGAACCCTTCCTGGCCTACAACGCCGCGCTCAACGGCCTGCCTGCCCTGCACTACCGGCAACTGCGCTGGGGCCACCCGCTGCCCGCCCTGGGCGACTTCGACATGCTCATCGCCAGCGACGTGCTGTACGAGCGCGGCCACGCCGAACTGCTCGCGAAGGTGGTCGAGCGCCATAGCCGCGCAACTTGCGAGCTGGTGCTCATCGACCCCGGCCGCGGCCACAGCGCCGAACTCACCCGTTTGCTGGCGGCGCAGGGGTTCGAGGTCAGTGAATCGCGTTGTCCGATGGACGATGCGGACTGCGATGCGCGTGGGCGCTTGTTGCACTATCGACGCGCGGCCTGAACGGCGGAAGGGCGCCGGAAACCATTCGCGCTGATGCTCGCCGCGCACGCCCCAGCGCCGCACCTCGTCCTCACTAGGCAGCGCAGCCTCCACCATCGGAGCGCAAAGCGGGCGAGCCAACCAGGCGTTCCTGCTGCCGCTCAGGCACGCCTTTTAGCACTGCTCCCCGCGGGAGTGAACCGGGGGATTCCGCTCAGGCAGCGCCGCGCAGCCGCAGCAGAGCGTGCGCCGTATCCGCGGAGGACGCCGGGTTCTGGCCAGTCACCAGATTGCCGTCGGTGACCACGTGGCTGGCGAAATCCGCGCCTTTCTCGTACTGCGCGCCATGGTCCTTGAGCATGTCCTCGACGAGGAACGGCACCACCTCGGTAAGTCCCACCGCCTCCTCCTCCGTGTTCGTGAAGCCGGTCACCTTGCGGCCGCGCACCAGCGGCGCGCCGTCGCGGCCCTTCGCCCCCTGCAGCACGCCCGGCGCATGGCAGACCAGGCCAAGTGGCTTGCCCGCCGCGTCGGTGGACTCGATCAACCGGATCGAATCGCGATCATTCGCCAAGTCCCACAGCGGGCCATGCCCACCCGGGTAGAAGACCGCGTCGTAATCTCCGGGTTGCAGTTCGGCCAGGCGATGCGTCGCCGCCAACGCCTGTCGGGCCTCGGGATCGTCGCGGAAACGCAATGTCGCTTCGGTCTGCGCATCGGGCGCATCGCTCTTGGGATCCAGCGGCGGCTGCCCGCCCTGCGGCGACGCCAGCACCACGTCCACGCCGGCGTCCTTGAACACGTAGTACGGCGCGGCGAATTCTTCCAGCCAGAAGCCCGTCTTCTCGCCGGTGTCGCCCAACCGGTCGTGCGACGTCAACACCATCAGAATCTTCATTGGCCCATTCCCGTTCGATTGCCCACAGGCTAGGCCAAAAATGGGCAAAAATGGGGTCAGGTACATTTCCGACCGCCATGCGGGTGTTGCGTCGATGGCATACACCGTTCCGGGTGCCGGGCAGGCCATCCGCCCACGCGGGCGTCCCAAGGCTAGGGAAAAATGTACCTGACCCCTTTTCCTACATTCCGCCCGCCGCCGCCATCGCGAGCTCGAACGAACGCAGGCGCGCGCCGGGATCGTGGATGTTCGCGGTCAGGATCAACTCGTCCGGCCGGTGGCGGGCCACGAACTCGGCGAGCCGCGCGCGCACAGTGCCAACCGATCCCACCGCCGCGCACGCCAGCGCCTCGTCGACGCCCGCCAGCACCTGCGGCGCGTAGCGGTACCGCAACGCCTCCGCGGAGGCCAGCGGCGGGGGCACCAGACCCGGCCGCCCGCTGCGCAGGTTCGCGAAGGCCTGCTGCTGGGTGGTGAACAGGCGCGCGGCGTCCGCATCCGTGTCCGCCACCACCGCGTTCACCGCCAGCATCACCCGCGGCTGCGCCAAGCGCGAAGACGGCCGGAACCCGGCGCGGTACGCCGCCACCGCCGGCTCCAGGAGCGCGGGCGCGAAATGCGAGGCGAAGGCGTACGGCAAGCCCAGGCGGGCGGCCAATTGCGCCCCGAACAAGCTCGACCCCAGGATCCAGACCTCCAGTTCCACGCCGGGACCGGGCACCGCCTGCACGGCCTGGCCGGGCTGCACCGGTTCGAAATACGACAGCAGCTCGACCACGTCGGCCGGGAATTCGTCGGCCGCGGCGTAGTAGCGCCGCAGCGCGCGCGTGGCGGCCTGGTCGGTGCCCGGCGCACGCCCGAGCCCCAGGTCGATGCGCCCCGGATGCAGGGTGCCCAGCGTGCCGAACTGCTCGGCCACCTGCAGCGGCGCATGGTTGGGCAGCATCACGCCGCCCGCGCCGACGCGGATGGTGCGCGTGGCCGCGGCCACGTGCGCGATCAGTACCGCCGTGGCCGCACTGGCGATGCCCGGCATGTTGTGGTGCTCGGCCAGCCAGTAGCGGCGGTAACCCAGCGCTTCACCCAGCCGGGCCAGGTCGAGCATGTGGGCGAAGGTGTCGGCGGGCGCGCTGCCCTCGGCAACGGGCGCGAGATCGAGGATCGAGAGGGGGATCATTCCCTGATTCTAGGCGCTCCAAAGGGAGCGGAGAACATTTGCGCTTGAACTGCGGCGCGGCTGACGTTGAGGCCGCATCTCCACCGGTCTACTCAGCGCCCTCTGTAAGAACGGTAAGAACGGGGTCAGGTT
>JAKOYD010000074.1 GCA_029780695.1 Pseudomonadota bacterium
GTGCGCAGGCTGGCGTTGTCGAACAGCGGCGCGTCGGTGCGGCCGTCATGGTTCAGCACCAGGCGCTTGATGAGGGTGGCGTTGTCACCGTCGGTGGAATACAGGGCCACTTCCATGCCGGCCGCAGGGCAGCCGTTCATGGTGTCCAGAACGTGGGTGCTCAATCCCATGGGGGAATCTCCTGAAGTAAGAGTCTGTCCAATCGGCGACGATTGCCAGATCGCAGTGTGTAGACTAAAAGTGTATACACTTTTCACCATCCTCCGTATCATGCAGCCATGGAATCTTCCTCCACCAGCGCCATCGTCGAAGCGCTGACCCGCGCCATCGTAGAACACCGCCTGCAACCCGGCACCAAGCTGGCCGAGCAAAAGCTGGCCGACCACTTTGGCGTGTCGCGCACGCTGGTGCGCCAGGCGCTGTTCCAGCTGGCGCAAAACCGCCTGGTCACGCTGGAGCCCGCGCGGGGCGCATTTGTGGCGACGCCCTCGGTCGAGGAGGCGCGCCAGGTGTTTGCCGTGCGCCGCATGCTGGAGACCGAGATGACCCGCGCCTTTGTGCGCAGCGTGACGCCCGCCAAGCTCAAGGCCCTGCGCGCCCACGTGGCCAGCGAGAAGGCCGCCATGGGCACCCACGACGCCAGCACCCGCACCGAGTTGCTGGGCGACTTCCATGTGCGCATGGCCGAACTGATGGGCAACGAGGTGCTGGCGCAGATGCTGGGCGACCTGATCTCGCGCTGCGCCCTCATCACGCTGATGTACCAGTCGGCCAGCGCGGCCGAGCACTCGCACGAGGAGCATGCCGACATCGTGGCGGCCCTGGCCGCGCGCGACGAGGAGCGCGCAGTGGCCCTGATGCAAAGCCACCTCGAACATGTCGAAGCCAGCCTGACCTTTGACCGCAAGCGCCCGGCCAGTGACCTGGCCGCCGCGCTGGCCTCTTGAAAACCACCCCACCATGATCTACGACACCACCCAGGCCTACCCCCGCGACCTCATCGGCTACGGCAAGACACCGCCCCACGCCCAGTGGCCCGGTGGCGCGCGCATTGCCGTGCAATTCGTCCTGAACTACGAAGAAGGCGGCGAAAACGCGGTGCTGCATGGCGATGCGGGCAGCGAGCAGTTCCTGTCCGAAATGTTCAACCCGGCCAGCTACCCCGAGCGGCACATGAGCATGG
>JAKOYD010000075.1 GCA_029780695.1 Pseudomonadota bacterium
GGTGGCAGCGCTGGACCGCGCAAGTACTGAGGGCCAGTGCAATGGCGACGATGCGTTCAACCCCGCCAACGTGCAGGTCTACCGGCTCACGGATCGCAAGGTGCTGCTGTCCGTGCCCTGCGGCATGGGGGCCTACAACTTCAGCAGCCTGCTATGGGTCGCCAACGACCGCCCGCCCTACAAGCCAGAGCCCTTGCAGGACGTGGACGGCGATTTCGATCCCGCCTCGGGCATGGTGCATTCGGCGATGAAGGGCCGTGGCGTTGGCGACTGCTGGTGGGTGCGTGAGTGGCAGTTCGACGGCCAGGGTTTTGTGCTGCGCAGCGAGTCTGGCGATGGCATGTGCCGTGGTTTTGCGGGCGGCGCCTGGCAGCTGCCGACCTATGTCACGCGTTGACGGATCTGCTGCTCGACACGGCGCCCCATACATCCTTCCTGAATCATTGTTTTTCTTTCTCTTCCCATTGCTATGAAACCCATCCAAGTAGGCCTTCTGGGCATCGGCACCGTCGGCAGCGGCGTGTTCAACGTGCTCGCACGCAACCAGGACGAAATCAGTCGCCGTGCTGGCCGTGGCATCGAGATCACCATGGTGGCCGACCTGGACGTGGCGCGCGCCAAGGCCGTGGTGGGTGACGGTATCCAGGTCGTCAACGACGCCCGCGCCATCATCGCCAACCCCGACATCGACATCGTGATCGAGTTGATCGGCGGCTATGGCATTGCCCGCGCCCTGGTGCTCGAAGCCATCGCGGCCGGCAAGCATGTGGTTACCGCCAACAAGGCACTGCTGGCCGTGCATGGCACCGAGATTTTTGCGGCCGCATCGGCCAAGGGCGTGATGGTCGCCTTCGAGGCCGCTGTGGCCGGTGGCATCCCCATCATCAAGGCGCTGCGCGAAGGCCTCACGGCCAACCGCATCCAGTGGATCGCCGGCATCATCAACGGCACCACCAACTTCATCCTGTCCGAGATGCGCAGCAAGGGCCTGGACTTTGATGTGGTGCTCAAGGAAGCGCAACGCCTGGGCTACGCCGAGGCCGACCCGACCTTCGACATCGAAGGCGTGGACGCCGCGCACAAGGCCACCATCATGTCGGCCATCGCCTTCGGCATCCCCGTGCAGTTCGACAAGGCCTATGTGGAAGGCATCACCAAGCTCTCCGCGGCTGACATCAAGTACGCCGAGCAGCTGGGTTATCGCATCAAGCTGCTGGGTATCACCAAGCGCGCCGAAAAGGGTATCGAGCTGCGCGTGCACCCGAGCCTCGTGCCCTCCAAGCGCCTGATCGCCAACGTCGAAGGCGCGATGAACGCCGTGGTGGTGCAGGGCGATGCCGTGGGCACCACGCTGTACTACGGCAAGGGCGCGGGCTCCGAGCCCACCGCCAGCGCCGTGATTGCCGACCTGGTGGACATTGCCCG
>JAKOYD010000076.1 GCA_029780695.1 Pseudomonadota bacterium
GCCGCTCTCAGAACCAAAGCGCCGGTGAAGCTGCGGCTGGACCGCGACGACGATTTCCTCATCACCGGCAAGCGGCACCCGTTTGCGTACGACTACGACGTCGGCTTTGACGACGCGGGCCGCATCACCGGCTTGTCACTCGACATGATGGCCAACTGCGGCTTCTCAGCCGATTTGAGCGGCCCGGTGTGCGACCGCGCCGTCTTCCACGCCGACAACGCTTATTTCTTGGGCGACGTGGTCATCCGCAGCCACCGCTGCAAGACGAATGTGCAAAGCCACACGGCGTTTCGCGGCTTCGGCGGGCCGCAGGGCGTGATCGCTATCGAGACGATTCTGGGCGACATCGCGCGAGCGTTGGGCAAGGATGCGCTGGATGTGCGCATCGCCAACCTTTACGACGGACGCAATCCCTCCCCCGCTGGGGGACGGCAGAGGTGGGGACAGCCCGCGCCCACCGCTAACGCCGCGCCCCTCACCCCAGCCCTGTCCCCAGAGGGGCGAGGGAGCCATACCGCCGCGCCTGATTTGCTCCCTCTCCCGCCTGCGGGAGAGGGCAGGGGTGAGGGTGCAGCTTCGCCCAAGCGCGACACCACCCCCTACCAGATGCGGGTCGACGACAACATCCTGCCCAATTTGCTCCCAAAATTGGAGCTGCTGGCGCAGTATCGACGGCGACAAGCGGCTGTTTCGGCTTGGAACTCGAAAAACCGGCACCTCAAGCGCGGCATCGCCATCACGCCCGTCAAGTTCGGCATCAGCTTCACCGCCACGTTGTTCAACCAGGCCGGCGCGCTGGTCCACGTCTACACCGACGGCAGCGTCCAAGTGAACCACGGCGGCACCGAAATGGGCCAGGGCCTGCACACCAAGGTGGCGCAGGTGGTGGCCGACGAACTCGGCGTGCCGCTGTCGCAGGTGCTGGTCACCGGCAGCGCCACCGACAAGGTGCCCAACGCCAGCGCCACCGCCGCTTCCAGCGGCACCGACCTGAACGGCAAGGCCGCGCAAGCCGCCGCGCGCACCGTGCGCGACAACCTGGCGGCGTTTGTCTGCGGACTGGATGGATGCGGCGCCGGCGCGGTCGAGTTCACGGGCGGCCAGGTCATCACGCCGAAGACCGAGCGCGCCTTTGCCGACGTGGTGAAGGCCGCCTACGCCAACCGCATCCAGCTGTGGAGCGACGGTTTCTACCGCACGCCCAAGATCCACTACGACAAAACCACGCTCACGGGCCGCCCGTTCTTCTACTTCGCCTACGGCGCCGCGTGCAGCGAGGTCGCCATCGACACGCTGACCGGCGAATACCGCGTGCTGGCGGTGGACATCCTGCACGACGTCGGCCGCAGCATCCACCCGGCCATCGACATCGGCCAGATCGAAGGCGGCTTCATCCAGGGCATGGGCTGGCTGACGACGGAAGAACTGGTGTGGGACGACAAGGGTCAACTCACCACCAAGGCGCCCAGCACCTACAAGATTCCCACCGCCGGCGACGTGCCACCGCGTTTCAACGTGCACTTGTGGCCCGAGCCCAACGACGAAGACACGGTGTTCCGCAGCAAGGCCGTGGGCGAGCCGCCCTTCATGCTCGCCATCAGCGTGTGGGAAGCCTTGCGCCAGGCCGTCGCCGCCGCGCGCGCCGACGGCAAGCCGGTGCAGATGGACGCCCCTGCCACGCCCGAACGCGTGCTGCGCGCCATGGGCGGCCTGCCCTGAGTCGCCAAAAAAGAAAGGCCCTGAGCGGCGCATTGCCGTTCAGGGCCTTGTGTGGTGGTGGTAGGTGGAATCGAACCACCGACCTTGGGGTTATGAATCCCACGCTCTAACCGACTGAGCTATACCACCGGTAACCGCGCATTATATATACCTGCCGGCCACTGTTGGACGCAGCGTCACTGATTTTTGAACACGGCGGCGCGCTTGTTGACGAAGGCGTCCATGCCTTCCTTCTGGTCGGCGGTGGCGAACAGGGCGTGGAACAGACGGCGCTCGAACATCACGCCGTCGGCCAGCGTGCCTTCAAACGCCTTGTTGACGCATTCCTTGGCCGCCATCACCGCCATGCGACCGTAGCCGCTGATCATCAGCGCGGCGCCCAGCGCTTCGTCCATCAGCTTGTCGAGCGGCACCACGCGGCTGACCAGGCCGGCACGCTCGGCCTCGGCGGCGTCCATCATGCGGCCGGTGAGCGCCAGGTCCATCGCCTTGGATTTGCCCACCGCGCGCGGCAGGCGCTGCGTGCCGCCGGCACCGGGGATGATGCCCAGCTTGATTTCGGGCTGGCCGAATTTGGCGTTGTCGGCGGCGATGATGAAGTCGCACATCATCGCCAGCTCGCAGCCGCCGCCCAGCGCAAAACCGCTGACGGCGGCGATCACCGGCTTGCGGATGCTGCGGATGGTTTCCCAGTCGCGCGTGATGTAGTCGTCGCGGTAGACGTCGGCGAAGGTGTAGGTGGCCATGGCGCCGATGTCGGCACCGGCGGCAAAAGCCTTCTCATTGCCGGTGATGATCATGCAGCCAATCGCGTCGTCGGCGTCGAACGCCTTCAGCGCCTGGCCCAGTTCCACCATCAGCGCCGGGCTGAGGGCATTGAGCTGCTTGGGCCGGTTCAGCGTGATGACGCCGACCTTGTCGCCCTCGGTGCGGGTGGTGATGAATTCGTAGGCCATGGGGTTCTCCTTGTGTGATGAATGCGCTTTCGCTGGCACTATAACCAGCGGGCACGGCGCACCGCAGTTAACCGACCGCTGGGTCGGTTAATGGTAAATTGCCGCCCGAGGAGACACAGACCATGAACACCACCGCATCCGGCGGCGCCGAGCCTGCCGTTTTGTTCGCGCGGGAGGGCGCCGTTGCCGTCCTGACGCTGAACCGCCCCGCCGCGCTCAACAGCTTCACGCGCCAGATGCACCGCGAGCTGTGGGCCGCGCTCGACCAGGTCGAGGCCGACAAGTCGATCCGCGCGCTGGTGCTGACCGGCGCCGGCCGCGCGTTTTGTGCCGGGGCCGATCTTTCGGAGTTCGATTTCCGCGCCGGCGACGACATCATGTTCCGCGCCGACCCTGGCCCGGTGATCGACCAGGCCTTCAACCCCACCACGCGGCGCCTGATCAGCGTGCGCGTGCCCACCGTGTGCGCCGTCAACGGCGTGGCGGCGGGCGCGGGCGCGTCGGTCGCCATGGCGTGCGACATCGCGATTGCCGCGCCGGGCGCCAACTTCATCCAGGCCTTCAGCAAAATCGGCTTGGTGCCGGACAGCGGCGGCACCTGGCTGCTGCCGCAGCGCGTGGGCCTGGCGCGCGCCATGGCGCTGTGCATGACGGGCGACAAGCTGTCCGCCGCCGATGCCAAGACCATGGGCATGATCTGGGACGTGGCCGACGACGCCGTGGCCGCCGCCAAGGCCATGGCCGAAAAGCTGGCCGCCATGCCGACCAAGGCGCTGGTCGCCACGCGCGCGCTGCTGCGCGGCGCCCACACGCACAGCCTGGACGAACAGCTTGACCTGGAGCGCGACGTGCAATCGCGCCTGGGCTTCACGCACGACTACATCGAGGGCGTCACCGCCTTTTTGCAAAAGCGCCCGGCGCAGTTCAAGGGCGAGTGACCCATGAAACACCCCTCAAGTCGCCTTTGGCGCCTTCCCCCGCCAGGGGGACAACGCGGGTGGCCCGGCCAAGCCCGCTTCACCGCGTTTGCTGGCATGGCCTGCTGCGCGGCCTTCCGTTCTGTGGGGTGCTGACGTGGGTTCACACCTGACGGACGCTGAAGCACGGCAACTGGCACGCCGCGTGGGCGAATCGATGTATGCCGCCGATGCGGCCTCGAAAGACACCCTGGGCATGGAACTGCTGTCATGCCAACCCGGCCGCGCCACCATGCGCATGGTGGTCAAGCCGCTGCACCTGAACGGCCACAAAATTTGCCATGGCGGCTTCATATTCACCCTGGCCGATTCCACCTTTGCCTACGCCTGCAACAGCCGCAACCACAACACGGTGGCCAACGGCTGCAACATTGAATTTCTGCGCCCCGCGCACGAAGGCGACGTGCTGACGGCCGAAGGCGTCGAGCAAAGCCTGGCCGGGCGCCACGGCATCTACGATATTCGCGTCAGTAACCAGAAGGGCCAGGCAGTGGCGCTGTTTCGCGGCAAGAGCACGCAGATCAGCGGCACGGTGATCCCTGTCGATGAACCCCCAGCCACGGAGACCGCATGAGCGCCAAGAGCTTCCCCCTTGAGCCGATCGAGAAAGCCAGCATCGACGAATTGCGCGCGCTGCAATTGCAGCGCCTGCAATGGTCGCTGAAGCACGCCTACGACAACTCGCCCGTCTACCGGGCCAAGTTCGACGAGGCCGGCGTGCACCCTGAGGATTGCAAGCAGCTGTCCGACTTGGCCAAATTCCCCTTCACCACCAAGAAGGATCTGCGCGACAGCTACCCCTTCGGCATGTTCGCCGTGCCGCGTGAGCAACTGGCGCGCATCCACGCCAGCAGCGGCACCACCGGCAAGCCCACGGTGGTCGGCTACACGCTCAAGGACATCGACACCTGGGCCGGTGTGGTGGCGCGCAGCATCCGCGCGGCTGGCGCGCGGCCGGGCGACATGGTCCACATCAGCTACGGCTACGGCCTGTTCACCGGCGGCCTGGGCGCGCATTACGGCGCCGAAAAACTGGGCCTGACGGTGGTGCCCTTCGGCGGCGGGCAGACCGAAAAGCAAATCCAGCTGTTCCAGGACTTCCGTCCCGACATCATCATGGTCACGCCCAGCTACATGCTGGCGGTGTGCGACGAAGTCGAGCGCATGGGGCTCGACCCGAAAGAGCTGAGCCTGCGCATCGGCATCTTCGGCGCCGAACCCTGGACCAACGAGATGCGCACCGCCATCGAGGCGCGCATGGCCATCGACGCGGTCGACATCTACGGCCTGTCCGAGGTAATGGGTCCGGGCGTGGCCAACGAATGCGTCGAGACCAAGGACGGCCCGACCATCTGGGAAGACCACTTTTACCCCGAAATCATCGACCCCGACACCGGTGAGGTGCTGCCCGACGGCGCCGAGGGCGAATTGGTCTTCACCAGCCTCACCAAAGAGGCGCTGCCCATCATTCGCTACCGCACGCGCGACCTGACCAAGCTGCTGCCCGGCACCGCGCGTACCATGCGCCGCATGCAAAAGATCACCGGCCGCTCGGACGACATGATGATCATCCGCGGCGTCAACGTGTTCCCCACGCAGATCGAGGAGCTGATCCTGAAGCGGCCCGAGCTGTCGCCGCACTACCAGTGCGTGCTGACGCGCGAAGGGCCGATGGACAACCTGAAAGTGGCGGTCGAATGCGCGCCGGGCGTCGACCCGGAAGGCATTGCCGCGCGCGCCGCCGCCAAACTGCTGCAGCACGAGATCAAGGTCTACGTTGGCAGCAGCGTGGCGGTCGACCTGAAGAGCGAAGGCGGCATCGAGCGCAGCGTGGGCAAGGCGCGGCGCGTGGTGGATCTGCGCCCGAAGTAACGGCCCGCCCCGCCGCGCGGCCGGCCATGAGCCGCGGCTGTGTCAGGCGCTATGGGTCCAGCAGGGCTGTAGCGCTTTCCGGTAAAGAGTTTTGTGCTATAAATTAAGAAGCATCAGCGCTGCTCGATGGTTTCCACCAGCAGGTCGATGTAGGTGTCTGGCCCCTGCGTCAGGCGGATGCGCACGGGCAAGAACTGCAGCGCGGGCGCATACCAGATTTCGGCCGAAATCGGGCCGCGCGGCTTGGCCAGCGGGCGCGGCTTCAGGTGCACAGCCTGCACCGCGCCCAAGCGGGGCAGGTGCAGCGTTTCTTCGCCCACCACGTCATAGGTCCATTCGTCCACGCCGCCGGGGCGCGCCAGCCAGAAGTTGATCTGCGTGCCGGGCACGGCCTTCAGCTGGCCGGTGGCGAAGCGGTGGCTCAGTTCGACGAACTGGCTGGCGGCGTCTTGCACCGCGTTCGGGCGCGGCACGCGTTCGCCGTTGTTCAGTCGCACGTCCTCGCCCAGGCGCACGCCGCGCCGGCGCTGGCCCACCGTTTCCTCGTACACGCCGGGCTGCAGGCCGGCCGGCGTGATTTCGCCCTGGCTGGTCAGACTCATCGACAGCAGCAGGCCGACGTCGAGTTGCACCGACGTGTGGTAGCGCGTGCCTTCGCGCTGCCACAGCACGCGGGCGTCGCCGCGCAACTCGCCGCGGTAGTTGCCGCCCAGCTGGTAGCGCAAGCGCGTGTCGCCCGGCCACTGGCCGAGGAAGGCGGTGTCGGCGGCGCTGGCGGCCGGCGTTGGCGGCGCGGCGGCCACGGCCGTGCCGGCCCCCGGATCGGCCGGCGCGGCCGGTGCGGATGACGATGCCGGCGCCGCTGGCGCGCTGGCCGAGGCCAGCTGCGCGGGCGGCTCGGGCATGGGCGACGCCTCGGGTGGGGGCGGCGTTTCGGGTGGGGGCGGCGTTTCGGCGATGGGTGGTTGGGGCGCCGAAGCGGCCGGCTCGGGCGCCGCGGCGGGCGGCGGCTGGTCGGCCGAGGGTGGCTTGTCAGCTCTTTTTTTAGGAGCTGCCTGCGCTTGCTGCAAGCGGGCAGTGGGCCGATTTGGCTTGGCTTGCGGGGCGGCGGGCGCCTGCGCCACCACGGTGGGCGGTGCTTCGGGCGCAATGCTGCGGGTGTAGAAGGGCGGCGCGATGTCCTTCAGCAGGCTGGGCGGGCGCAGCAGCAGCGCGAAGGCGAGCAGCGCCAGTGCGTGCAGCACCACCACCAAGGCCGTGGTGGCCAGCAGTGCGCGCGTGCGGGGCCACGCGCTGACGGGCGTCAGCGGGCGGGCCACGCGCTGGCGTCGGCGGGCTCGCGTGCGGCCAGCCGCCAGGTGGTGGATTTTTCAGGCAGCGCCAGCGGCAGGCGCAGCAGCCGCCGGTCGCGCGCCACCAGCGCGGTGACCTGGCGCGACGGGCCGGCGTACAGCGGCAGGTCGTCCAGCCGGGTCAGGCGCCAGGCTGATGCCTCGGTGGCGTCGGCATTTTGGGTGCGCGGCGTGGCGGGCACTTCCACGCCCAACCATTCGTCGCCCGCGGCCAGTCCGGCCTGCGCGGCGGCGCTGCCGTCCAGCACCATCTTCAGCGTGACGAGGCCGTCGCCCTCGCTCACACGCAGGCCCATCGTCTGCGCCAGTTGCGAGGGTTCTTCGAGCACCTGTATGCCTTGCGCCAGCAGCAGCGGCTTCAGCGGCAACTCAACCGTGCCATGCACCCAGTCGGCGATTTCGCGGTCGAAGCGGCGGCCAGCCAGCTCGGCCAGCGTGTCGGCGAAGTCGCCCTCGGTCATCGGGCCGCCCTGGCAGCGCTGCCACAGCGCGCGCATCACCTCGTCCAGCGTGGTGCGGCCTTCCTGGCGCAGGGTCATGTCGAAGCACAGCGCCACCAGCGCGCCCTTGGTGTAGTAGCTGATGGTGCTGTTGGGCGTGTTCTCGTCGGGGCGGTAGTAGCGCAGCCAGGCGTCGAAGCTGGCCTGCGCCACCGACTGCACCTGCCGGCCCGGCGCCTGCAGCACCTGGTTCACGGTCTTGGTCAGCAGCTTGAGGTAGGCGGCGTCGTCCAGCAGGCCGGCGCGGCGCAGCAGCAGGTCGTCGTAATAGCTGGTAAAGCCTTCGAAGAACCACAGCAGCCGCGTGTGGTTTTCGCTCTGATAATCGTAGCGCGTGAACTCGGCGGGGCGCAGGCGCTTGACGTTCCAGGCATGAAAGTATTCGTGGCTGATGAGGCCCAGCAGCGTCACGTAGCCGTCGCCCACGGCGGCTGCGCTGGCGGGTGAATCGTGCCGCGGCAGGTCGCGCCGGCCGCAGATCAGCGCCGTGCTGGCGCGGTGTTCCAGCCCACCGTAGCCGTCGTCGATCACGTTCAGCAGGAACACGTAGCGCTTGAACGGCGGCTTGCCCGCGCCGTGCCACAAGCGCACGGCCGCTTCGCAGATCTGCTGCGTGTCGCGCAACAGTCGCGCGCCGTCAAACGACGCGGGCGCGCCGCTGACCACCAGGCGGTGCGGCACGCCGGCCACGCGAAAGTCGCCCTGCCAGAACGCGCCCATCTCGACCGGGTGGTCGACCAATTCGTCGTAACCGTCGGCGCGGTAGCGGCCAAAGCCGCGCGCGTCGACCGTCACCGGCGTCATCGACGTCGCCAGCCGCCAGTCGCGCCGGCCCGCGGGCGCGCGGACGGTGAGCTCGTGCGCCTCGGCTTCTTGCCCGTGCACGCGCAGCAGCAGGCTGGTGCCGTTGAAGAAGCCGCGCGCATCGCCCAGCCAGGCGGTGCGCACCGACGCGTCGAAGGCGTAGACCTCGTAGTTCAGCGTCAGCGCCCGGCGCGGGTCGCAGTCGATGTCCCAGGAGGCCTTGTCGATCTGGCGGCAGGTCAGTTCGGCGGCGCCCTGCGTAGCGTGCAGGGGCTGCAGGTGGCGCGCGAATTCGCGGATCAGGTAGCTGCCGGGAATCCACGCCGGCAGCGACACGCGCTGCGTGGCCGCCGGCCGCGCAATGACGATGCGCACGCCAAAGCGGTGGCCCGCCAGGCTGGCCACGCGCACCTCATGGCGCACCGGGGCGGGCGGCGGCGGGACGGGGCTGGCGGGGCGGCGCGCCACGACCGCGAAGGCTTAACGCTTGGCCAGCAGCTCTTCGATCTGCTGGGCGTTGACCGCGCCGGGCACGCGCGAGCCGTTTTCAAACACCAGCGTCGGCGTGCCGGTGATGCGGTATTTCTTGGCGAAGTCCAGGTTGGCCGTCAGCGCGTCGGCGTTGCAGCTGCCATCGCCCTTCAGGGCAACGTCGCGCTGCATCCAGTCGTCCCACGTCTTGGTCTTGTCGGCGCTGCACCAGATCTGGCGCGACTTGGTGCCCGAGTCGGCGCCCAAAATCGGGATCAGGAAGGTGTGAATCGTGACGTTGTTGATCTTGGCCAGGTCTTTTTCAAAGCGCTTGCAGTAGCCGCAGTTGGGGTCGGCAAATACCGCCAGCTTGCGCTTGCCGTTGCCGCGCACGGTGGTGAAGGCGTTCTTCAGCTGCAAGTCCTTGAAGTCGATGGCCGTGAGCTTCTCGACGCGCTCTTCGGTCAGGTTCTTGCGCGACTTGGTGTCCAGCAGGTTGCCGTGCAGCAGGTAGTTGCCTTCGGCGTCGGTGTACAGGATTTCGGTGCCGACGCGCACTTCGAACAGGCCGTTCATTGGCGTCTTGCGCACTTCGTCGATGTCGGCCAGGCCCGGCACGCGCTCGGCCAGGTTCTTGCGGATGGTGGCCTCTTGCGCGGCCGCGACAAGCGGCAGCGCCAGGACCAGGGCCGTCAGGCCGGTGCGCAGCAAAGCAGAAGGTTTCATGGCGTGAATTCGGTCAAGCAGACAAAAAGACAGGTGAGAGCGGCGAAGGCGTCAGGCAGTTCCCATCGCCAGCCGGGCGATGCGGCGCTTGATCGGTCCACTGGCGTCAAAGGCGGCCATGCCCCAGTTGCGCAGCAGCACGGCGGCCGGCTCGGCGCGGCCAAACAGTTGCTGCAGGCCGTCGGTGGCCAGGCTCATGCGCAGCCAGTCGCCCTGGCGGGCGCGCTCGTAGCGGCGCAGCAGCTTCATATCGTTGACGGGGCGCCAGGCCTCGCGCTCGCCCAGCACGCGCGCCAACTCGGCGGCATCGCCCAGGCCCACGTTGAGGCCCTGGCCGGCCAGCGGGTGCATGGCATGGGCAGCGTCGCCCGCCAGCGCAAAGCTTTCGCCCGGGCGGGCTGGCATGGCGCCCACCCAGCGCGTGGCGCGCGCCAGCAGCAGCGGCCAGCTGGCGCGCGGCGCGATGAGTTGCACCGCGCCCAGCGCCTGGCCGCTGATGTCGTGCAGGCGCGCGGCAAAGGCGGCGTCGTCCAGCGCCTGCAGCTCGGCCACGCGTTCGGTGCGCACCGACCAGACCACGGCCACCTGGTGGCCCTGCGCGCCGTCCAGCGGCAGAAAGGCCACGATGTCGCCATCGGCCGTGAACCACTGGCGTGCCACCTGGCCGTGCGGGCGCTCGCAGTCCAGCCGCGTGGCAATGGCGTGCTGCGGGTAGCGCGTGGTGTCGAATTCGACGCCCAGTTCGGCGCGGGTGCGGCTGGCGCGGCCTTCGCACACCACCGTGAGCGGCGCGGCGACCGGCGCGGTCACGCAGTCGATATCACTTTGATAGCGCACCGCCTCGGCCAGCAGGCGCTCGAGCGCGGGCACGTCGACGATCCAGTTGAGCGCGGGCACGTCCAGGGCATCGGCGCTGAACTCGGTCGCGCCGCTTTGATCGCCGTGCACCTGCATCGCCAGCACCGGCGTGGCGGCGCGTTCGTCGGGCCAGCAGCGCAGGCTTTGCAGCAGCGTGCGCGAGGCGGGGCTGAGCGCGTACGCCCGCACATCGCCGTGCCCGCTGGCCGGGTCGGCCGCCGGTGCGACCAGGGCCACGCGCAGGCGCTGGCGCGCCAGCAGCAGGGCCAGCGTGCGGCCCACGATGCCCGCGCCGCGAATGCATACGTCATGAGTGAAAGCGGCCATGCGGGCCATTGTAGGCGGCGCCCATGGCCGACAATAGGCCGCTTCATCCCTTTTGGCCCAACGACGCTGATGAGTTCCACGCCTGACCCTGCCGACCTGCAAGCCACCCTGAGCGGGCTGTTCGTCCACCCCGTCAAATCTTGCGCCGGCGTGGCGCTGCGCGAGGCGCAGCTGATGGACACCGGCCTGGACCTGGACCGGGCCTGGATGGTGGTCGACGCGCAGGGCCGCTTCGTCACCCAGCGCGAGGCGCCGCGCATGGCGCTGGTGCGGCCGCAGATCCGGCGGCTGGAGGTGGTGCTGCGCGCGCCCGGCATGCTGGCGCTGCATCTGGGCATCAACGAGGTCGAAAAACCCACCCGCGTGCAGGTGTGGAAGGACGAGCTGAACGCCTGGGACATGGGCGATGTGGCGGGGCAGTGGTTCAGCGACTTTCTGGGCCGCCCCGGTCTGCGGCTGGCGCGCTTTGACCCCGAGGTGACGCGGCTGGCGTCTAAACAGTGGACGGGCGAGATCGACGCGCCGGTCGAGTTTGCGGACGGCTTTCCGCTGCTGCTGGCCAGCCAGGCTTCGTTGGACGAATTGAACGCCCGTTTGCCCGCCCCCGTGGGCATGGAGCGTTTTCGCCCCAACCTGGTGATCGCCGGCGTCGATGCGCAGGACGAAGACCGCCTGGCCGAACTGCGCATCACCACCGCCGAGGGCGAAACGGTGGTGCTGCGCCCTGTCAAGCCGTGCCCGCGCTGCCCGATCCCCAACGTCGATCCGGCCACGGGCGAAAGCAGCCCCGAAGTGCTGGCCGCGCTGTCGGCCTACCGCGCCAATCCGGTGGTGGATGGCGCCGTCACCTTCGGCATGAACTGCGTCATCGTGCAGGGCGCCGGCCACACGCTGCGCGTGGGCGACGCGGTTGCCGCCAATTGGCATTTTGATTGACGCTATTTAAAATATAGCTATACGCGCTGAACTGGCAAGCGCGCAAGGCCGATTTCATTCAAAAACCGGCGCCGGCGCGCCGGCGGGGCGCCGGTAGAATCGACGCTTTCCCCCCGATTCCAACGAAAGCCCCGACATGAGCCTGCAATGCGGCATCGTGGGCCTGCCCAACGTGGGCAAGTCCACGCTTTTCAACGCGCTGACCAAAGCCGGCATCGCGGCGGAGAATTACCCCTTCTGCACGATCGAGCCCAACACCGGCGTGGTCGAGGTGCCCGATCCGCGCCTGGCCGATCTGGCGGCCATCGTCAAGCCAGAGCGCGTGTTGCCCGCCATCGTCGAATTCGTCGACATCGCCGGCCTGGTGGCAGGCGCGAGCCAGGGCGAGGGGCTGGGCAACCAGTTTCTGGCCCACATCCGCGAAACGGACGCCATCGTCAACGTGGTGCGCTGCTTTGAGGATCCGAACGTGATCCACGTCGCGGGCAAGGTGGATCCGATTGCCGACATCGAGGTGATCCAGACCGAGTTGTGCCTGGCCGACTTGGGCACGGTCGAAAAAGCCGTGCAGCGCTACACCAAGGCCGCCAAGTCGGGCAACGACAAGGAGGCCACGGCGATGCTGAAAGTGCTCGGCCCCGTGCAGGCGGCACTGAACGAGGCCAAGCCGGTGCGCACGCTGCAGCTCTCGAAAGAAGAGCAGGCGCTGCTGAAACCCCTGTGCCTGATCACCGCCAAGCCCGCGATGTTCGTCGGCAACGTGAGCGAGGACGGGTTCGAGAACAACCCCTTCCTGGATCGCCTGAGCGAGTACGCCGCCACGCAGAACGCCCCCGTGGTCGCCATCTGCGCCAAGATGGAAGCCGACATGGCCGAGATGAGCGACGAGGACAAGGCGCTGTTCCTCGAAGAAATGGGACAGACCGAGCCGGGGCTGAACCGCCTGATCCGCGCCGCCTTCAAGCTGCTGGGCCTGCAGACCTACTTCACCGCCGGTGTGAAGGAAGTGCGCGCCTGGACCATCCACATCGGCGACACCGCACCGCAGGCGGCCGGCGTGATCCACGGCGACTTCGAGCGCGGCTTCATCCGCGCGCAGACCATCGCGTTCGACGACTACCTTCAGTTCAAGGGCGAGCAGGGCGCCAAGGACGCGGGCAAGATGCGCAGCGAGGGCAAGGAATACGTCGTCAAGGACGGCGACGTGATGAACTTCCTGTTTAACGTTTGAACACCCCCTGAGCCGCTGACGCGGCTTCCCCCTCTCCTGCGGGAGGGGGACAACGCCTGCGGCCGGCGCAGGTCCGGCCGTGGCGTTCCCGCCATCGGTTTGCGCCCAATGGGTTGGTTCGGGTTCTCACTGCCGCTGCTGCTATCCGGCGCGGCGCAGCGTGACGTTGATGCGCTGCGCGCCGGTCAGCGGGTGGTGCGCTTGCCGCAGCGGCGCGATGCCGTGAAAGCGCAATCGGTCGACGCCGCCCCACACGGCCACGTCGCCATGCAGCAGGGTCACGCGCTCGGTGCGGTCGATGCGTCGCAGGCCACCCCACAGAAACACCGCCGGCACGCCCAGCGAGACCGAGACGATAGGATGGCTGAGGTGGCGTTCGTCGCGGTCCTGGTGCAGGCCCATGCGGGCGCCGGGGGCGTAGCGGTTGATGAGGCACGCGTCGGGCGTGAAATCGGCGAACCCCGCCGCTTCAGCGGCGCCGCGCGCCAGTTCGAGCCAGGGCACGGGCAGCGCCGGCCAGGGGCGCCCGCTGTCGGGATCAAGCGGCGCATAGCGGTAGCCACGCCGGTCGCTGACCCAGCCCAGCGCGCCGCAGTTGGTCAATGCCACCGACATGCGCTGGCCGCCGGGCGTGACCATGTGGCGCAGCGGCGCCTTTGCAATGACGGCTTGTAGCCCGGGCCACAGCGCATCCACGTGCGCTAGCGCGAACCCGCGCAGCACACGGGCGTGGGCGCCCAATGGCAGGGTGGTGCCGCATAACGCGCGGTCAGCGAACAGGTCACCCGTCATGCAAGCTTGAGGAGTTCATGGGCAGCGGCTCCCACGGCGTATGGTTGTAAATCAGTCGGGACAGCGCCGCGAAATCGATGCAATGTGCATCACCAGCTGAGAGGGTGATCTTCGAGCAAAAACAGCTGCTGGCAGATGCCCGCCAGGCGCTGCATCGCCGACCAAGGCTTGCCGCGAGAGCGCTTTGGCTTGGCGGTCAGCGTGCGCGCACAGCGGTCGGTGCGATGCTTTGACGACTCTGAAGCGGTGCCAGCAGCAGCTGATCCAGCCGCTGGTCGCGTGCGCTGCGCGAATGGGCCAGCCCCAGTTCCATCTGCCGCTGTTGCTCGACCGGTTCCACCGCCGTCGCCGTGCCCAGCAGGCGGTCGAACCAGGGCAGCACGATGCCGTAATTGCTGTCGGTCCAGCGCTGTGCGCTGCGGTGGTGGTTGCGATGAAAGTCAGGCGTGACCAGCAGCCAGCCCAGCGCGCGCGTGAGCCTGGGGCCGAACGACAGGTTGGCGTGGGCCAACGTCGTGACCACCAGGGCGAACAAGGAATACGCCAGCACCGCCAGCGGTGGTGCACCCAGTGGCAGCAGCACGGCCAGCGAGATCAGCGCCGTCACCCCGTTTTCCAGCGGGTGGTGGCGGTGCGTGGTGGTCGCGTCCATCTCCGGGTCGGTGTGGTGCACGGCGTGCAGGCGCCACAGCCAGGGCACGACGTGGCTGATGCGGTGCACGGCGTAACCCAGGGCGTCGAGCACGAGGAAGGTGACCGGCCAGGCCAGCCAGGCCGGCATCTCAAGCCAGTGCAGCAGTCCAAACGGAGCGCCGCGCTGCACCGACAGCAGGCCAGCCAGCGCCCAGAACAGCAGCGGCGTCAGCAGCGTGACGGCCGTGGCCAGGGCCGCAAGCAGCAGGTTGTTGAGCCAGCGCCACGGCGCGCCGGGCGCGAGGGGGCGCAGCGGCTTTGCCGATTCAAGCGCCAGCACGGCGACCAAGCTGGCGATCAGGACAAGCAGGTACAGCTGCATCAAAGGGTTGTATCGACCGCCAGCATCCGTCAGCGGCCTTGATGTCCGAGCCAACGAGACATTGAGGAGATCAATTCACGTAGTAAAAACGGACATAGCATGGGTTTCCGGGTTGGACCACCAGGCCGACCGTGCATTCCGGTGTGTCGGGCGCGGGGCTCAGGACTCCCGAACGGGGGGGATCCGGTCGGATGGCCTTGATCCGCTGCGGCACGCCCGTGGCGTTGGTGATCTTTAAGTAGTAAATTCCAGTGACGGTGCCACCGGTCGGGCTCGTCATGTTGACCGCATTTGGAATGAACTGCGCCTCTGCGCGCCGGATAAGCTCGTGCCCCGCTAGGCCGCTGGCAGCCAGCCCGCCGATCAACACCGCATGGGCCATCAAGCGCCCATTGACGCCGCGTGCACGCAGGACGCGCCAGGCCACCACGACCAGCAGCAGGCCTGTGGCGAGCAAGGTCCATTCAGACAGCGTGGGCACGCCTTGCGCCGCGGACAGCAGGGGTTCGTAGTCAACCGCGCCGCCGGGTGATCCGGCGTGCGCGGCCGTGGCCGCAGCGAAAGCCAGAAGTGACAAAAGTCCGCGAATCGAGCGCGACATTCGGATCATGTTTACCCTCCAATGTTTAAACAAGCCGATCCATAGGCGTTTTGGATCGTGCAGCGCGAAATACTAACGGGAAAACACAACTCGATAAAGCAATCGTTGCTGGAATCGATGGACAGTGGTTGCGTGTGTGGCGAACGCGTTCGTGCAGACCGTCCAACGCTTCCGATGATCTTGGCTTAGCCCGAGGGCCAAACGAACAGCAACGCGGTCGTCATGACCACATAGCGCGCGAACTTGCCCGCAGCCATCCACGCGGTGCAGGGCAGCAGCGGCATCTTCAGCCAGCCGGCGACGGCGCACAGCGGGTCGCCGATGACCGGCAAAAACGACAAAAAGCACGCCGGTGGCCCGATGCGCCGCAGCCAGTCGAGCGCGCGCAGGTGTGTGGGCGAGTCGCGGTACTTGTCCACCGCCTGGTGCGCGCCGTAGCCCATCCACCAGGTCACCACGCCGCCCAGGGTGTTGCCAGCGGTGGCCACCAAGATGGCGGGCCAGAACAGGTGCAGGTTGAGCTTGATCAAGCCGAAGACCGCCGGTTCAGAGCCCAATGGCAGGAGCGTGGCGGATACGAAGGCCACCACGAAGACCGTCGACAGGCCGAATTCCGGCAGCGCCAGCGCCGTGAGCAGTTGTTGCATCCACGCTTCCATCAGGCAGAGTGTAGGCAGGTGGGCGAGGGCGGCGACAGGTTTCGGTTGCTGAAATTTTGGGCAGGTAGAATGCGCTCCCCTGCCGCGTTACGGCCCTGCCGGCCACGCACACGCGCGCGCCTTGTTCATCATGCAGATCGGTCCCCACAGCCTGCCCAACCGCCTGTTCGTCGCCCCGATGGCCGGGGTGACGGATCGGCCGTTTCGTCAGCTGTGCCGCGCGTTCGGCGCGGGCTACGCGGTCAGCGAAATGGTGACGTCGCGCCGGGACTTGTGGCACACCCTGAAGACCTCGCGCCGCGCCGACCACACGGGCGAGCCCGGGCCCATCGCCGTGCAGATCGCCGGCACCGACTCCGCCATGATGGCCGAGGCCGCTGCCTACAACATCGACCGTGGCGCGCAGATCATCGACATCAACATGGGCTGCCCGGCCAAGAAGGTGTGCAACAAATGGGCGGGCAGCGCGCTGATGCAGGACGAGGCGCTGGCGCTGCAGATCATCGAGGCCGTGGTGGCCGCCTGCGCGCCGCGCGGCGTGCCCGTGACGCTGAAGATGCGCACCGGCTGGTGCGCCAAGGCCCGCAACGCGGTGCCGATCGCGCTGGCCGCCGAAAGCGCCGGCGTGCAGATGGTTACGGTGCATGGCCGCACGCGCGAACAGGGCTACAAGGGCCAGGCCGAATACGAC
>JAKOYD010000077.1 GCA_029780695.1 Pseudomonadota bacterium
GGTGGCGCTGGTCCAGGTGGCCGAGACGCGCGAAAAGCGCAGCGTGCTGGCCACCGAAATCATCAAGGGCGTGATGCTGCCGCAGTTCGTCATCCTGCCGCTGGCGGTGCTGCTGGTGTGGCTGGCGCTGGCGCGCGGCATCCAGCCGCTCAACCAGCTGGAGCAGCGCATCCGCGCGCGCAACCCCGACGACCTCTCGCCGCTGGACGACCGCACCGTGCCGCTCGAAGTGGCGCCGCTGGTGTCGTCCGTCAACGACCTGCTCACGCGCCTGAACGATTCGCTGGCCACCCAAAAGCGCTTTCTGGCCGACGCCGCCCACCAGCTCAAGACCCCGCTGGCGGGCCTGCGCATGCAGGCCGACCTGGCCCAGCGCGAAGGCACCAGCACCGAGGAGCTCAAGCGCTCGCTGCAGCAGATCGGGCGCTCCAGCATCCGCGCCACACACACCGTCAACCAGCTGCTGGCGCTGGCCCGGGCCGAGGGCAGCGGCGTGGGCATTGCCCGCCAGCCCTGCGACCTGGCGCGCCTGGTGATCGAGGTGGTGCGCGACTCCGTGCCCCGCGCGCTGGACAAGCACATCGACCTGGGCTACGACGGTGCCGAGCCGGGATCGCCGGGCGTGCTGATCGACGGCAACCCCACGCTGCTCAAGGAGCTGGTGCGCAACCTGGTGGACAACGCCATCAACTACACCCCCTCCACGCCCGACAAACCCGGCGTGGTCACCGCCCGCGTGCTGGCCGACACCGTCGGCCATGTGCTGCTGCTGCAGGTCGAAGACTCCGGCCCCGGCGTGCCCGAGGCCGAGCGCGAGCTGGTGTTCCAGCCGTTCTACCGCGCCCTGGGCAGCGAGGCCGACGGCTCCGGCCTGGGCCTGCCCATCGTGCTGGAGATTGCCAGCAAGCACGATGCCGAGGTCACGCTCGAAGACGCGCGCCCTGGCCAGACCCCGCCCGGCGCGCGCTTCAGCGTGCGGTTTGCGGCGCGGGACGTGGTGGCGGGCAGCTGACCCTGTGGCAGAAGACAAGGCCGGCACGCCGCAGGGTTGATGCGCCGGCAACCCGCCACA
>JAKOYD010000091.1 GCA_029780695.1 Pseudomonadota bacterium
GTGCGGTGCGATTTCTTCGCACAGCGCAGCCCAGGGCACCAGCGCATCCATGGTCTTGAGGAACTCGTCGCGCCGCGTGGGCTTGCGATGTTGTTCAAAACCCGACTGTGCGTCGGCTGCCATGGCAAGGGTCTGCTGCTTCATGGCCCCGTAATTTACCCAGCCTGCAGCTACAGCGGGGACTTTTTCAGCATTGCCCTAAGGTGGATCGTGTCTATCGGTTGCCGGACGGTGCTCTGGTCCTGGTGGAGCTCAAGACCCGACGTCGGGATCGTCCGTACCTGACCGACATCATCCAACTGTCCGTCCAGCGGCTCGCAGTAGCTGCGCAAACTGGCGCCAGCGTAGAACCCTACGCCTTCGTTTCGGTGCTGGATACTGCCGGCCGCCTTCGTTCGCACCGTGTGCATCTGCTTGATTTGAACGAGATAGCCGACCTCCGCCGGCGCCGCAAGGGCATTCTCGACGGGCAGCTTCGGCCGGCCTACGCCACGTCCGAGGCGGCATGCCGCCAATGCGCCCTGCGGCACAAATGTGATCGCCCCAGATTGTCCTGAGCCATCCTCCGCAAATCAGGTCGCCCATCGGCCTGAATCCTTCGCCTGCCGGTTGCAACGATCGCCCGGGGCCGACGTTGGTCCCAGGCGGAAAATCGCGTCTTGATGACAGATCTCGCTGCAGGCCGTGCGCTTCTCTCGACGTGTCAAACCTGTCCCAGGGGGAGTCCATCCGCCTGCCCGATCCCCCGTTCAGTCATTGTCGTTACATCTCAATACTCTTAGACTGACTTCACGGCGACTACGAAGAACGTACTGATCATTGGCGAGCCAACGCTTTTGGAGGAGGGCGCGACATGGGAAATGCACCGGCGCACGAACGTGTGCCTGACACAGAGATTTGCCTGACGGATCAATCTCCTCCAACGGGCGCAGCGCTCGTCGCAGGCGAGGCCGCACCGTCATCGCGTGGCTGGAGACCAGCCAGGCAACTTGGTTCGCCGCGTACCGTCGCCGCCCTGGCAGCCGGGAGCATGATTCTGGTCGGCTGTTCGACACCGTTTTCGCAGTCAGCACGTTATGACCCCGCGGTCGTGTCAGCGGCCGGGACGATCACAGTGTCGGACCCAAAGGTCTACAGCCGTGAGGCGCTGATCAACGAAAGAGCCCGGGAGTTGGCCTTTTTGGACAAGCTGATCGAAGGGGCAGACACAGTAACGTTCAAACCGGACGCGATGCGGGAGACAGAGACCCTATCCGCCGTCACCGCGGCATTCGGACAGACACGTGATCCGGCTGCGGGCCAAAACTTTCGGCAAGCACAGGACCGGAATGCCATTGAGCAGGAGATCGCTCTACTGCGCCGTCAAATTCAGTATGTCCAGCTTCTCAAGGACGCCGAACTGATTCGCGCCGCATTGCCCACGCAGACTGAGCCAGTCAATTCCGACTTGGGCAAGCTGACAACGGATGTGCCCGGTTCGCTTGCTGGCGGGGTTGCGGCTCCGTCGGTTGAAACAGCGTTGACGCGGCTGGATGCGAGGCTGACGGCCCTGACTGCACAGTTGGCTGCGGAAGCTCGCCCTGTGGCACCTACCTCGGTCACCGCCAACCCGTTTGATGAGTTCCGCGACCGGCAGGCCTACCGGAACCTGCTGTACGCCGAACGAAATGCCAGGGCGCTGGACGAACTCCATGATCGCGGCAGCGCGGCCCTGATGCGCGTGAACCTGCAGGCCACCGTCGTTCCAGATCCGGCACATCCGAAGTTGCTGGGTGTGGTGCAGGTCAAGGTCGATCCCTCCACCTTCGACGACGAAGCCAAGTCGCGCTTTTTGTCCGAATGGCTTGACTACGTCAACCTCGGTCCATCCGCGCGGGGGGCAGATGGCAAGTTCACACAGAGATCGACGGCACGGGCCCTCCAGCGTGCACGCGTCTTGGCGATCATCACCGCAGGGGGGTACGAGGTCGCTGTTCCGACGGCAGCCCCTACCGGATCCATCGGCGGGCTGGTCCAAGACTTTGCGGATGCCGAGGAGAGCCGAGGCAAGGACCTCGGGCAGTCCCAGGGCTTGATTGACTCATGGCGTCTGGATCCTGCCGGTCCCTCGAGGCAGGTGCTGGAATCTTTGTGTAGCGGCTCACTACCGGAGAACCTGCACTCCACTGCGGGACAAGAGCGGAAGTTGCTCCTGGAACAGAGGCACTACGCACGCACGCGCGTGTTGACACATCAGTACATCCGGAAGATGGAGCCTTGGCTCGCAGCATTGGGTGATGGTGGCACTTACGCAGCTCAGGTGGAACAGGAACACGAGGCAGCCAGAGAGTATCTGCTGTCGCTCCAGGCAGCGCTCGGGTCGATTCCTGGCTGCGAAAGGACGGCGAGCGCCTTGCAGGTTGATGCGCCGAACATGGCATGGGGACCCCTGATGCAGAGGCTGCAGACGGCCGCGCAGACCGATCGAGCTCGGGTCTATGAGGTCGGGCCCCGCGAGCAGGTTCAGCAGATGTCCACTGTGGCGCGGTCGGCTAACAGCCTCGCCCTTGCCGCATCGATCGCCACCGCCTCGCCGGCCTCCGACCGGGCCGCCGAGGCGGCCTTGGGCTATTCAAGGCAGGCGATGGGCCGTGCAACGACGCTTGAGCGCGTTCCGTCCGTGGTCGGCTACGCAGTTGCGAGCAAGCAGACCTTCGGATGGGTGCTCGGCCCTCGAACGGTTATTGAGCCTGAAGGCCGTATTGGGGTGGAGCAGATGATCAAACCCTACGATCTTTCGGTGGACATGTCGATTCCCTCGTGGTGGCCGACATTGAAGCTCAAGGTCACCACGCTGTGGGGACCTTCGCCGCACGAACTGGCCGATGGCAGCCTAGATGCTGGTGGGCGCAAGCAGTCCACGATCGAGGTTCCGATGCAGCGCCGCTCGCCCGATCTTGACTGGTTCACGAATCAGCTGACGGGCAGCAGCGATCGGGTTGTACGGATCGAGGCGGTCAAGGGCGGGCCAGTGAACGCATGTGGAGCATCGACCCTGCTTGTGTCGGGACGTAATGTCTGGCGTACCGACAAAGTCATGGTTCTTGGTCAACTGTTGGAAGGTAGCGCCATCAGAATCGCGCCCGACATGGCGGGCATCCTGCTCAGCGTCCCAGCGATTTCTCCACTCTCGGGCAAACTCGACCGTGAGATGGTTCTGAGGGTCATCACCTCGTATGGCAGCCACGAACACCCCATCGTCGACAGCGCGAGAGGCGCAGGCGCGGGAGAGTTGGTCTACGTTGCGACACCCTCGGGTGACGATTGCAAGCCCAAGAAGGCTGAAGCCGTTGCGGATCCGAACAAAGTGGTCATCGAGAAGGTGAGTCCAAGTCTGCACTTTTCCGTTCCAGCGGCGTTCGACATTCACATTCAGGGCAAGAACCTCAACAAGGTCAGCAAGGTGACTTTGCACGGTCAGGCTGCAGTCTTGAAGCCGACAGGAGCAACGGCCCTGCAGGTGTCCTTCACAGAGGCCGGCACCAAAAGCATCCCTTCGACAGAGGGCGCCAAGCTTGAGTTCTTCACAAGTGACGGCAAGTCGGAGTCCGTGGTTGAAACCCTGCTTGTGCGCATCGCGCGGGCTCCTGGAGGCTGAACATGCACGTCATCGGGTCTGGCACTGCGCGTCGACACAACTCCGGGGTTTGGCGGATCTTTGGGCCGGGAAGCGTGGAACTGGGGCGCTTCATTCAAACCGACTTCTGGCACATCGAGAACGGGACGCCTGTGTTCTACGTGGACCTCAATCTCGATGGCCTTTGCGAGAACGTGCAGGTGCAGCTTGATGTGGAACGACTGGTCGGAACAGCGATGTCTTCCGCCGGCTTTGCAGCCGGCGCTGAGATTCGCCTGAGAAACTACATCATGGAAGCTCTCTTGGCGTCTCTGAAGCGATCGGGGGCTGATCACGCGGCCTACCGGTCCCGGCTCGTTCAACGGATGGCAGAAGTGAAGGCGGCAGCCGAAGCTCTTCCTTCGAAGAAGGTGACGATTGCGCTCCTCCAGCGCCTGGGGATTTCGGCTTGAGCGAGGGTCGACCGACCTGCGGTTGCTCCTGCTCCTACGACTGCGTTGGAAGGGGCTTGGCACCTGCGTCCAGAGTTGCCAAGGCCTGCCCAGGGCGTTCGAGTTGCAGGGGAGGGGGACACGCCCGCACTGCGCGCGAGCGGCGATGTCTGGGGTGCAAGCGCTGGCGTTGCGCGGCTGCGCATCCGGTGCAACTGGGGTGACACGCATGCGAAGCTCGGCGCGGTGAAAGCGCTGTAGGTGTCAGTCCACTGTTACTGTCCCGGCACCGAAGCGATGGCGGGTAGTGACTCATAAAGCAAGCCCCCGGCTCTGCCGAGGGACTCGCAGAGGTTTGACCGAGTGGTGCGGTCGGGGCTGCCTCTTGCCGACCAAGGAAAGAAGCCGCCGGGTGAAGAGTACTACCCGCCGAGATGGGTTGTGTCTTCGCGGCTCCGGACGGTGCAAGCGCTGCGGGGTGCTGCGCCTTTAGGCGCCGATCTCCCGCGCCCTTTGAGGGATTCCAACATCAAGCCACCGGCTTGGCCGGTGGTGCCTGACTCACGCCGATATCCACGGTCCGCCGCCGGAATCGTGGACGGCGTGAAGTCGCCGGTCTCCTACTCGTTGGCTGCTGCCCTCATGACGAACGCATGCGGCAACTGCCTTGGTGCATAGACAAGTGCGCTTTGCTCCGGTTCCTTCTTCATCAACTCGACGGCGTCCGTGGGGAAGTGAACCGGCTGTCCCCTGCTGATCGCGCCCAGCATCTCACCCCATCGATGCAGCGCCTTCTTCCTTTCGACAAAGTAGTCGTGCTTGTCGTAGACCGCTTGCCTTCCAGGCAACTTGTGATTCAAGGCCCGCTCGGCGACAAAGGGGTCGACACCCAGTGCGCTCAACTGGGTGCGGGCGGTTCGTCGCATGTCGTGCACCGTGAAATGCTCGACGTCGTCCATGGGCAGCCTTTTCAGCGCGACGTTGAGTGTGTCTGGGCTGATGTGTTCAAAGCGGTTTTTGCAGGCGACTCCGTTTCTCTTTCGAACGAGACGGCGCGCTGGGAACAGGTGCTGACTGCCGCACGCGAAGACGATCACTTCCTTGAGCCATTCGACGACCTGCAGCGACAGCGGGATTTCGATGTACGACTTGGTCTTGGTCCGATTGGGGAGCAGCCTCCACACACCTCGTTCAAGGTCAAAATCCGTCACCCTGGCAGACAGCAGTTCCATTTTGCGAACGCAAAGTGCCAGCAGAAGCCAGACGGCGAGCTCATTGATGCGCCCAAAGTTCGGCGTTTCGCGCATGTCCCGAGCGAGCGACATCAGTTCCTCGTAGCTCAAGAAGCGGTCTCGGGGTGTTTCGGTTCCTCCCGCGTCTGACAGGTCGAAGCCGGCGACCGGGTTCGCATCCGTCCATTTGCGCTTGGCGCCGTAGTGGAACATGCGAAACAAGTACCGCATCGCGTCGTTGGCCACGGTCGGGGCACCCGCCTCGACGATTTTCGCGAGAACCGCGTCGATGTGATGAGGCCGAACTTCGTCAATGGCGAGCTTGCCGATCACGGGATAGATGTGGCGGCGCAGCACGCGCTCGACGACCTGCGGGTTCTTGATCTTCCCGAGGATGTGCCTTTCGTACCAGATCTGGCCCAGCCCCTTGACGTCCTCCATCTGAAGGGCCTTGAGCTTCTCCTGGCGCTTCTTGGCGTTGACGTCGACCCCTTGCTGGATCAGCGCCCGGTCGCGGCGAGCAAGTTCTCGCGCGTCTTTCAGTGAGATGTCGGGGTATCGCCCCAACACCTTCTCGTGTCGCCGTGTGGCGATTCGGTATCGAAGGATCCAGGTGGCTTGCCCCTGGCGTGCGGATGACTCTCTCGCAAAGAAGATCAGTCCGCCACCGATCCCCTTGTCCACGGGCCCGGCGGTCAGCCAAGCGCGCAGCGTTCTATCTGAAACATTTTGTGTCAACCCAGACATGATGCGGCCTCCAGAAGTGGATGGCGGGTTGGCGATCTGGAGGGTTGCGAAAGATGGATTCGGAATTCCGAACCCGCCAACGAACCCCCCACGAACCCGCCAAAAAACCCGCCAGAAAGCATGCGCCTGTCTGGGACGGTGTGTTACCTCTTGGAAGAACTTTCCATTGGAAATCAACGGCTTAGGGCATCGATTTAGGGTGGCATGTGCCTCCCTAGGACCTTACTCTAAGTTCTGCACCTGCTCGCGCATCTGCTCGATCAGCACCTTCATGTCGACCGAGATGCGCGTCAGCTCCAGCGCGGCCGACTTGCTGCCCAGCGTGTTGGCCTCGCGGTGCAGCTCCTGAATCAGGAAGTCGAGCCGCTTGCCGGCTTCGCCGCCCTTGGCCAGCACCGCTTCGATCTCGTCCAGGTGGGCGGCCAGCCGGCCCAGTTCCTCGGCCACGTCGATGCGGATGGCAAACGCCGTGGCCTCGGCCAAGGCGCGCTCTTGCGCGGCGGCGGGGCTGATCTGGCCGTCGCTGCCGGCCAGCGCCTCGTTCCAGCGGGCCACGAAGCGCTGCTTCTGCGCTTCCACCGCGCGCGGCACCAGCGGCTCGGCGGCGCGGGCCAGGTCGCGCAGCTGCGCCACGCGCTCGCGAATCAGCGCGGCCAGGCGCTCGCCTTCGCGCCGGCGAGCGGCGACAAAGTCGTCGAGCACGTTGCGCGCCAGCGCCAGCAGCGCTTCGGCGATGCCTTCGTCGTCGGTGGGTTCGGCGCCGCTGGTCACGCGCAGCACGTCGGCCACCGACAGCGGGGCAGCTTCGGGCAGCCAGGCGCGCACCTGATCCTGCACCGTGGCCAGCCGTTGCAGCAGGCGCGCCGGCGGGTCGCCCAGCGCGCCGCTGGCGGGGTGGTTCAGATAGGCGCGCAATTCGACCTTGCCGCGCTTGAGGCGCCGGCCCAGCAAGTCGCGCAGGGCGGGTTCGTGCTGGCGCAGCTCGTCCGACAGGCGAAAGCCAAGGTCGAGAAACCGGCTGTTGACCGAGCGCAATTCCAGCCCCAATCGCGCCGTCGAAGGCTTGCTCGCCGCGCCATCCACCGCGGGGCCGGCAGGCCCGCATTGGCCGCTGGCGTACCCGGTCATACTGTAAACTGACATTCTGCAATTCCGGTGCGAAACGGACGGGGCGGTTGGTGTGGTTGATCGGCGCGCAGACAGTTTCGCCCGGGCCGATCCGGTTGCCGCAAATTATGTCAAAGCCCAAGCCAGCACCGCTGCCGCCCGACACCGGAATCGGCGGGTACCGCGTGGTGCGCCGGATTTCGTCGGGGGGGTTCGGTGTCGTTTACCTGGCTGTCGACGCCGACGGCCAGCAGGTGGCGATCAAGGAATACCTGCCATCGGCCCTGGCCATGCGGTTGCCGGGCGAGCTGGTGCCGCGGGTGGCGCCCGAAAAGCTGTCGCTTTACCGCCTGGGGCTCAAGAGCTTCTTCGAGGAAGGCCGTTCGCTGGCGCAGATCTCGCACCCCTCGGTAGTGAGCGTGCTCAACTTCTTCCGCCAGCACGAGACGGTGTACATGGTGATGAACTACCTGGAGGGTGCGACCCTGCAGGACTTCATCGTCACCGCGCGCGACCTGAAGAAGGCCAAGGTGTTCCGCGAATCCACCATCCGCTCGCTGTTCGACGAAATCCTGCGCGGGCTGCGCATCGTGCACCAGCACAAGATGCTGCACCTGGACCTGAAGCCGGCCAACATCTTCATCACCGATGACAACAAGGCGGTGATGCTCGACTTCGGCGCCGCGCGCGAGGTGCTCAACAAGGAGGGCGACTTCACCCGTCCCATGTACACCCCCGGCTTCGCCGCGCCCGAGATGTACCGCCGCGATTCGGCCATGGGGCCGTGGACGGACATCTACGCCATCGGCGCCTGCATCTATTCGTGCATGCAGGGCTATCCGCCCAACGACGCTCCGCAGCGGCTGGAGAAAGACCGCCTGTCGCTCGCGCTGACCCGCCTGCGCGGCGTGTATTCGGACAACCTGATCGAAGTGGTCGAATGGTGCATGTCGCTCGACCCGCTGTCGCGCCCGCAGTCGGTGTTTGCGTTGCAGAAGGAACTGAGCCGCGAGGGCGAGCGCCAATACACCCGGCTGTCGGTGGGCGACAAGGTGCGGCTGCAGTTCGACAACGTGCTGAACGACACCAAGAAAAGCCTGCAGCGGGCCACGCGCCTGGGGGCCAGGCTGAAGTGACCCTGCCGCCATCGTTCGCTTCGGTCTGCCACGCCGCCGTGCGCGCAAGGGCTATTGCATGAAATTTTCCGTATTCCAGCTCAGCCGCCTGGGTGGTCGCCAGAAAAACGAAGACCGCATGGGTTATTGCTACACCCGCGAGGCAGGGCTGTTCGTGCTGGCCGATGGCATGGGTGGACACCCCCAAGGCGATGTGGCGGCGCAGATCGCGCTGCAGGCGCTGTCGTCGCTGTTTCAGCGCGAAGCCCGGCCCCGGCTGCCCGCGCCGTCGGCGTTTTTGGGTTCGGCGCTGTTGTCGGCGCACCACCAGATCATCCGTTACGCCAGCGGGCAGGGCTTGATCGACACGCCCCGCACCACGCTGGTGGCGGGCGTGGTGCAGTCGGGCGAGCTGCACTGGGTCAGCTGCGGCGATTCGCGCCTGTACGTGGTGCGCGGCGGCACCCTGCTGACGCGCACGCGCGACCACTCGTTCATCGAGGCGCAAACGCGCGGCGGCGGCGCGCCCGAGGGCGTCAACCGCCACGTGCTGTACACCTGCCTGGGCTCGACGTTGCGGCCGGTTTTCGACACCGGCGGACCGCTGCGGCTGACCGAGGGCGACAAGGTGTTGCTCTGCTCCGACGGCCTGTGGGGCAGTTTGCCGGACGAGCAAATCGTGCACGCACTGGGCACACAGCCGGTGGCACGTGCCGTGCCGGCGCTGGTCGACGCCGCGCTGCAGGCCGCCGGCGAACGCTCCGACAACGTCACGGTGCTGGCGTTCGAGTGGGAAACACCGGCCAATGCGGGCGCGCCGCGCAGCGGCTTCACCGAAACCGGGCTGATGAGCGACGACGTTTTCGCCTCCACCATCCTGGCGGGCCATTTAGACCCGTTGCTGGAAGACATGGACGAAGACGCCATCGAACGCTCCATTGCCGAAATCAACGACGCCATCCAGCGCACGAAGAAAATGCCCCCCTGAGGCGCTGCGCGCCTCCCCCAAGGGACAACGCCAGTGGCCGGGCCAAGCCCGTTCCACGGCGTTCCCGCATGGCCTGCTCCGCGGCCTTTTTAAATGGACACTTGCATAGTTATGAGCGACTCCCTTTCACTTCGGGTTGATCGCGCGGCCGACGCGCTGCGCCCTGTCACCATCACGCGCGGCTACACCGTGCACGCCGAGGGCTCGGTCCTCATCGAGTTTGGGCAGACCAAGGTGCTGTGCACCGCGTCGGTCGAAGAGAAAGTGCCGCCCCACAAGCGCGGCAGCGGCGAAGGCTGGGTGACGGCCGAATACGGCATGCTGCCGCGCGCCACCCACACCCGCGGCGACCGCGAAGCCGCGCGCGGCAAGCAAAGCGGCCGCACGCAGGAGATCCAGCGCCTCATCGGCCGCAGCCTGCGCGCGGTGTTCGACCTGCGCAAGCTGGGCGAACGCACCATTCACCTCGACTGCGACGTGATCCAGGCCGACGGCGGCACGCGCACCGCCAGCATCACGGGCGCCTACGTGGCCGCGCACGATGCGGTGACGTGGCTGCTGTCGCGCGGCACCATCACCGAATCGCCCATCCTGCACCCGGTGGCTGCCATCTCGGTCGGCATCGTGCGCGGCGTGCCGGTGCTCGACTTGGACTACCGCGAGGATTCGGCCTGCGACACCGACATGAACGTGGTGATGACCGGCGCCGGCCACTACGTCGAAGTGCAGGGCACGGCCGAAGGCGCGGCATTTTCGCGCGCCGAGATGGACCAGCTGCTGCGGCTGGCCGAAAAGGGCATTGGCGAGCTGACCGCCATGCAGCGCGTCGCTCTATCAAAATGATAGCTGCTTGCGCTTGTCAGACGGGCGCTGGAGCCTTTTTTTAGCATGAAGATCGTTCTCGCATCCAACAATGCCGGCAAGCTGGCAGAACTGCAGGCCATGCTGGCGCCGCTGGGCATGAACCTGCTGCGCCAAGCCGACCTGGGCATCGGCGAGGCCGAGGAGCCGTTTCGCACCTTCATCGAAAACGCGCTGGCCAAGGCGCGCCACGCCGCCGCCGCTTCAGGCCTGCCGGCGCTGGCCGACGATGCCGGCCTGTGCGTCGACGCCTTTGGCGGCCTGCCGGGCGTGGATACCGCTTACTACGCGACGCAGTTCGGCTACGAAAAGGGCGACGCCAACA
This sequence comes from Pseudomonadota bacterium, assembly GCA_029780695.1. GTDB lineage: Bacteria > Pseudomonadota > Gammaproteobacteria > Burkholderiales > Burkholderiaceae_C > Ottowia. Next base: position 10,423 of record JAKOYD010000091.1, read on the forward strand.
ACGTGCGCGCGCTGCTCGAGCAGATGCAGCACATCGACCAGCGCTGCGCCGCCATGGTCAGCACGCTGGTGGCGCTGCGCTCGGCGGACGACCCCGAGCCGCTGATCGCCGTCGGCCGGGTGGTGGGCGAGATCGCGCGCGAGCGGCGCGGCAGCGGCGGCTTCGGCTTTGACCCGGTGATGTTCATCCCCGAATTCGGCCAGACCTTTGCCGAACTGCCGCCCGACGTGAAGAACGCGCACAGCCACCGTGGCCGCGCCGCCGCGCAGATGGTGCAACTGATGCGCGAACGCTGGCTGTGAACGAGGTCGCCCACTACCTGCGCCCCGGCACGCTGCAACTGCCGGAGCTGCCCCCGCTGTCGCTGTACGTGCACCTGCCCTGGTGCCTGAAGAAGTGCCCGTACTGCGACTTCAATTCGCACGAGCGGCGCCCGGAAGCCGACGCGCTGGCGCAGCAGGCGCGCTACGTCGACGCGCTGATGGCCGACCTGGAGGCCAGTCTGCCGCTGGTGTGGGGGCGTCAGGTGCACAGCGTGTTCATCGGCGGCGGCACGCCCAGCCTGTTCGAGCCGCAGCAGATCGACCGGCTGATTGCGGGCGTGCGGGCGCGCCTGCCTCTGGCGCCCGCGTGCGAGGTGACGCTGGAGGCCAACCCCGGCACCTTCGAGCGCGAGCGCTTTGCGGCGTTTCGCGCTGCGGGTGTCACGCGCCTGTCCATCGGCGTGCAGAGCTTCGACGACCGGCACCTGAAGGCCATTGGCCGCGTGCACGACGCGGCGCAGGCGCGCGCGGCGGTGGAGGAGGCGGCGCGCGCGTTCGACACCTTCAACCTCGACCTGATGTACGCCTTGCCCGGCCAGACCCTGCCCGATCTGGTGCGCGATCTGCAGACGGCGCTGGCGTTCAGGCCGCCGCACCTGTCGCTCTACCACCTGACCGTGGAGCCCAACACCGTGTTCGCCAAGTTCCCGCCGCGCCTGCCCGACGAGGACAGCGCGTGGGACATGCTGGACCACATCACCCTGGCAACCGCGCAGGCAGGGCTGGAGCGCTATGAAGTGTCGGCCTATGCGCGCGCCGGACACCGTTGCGTGCACAACCTGAACTACTGGCAGTTTGGCGACTATCTGGGCCTGGGCGCGGGCGCGCACGGCAAGCTGAGCTTTCCGCATCGCATCGTGCGGCAGGTGCGCCATCGCCAGCCCGACCTGTACATGAGCAAGGCGCTGGAGGGCGACGCCGTGGCGCAGGCGCATGAAGTCGCGCGGCGCGACCTGCCGTTCGAATACATGCTGAACGCGCTGCGCCTGAAGGACGGCTTCACGCTGCAGGACTACATGGAAAAGACCGGCCTGCCGCCGAGCAGCCTGGGCGACGCGCTGCAAAAAGCAGAGCAATCTGGCTGGCTGGCACAAGACGGGGTGGTGTTCACGCCCACGGCGCGCGGCTTCGATTTTCTGAGCGATCTGCAGCAGCTGTTCTTGCCCGCGGCCTGAGCGGGCGACGTGTCGGACCACGCCCGCGTGCGGGTAGTCCTGTGCTGACGCAGCGCGGGTGCCCGCGCCTACTGCGCTCGCGCCGGGCCTTGCCTACAGTGGAGTCATCGCAAGACACACACGCTTTCGTCACGGTACGAAGGCACTTGCGGTAACCAACCCATCAGAGCCATCCATCAAAGGAGCAACCGACATGAACGAAGACACCATCGCCGGCAACTGGAAGCAATTCAAGGGCAAGGTCAAGGAGCAGTGGGGCAAGCTCACCGACGACGACCTGGACGTGATCGCCGGCAAGCGCGACCAGATGGTCGGCAAGATGCAAGAGCGTTACGGCATCGCCAAGGACGAGGCCGAAAAGCAGCTGAACGACTGGGAAACGCGCGCCAACTACCGCTGGTAAGCCACCCGCTGTTCACCTGTAAAAAAAACCGCGCTGGACTTCGGTCCGACGCGGTTTTTTCTTTGTGCGCCAAGCGCTGGCGGTCAGATCTTGTCGAGCCGCGTAGGCGCTGGGTAAGCGGCTTCGCGCACCAGCGTCTGCAGCAGCGTGTGCCAGTCGTCGCCCACTTCGATCAGCGCCATCTGTGCCGCACCCATGAAGCCGCTGGCCACGCTGTGGCGCATAAAGGCCAGCATGGCGTCGTAATAGCCGGCCTGGTTGAGCAGGCCGATCGGCTTGTCGTGATAGCCGAGCTGGCGCCAGGTCCAGGCCTCGAAGAATTCCTCGAACGTGCCGATGCCGCCGGGCAGCGCCAGGAAGGCGTTGGAGCGCTCGGCCATGATGCGCTTGCGCTCGTGCATCGTCTCGACCACGATCAATTCGGTGCAGCCGCGGTGCGCGTGTTCGCGTTCGACCAGCGCGCGCGGAATCACGCCAACCACGCTGCCCCCCGCGGCCAGCGTGGCGTCGGCCACCACGCCCATCAGCCCGGCGCGGCCGCCGCCATAGACCAGTTGCCCGCCGTGGCGGCCAATCCAGTCGCCCACCTGCCGCGCCACGTCGACAAAGGCCGGGTCGGCCCCCGGACGCGAGCCGCAATAGACGCAGACGGAAAAGGCGGGGGCGGTGCAGTTGATGGCGTTCATGTGAAGAAGCGAGCGTAAAGCGCCGCCAGCCAGATGCCGCCGGCCAGCAGCAGGCTGAGCAGCACGGCGGCCGATCCCATGTCCTTGGCGCGCTTGGACAGGTCGTGCCACTCGGGGCCGATGCGGTCGATGGCGGTTTCGATCCCGGTATTGAGCAGTTCCACGATCATCACGAACAGCACCGCACCGGCCAGCAGCGCGGTTTCCGTCCAGTGGCGTCCCAGCCAGAACGACGCAGGCAGCAGCACGGCGGCGGCGATGGCTTCTTGCCGAAAGGCGGTTTCGCCCCAGCCGGCCTTCAGCCCTTCGATGGAATAACCCGTGGCGTGCCAGATGCGGGACAAGCCGGTGCGGCTTTTCTGCGGGTTGACCGCCGCGTCGGGGAGGGGAGTTTGCGAATTCATGCCGCGATTGTCGGGCCGTGCAATGACGGGCGGCATGGGTGCGTTTTACCGGCGGCGCCGCGCAAGGTCGGGCTGCACGTCGATCAGCCGCGTACCGGCCCAGGCGTCGTGCCAGAACTGCTGCTGCGGATGAAAGCGGCTGAGCAGCGCCCACACCGCCACCCACCCCACCAGCAGCACCGCGACCTCGCCGCCGGACAGCTTGAACGGCGCCATGGCCGCCAGCGGCGGCAAGAACCACAGCCACATCAGCAGGTAGCGCCACAGCGCGCGCGGCCACCTCAGGGGCTGGCCCGCGCGGTCGACGATGCGGATGTGCCAGGTCTTCATGGGCAGCGTCTGCCCCTTGCACCAGAAGTAGACGAAATAGATCGCCAGCACGCCGAACACCACCGCCTGCAGGCCGTGGCGGTTGTCCAGTGCATGCCGCGTGTTGGTCGCGATGCCGAACAGCAGGCCCGGCAACACCACCATGCCGAACATCAGCGTGCCTTCGTACAGCCAGCTGGCCATGCGCCGACGCAGCGAGGGCGCGCGCAGCGACAGCGGTTCAGGGGCGGCGGCGGAGGCCGGGGCGGCTGCGGACGAATTCATGCATCAGGGCTTGGGAACCACCGGCAACCCGCGGCCAGCGGGCGCGGCGTGCCGGCTCAGCGCGATTCGGGCACCACGGGTTGCAGCGGCTGTGGCAGGAGTGTATTGCGATTCACCGGGGGCAAGCGCAGCGCAGCGTCGGCGGCGGGCGCGGCCGGCGGCACTGTCACTGGCACCGGCGGGCGCGCCGATCGAAGCAGACGGTCGGCCGGCGCGGGCCGCAGCGCCGGCGCGGCGCCGGTCGAGAGGGCGGGGCGGTCGTTGGCCAGCCGTTCGCGCTGTTCGGCGGGCAGGGCCTGGTACTCCTCCCACTTGGCGCGCTTTTCGTCGGCCGGCACCTGACGCACCTCGCCAAAGTTGAGGCGTGCCTGCGTGCGCTGCGCCGGCGTCAGGTTGACCCATTCGGCCATCCGGCTTTGCAGCGTGGCGCGCTCGTCAGGCGACATTCGGCTGTAGTTCTGGCTCAGCGCGACCCATTTGCGCTGCTGGTCGGCGTTGATGCTGGACCAGAGCTTTTCGAGCGGCTGCAGCGCGGCACGGCGCTCGGCGTTCAGGCTGCGCCATTCGATCTGGCCGGCGGCCTGGGCCAACGTCAGGCTACCGGCCAGATCCTGGGCGTGCGCCGGCCCCAGCACCGACGCAGTCAGTGCAACGAGGAGGGCTGGCGGCAGACGCATCAGGCCGGGGCAGGTGACGGGTGGACGGGCGGGTTATCGGCCCGCCGGCGCGTTGCTGCCCGCCGAACCTGCCTTCAGGTACTGCAGAAAGCCGGGGTCGGCATAGGCCTCGGGCGGCAGATCGTCGGTCAGCAGCGCCGCGTCAACGTTGGCTACTTCGAGCGTGCGGTTGTCGGTCTGGGTGACGTTGATAACCACCAGGCCCGCCGCCATCACCAGCACCAAGGCGGCCGAGGCCATGCGGCCCCAGAAACCGAGGCCATCGTCGCCGAAGCTCAACGTGGCGCTGCTGCCGTTGCGCGACACCGCGCTGGCAACGCGGCGATGCGCCACCGCCGCGGGTTGCTTGCGCCGGGCCAGCGCCTGCTCGCGCGCCACGCGCAGGCGCTCGCCAATGTCGTGCGGCAGCGCCTCGGCGCCGTTCGACAGCCGGGCGGCCACGCGCAAACCAAAGCGGTTTTGCAGGGTTTCGTGATGAAGATGACTGTAGTTGGTGTTCATGGCAGGATTCCCCTGGCTCGCAATGCCTTGGCCAGCGCCTGGACTGCGCGCGAGCAATGCGTCTTGACGCTGCCCTCGGAACACCCCATGGCCGCCGCCGTTTCGGCAACATCCATTTCCTCCCAGTAACGCATCAGAAATGCCTCGCGTTGACGGTTGGGCAACGCCTGAATCTGCACTTCGATGGCGCGCAGGATTTGCGCGCGGCGGGTTGAATCCTCGGCGCTTTCGACCTGCTGGGAATCGCTGGCGCCGGCAAAGGCCTCCAGCAGGTCGAACTCGCCGTCGCCATCGGCCGGCTCGAAATCGCTCATGTTCGAGAACACGGCGTTGCGCGTTTTTTGGCGACGGAACCAGTCCAGCGTGCTGTTGGAGAGGATGCGCTGGAACAGCAAAGGCAACTCGGCCGGGGGCTTGTCGCCGTAGTGCTCGGCCAGTTTCATCATGCTGTCTTGCACGATGTCCAACGCCGCGTCGTCGTCGCGAACATGGTACACGGCGCGTTTGAACGCCCGTTTCTCGACGCTCTTGAGAAAGTCGGAGAGTTCTTGTTCGGTGGCCAAGGTTGGCGCGCGCGAGGGGCGGTTGGAATGAAGCTGGGGCGTCGGGACGATGACCTCGCCCGGCCTTTGCAGGCCGCGGCGCGGGGCGATTATGGCATCGCCGGGGCGTGACTTTTTTGCCGGCGGGGGGCGACGCGCCTCATGTTGCAGTGCGATAATGCGCACCGCAGTCAAAAAGGCAAACGGGTCACCGTCCGGCGCAAGGCAATCTATTTCGCCCATGGCGCGTGGCCTCAAGTCCTGAAGCGGCCTCACAAGGGCTGGCAAGGGGCACCCAAGGTTTTTCGTCAGAGAAATTCTCGAAAGGTTCATCTCATCATGGAAATCTCCAAGGCCGAAATCAAGTCGGCAGCCGCCGCATCCACCGCAGGTGACACGCAAGAACTGCGCGGCGCTGAAATCCTCGTCAAGGCCCTGCAGGCCGAAAACGTCAAGTACGTCTGGGGCTACCCCGGCGGCGCGGTGTTGCACATCTACGACGCGTTCTACAAGCAAGACACCATCCAGCACGTGCTGGTGCGCCACGAGCAGGCGGCCGTGCACGCCGCCGATGGCTATGCGCGCGCCACGGGCGACGTGGGCGTGGCGCTGGTCACCTCCGGCCCCGGCGTGACCAATGCGGTCACCGGCATCGCCACGGCGTACATGGATTCGATCCCGATGGTGATCATCACCGGCCAGGTGCCCACCGCCGCCATTGGCCTCGATGCCTTCCAGGAATGCGACACCGTGGGCATCACGCGCCCGGTGGTCAAGCACAACTTCCTGGTGAAAGACGCGCGCCACATCGCCGACGTGATGAAAAAAGCCTTCCACATCGCGCGCTCGGGCCGCCCCGGCCCGGTGGTGGTCGACATTCCGAAAGACGTGTCGTTCAACAAGGCCACCTATGCCGGCTACCCGGACAAGGTGGAGATGCGCTCGTACAACCCGGTGAAAAAGGGCCACGGTGGCCAGATCCGCAAGGCGCTGCAGTTGCTGCTGAACGCCAAGCGCCCGTACATCTACACCGGTGGCGGCGTGTTGCTGGCCAATGCCACGCCGGAGTTGCGCCAACTGGTGGACCTGCTGAACTACCCGGTCACCAACACGCTGATGGGCCTGGGCGCTTTCCCGGCGACCGACCGGCGCTTTGTCGGCATGCTGGGCATGCACGGCACCTGGGAAGCCAACAACGCCATGCAGAACTGCGACGTGCTGCTGGCCGTGGGCGCGCGCTTTGACGACCGCGTGATCGGCAACCCCAAGCACTTCGCGCAGAACGAGCGCAAGATCATCCACATCGACATCGATCCGTCGAGCATTTCCAAGCGCGTGCGCGTCGACATCCCCATCGTCGGCGACGTGAAAGACGTGCTGACCGAGATGATCGGCATGATCCGCGAAGGCACGGCCAAGCCCGACGAGGCCGCGCTGGCCGATTGGTGGAAGCAAATCGACGGCTGGCGCAGCCGCGACTGCCTGAAGTACGACCGCGCCAACACCGACGTCATCAAGCCGCAGAAAGTCATCGAGACCCTGTGGGACATGACCAAGGACGCCGACGCCTACGTGACGTCCGACGTCGGCCAGCACCAGATGTGGGCCGCGCAGTTCTACAAATTCAACGAGCCGCGCCGCTGGATCAACTCGGGCGGCCTGGGCACCATGGGCGTGGGCATTCCCTACGCCATGGGCATCAAGCTGGCCAAGCCCGAGAGCGAGGTGTATTGCGTGACGGGCGAGGGCTCGGTGCAGATGTGCATTCAGGAGCTGTCCACCTGCCTGCAGTACAACACGCCGATCAAGATCCTGTCGCTCAACAACCGCTACCTCGGCATGGTGCGCCAGTGGCAGGAGATCGAATACTCCGGCCGCTACAGCCACAGCTACATGGACGCGCTGCCCAACTTCGTGAAGCTGGCCGAAGCCTATGGCCACGTCGGCATGCTGATCGAGCGCCCGCAGGATGTGGAGCCGGCGCTGCGCGAGGCGCGCAAGCTCAAGGACCGCACCGTGTTCATGGACTTCCGCACCGACCCGACGGAAAACGTGTTCCCCATGGTGCAGGCCGGCAAGGGCATCACGGAGATGCTGCTGGGGGCTGAAGACCTTTGATAAAAAGCGGCTTCGGCGCTTGCCAGTCAAGCGACGGTAGCTATCAAAATAATAGAAGATTCTATTGCCCGCCAAGCCCGCCGCTTACCGGCTGCGGGGGAGGGCGGCGAGAAGAGGACTCTGAGAAATGAAACACATCATTGCCGTTCTGATTGAAAACGAAGCGGGCGCGCTGTCCCGCGTGGTGGGCCTGTTTTCGGCCCGTGGCTACAACATCGAATCGCTCATCGTCGCGCCGACCGAGGACGAAAGCCTGTCGCGCATGACCATCCAGACGCGCGGCTCCGACGAAACCATCGAGCAGATCACCAAGCACCTCAACCGCCTGATCGAAGTCGTGAAGGTGGTCGACCTGACCGAAGGCGCCTACATCGAGCGCGAGCACATGATGGTGAAAGTGCGCGCCGTCGGCAAGGAGCGCGAGGAGATCAAGCGCACCACCGACATCTTCCGCGGCCACATCATCGACGTCACCGACAAGAGCTACACCATCGAGCTGACTGGCGACCAGGGCAAGCACGACGCCTTCCTCAACGCCATCGACAAGTCGGCGATTCTGGAAACCGTGCGCACGGGCGCCAGCGGCATCGGCCGTGGCGAGCGTTTGTTGAGGCTTTGAGCTCGCAGCGCTTGGCCAGTCAGCGCAAGCAGCTCATTTTTAAATAGCAACCGGATCATCCAAGGAGAAACCACGTGAAAGTTTTCTACGACAAAGACTGTGACCTGTCCCTCATCAAGGGCAAGACCGTCGCCATCATCGGCTATGGCTCGCAGGGCCATGCGCACGCGCAGAACCTGAACGACAGCGGCGTGAAGGTCGTGGTCGGCCTGCGCAAAGGCGGCGCCAGCTGGGACAAGGTCGGCAAGGCCGGCCTGAACGTGATGGAAGTGAACGACGCGGTCAAGGCCGCCGACGTGGTCATGATCCTGCTGCCCGACGAGCAGATTGCACAGGTCTACAACGAAAACGTAGAACCCCACATCAAGAAGGGCGCTTCGCTGGCCTTTGCGCACGGTTTCAACGTGCACTACAACCAGGTCGTGCCGCGTGAAGACCTGGACGTGTGGATGGTCGCGCCCAAGGCGCCGGGCCACACCGTGCGCAACACCTACACGCAGGGCGGCGGCGTGCCGCACCTGGTGGCGGTGCATCAGGACAAATCGGGCAAGGCGCGTGATCTGGCCCTGTCCTACGCCATGGCCAACGGCGGCGGCAAGGCCGGCATCATCGAGACCAACTTCAAGGAAGAGACCGAGACCGACCTGTTCGGCGAGCAGGCCGTGCTGTGCGGCGGCGCGGTCGAACTGATCAAGATGGGCTACGAGACGCTGACCGAAGCCGGCTACGCGCCCGAGATGGCATATTTCGAGTGCCTGCACGAACTGAAGCTGATCGTCGACCTGATCTACGAAGGCGGTATCGCCAACATGAACTACTCGATCAGCAACAACGCTGAATACGGCGAGTATGTGACCGGCCCCGAAGTCATCAACGAGCAGAGCCGCGCGGCCATGCGCAACGCCCTGAAGCGCATCCAAAACGGCGACTACGCCAAGATGTTCATTCAGGAAGGCCGCCTGAACTACCCGAGCATGACCGCGCGTCGCCGCAACACCGCCGATCACAGCATCGAAAAAGTGGGCGCCCAGCTGCGTTCGATGATGCCCTGGATCGCCAAGAACAAGCTGGTCGACCAGACGCGCAACTGAGCAGCGTTCGCCCAAGGCTCGAAGGCCACGTCCGCGTGGCCTTTTTTGCGCGCGCGTGCCGTTAAACTGGGTGGGGTGACTGGACGCCATCGTGGGCTGCATTGGCCGCAGGCGTCACCCAGTGCGGCCCAGGATAGGCGCCTGACTCACCGCCTGCTGCATGTCAATGAGCATCGTCTGACCGAATTTGCTTGACTGGGCCCGACTACATGGATGCCGATTCCGACAACCCCCATTCGCCGCCGGTGACCGCCATGACCCGCGCCGCCCGCCCGCGCCGCAAGGGCATCTACGTGCTGCCCAATTTGTTCACGTTGGCGGCGCTGTTTGGCGGCTTCTACGGCATCGTCATGGCCATGAATGGTCGCTTTGACCTGGCTACCACGGGCATCTTTGCCGCCATGGTGCTCGACAGCCTGGACGGTCGCGTGGCGCGCATGACCGGCACGCAAAGCGCCTTTGGCGAGCAGATGGATTCGCTGTCCGACATGGTCAGCTTTGGCGCCGCGCCCGCGCTGCTGGCGTATGAATGGGCGCTGCGTCCGCTGGGCCGATGGGGCTGGATCGCCGCCTTCGTCTACTGCGCCTGCGCGGCGCTGCGGCTGGCGCGCTTCAACGTCAACACGGCGGTGGTGGACAGGCGCTATTTCCAGGGTCTGCCATCGCCCGCCGCCGCCGCGCTGGTGGCTGGCTTCATCTGGCTGACCAGCGCCATGATCAACGCGACGCACGAGGTGCCGCTGTTCAAGGCCCTCATGTCATCGTTCGGCGGCGTGCGGCTGGTGCGCGCCGACTTCGCCTGGTTGACCTTCGCGCTGACGCTGTTCGCGGGCCTGACCATGGTCACCAATATCCCTTATTACAGCTTCAAGGACTTTGGCGGCCGGCGCAGCGTGCCCTTTGTGGTGCTGGTGGTCATCGCGTTGGTGATTGCCGTCATCAGCATCGAGCCGGCCACGCTGCTGTTCGTGCTGTTCGTGGGCTACGCGGTGTCGGGGTACATCATCTATGTCTGGCGCCGTGCCAAGGGGCACCAGGTCAGCATCGTCAGCACGTCGACCGACGAGCCGGACGAGCGTGGCCTGCACCACGATTGAAGCGTTCGCCGTCTGACGCCCACACTCGCCCGCCCATGACCTGAGTCATGCTATGATTTTCGGCATGAACGCGAAATCGCTAGCGCTACTGCTAACGCCTGACGGGCGGGAGGAGTAGCGCGCGCTTCATTTTTTTGCGTTTCTCAACGAATCCACGGCCCGTCTGCACCCTGCAACGGGCCGTTTTTTATCCGGGTTGCGGGTGTGTTTTTTCCAGAACTCCCACAAGGAAACCATCGCCATGCTCCAGCAACCGCATCTCAAATACCGGCCCGTCGCGCCCATCGGCTTGCGTGACCGAACCTGGCCCGACCAGGCCATCACGCAGCCGCCGCGCTGGCTCTCGACCGACCTGCGCGATGGCAACCAGGCGCTGCCCGAGCCGATGGATGCGGCGCGCAAGCTGCGGCTGTATGAGCAACTGCTGCAGATCGGCTTCAAGGAGATCGAGGTCGGCTTCCCCGCCTCGTCGCAGATCGAATACGACTTCGTGCGCCGGCTGATCGAGGAGGGGCGCGTTCCCGATGACGTGACGATTCAGGTCATGACCCCCGCGCGCGAGGACATGATCGAGCGCACGGTCCAGTCGCTGGCCGGCGCGCGCCGCGCCATCGTGCACGTGTACAACGCGGTGGCGCCGGTGTGGCGGCGCCTGGTGTTCGGGCTGAACGTGACCCAGACCATGGCCTTGATCGAGCGGCACATCACGCTGCTCAAGCAACTCACCGATGCGATGCCCGAGACGAATTGGGTGTTGCAGTATTCGCCCGAGACCTTTTCCAGCGCCGAGCTGCCGGTGTCGCTCAAGGCTTGCGAGACGGCCATCGCCGCCTGGGGCGCGGGCCGCGAAATCATCCTGAATCTGCCGACAACGGTCGAAAACGCCACGCCGAACGTGTTTGCCGACCAGATCGAGTGGATGCGCCGCGCGCTGGCCGCGCACCCGAATTTGACGCTCTCGGTTCACCCGCACAACGACCGTGGCACCGGCACGGCGGCGGCCGAGTTGGCGCTGATGGCGGGCGCCCAGCGCGTCGAAGGCTGTCTGTTCGGCAATGGCGAGCGCACAGGCAACCTCGACTTGGTCAATGTGGCGCTCAACCTGTACACGCAGGGCGTGCATCCGGGGCTGGATTTTTCGAACATCGACGCCATTCGCACCACGGTGGAGCACTGCAACCAATTGCCGGTGCCCGCGCGCCACCCGTATGCGGGCGATCTGGTCTACACCTCGTTTTCGGGCACGCACCAGGACGCGATCAAGAAAGGCTTTGCCGCGCGGCGTGAGGGCGACCTGTGGGAAGTACCCTACCTGCCCATCGACCCACAGGATCTGGGCCGCAGCTACGAGGCGGTGATCCGCGTCAACAGCCAGTCCGGCAAGGGCGGCATGGCGTATCTGCTGGAGCGCGACCATGGCGTGACGATGACGCGCGAGCGCCAGCAGGCGTTTAGCCGGGTCGTGCAGCGGGTGATGGACGTGCAAGGCGGCGAGTTGTCATCGGGCGAACTGCTGGCCTTGTACGAGCGCGAATACGGCTTGCCCGGTCGCGCCGCCAACGACCCGGCGCAGGCACAATGCGGGCCTGACGCGGCCTGACGCGGCCTGACGCAATTCAATATCAAATCACGGGTTTGCGCACGCCCCACCAGCGCAAGCCACTTCAAAAAACGGAGCAAACCATGACCGACAAATTGATCATTTTCGACACCACCTTGCGCGACGGCGAGCAGTCGCCCGGCGCCAGCATGACGCGCGACGAGAAGCTGCGCATCGCGCGCCAGCTGGAGCGCCTGAAGGTGGACGTGATCGAAGCCGGCTTTGCCGCGTCGTCCAACGGCGACTTCGAATGCGTCAAGGCGATTGCCGAGGCGATCAAGGATTCGACGATCTGCTCGCTCAGCCGCGCCAACGACCGCGACATCGCGCGTGCCGCCGAAGCACTGAAGGGCGCCAACCGCGGGCGCATCCACACCTTCATCGCCACCAGCCCGCTGCACATGGAGAAAAAGCTGCGCATGACGCCCGAGGAGGTGCTGGAGCAGTCGAAGCTGGCGGTGCGCTTTGCGCGCAACCTGATGGGTGACATCGAGTTCAGCGCCGAGGACGGCTACCGCAGCGAGATCGACTTCCTGGCGCGCGTGTGCGAGGCGGTGATCAACGAGGGCGCGACCACCATCAACATCCCCGACACCGTGGGCTATGCCATTCCCGAGCTGTACGGCAACTTCATCAAGACGCTGCGCGAGAAGGTGCCCAACAGCGACAAGGCCATCTGGAGCGTGCATTGCCACAACGACCTGGGCATGGCCGTGGCCAACAGCCTGGCGGGCGTGAAGATCGGCGGCGCGCGCCAGGTCGAATGCACCATCAACGGCCTGGGTGAGCGCGCGGGCAATTGCTCGCTCGAGGAAATCGTCATGGCCGTGAAGACGCGCCGCGACTACTTTGGCCTGGACGTGGGCATAGACACCTCGCAGATCGTGCCGGCCAGCCGGATGGTCAGCACCACCACCGGCTTCGTGGTGCAGCCCAACAAGGCGGTGGTGGGGGCGAATGCCTTTGCCCACGCCAGCGGCATCCACCAGGACGGCGTGCTCAAGGCGCGCGACACCTACGAGATCATGCGCGCCGAGGACGTGGGCTGGAGCGCCAACAAGATCGTGCTGGGCAAGCTGTCCGGGCGCACGGCGTTCAAGCAGCGGCTGCAGGAGCTGGGCGTGGTGCTCGAATCCGAGGGCGAGATCATGGCGGCCTTCGCCAAGTTCAAGGATCTGGCCGACCGCAAGAGCGAGATCTTTGATGAGGACATCCTGGCCCTGGTCGGCGACGAAAGCGTGACGGCGGAGAAGGAGCAATACGGTTTCATCTCCCTGGCCCAGCGCAGCGAGACCGGCGAGATGCCGCATGCCGAGATCGTCTTCACCATCGATGGCCGCGAGGTGCGTGGCACATCGGACGGCAACGGCCCGGTCGATGCCTCGCTCAAGGCCATCGAGAGCCAGGTGAAAAGTGGCGCGGAAATGGTGCTGTATTCGGTGACGGCCATCAGCGGCAACACCGAAAGCCAGGGCGAGGTCACGGTGCGCCTGCAGAACACCGGTCGCATCGTCAATGGCGTGGGCGCGGATCCGGACATCGTCGTGGCCTCGGCCAAGGCCTACCTGAGTGCCCTGAACAAGCTGCAAAGCAAAGCCGAGCGTGTGGCAGCCCAGGGTTAAAGCCTGGTTACCCATATAATTCAGGTTCTTTTTAAAAGAGTCGCGCAAGATATTGATCTTGCGCGGCTTTTTTTGATTCTGTACACTGGTGTACAGTTTCTTACGTTCGGAGCCTCTGATGCACGCCCGTTTTCGCATCGCAACCCGTTTTTCCCAAGTTCTGGCCATCGCAGCCCTGGGCCTGTCCCTGGCATTTCCCGGTGCGCAGGCCGCCGAACGCAAACCCGCTGCCTCCAAGAAACAGTCGCAGGTGGTGGCCAAGCGTGCGGCCGTGAAATCGAGCGCCAAGGCGCAGCGCAAGGCCGGTTCGGTCAAGTCCACGCGCATGGCAGCGCGTAGCGCCAAGGCGCCGGTGCGCATGGCGGCCGAGCCCGCACGCCTGTCCTTTGGTCAGCTGGCGGGACTGCATTCGGTCAGTGACCCGCTGGATCTGAAGTCCAGCGTGGCGCTGGTGATCGATCAGGACACCAAGGAGGTGTTGCTGAGCAAGAACGACCATGCGGTGCTGCCGATTGCCTCGCTGACCAAGCTGATGACCGGCCTGCTCGTTTCCGAGGCGCGCCTGCCCATGGACGAGCCCATCACCATCACGCAGGACGATGTGGACACCGAAAAGGGCAGCGGGTCGCGCCTGACCGTGGGCACCACGCTGTCGCGCGGAGAACTGTTGCACCTGGCCTTGATGTCCAGCGAGAACCGCGCCGCGCACGCGCTGGGGCGCACCTATCCCGGCGGCCTGACGGCCTTCGTGCAGCGCATGAATGCCAAGGCCCGGCTGCTGGGCATGACGGAATCGCGCTTTGTCGAGCCCACCGGCCTGTCCAGCAGCAACCAGTCCAGCGCCCATGACCTGGCCACGCTGGTCAACGTGGCACATGGCGACTCACTGCTGCGCGAGCTGTCCACCTCCCCGGGGCACGAGGTCACCGTGGGTAGCCGCGTGCTGCAATACAACAATACCAACCGCCTGGTGAAGAGCCCGACCTGGGACATTGGTCTGCAGAAGACCGGCTACATATCCGAGGCCGGTCGCTGCCTGGTGATGCAGGCCGAGGTGGCGGGGCGCAAGCTGATCATGGTGTTCCTGGATTCGGCGGGCAAGTTCAGCCGCCTGGGCGATGCCGAGCGGGTGCGCTCCTGGGTCGAGAAGATGCACCCCGGCAGCAGCATCAGCCTGGGCGCGGCTGCCACGCCGCGTAGCTGACCGAGCTGCGGCGCCACCTGGAAAAACGGTGGCGCTCAGGCTCAGTCCTCACACCCCCTGGAGCACGGTGCGCTGACCCGTGCTGTAGCCCAGCGCCAGCGAGATCTCCTGTGCCGCGGCCTGCAGCTTGGGCACCCAGCCGTCGTCCAGGCGATCGGCTGGTGCCGAGATCGACAAGCCGGCCACCAGCTGCCCCTGGTCGTCGAACACACCGGCGGCCATGCAGCGCACGCCCAGCTCCAGCTCCTCGTTGTCGCGCGCAATGCCGTACTGGCGCGCCTTGCTCAGTTCGCGCTCCAGCATTGGCAATTGGGTGATGCTGTTGCGCGTATGGCCGGGCAGGCCGGTGCGCGTGGCGTAGGCGCGCACGCGCTGCGTGTCTTCCGAGGCCAGAAACAGCTTGCCGGTGGAGGTCAGGTGCAGCGGCGCATGCCCGCCAATGGCGCGCACCACCTGCATGCCCGAGCGCTCGCTGTAGGCGCGCTCGACATAGACGATCTCGTCGCCCTGGCGCACGCTCAGGTTCACCGGCTGCTGTATCAGCTTGTGCAAGTGGCGCATCGGGGCCATGGCGGCGTCGCGCACCGAGAGGCGCGCCTTGACCAGGTTGCCCAGCTCCAGGAGGCGCATGCCCAGGCGGTAGCTGCCCGATTCGGGGCGATCCACGAAGCGGCCTATCGTCATGTCGTTGAGGATGCGGTGCGCCGTGGACGGGTGCAGGCCGGTGCGTTCGCTGATTTCCTTGAGCGAGACGGACTCCTCCCTGGACGCCAGCACATCGATCAACTGGAACATGCGCTCCAGCACCTGCACGCTGGGTTTGGGTTGGACATCCGTCGGGGTTTTCTTCATGGCAATGAAAACGGTTGGTAACGGTTGCATTTTACGAGGTGAAACGCAAACCTGCAGGCTGCAAAGCAAAAGGCCCGGCCTGCTGCGCAGTACCGGGCCTGGTATCGGTCGGGTTTACCTATTTCATGTCGCGCTGACCCATCGGCCTTGGCTGATCTGGGCAAATTCACGCTCCACCGTAGCATGGGCCTGGCGCATGCTCTTTGATGGCTCGGCACTCAGCAGGCTTGCCACCACCACCGACACCCAGCCCAGGATGAAGCCGGGCACGATTTCGTACAGGCCCCACAGCGCGAACTGCTTCCACACCAGCACCGTGACGGCGCCGACGATGATGCCGGCGAGCGCGCCGCCGCGCGTCATGCGGCCCCAGAACAGCGACAGGATGATGACCGGGCCAAACGCCGCGCCAAAGCCGGCCCAGGCGTAGCTGACCATGCCCAGCACCTTGGCCTCGGGGTTGCTGGCGATGGCAATCGCAATCAGCGCGACCACCAGCACCATGATGCGGCCGACCCAGACCAGCTCGGTCTGGCTGGCGTTCTTGCGCAGGAAGACGCGGTAGATGTCCTCGGTCAAGGCGCTCGAGCACACCAGCAGCTGGCACGACAGCGTGCTCATCACCGCAGCCAAAATGGCGGCCAGCAGGGCGCCGGCGATCCAGGGGTTGAACAGCTGCTTGGAGACTTCCATGAACACCGTCTCGGCGTTGGCGTTCACGGCCGCCGCGCCACTCGTGTGCGCGGCAAAGAAGGGGATGCCGACAAAGCCCACGGCCACGGCGCCCATCAGGCACAGAATCATCCAGGTCATGCTGATGCGGCGCGCGGCAGGAATGGTCTGCACCGACGACGCGGCCATGAAGCGCACCAGGATGTGCGGCTGGCCGAAGTAGCCCAGGCCCCAGGCCAGCAGCGAGACGATACCGACGAAGCTTGCGCCCTTGAACAGGTCGAACTTCTCGGCGCTGACGATGGCGCTCCAGTCTTGGCCGGGCTGCAGCTGGCCTTCGACGGCCAGATAGGCCATGACCGGCGCCAGGATCAGCGCGGTAATCATCATCGAGGCCTGGATGGTGTCGGTCCAGCTGACGGCCAGAAAGCCGCCGATCAGCACATAGGCAATGGTGCAGGCCGCGCCGACCCACAGGGCGGTTGCGTAGGGCATGCCGAACATGTTTTCGAACAGGCGCGCACCGGCGACCACGCCCGAGGCGCAGTACAGCGTGAAGAACACCAGAATCACCAGGGCGGTGACGATGCGCAGCAGGTTGCCCTTGTCTTCAAAGCGGTTGGCCAGGTAGTCGGGCAGGGTCAGCGCGTTGCCGGCGCGCTCGGTGTACAGGCGCAGGCGCGCCGCCACCAGGCGCCAGTTGAGGTAGGCGCCTGCCACCAGGCCGATGGCAATCCACGACTCCGACAGGCCCGACAGATAGACCGCACCGGGCAGGCCCATGAGCAGCCAGCCGCTCATGTCGGACGCGCCGGCCGACAGCGCCGTGACAAAGCTGCCCAGGCTGCGCCCGCCCAGGATGTAGTCCGACAGGTTCTTGGTGCCCAGGTAGCCCAGGGCGCCAATGCCCAGCATGGCGACCAGGTAGACGGCGAACATGATCGCCGTCGGGTCGTTCCAGTTGTATTGCATGATTTACTCTCGTTTTGATAGCTACAAACGCTTTATTTAAAAGAGATGCAGCCTATTTAATTGCTTGACGGCATGTTTCAGATACGGCTGCCGGCCCTCACCCCCACCCTCTCCCAGAGGGAGAGGGGGTCAAACCGGCGCAACGCGCATCAGGCCATGGTCATGAGCTGGGCGTTGCCGCCCGCCGCCGCGGTGTTGGTGCTGATCGACTGCTCGTGCACCAGCGCGGCCAGGTCGTAGCTGCGGCCGGTGGCCAGCTCGTCGCTGGAGCGGCTTTCAACACGCACGATGGCGCCGTCACGCGCGGCCACGCGCGCCGCCACCTGCAGCAGCGCGTCGCCGTCGCCCTCGAACAGCAGCGCCGCCATGGGCGTGGCCGCGTCGTCCAGGCTGGCTGCCTCGGCGCTGTGCAGCCAGGCCGTGCCCTCGGCGCCAGCGCTTTGGCGCAGCGCCTGCCACAGCGCGGTGCAGCCGCTGTCCTGCTCGGGTAGCACCACATGGCAGGGGTTGCCGCTGGCCAGTGCCGCCACCACCTGGTGCACCAGGCCCAGGGTGCTGGCCGGCAGCGCCCAGACGGCGCCGCGCGGCAGCAGGCGGTAGCGGTTGGATTCACCCGTGGGGCCGGGCAGCAGCCAGCTGGCGCCCACGCGCGTGGCGGCCAGGGCGGCGTCGATCAGCGCGCGCAGCTGCGTGGCGCTGGCGCCTGGCAGGTTGGCCTGCGTCAGGCGTTCGAGCAGCGCCCGGCTGGCCGGTGCGGCCTCGGCCGTGGGCACGCTGGCCAGCGCGGCGTTGGGGTTGCCTTGCACCAGGCGGTGCAGGTACAACGGGCCGCCGGCCTTGGGGCCGGTGCCCGACAGGCCCATGCCGCCAAAAGGCTGCACGCCGACCACGGCGCCGATGACGTTGCGGTTCACATAGATGTTGCCGGCGTGCACGCGCTCGGTCAGGTGGGCGATGGTCTCGTCGATGCGGCTGTGCATGCCAAAAGTCAGGCCGTAGCCGGTGGCGTTGATGCCGTCGATCAGCTGGTCGAGCTGCTCACGTTGGAAGCGAATCACGTGCAGCACCGGGCCGAAGACCTCGCGCGTCAGGCGCGCCGGGCTGTCGATCTCGATGATGGCCGGGGCCACGAAGTGGCCGTTGAGCGCGGCGCCGTTGCCGCGCTGCACGCGCGTGACCTTCTGGCCGGCCGCCTGCATGCGCTCGATATGCGCCTCGATCTGGGCGCGCGCCTCGGCGTCGATCACCGGGCCAACGTCGGTCGACAGCTGGTCCGGGTTGCCCATGTTCCACTCCTGCAGGGCGTGGCGCAGCATGTGCAGGGTGCGCTCGGCCACGTCTTCCTGCAGGCACAGCACGCGCAGCGCCGAGCAGCGCTGGCCGGCCGAGTCAAACGCGCTGGCCAGCACGTCGCCCACCACCTGCTCGGCCAGGGCCGAGGAATCCACGATCATGGCGTTTTGCCCGCCGGTCTCGGCGATCAGCGGAATCGCCTGGCCGCTGGGCGACAGGCGCTTGGCCAGCTGGCGCGCGATGATGCGCGCCACCTCGGTCGAGCCGGTGAACATGACGCCGGCGACCTGCGGGTGCGCCACCAGGGCCGCGCCCACGCTCTCGCCGCGGCCGGGCACGAGCTGCAGCGCGTCCTGCGGCACGCCGGCCTCGTGCAGGATTTGCACCATGGCGGCGGCGGTGAGCGGCGTTTGCTCGGCCGGCTTGGCCAGCACGGTGTTGCCTGCGGCCAGGGCCGCGGCCACCTGGCCAGCAAAGATGGCCAGCGGAAAGTTCCATGGGCTGATGGCCAGCACCACGCCCAGCGGGCGCTGGCTGGCGTTGTCGAATTCGGCCGCCACCTGGGCGCCGTAGTAGCGCAGAAAGTCCACTGCCTCGCGGATTTCGGCCACGGCGTTGGGCAGGGTCTTGCCGGCCTCGCGCTGGATCAGGCCCATCAGCGGCTGGCTGCGCTGCTCCAGCAGGTCGGCGGCGCGGGCCAGCGCGTCGGCGCGGGCTGCCGGCGGTGTGCCAGCCCAGATCGGGCCGGCCAGCGCGGCGCGTGCGGCGGCGGTCTGCACCTCGTCGGCGCTGGCCTCGCGCACCCAGCCCACGGTGTCGCGCAGCTCGGCCGGGTTGGGCAGGGCATGCCAGCCCGCGGTGCGCGCCGGGTCGGCCGGCAGCTCCACACCAGCGGGTGCGGCCAGATAGGTTTGGCGCGTGCTGTAGAGCAGGGCGGCGGCCAGTGACGCGAGCTGCTGCTCGTTGGCCAGGTTCACGCCCTGCGAGTTGGCGCGGGCCTGCGCGCCCAGGCCGGCGAACAGCGCTGTGGGCAGGGCAATGCGCGGGTGCGGCGCGCCCAGGCGGCCTTCCTGGCTGGCGATTTGCATGACTTCGACCACCGGGTCGACGACCAGCTCGGACACCGGCACGCTGGCGTCGCCAATGCGGTTGACGAACGAGGTGTTGGCGCCGTTCTCCAGCAGACGGCGCACCAGGTAGGCGAGCAGCGTCTCGTGGCTGCCCACCGGGGCGTAGATGCGGCAGGGCCGCGCCAGCTTGCCTTCCGACGCCGCGCCGGTGACCTGCGCGTACAGCGGCTCGCCCATGCCGTGCAGGCACTGGAATTCGTACTGGCCGCTGTAGTAGCTGCCGCCCACGCTGGCCGCCAGCTGGTAGATGGAGGACAGCGTCTGCGCGTTGTGCGTGGCGAACTGCGGGTAGATGGCGTCGGGGGCCTCCAGCAGCTTGCGTGCGCAGGCCAGGTAGCTCACGTCGGGGGAGACCTTGCGCGTGTAGACCGGGTAGCCGGCCTGGCCGTCCAGTTGGGCGCGCTTGATCTCGCTGTCCCAGTAGGCACCCTTGACCAGGCGCACCATCAGGCGGCGGCGGCTGCGGCGGGCCAGGTCGATCAGATAGTCGATGACGTGCGGGCAGCGCTTTTGGTAGGCCTGCACGACAAAGCCGATGCCGCTCCAGCCCTTCAAGCTGGGCGCGGCGCACAGGGCTTCCATCAGGTCGAGCGAGATCTCCAGGCGATCGGCCTCCTCGGCGTCGATGTTCATGCCGATGTCGTACTTCTTGGCCAGCTCGGCCAGGTGCAGCACGCGCGGCAGCAGCTCGCCCATGACGCGGTCGTACTGCGCGCGCGAGTAGCGCGGGTGCAGGGCCGAGAGCTTGATCGAGATGCCCGGGCCTTCAAAAATGCCGCGCCCGGCGGACGCTGCGCCGATGGCGTGGATGGCCTGCTCGTAGTCGCGCAGGTAGCGCTGGGCGTCATGCTCAGTGGCCGCGGCCTCGCCCAGCATGTCGTAGCTGTAGCGAAAGCCTTGCTTTTCATAAGTGCGGCTATTGGCCAGCGCCTCGGCAATGTTCTGGCCGGTGACGAACTGCTCGCCCATCAGCTTCATGGCGCGGTGCACGCCCTGGCGGATCAGCGGCTCGCCGCCCTTTCCGATGACGCGCGTCAGCGCCGACGACAGGCTCTTCTCGCTGCTGGTACTGGTCAGCTTGCCGGTCAGCACCAGGCCCCAGGCGGCGGCGTTGACGAACAGCGAGGGCGAGCGGCCGACGTGCGACTTCCAGTCGCCGCGGCTGATCTTGTCGCGGATCAGCACGTCGCGCGTGGCCTTGTCGGGAATACGCAAGAGCGCCTCGGCCAGGCACATCAGCGCCACGCCTTCCTGGCTGGACAGCGAAAACTCCTGCACCAGCGCCGCCACGCCGCTGGCCACGGGCGCGTTGCGCAGGCCCTGCACCAGGCGCGTGGCCAGCTCGGTCACCTTGGCGGCCTGGGCCTCGTCCTGGGTGCGCGCCAGCGGCAGCAGCGCCGGCAGGCACTCGGTCTCGGGGCGGTGCCAGGCGGCGGTGATGGCGGCGCGCAGCGGCGTCTGCGGCAGGATGGACTGGGCAAATTCGAGGAAGGGTTGCACCTCGTGCTGCGCCTGGGGTTGCACTTCGTCCTTGCCATCGTCAGGCACGCCGTCGTCGGTGCCAAAGATGCGGATGGTGCTGGCGCCACGTTCCAGCGCATCGACATATTGCAGTACCGCCTGCTTGATCAGCCAGTGCGGGGTGCGGTTCAGATTCTGGGCGGCGTTGCGGATGCGCTCGCGCAGCAGGTCATCGACCTTGATGCCAACGGTAGTGCTCATGGGGAAGAAAAGGTGCAACCAATGAAGTCTGCGAATATCGCAAAGGTTGCACCTCTGGCGGACTAGGGCAAACCCTGGGTAATGGTTTGCATCTGTATCACCGAGCCCATTGGCGGAGCTTCACTCTCTTATCGTTTCTGTGCGAACGTCCAGGCCAGTTCGGCCATGGGGCGGGCCGTGGCTCCGGCGGCCTTGGCCTGGGCGCTGGCGGCCGTGCCGGCTTCGACGCGCTTGGCGATGCCCTGCAGGATGGCGGCGATGCGAAACATGTTGTAGGCCAGGTAGAAGTTCCAGTCCGCGTGCAGCGCGTCCACATCCTGGATGCCGGTGCGCTGGCAATAGCGCCGGATGTAGTCCGCCTCTTGCGGTATGCCCAGGGCGGCTATGTCCAGCCCGCCGATGCCGCGTGACAGCGTGGCAGGGATATGCCAGCTCATGCAGTGGTAGGCAAAGTCGGCCAGCGGATGGCCCAGGGTGGACAGCTCCCAGTCGAGCACCGCGATGGCACGTGGCTCGGTGGGGTGGAACATGAGGTTGTCCAGCCGGTAGTCGCCATGCACGATGGAGACGCGGCTTTCATCGCGGGCGCTGGCGGGCATGTGCTTGGGCAGCCATTGCATGAGCCTGTCCATCTCGGCAATCGGCTCGGTGATGGAGGCCTGGTACTGCTTGCTCCAGCGGCCGATCTGGCGCTCGAAGTAGTTGCCCGGCTTGCCGTAGCCGCCCAGGCCGCGCGCGGCGTAGTCGACGCTGTGCAGCGCCGCGATGACGCGGTTCATCTCGTCGTAGATGGCGCCGCGCTCGAGCACGCTCATGCCCGGCAGGGATTGGTCCCAGAGCACGCGGCCGGCCATGAATTCCATGATGTAGAAGGCGCGCCCGATGATGGATTCGTCCTCGCACAGCGCCAGCATCTGCGGCACGGGCACGTCGCTGCCGGCCAGGCCGCGCATGACCGCATATTCACGCTCTATGGCGTGGGCCGAGGGCAGCAGCCTGGCCACCGGCCCGGGCTTGGAGCGCATGACGTAGCTGCGCGCGGGCGTGATCAGCTGGTAGGTGGGGTTGGACTGGCCGCCCTTGAACATCTCCACCCGCAGCGGGCCGGCAAAGCCCTGCACATGCTGCGACAGCCAGGCAGTCAGGGCCTCGGTGTCGAAGGCGTGTTGCTCGGAAACGGGGCGGGTGCCGACGAATTGCTCAAAATTGCTCATGGGGTCAGATACAGGGGTTGGAATGGGGGCTCATGGGCCAGATTCGGCGATGCGCATCAGTGCCTCGCGGTCGCGCACCACCAGGCCGCCGGCTTCGATGCGGATCGCATCCTCGCGCTCCATGGCCTTGAGCTCCTGGTTCACGCGCTGGCGCGATGCGCCCAGCAGTTGCGCCAGTTCTTCCTGGGCCAGCTGCAGGCCGATGCGGATTTCGTTGCCGTTCTCCAGGCTGGGCACGCCATAGCTGCGCACCAGGTGCAACAGCTGCTTGGCCAGGCGCGCGCGCAGGGGCAGGGTGTTCAGGTCTTCCACCAGACCGAACAGCTGGCGTATGCGGCGCGCGTGCAGGCGCAGCATGGCCTCGTAGAGTTCGGTGTGCTGGGCCAGGATCTTCTTGAAATCGGCGCGTGCCACATGCAGGACGGTGGTGTCGCCATGGGCATAGGCATCGTGCGTGCGCCGGTCGCCGTCGAACATCGCCACGTCGCCGAACCAGATGCCAGGCTCTACATAGGTCAGCGTGATCTGCTTGCCCGACAGCGAGGTGGAGCTGACGCGCACTGCGCCGCGCGCGCAGCCAATCCAGCCCTCGGGCGGTTCGCCGCGCGCGGCCATGAGCGCGCCGTCCTTGTAGCGTTTCACCGTGGCACATCGCAATATGTCGTGACGCAGGGAGGGGGAGAGGGTGGAAAACCAGCGACCGGAGTTGATCGCCTCGCGTTCCTCGATGGTAAGAATCGGCTCGTCCATGGTCTGTCTTGTGCGTGACTGGGATGCGAGCCATTGTCGCGTCGGGCACGGGCGCGGCAGTGCCGCGCTGTCACATGGGCGTCCCGGGGCCCGGGCCAGCGCACCAGTGGGCAGGCAAGACCATCAGAAAGCAGTCTGCATTTTGTGTATCAAAAACCCTATCAACGCTTATAAACAAGGCGCAATAAGCTATGTTAGTGATAGCGGTTTGACTGTGCAGCTTCAAACCCCAGCCGGCCCTGGCGCACAACCAGGGCGCGTACAAGGTTCTTCGTGCGCTCGACGATGGCCGCCAGCACCAGCTTGGAGCTGGCTTTGCTGTCAAAAAGATACACCCGGCTACCGGATTGGGCCGACATTTACGCGATTGCGCGCCGCATGGCCCCAGTGCCCACGATACCCATCGAAGCAAATGTCATATCCATGATCAAATTGTCTTTTGGGCATAAGAACCATATGGGTTTGTGTCAGAATCAATAAAACATTTAGAAACCATTGTGAATATGCGTAAGGTAATCGTTGGCGCCTGCTTATGCACCGTGGCCTCTGGCGTTGCCGCGTTGTCGCTGGGGCCAAGCCGCGGCGCAGTGGTGCTCGGTTCGCCCATTGATCTGATGTTTGAGGTACGGCCCGATGCGGGCAAGGATCTCGCATCGTCCTGTCTGTCTGCGCGCCTGGTTTCAGGCGCCAGCACTGTTTCAGATTCGCGCGTGCAAGTCACGCCGGTGCTGGGTGGCACCGTGCCCATGGTGCGTGTGCAAGCGCGCATCACCGCAGATGAGCCCGTCTTGACGGTGACACTTGCCGCCGGTTGCGAAGGGCGCGTGACGCGCAGCTATACGTTTCTGGCCGATCCGCCATCGGGCACCCCGGCCGTTGCCCAGCGCCCGCTGGATGTTGCCGGTTT
>JAKOYD010000092.1 GCA_029780695.1 Pseudomonadota bacterium
CCGGCCGACCGCTCGACGGTTTCAACGTGCTGCCCCGAAACCTCCTCCGGCACACCGCCCAGGTCCTGGCCGTGTCGCCGCCGTCCATCGCCAGCCTGCGGTCGATCTACAAGCGCCGGCAGACCCTCTTCAAGCACCAGCTCTGGGCCAAGACCTACCTCGGCGTGCGCGAACTTGCAATCGACGACGAAGCCGCGCTGACCGCGGCCCTGCTGGCCCAAGCTGCCGACGCCTCCCACGCCGATGACCTGGTCCAGTCGGCCAGCCACTGGCTGTTCACGCGGCGCATCCTGATCCCAGGAGCGCGCCGCCTGCAGGACTGGGCCCGAGATGCATTCGCCGCGGTGGAAGCGCAGATCCTCAGCGCGGTGAATGCCGCCGTACCAGCAGCAGCGGCGCAGAAGGTTGTCGACGCCGCATACAGCGCGCGGCCGGGCACCGACACGACGTGCCTGGAGTGGCTCAAGACGCCGTCCAAGCGTCACGGCCCGAGCACCCTTGCGGAGACCATCGACAAGGTCCGCTACCTGAAAGAGCTCGGCGCCCACGACTGGAACCTGAGTGCCGTGTCGCTGGCAAAGCAGCAGGCCTATGCCCGTCAGGTCCAGGCCAGGCGCCCCGTCAAGACGCGGGAGATCAAGCCATCGCGCCAGCTGATCGAGTTGGTGTGCTTCCTGCGGGTGACGCTGCTCGAACTCACCGATGTCGCCATCTTGCAAACCAGCCGGCGCAGCCAGCAACTGTTCCGCGAGGCGGCGGACAAGGCCCAGTCAAACCGTGTCCGGGGCACGACAGGCCTGATCCAGCAGGCGGCCAAGGCGCGATCCGTCCTGCACGACGAAACGAAGACCTGGCAGGCGAGAGTCCTGGAAGCCAGAGAACTGCTCGCCGAGCTCGGCGAAGCCGCCAGCGGCAGCTTCGTGTCCTTGGTTCGCAAGGCCTTGGCGGAAGACAGCCAGCGCGTGCGCGCTTGCCTGGGAGCGCTGAAAGATCTGGACCTCGGTGGCCGCCCCGGCGATCCGGGCTTCGAACAGTGGAAGTCCTGGACGGATCTGCAGCGCAAGGGTGTGACCGAGCTGAAGGAGGGCGTACCGCTGCCGGATGTAGGCACAGCCTGGCACGGCCTGGTCCGCGATCTGGACCCCCGCTCAGGGTTTCGGGCGTTCGAGGCCTGCACGATGATGTCGCTGCGCAAGAGCCTTCGCCGAGGCAGTGTCTGGCTGGACCACTCGCTGAGTTTTCGGGAGCGAGACCAGATGCTCATCCCGCCGGCGGATTGGGTCTTGCAACGGGACGAGCAGGTTGAGTTGCTGGGCATGCCCAAGTCGGCGGCCGAATTCCTGGAGCCCTTGCTGGCCAACTTGATGGCCGCTATGTCTGCGGTGGCAGAGGCCCAGCGGCGCGGCAAGGTCGAGATCGGCGCCGACGGCATGCTCCACCTGCCTGCGATCACGGCACTGCCGGATCAAGCCGAGCCGGTGCGCACACGCGAGACCATCTACAAGTTGATTGGCAGCGTACAGTTTCCGGACATGCTGTTGGAGGTGGATGCCGCCACCGGGTACAGCGAAGCGCTGCTCGGCCACCGCGCGCAGTCCACCGGCGAACTCGTGGCCCTGTACGGCGCGTTGCTGGCGCACGGTACCGATGCGGACGCCAAGGGCGTGGCGTCGATGATCCCTGGTCTGGAGCCCACACAAGTCACGGTGGCCATGCGCGCCTTGGAAGGAAGCGGCCGCCTGCGTCGCGCCAACGAGCGCGTGGCCGAGTTCCAGAGCCGGATCCCCATCGCGGCACTGTGGGGCAACGGGGACAAGGCATCAGCCGACATGATGTCGCTGGACGTTTCGCGCCACCTGTGGAACGCCCGTGTGGACCCACGCCGGCGCACCTACGCCGCAGGCCTCTACACCCATGTGCGCGACCGCTGGGGCATCGTCTACGACCAACCCATCGTGCTCAACGAACGACAGGCCGGCGTCGCCATCGAGGGCATCGAGCAGCACAACAGCGCGGCGGATCGGATTCGGATCTCGCTGCTGGCGGTCGACACGCACGGCTACACGAATCCGGCGATGGCCATCTCCAAGCTGCTGGGATTTGACTTGTGCCCCCGCCTGCGGGACCTGGCCGAACGAAAGCTCTACCTGCCTCGTGGATTCACCGTGCCCGATGGCTTGGAAGTCGTCACCGTTCGGCGCGTGTCTTTGGCCGCCATCGAGCGCGGTTGGGATGAATTGCTTCGCCTGGCGGCGTCAATCCGCTCGGGACGTGTCTCCGCCACGCTGGCATTGCAGCGCTTCGGGTCGGCTGCCCAGGGGGATCCACTGCACCGGGCGGCGGAGCACCTGGGCCGGCTGCTGCGAACGGTGTTCCTGTGCGACTACATCGCCATCGAGGACTTCCGCCGCGAGATCCATACCTTGCTGAACCGTGGCGAGTCGGTGCATCAGCTGCAGCGCGCCGTGTACTCAGGCAAGGTGGCGCCCGAACGCGGCCGGCGGCGGGACGAGATGAAGGCGATCTCCGGCTCACACGCCCTGCTGACGAACATCGTGCTGGCCTGGAACACTGCCCGTATGCACGAGGTGGTCGAGAGGCTCAAGCGAGACGGGATCCCAGTCGAGGACGACTGGCTGCGCCGCATCGGCCCGGCGCACTTCTCGCACATCAATTTCCGCGGCACGATGAGATTCGGCATCGAGAAGTTCGCGGCGGCGCTGATCCAACGCGTGCCGGGCCAGGCAACTCGGTCTGCTTCGTGACGGGACCCGCTCCCGCACACGCAGAACTGGAAGAAGGTCAGCCGGCGGAGTTGACAACGGTTGTCAAACCGCCCAAGATGCCCACATGAGCCGACAAACCATGAGTTTCGCCTTGCCCGAGTCGATGCGCGAGTACATCGACAACCGGGTCGCCGCCGGCAACTATGGCAACACCAGCGAGTACATCCGCGACTTGGTCCGGCGCGACCAGGAAGAGCAGGCCAAGAAGCGGCTTCGGGACCTCATCGAAGAAGGGCTGGCATCCGGGCCCGGCCGTCGTCGCACCAAGGCGGACGAGAAGGAACTGCTGGCGATAGCTCGCGGCGAGATCGATTGAAGCCGGCGGTTCTGCGCCCGCAGGCGCTGCGCGACCAGCAGGGCGAGGTCCGCTACTACCGCAAGGAGGGTGGCACCCGCGTGGCCGTGAAGGTGGCCAAGGCCACCACCGCCGCGCTTGATCAGATCGAACTCGACCCTGGCATCGGTTCACCGACGCTCGGAAAGTTTCTTGGCATTCCAGGGCTTCGGACCTGGCGGGTCGCAAAGTTCCCGCTGCTGTGGTGCTACTTCGAACGCGGAGATCACCTGGATGTGGTCCGGCTGCTGGGCGAGCGCCGGGACCTCGCCGCGATCTTGGGCGATGAGTTCGCTTCGAACTAACGTTACTCACGTCGCGGCGGGCGCAGGGCCGGAGATCAATGACCGGTCTACCGCAGACTGTTCGCCAAGTTGGCTGGCCGGAACCGACCCAGAGCGGGCACACAGGTTGTGTGACTCGGTGCCACAAAGGCGTCCTTCGATAGCTCGCATCGAATTCAAGAGCGCCGGGCCAGACTCCTGGCGCCGGTCCCGGGGCGGCCTGACGCTTCCGTCGCGGCCCTGATGACAATCTCGGTACTCGACGGTGTCGCGACTGGCTCCGGTCATTTCGGCCGCGCAAGGCCATCGCAGAGAGCGATCATGTGTAGCGCTCAATGCTGGGCGGCGGCCCGGGGTGCCGGCGGTAAGTTGGGGTCGTAATCGGCGGCGCTGGGATGGTCCTTGCGGCCCGCAGGTGCCGCCATGGTGGCGTCGACCAACTGCTGCGTGACGATGTACGAGCTGCGGGTTCCGGAGATGGCAATGCCCAGCCGGGTTGAATTCAGTACGCGAGATGCCACTGCAGACTAGAAGATGCCGGCATCGAGGCTCGCTGCATCCCCGTGTGCCAGCTACGATGGCGTGCGAGCCTTCGCGGCTGCAGGAACGCGACACCGCCGTGCCGAACCCAGACACCACCCTACCAGCGCCCAAGGCGAACCCGAGTCCACATTCGTCGAATGCGGAACTGCAGGTCTTCGAACGACTGCTCGCAGAATTGTCGGCCGGCTTCATCGGCCTGGCTGCCGGACACATCGACGCGGCGATCGAAGACGCGCTGCGCCGCATCGTGCTGGCGCTGGACATCGACCGCTCCTCGCTGATCTCGGTGGATGCGGTCACCGGACGCATCGAGACCACGCATTCCTGGGCTTTGGAAGGCATCGATCGAACGCCGCCGACGGACATCGTGCAGAGCAATCCCTGGGCCTTGAGCTGCGCGCGCGCCGGCCGCCCCGTGGTCTTTGCCCGCCTGGATGAGTTGCCGGCGCAAGCGGCGGTAGACAAGTCCACCTTTGCTCGCATGGGACTGAAGTCTCATGTCGGCATGCCGATGTGGGTGGGCGGGCGCCTGCGCGGCAGCCTGACCTTCGGGTCGTTGCGCCGCGAACGCGAATGGCCGGACGAGTTGCTGGGCCGCATGCGGCTGCTCGCCGATGTTTTCGCCAGCGTACTGGCGCGCCAGCACGCCGAACAGCAGCGCGAGCGCGTGCTCGACTTCGAGCGTCTGGCCTCGCGCACGCTGAGCGCACTGCTGATCGCTATGCCCCAGGACGAAGCGCGCATCATCGAAGCCGGCCTGCACGACATTGCGGCCTTCCTCGGCGCGGACCGGGCGACGCTGTGGGAAATCGGCGACGACCAGCGCTTCCGTCGCGCGCACCACTGGTTCGCCGACGGCGTGCCCGGCATCGAGGAATGGTCGGCGCAGGCTCTGCCGTGGATCCATGCCCGCCTGAACACAGACGCCCTGGTGCGCTTCGCACGGCTGGGCGAACTGCCGGCAGATGCCGACGCCGACCTGCAGGCGATGCGGGACCTGGGCGTGCGTTCGCTGCTGGCGGTGCCAGTGGCGGTCGCCGGCCAGCTGCTGGGGGTGTTCTCGGTCGCCGCGGTGCGGGTCGAATGCGACTGGCCCGACGAGCTGGTGCCGAGCGTGCGCCTGCTGGCGGAAGTCTTTGCCACGCTGCATGTGCGGCGCCATGCCGAGCGCCGCGAACGTGCCGCCGAATCGGAAGCCGCGCTGTGGCGCGAGCAGTTCGCGCATGTCGTGCGGGTGCACACCGTCGGCGAGATGTCGGCGGCGCTAGCGCATGAGATCACCCAGCCGCTGGGGGCGATCGAGAACTACGCACATGCCGCACGGCGCCGCCTGTCCGGGCCTGCGCCCGATCTGCCGAAGGTGGTCGACCTGCTGGAGCGCATCGTCGCGCAGTCGGCACGTGCGGGCGACGTGGTCACGCGGCTGCGCGGCATGGTCAAGCGCCACGAGCTGCAGCTCGGCGAGATCGACCTGGAGCGCCTCGCCACGGCCTGCATCGATCTGCTGCGCGGTGAATGCGAGCAGCACGACCTGCGCATCGAGCTGCGGCGGCCGGGCCGGCTGCCCCGCCTGGTGGCCGACGAGGTGCATGTGCAGCAGGTGCTGCTGAACCTGCTGCGCAATGCCATCGAGGCGATGGAGGCGGCGGCTCCCGCTGCGCCGCGCCGCATCGAGGTGAACATCGCCTGCGTCGCCCCGGAATGGGTGTCGGTGCAGGTGGCCGACCATGGCCCCGGCATTGCCGAGGGCGAGCTGGAACAGGTGTTTGAAGCCTTCCACTCCACCAAGCCGCTGGGTCTGGGCGTCGGCCTGGCGATCTGCCGGCGGCTGATCGAGGCGCAGGGCGGCACGCTGCGCGCGGCGCAGAATCCGGCGGGCGGCGCGTTGTTCGAGTTCACGCTGCCCGTCGCCCCTGCGGAGAGCGCATGACCGAGCCCACCATCTTCATCGTCGACGACGACGAGGCCTATCGCGACTCACTGGTCGAGTTGGTCGCATCGGTCGGCCTGCACTGCGAGTGTTTTGCGTCGGCGCTGAATTTCCTGGCCGCCTTCGACCCGGCCCGCGCTGGCTGCTTGGTGCTCGACGTGCGCATGGCCCGAATGAGCGGCCTGGCGCTGCAGGCTCGGCTGAAGACGATGGGCGCCACGCTGCCCATCGTCTTCATCAGCGGCCATGGCGACCTGGAGATGGCGGTCAAGGCGATCAAGGACGGCGCGGTCGACTTCGTGCAGAAGCCTTACCGCGAGCAGCAGCTGCTCGATGCCATCAACGAGGCCTTGCAGCGCGACGCGCAGCAGCGCCGCACGCCGCTGCCGGCCGATGGGGCGGCGCCCAGCGTGGCGCTGGCGCTGCTCAGCGCACGCGAGCGCGAGGTCATGCAGCTGGCGCTGCAGGGCCTGCCGAGCAAGCTGATCGCCAAGCAGTTGTGCCTTAGCCACCGTACCGTCGAGCATCACCGCAGCCGGCTGCTGGAAAAGCTGGGTGTGGCCTCGATGGCCGAGCTGATGCGGCTGAACTACCAGCAGGCGCTGGACGGCAGCGCAGCGCCACCTAGGTAGGCTTGGGGTGGGCGCACGGATGGTGCGCCCGGCAGCGGCGCAGCACCATCGCGGTGCTGCGAGGGAGGCGATGTTCAACACCGTGTATGTGCTCGAACGCGACCCGGCCGAATGCCGCTGGATCGAGTCCGCGCTGGCGGGTCAGGTGCGCAAGCTGATCTTCCTGGAAGACGGCGCCACGCTGCTCGACTGGCTGGCGACGCAGGGGGGCGATTGCCTGCTTTGCGGCGCCGAGCCCGATGCGTCGGTGGCCCTCGAACTGGTGCGCAGGCTGCGCCGGCACGGGCAGGCCTTGCCGGTGGTGGTGATCGGGCCGCACAGCGCCTTCCGCACGGCGGTGGACGTGGCGCGCCTGAACGGCACCGACTTCCTGGAGCGCCCGGTCAGCGCGCAGCGCCTGCGCGCCGCGCTGCGCAAGGTGACGGCGGTGACCGAAGAAGGCGCAAAGCGCTGAACGAGGAGACGAATATGAACGACAGCACACGCCAAGCGCAGCAGGCACTGGAGGCGGTGGAACGGGTGCAACGGCTCTATGCCGCGCAGCGCGCCGCCTGTCTGGCGCAGCCCTACCCGAGCGCCGACGAGCGGCTCGAGCGGCTGCGCGCGCTGAAGCGCCAGACGCAGCGCTACCAGGACCTGCTGGCCGAAGCAATGAGCGCCGACTTCGGCTTCCGCCCCGCGGCCGAATCGAAGATGCTGGACCTGCTGGGTTCGGTACTCGAAGCCAACCACGCGGTCTCGCACCTGAAACGCTGGATGAAACCCAGCAAGCGCTCGACCGAGTTGCTGTTCCTCGGCAACAGCGTGAAGGTCCTGTACCAGCCAAAGGGCGTGGTCGGCGTGATCGTGCCGTGGAACTTTCCGATCTACCTGGCGATGGGCCCACTGGTCACCGCGCTGGCCGCAGGCAACCGCGTGATGATCAAGATGTCGGAGGTGACGCCGGCGACCAACGCGGTGTTCAAGACGCTGCTCGGCGAGGTCTTTGGCGAAGACCTGGTGGCGGTGGTCGGCGAGGAACTGGTCGACCCGAACGTCTTCACCTCGCTGCCCTTCGACCACATCGTCTTCACCGGCTCGCCGGCGGTCGGCAAGATCGTCATGCGCACCGCGGCGCACAACCTGACCCCGGTGACACTGGAACTCGGCGGCAAGTCGCCGGCGATGGTCACGCGCAACTATCCGGTGGCCGATGCGGCGCTGCGCATCACGCACGGCAAGTCGGTCAACTGCGGGCAGATCTGCATCGCGCCGGACTACGCGCTGGTGCCGCGCGAGAGCGTCGATGCGTTCGTAGCGTCGGTCAAGAGCAGCTTCGAGCAGTTCTACGGCGGCCACACCGAGGGCAACCCCAACTTCACCAGCGTCGTCAGCGACCGGCAGCTCCAGCGCATAGAGGCGGTACTGGCCGACGCGCGCGCCAAGGGCGCCACCGTCACCGCCTGCGCGCCGCAACCGTCGGCCGGCAACCGGCAACTGCCGCTGCACATCGTCACCGGGGCGACGCCGGACATGGACGTGCTGAAGGAGGAGCTGTTTGGCCCGGTGCTGCCGGTAGTGCCCTATGACAGCACCGACGACGCCATTCGCTTCATCAACGAGCGTCCGCGCCCCTTGGCGCTGTACTGCTTCAGCCACGACAATGCCGAGCGCGACGATCTGCTGCGGCGCACGCATTCGGGCGGCGTCTCGGTCAACGACTGGGGCTGGCACGCGATCAACCACGACGCGCCCTTCGGCGGCATCGGCAACTCGGGCATCGGCAACTACCACGGCGAAGAAGGCTTTCGCGAGCTGTCGCACGCGCGCACGGTGTTCCAGCGCCGCCGCTGGTTCCCGACGCAGCTGTTCCACCCGCCCTACGGCAGCTTCGTGCAGCGCCTGTCGATGAAGTTCTTACTCGGCGAAGCCGACCCGTCGCTCGGCGCCAGGTCCAAGCACTGACATCCCTAGCTGCAGGAGAGCGAGATGCCCGCACTTTCGGCCATCGATCTGGCGATGTTCATGCTCGAGACGCGCGAGCGGCCCTTCAACATCGGCCCGCTGGTGCTGCTGCACCCGCCCGCGGGCTTCAAGGGCAGTTTCGCCGACAAGCTGCACGCCAGGCTGCTGAAGCGCCCGCCCGGCCCGCCGTTCAATTACCGGCTGGTGCTGTCGCTGACCCACGCGCCGTCGGTCGAGCCGATGGCGAACCCAGACATCCGCGGCCACGTGCACCGGCTGACGCTGCAGGATGCGTCGATGGCGCAGCTGCTCGAGAAGGTCTGCGAGCTGCACGAGGCGCAACTCGACCGCTCGGGGCTGCTGTGGCATTTCTACGTGATCGACGGCCTCGCCGACGGCAGCGTGGCGCTGTATGGCAAGGTGCACCACGGCATCATCGACGGGCGCACCTTTGTCAAGGCGGTGACACAGTGGATGTCCGAGGACCCGAAGGACAAAGAGGTGCGCGCGATGTGGGACGGCGTGGCACGCTCGGCCAAAGGCGCAGGCCAGCGTGCCGGCATGGTGCAGCGGCTGGTCGCGGCCGGCTCGCAGGCGGTGGGCCTGGTGCGTTCCGCCGCCGGCGTGTACGGGCTGCTCGCCGAGCAGGGGCTGCGCTCGGCCGGCCTCGGCAAGGGCCTGCCGCTGCCTTTCCTGAACGTGCCCGGCGCCTTCGACGGCAAGCTCTCGGCCCGGCGCAGTTATGCCTACTGCACCTTGCCGCTGGCCGAGCTGAAGGCCGTCGGCAAGGCCCATGGCGCGACCGTCAACGACATGCTGCTGACCGTGCTCGACATTGCCATGCAGCGCTACCTGGCCAAGCAGAAGAAGGTCGCCAGGGAGCCACTGGTGGCCGACATGCCCGTGGCGCTGGCCGAGGGCGCGAAGGGCGGCAACCAGATCGCGGTGCTGCAGTTTCCGCTCGGCCAGGCCGCAGCCTCGGTGAGCGACCGCCTGAGCGCGATCCGTGCCGAGACTGGCCACCTGAAGGACGCGCTCGGGAAACGCGACAGTGACACGGTGATGCTCTACACCACACTGGTGCACGCGCTGCCGCTGCTGGTGGAGCGGGTGGCCGAGAACGCGGCGCCCAGGCTGTCAAACCTGCTGATCTCGAATCCTTTCGGCTTTGCGGGCGAGGCCTACCTGATGGGGGCGAAGGTCGAACTGGCGTTGCCGATTTCGGTGGTTGCGGCCGGGCACAAGCTCAACGTCACTGCGGTCACCCTCGGGCCGCGTCTGCAGATCGGTTTTCTGGCGATGCCCGCGGCGGTGCCGCACATCGACCAGCTGGCGCGCCTGACCGAGCGGGCCTTCGATGAGGTCAAGGCCGCGCTGCTGCCTGCGGCCAAGGCCGTGTTGCCCAAGGTTGCCACACGCAAGGCGCCGGCCAAAGCGCGGGGCCCGGTTGCTGCCAAGCGCAAGGCCGGCGCGGCGCGCGCCCACTGATCCACCCAACCCCAATCCAAGAAGGAGGACATCGATGAGACAAGCCCAACGTATTGCCACTTCGCTGCTCGGTGCGGCACTGCTCGCTGCCGGCTGCGCGTCCGCACCCGGTTCGGCCGACCTGACGCCCAAACCGGCCACGCCCGCCACCGTCAACGCCAACCAGGCCATGCGCCCTGTGGTGGCAGCCTTCGACAAACGCGACTTCGACGACGCCACGCGCGGCAAGCTGGCCGAGCTGAACGACCCGCTGGTCAAGGCGGCCGACGGCCGTATCGTCTGGGACACGCGCAAGTTCGATTTCCTGAAGGGCGAGACGCCGGTCACTGCCAACCCCAGTCTGTGGCGCCAGCAGCAGCTGAACCATGCGCAGGGCCTGTTCAAGGTGGCCGACGGCATCTACCAGATCCGCGGCTACGACATCGCCGGCATGACGCTGGTCGAAGGCCAGACCGGCTGGATCGTGATCGACACCATGCTCACCGCGCCGATGGCTCGCGCCGGCTTCAAGTTGGCGATGGACACGTTGAAGAGCGCCAAGCCGGTGGTGGCAGTTATCTATACCCACAGCCATGCCGACCATTTCGGCGGCGTGCGCGGCGTGGTCGACGAGGCCGACGTGCGCTCGGGCAAGGTAAAGATCATCGCGCCCGATGCCTTCATGGAGCATGCGATCGCCGAGAACGTTCTCGCTGGCAACGCAATGACGCGGCGGGCGCAGTACATGTACGGCACGGCCTTGCCGACCAGCGGCCAGGGCACGCTGGGCACCGGGCTCGGGCTGGCCTTGAGCAACGACTCGCCGACGCTGATCCCGCCCACGCAGTACATCAAGAAGACCGGCGAGGAGATGACGATCGACGGCGTGCGCATCGTCTTCCAGATGGCCAAGGGTTCCGAGGCACCGTCGGAGTTCATGTTTTACTTCCCCGACAAGAAGGCACTGTGCCTGTCGGAGGTGGCCACGAAGTTGATGCACAACGTCTACACCATTCGCGGCGCGCAGGTGCGCGACGCGCTGCAGTGGAGCAAGTACATCAACGAGACAATGGACCTGTTCCCTGACGCCGAGGTGGCCTTCGCCAGCCACCACTGGCCCACCTGGGGCAAGGACAACATCCGCGCGTTCCTGACCAACCAGCGCGACACCTACCGCTTCCTGCACGATCGCGCGCTGAACCTGGCCAACCAGGGACTGGTGATGGACGAGATCGGCAGCGAGCCCTTTTTCCCCAAGGGCCTGGCGGTGGACGCCGCCTCGCGCGGCTACTACGGCACGCTCAGCCACAACCTGCGCGCGGTCTACAACTTCTACCTCGGCTACTACGACGCCAACCCGGCCACGCTGCATCGCCTGCCGCCGGCCGAAAGCGCAAAGCGCTATGTGGCGGCGATGGGCGGCGAGGCGGCGGCGCTGGCGGCCGGGCGCAAGGCCTTCGCCGACGGCGACTACCGCTGGGTGGCCGAGATGGTCAACCACGTGGTTTTCGCCAACCCCGGCAATGCCGAGGCTCGCGCGCTGCAGGCCGATGCGCTGGAGCAGCTGGGCTACCAGGCCGAATCCGCCACCTGGCGCAACGCCTACCTGATGGGTGCGCAGGAGCTGCGCGCCGGGCCCAAGCCCTTCGGCGGCAGCTCGGCCAACCCGGACACGGTGCGCGGCATGAGCAACGAGCTGCTGTTCGACTTCATCGCACTGCGCCTGGACCACACCAAGACCGACGGCATGAAGGCGGCGGTGCAGATGGTCTTCACCGATGTCAACGAGACCTGGGCGCTGGAGCTGTCGAACTCGGTGCTGAACAACACCAAGGGCCGCGTGCTGAAGAACCCCGACGTGAAGATCACGCTGACGCGGCCGGCCTTCCTGGCAATGCTGTTGCAGGGAAAGAAGCTGCCCGAGCTGGTGCAGGCCGGCATGGTGAAGATCGACGGCAACCCGCAGGGCTTCGGCGCGGTGGTGGCCAACATCGTCGAGTTCCCGCCGCTGTTCAACATCGTCACACCCTGAGGAGAACACCATGCTTCAACCCGGTCTGATGATGGACCAGCCGCTGCTGCTGTCCAGCGTGATCGAACACGCCGCCGCGCAGTACGGCGACGTCGAGGTCGTCTCTCGCGAAACACACGGCCCGCTGTTCCGCTACACCTATGCCGACTGCGCCAAGCGCGCGCGCAAGCTGGCGCATGCGCTCGGCCAGCTCGGCCTTTCCGGCGGCAGCGCGGTCGGCTCGATCGCCTGGAACAACCACCGCCACCTGGAGGCGTACTACGCGGTCTCCGGCAGCGGCATGGTGATGCACACCTGCAACCCGCGGCTGCACCCGCAGCAGCTGATCTACGTCATCAACCATGCCGAAGACCAGGTGATGCTGTTCGACGCCACCTTCGCACCGCTGATCAAGGGCATCGCGTCGCATTGCCCGAAGGTCAAGGCCTGGGTCTGCCTGGCCGACAAGGCGAACACGCCGGCCATCGAGGGCGTGGCCAATGTGCTGAGCTACGAGGAGCTGATCGCGCCGCACAGCGAGCACTTCGAATGGCCCCAGTTCGACGAGCGCAGCGGTGCGGCACTCTGCTACACCTCGGGCACCACGGGCAACCCGAAGGGCGCGCTGTACTCGCATCGAGCGATCGTGCTCAACGCGCTGGTCGGCAGCACGCCGGGCGTGCTGGCGTTGTCGGCGCGCGAGACGATCCTGCCGGTGGTGCCGATGTTTCACATCAACGCCTGGTGCATCCCCTATGGGGCGCCGATGGTCGGCGCCAGGCTGGTGCTGCCGGGGCCGAAGCTGGACGGCGCCAGCCTGTACGAGCTGATGGAGAGCGAGCGCGTCACGGTCAGCGCCGGCGTGCCGACCATCTGGCTGGCGCTGCTGCAGCATGTGGAAGCGAACAAGCTGCGCTTCACGACGATGCGCCGTACGGCGGTCGGCGGCTCGGCGATGCCTCTGTCGCTGATCGCCAAGTTTGCCGACGAGTACGGCGTAGAGGTACGGCACGGCTGGGGCATGACCGAGACCACTGCGGTGGCGACGATGAGCGCGCTGATGAGCAAGCACGATCCGTTGTCCGCCGCCGACAAGCATGCGGTGGTCGCCAAGCAGGGCAAGGCTGTGTTCGGCGTGCAGATCAAGGTGGTCGACGAGACGGGCGCCACGCTGCCGCGCGACGGCAGTTCGCAGGGCGAGCTGATGGTGCGCGGGCAGTGGATCGTCTCCGGCTACTTCAAGGGCGAAAGCTCGCCGCTGCAGGACGGCTGGTTCCCGACCGGCGACGTGGCGACCATCGACGCCGATGGCGTGATGCAGATCCGCGACCGCGCCAAGGACGTGATCAAGACCGGCGGCGAGTGGATCAGTTCGATCGACCTGGAAAACGCCGCGATGGGCCACCCCGGCGTAGCGATGGCGGCGGTGATCGGCGTCAAGCACCCGAAGTGGGACGAGCGCCCGCTGCTGTTCATCGTGCGCAAGCCGGGCCAGGCGCTGGAGAAGGACGAGATCCTCGCCTTCTTGGCCGAGCGCGTGGCCAAGTGGTGGGTGCCGGACGACGTGGTCTTCGTCGACTCGCTGCCGGTGGGTGGCACCGGCAAGGTGCAGAAGGCCGACCTGCGCAAGCAGTACGGCGGCGTGTTCAGTTGACGGGAGGCGGTCATGCCTATCGAACCTGCTGAAGACCGCGGCCTGCCGCGGCGCGACTTTCTCAAGGTTGGCCTTGGCTTCTCGCTGGCGCTCACGGTGGGCACGGCCGTCGTCGGCTGCAGCGACGCGGCCAAGACGCTATCGACCGGCTATGTCTTCCTGCGTCCTGGCGACGTGGAACTGTTCAGCGCGCTGACGCCGGCGGTGGTCACCGAACTCGGTGCCTTCGATGCGGCCAAGCGCAGCAAGCTGGTCGAGCGCACGCTGCAGAACATCGACGGCACCTGCGCCGCGCTCGATCTGGGCAGCCGGCAGGAACTGCGCAAGCTGCTCGACCTGCTGGCCATCGGCCCGCTGCGCTACTCCCTGACGGGCGTGGGCGCGTGGAACGAGGCCGGCATCGACAAGATGCAGGTCTTCTTGGCCCGCTGGCGCGGCAGCCGCTTCGCCACTCTGAACGCCGGCGGCAACGTGCTGGTCAAGCTCACCTCTTCGAGCTTCTACGTGTTGCCCGAGAGCTGGCCCTCCACCGGCTACCCGGGGCCGCTGGAATACGTGTTCAACGCGATCAACTCCTGAAAGCCTGCCATGGCCCTACCTGACATCTACACCGAAGGCATTGCCTCGGGCTGGAAGGTCGTCGACGCGGCCAAGCTGACGGCCCCGCAGACGATGGAGGCCGACGTAGCCATCATCGGCAGCGGCGCCGGCGGCGGCGTGGCCGCCGAGATCCTCGCTCTCGCCGGACTGAAGGTGCTGCTTCTGGAAGAGGGCGCATTACGCACCTCGGACAGCTTCAAGGACATGGACGAGGGCCGCGCCCTGCGCGAGCTGTACCAGGAAGGCGCCGCACGTGCCACGTCCGACGGCGCCATCGCCGTGCTGCAGGGGCGCTCGGTCGGCGGCTCGACCACCGTCAACTGGACCTCGAGCTTCCGCACGCCGGAGCCGACGCTGAAGTTCTGGGCCGCCGAACGGGAGGTGGTCGGCCATGGCGTGGACGACATGAAACCCTGGTTCGAGAAGATGGAGGCGCGACTGGACGTCATGCTGTGGGAGGCGCAGAACGCCAACAACAGTGTGCTCAAGCGCGGCTGCGACAAGCTCGGCTGGGAGGCGCACTCGATCCCGCGCAACGTGCGCGGCTGCTGGAACTCGGGCTACTGCGGCTTCGGCTGCCCGGTCAATGCCAAGCAGTCAATGCTGGTGTCGACGATTCCCGAGGCGCTGCGCCACGGCGCGACGCTGGTGCACCGGCTGCGCGTGCGCCAACTGCAGCATGCCGGCGACAAGATCACCGGCGCGGTCGGCGAGGCACTGCGCGAGGACGGCCGCACGCCCAGCGGCACGCTGGTGACGATCAAGGCGCGGCATTTCATCGCCGCCGGCGGCGCCATCAACACCCCCGCGCTGCTGCTGCGATCGCAACTGCCCGACCCGCACAAGCGGCTGGGCCAGCACACGCTGATCCACCCGGTGGTGCTGTCGCTGGCGCAGATGCCCGAGCGCATCGACCCCTTCTACGGCGCGCCGCAGTCCACGGCCTCCGACCACTTCCAGTGGAAGGACGGCGCCACCGGGCCGATGGGCTACAAGCTCGAGGTGCCGCCGATCTTTCCCGGTATCGGCGCCGGCGTGCTCAACGTCTACAGCGACGATCTGCGCAAGGAAATGGCTGCGTTGCCGCACACCAACGCGGTGCTGGCGCTGCTGCGCGACGGCTTTGTCGAACAGAGCCCCGGCGGCAGCATCCGCCTGGCCGACGACGGCAGCCCGATGCTCGACTACGAGCTCAGCGACTATGTCTGGGAAGGCGTGAAGCGCGCCTACCTGAGCATGGCTGAACTGCAGTTCGCGGCCGGCGCCCAGCGGGTGCGCCAGGCGCACATCGATGCGAGCTACCAGACCAGCTGGACCGATGCGAAGAAGGCGATTGCCGAGCTGCCGTTGAAGAAGTTCCGCGCCACGCTGTTCACCGCACACCTGATGGGCGGCTGCGCGATGAGCCAGAACCCGAAGCGCGGCGTCGTCGACAGCGGCGGCCGGCATCATCAATTGGCCAACCTGTCGGTGATGGACGGATCGGTGTTCCCGACCAGCATCGGCGCCAACCCGCAGTTGTCGATCTATGGGCTGGTGGCGCAAAACGCCACGGCGCTGGCCAAACAATTGAAGACCTGAAGTGAGCGAAGCTGCACCGCCCCTGGCGGCCGTGCCGCGCGCGGCGGCCGTGGCCGGCGTGGCCTTTGCGCTGTTGTTCGGCGCGGCGCTGCTGTTGGTGCGGCTGTCGATTCCGGGCTCGATCGTCGAGCGCGGCGGCTGGCTGGCCGACCCGGCCGGAAATTTGCGCCTGGCCACCGACCTGCTGGCCTGGGGCGGCATCGCCTTCCTGTGGTTCATCGGCGTGGTGCGCACGCACATCGGCGCGCGCGAGGACCGCTTCCTCGCATCGGTGTACTTCGGCAGCGGCGTGCTGTTCCTGGGCATGAGCTTCATTGCTGGCGCCACGGCGCAGGCGCTGCTGGCGGCGCACGCACAGTACGGCGAGCGCTTCTTCGACAGCGGCACCTTCGCCTTCGGCGGTCGGCTGGCCTACGAGCTGACCAACACCTATGCGCTGCGCATGGCCGGCGTGTTCATGTTTTCGCTGGCCACGCTGTGCCATCGCACCGGCGCCATGCCACGCGTGTTCGTCTGGGCCACCTGGACCCTGGCCGCGCTGCTGGTGCTGGGCCTGACGCAAACGCTGTGGGCGGCGTTGCTGTTCCCGGCGTGGGTGCTGGGTTTCAGCCTGTACCTGCTGCTGCGGCCGGGCCCGGCGCAGGCGTGATCTTTGTCTTCCGCGACGTTGATCGGTGAGCGATGCCGTAGCGGGGATCGGAGAGTCTTGTGCTCGTGCTGCTCGTGCACCACGTTCGGCGCAGGCAGGTCGTCCTGGTCGGGAAACACCACTGCATGCGCGATGTTCATACGGTACAGAGCATGGCTGGGCGGGCGGACGGCATGAAGCGGCCCTCCTGACCCGCCAACGAGACGGTCCTATCGGTCAGCTGTTCAGCTGCAAGTGTTCA
>JAKOYD010000118.1 GCA_029780695.1 Pseudomonadota bacterium
GGAAAGCCCGAATCAGCCCTGGGTGGGCAGCCGATGCCTGCCTGGATGGCTTGGAACTGGCGCCTGGGCCGTTGCCTTGTCTGGATTCGGCCCGCCCTGACGGCTCGCCTCGCGCTCGTTGGGCCTTGATCTCGGGGTTGACCCTGTGTTTTCCGCCATCCAGTCCGCACGCGGGCGCAGCGCCACCGGCCACTGGCGCCAGGCTGCGCAGCCCTTTGTGATGTGTACGGTGTCCGGGACGGTCGACGCGGCTCAGGCGGCTTCAGTCTTGGGGTCCGTTTGATTTCGGTGCAAAAAGTGACGGTTCGGATCGCCAGCAACGGCGCGGGTGTCCCGGCGTAAGTCGTTGATTCGACTGCGTTTGCTGTTCACTGCAGCCCGGCGTATCTTTGCCTGCTTTTCGACTCGTGGGGAGCGGCGGCTATGCAGGGCTGGCACACACCGTACCTGGGCCTGCGGGAGTTGCCGCGCGAGATCTCCGCGTTCGAACTGCAGGCCTTCTTCACCTTCAGCCGAGCCGAGCGCGAACTGATCGAGCGGCGCCGGGGCGAGCACCACAAGCTGGGCCTGGCGCTGCACATCGGCTTCGTGCGCATGAGCGGTCGGCCGTTGAACAGCGTTCGGGCCGTGCCGGCGGCCTTGCTGCGTCACCTGGGCCAGACGCTGGATATCGAGACGCCTGACCTGGCATCGCTGCGCGCGCTGTACACCCGGGGCCGCACCCTGTTCGATCACCAGCAGCAGGCTTGCGAGGTCTTGGGCTTTGCCTGGATGAGCGAACATCAGCGGCGTGCACTGGTGCGCATCCTGCGCGACGAGGTTGCGCACACCGCCGACCGCGAGCGGCTGCTGGTGCGAGCCCGGCATTGGCTGTACGAGCACCGGCTGATCATCGTGCACGAGCGCGCCATCCGTACGCTCGTGGCGGCCGCGCTGGCCGAACTCGAAGCCGCCACCGCCGCTTCCATCCAAGCCGCGGCGCCTGCATCTACCCTGAAGCAATGGGCGACGGCGGTGGCCGCCAGCCGTCCCGACGGTCAGCACTGCCAGAGCTGGTTGTGGAGCGCACCGGCCAAGCACTC
Organism: Pseudomonadota bacterium; assembly: GCA_029780695.1. Lineage (GTDB taxonomy): Bacteria > Pseudomonadota > Gammaproteobacteria > Burkholderiales > Burkholderiaceae_C > Ottowia. The sequence goes on from JAKOYD010000118.1 coordinate 1,083, forward strand.
CACGCGCCAGATCGCCGAAGTGCTCGAGCGCATCACCTTCCTCAACGACCTTGGCCTGGATCGGCACCTGGGCGAGCTCAACGACACCCTCGTGCGCCGCTACGCCCGGCGCATGGCCACGCGGCCTCCCTCGATCAGCGCGCGCATCAAGGAGCCGGCGCGTACCGTCGAGATGGCCTGCTTCCTGCGCTACTGCCTGCTGACGGCCACCGACCAGTTCATCCTCATGTTCCAGCGCCGCGTCGCCGATCTCTGGCGCCAATGTGCCGACGATGCGGTTGCACCCATCGACTGGTCGCGGCGGTACCAGTTGCTGCTGCAGGAGTTGGCCGAGCTGGCCCAGGAGGAAGCCGGCACGGCCGAGCTGCGCATGCGGCTGCTCGAACTGGTCGCAGCCCGGCGCGCGCAGAAGGCGCCGAGCCGGGCTTCGGGCATCCGTCGGCAATTGATCGCCTCCATCGCCCCGGTGCGCTCGCTGCTGGTGGCTGCCGGCACCCTGTCGTGGACGGCCACGGGTGAGCACCCGGCGCTGCATGCGCTGGACATCCTGCGCATGCAGTACGCAGCCGGGGACAAGACCTTGCCGGTCGAGGTCACCGCCGCTCGCTTGGGCGCGGCATGGCGCCAGGACATCGCCGACGCCGACCGCGAGCGAGCGTTCCGAGCGCTGGAGGTGGCCACCCTGTTCGCGCTGCGCCGGGGATTGCGCAACGGCTCGATCTGGATCGAACACTCCCTGAGCTTCCGAGGCCGCGAGCGGCTGTTCATCTCGCAGGAGCGGTGGGCAGCCGAGGCACGGCGCCACTACGCCAGGCTGCAGTTGCCGGCCAAGGCCGCGCCCTTCCTCGCACCGCTGTTGGAGCGCGTGCGCGCCGGCGTCGACGCGGTGGCCACGGCGGTGCGGGCCGGCGCGCTGCGTGTTGACGACGAACTGCATCTGGCGCCGCTGGCGGCCGAAGACGAGGACCCCGAAGTCAGCAGGTTGCGCAGCCGGCTCGATCAGCGCATCGGCGAGGTGCAGCTGCCCGAGGTCATCCTGGCGGTGGACGCCCAGGTTCGCTTCAGCTGGATCATGCTCGGACGCGAGCCGAGATCTGGTCAGGAACTGCTGATGGTCTATGCCGGCATCCTGGCCCATGGCACCAGCCTGACGGCGGCCGAGTGCGCACGCATGATCCCGCAGCTGTCGGCCACCAGCATCCGCCAGGCCATGCGCTGGGCCGGCGACGAGCGCCGGCTGGCCCTGGCCTGCCAGGCGGTGCTGGAGTACATGCAACGCCAACCGATCGCCGCCACCTGGGGCCGCGCCGATCTGGCCTCGTCGGACATGATGAGCCTGGAGACCAGCCGCCGCGTCTGGCAGGCGCGGCAGGACCCCAGGCGGCAGACGGCCTATCGGCATCTACAGCCACGTCAAGGACCGCTGGGGCATCTTCCACGCCCAGCCGATCGTGCTCAACGAGCGCCAGGCGGGTGCGGCCATCGAGGGTGTCGTGCGGCAGGAGAAGGTCGAGACGACGCAACTGGCGGTGGACACCCACGGCTACACCGACTTCGCCATGGGCCTGGCTCGGCTGCTGGGCTTCGATCTGTGTCCCAGGCTCCGGGAGCTCAAGCAGCGCCACCTGTTCGTGCCGCGCGGCGTGAAGGTGCCAGGAGAGATCGCTGCCGTGTGCGAGGCCACCATCGATACGGCGCTGATCGAAGAACACTGGGACAGTCTGGTGCACCTGGCCGCATCGGTGTCGAGCGGGCACGCCAGCGCGGTGACGGCACTGGCCCGGTTCGGTTCGGCCGCCCGAGGTGACCCGATCTACGACGCCGGGGTGCAACTGGGCAAGCTGCTGCGCACGGCGTTCCTGGCCGACTACTTCGTCAACGAGGCCTTCCGCCGCGAGCTGCGCCGCGTGCTCAACCGCGGCGAGGCGGTCAGCCACCTTTTCGCTGTGGTCCAGCACCAAAACCTTCAAACCCAATTGGCCCGCTACCCCGGCACAAAACAGGCCGGCCGCACCGGCACCCACGATCACAACATCAAAACTTTGCATGGGCTGCAGTGTATACTTTCAACGATGACGGTACCCGATACAGAGGCGCTGCATAACGAGAGAGACAAAACCATGAATCCCATTGTTTACGCCATACCCGTATTCATGCTCACCATCCTGCTCGAGGCCTGGGTGGCCCGGCGGCGCGGTGTGGCGGTCTACGACATTCCCGACGCCATCACCAGCCTGCACCATGGCCTGTTGAGCC
>JAKOYD010000120.1 GCA_029780695.1 Pseudomonadota bacterium
GGCCAACTGGCTGCTGCACGGCGTCGTGAGTGAAGGCCAGGTGCGCGCCACGCTGCAGCGCATGGCCGCCCTGGTCGACCAGCAAAACGCCGGCGACCCGCTGTACCGCCCCATGCACGGCCACTTCGACAAGTCGGCCGCCTTCCAGGCCGCCAGCGACCTGATCTTCAAGGGCATCGAGCAGCCCAGCGGCTACACCGAGCCGCTGCTGCACGCCTGGCGGCAGAAGGTGAAGGCGGGGGCTTGATCGCTATCGTAACGATAGCTTCATACCCTTGCTGAATGAGCGCTGCAGCCCGATAAAACGCCAGATCGGGCGAGCGGCGCGGCCATGGGTCGGCGCTGGCCGCCGCCCACGAAAAAGGACACCGCGCAGGTGTCCTTTTTTCTTGCGCGGCCGCGGCCGGGCGCGGGCTTCAGGCGCGCGCCGCCGCCTGCTTTTGCTCCCACTTGGACTTGCAGGCCACGCAGTGCTGCGTCATCGGCTCGATCTTCAGGCGCTCGAACGGGATGTGGCAGCCGCATTCGTCGCACTGGCCGTAGTCGCCTGCCTCCATGGCCTCCAGCGCGCGGTCAATGCGGGCCAGCTCTTGCGCGTCGAGCGTGCTCAGGGCCGAATCCACCTCGCGCGTCTGGTTGGCCAGACGCGCGTTTTCGTCCTGCGACACGCTGCCGGCGGTGTTCTCGGCCGGCGCCAGGTTGGCGCGGTTCTGCGCCATCTGCGCCTGCAGCTCGCGGCGGCGCGCCAGCAGCAGCTCCTTCAGCTCATTCAGCTGGGCGGCGGTCAGCGGCTGGTTGTTGCTCATGTCGTGTTCTCCTGAAATCGTCCAAGCCTGGCCACGCGATGACCGCGCGGCGCCTCATCCCGCAGAATACCACCCGCATGAACCCGTCTTGCGCGACAGACGCCACCCGTTGCCCGTTGTGCGGCCAGCCCAATGGCTGCGCCCTGGAGACCGAACGCGCCAGCGGCCAGGCGCAGCCGCCGTGCTGGTGCACGGCGGTGGCGTTTTCGCACGCCTTGCTCGACCGGGTGCCGGCCGACGCGCGCGGCCGCGCCTGCATCTGCCGCGCCTGTGCGGCGCAGGGCCAGGCCGCGGCGCCGGATTGAGCCTCAGCGCACCAGCTTTCCTTCGGTGCCGATCATGGTGATGTCGAGGCTGAAATCGACCCGCTTGGCGCTGGGCGAGTACTCGACCACGAAATCGCCCATGTCGTAGCGCTGCATGCTTTCGAGCGCGCGCAGCAGCCGCTCGCCATTGGGGTTGGGCCCGGCGCGGCGCAAGCCCTCCACCAGCACGCGCGCGGCGATGTAGGCCTCCATGCCCAGGTAGCTGGGCTGCGCCTGCGGGGCAAACGCCTTGAGATCGCGTTGATAGTCGAGCGACAGGCGGCGCGCCTGGCTGAACGGGTTGGGCGTGGCCTGGGTCACGATGATGCCCCTGGCGTCCTTGCCCAGCGCGCGCGCCAGCGCCTCGGCCGAGTTGACGCTCCACGTGTAGCGCTGAACCGTGTTGCCGCTCAGCTCCTTGAGCTGGCGCATGGCCAGCGCCGCGCCCTCGCCGACCCCGAAGGTGATGACGGCGGATGGCTTGCCCTCAAGCACCTTGCTCACGGCCCGCTTGACCAGTTCGGCCTGCTGGGCCGGGTCTTGCGACACGTCGTAGCCCTGCGCGCTGGTCAGCGCCAGGCCTTCCTTGGTCAGCGCCTCGGTCACCACGGGCACGTATTGGGGACCGACGCCGGCATTGAAGTGCAGGTAGGCGACCTTGTTCCAGCCCATTTGCCTGAGATGGCGCGCCATCAGCGCGATCTCGTCGTGGTAGTTGGCGCGCGCCGGAAACACGTTGGGCGCCGTCAGGATCTCGCGCACGCCCATCGACGGGCCGATGAGCGGCGTGTTGGTGCGGCGCAGGATGCCGTCCTTGACCACCGTGATCGCCACCGGCGCGCTGGGTGGCGTGACGATGGCGATGGCGCCTTCGTTCTCTATCAATGCCTTCACGCCGGCCAGCGACTTGTCGGGCTTGAACTCGTCCTCCTGGAACAGCACCTTGATCTTCTGCCCGTTCACGCCGCCGCCCTTGTTGACGCGGTCGATGTAGGCGTCAAAACTGTCCGCCAGCGTGGCCGTGTATTCCTTGGACACCAGCGACGTTTTCGAGCCGACGCGCCCCACCACGATATCGGCCTGCGCCGCCACCGCCCAACCCAGCCCCATCAGCGCCAACACGGCGCAGCCGCCGCGCCGCACGTCGTGAAATGGTTTCATGCCCTTCAGCCTTTCTGACAACCGCGATGTTCGAAACCCGGGTGCCACTATGCATGAAGCCGCGCCGTTGCCGAACATGGTTTTGTTGGGGCGACGCAAATTCATGCACGCAAGCACACACCTCAATACCAAAGTGCACATCCTGGCGTCGCTCGCCACGTTGAATGGCGCGCCAGCGTCCGTGGCCGCGCGACTGACACGCATGAAGGCCCTGACGGCAACGGCCCCTTTCGGCTGGGCTCATGGGGCAGGCGCGCCGCGGCGCAAGGCACCGGTTCCGCCGGATTCGCCGTGCGCCGGCAAGCCTTGCGCCTGCTGCACCAGCAGGTCCAGCAAGCGACGCGCCGGCAGGGTAAGCGGCGTGTCGGCGCGCCAGAGCGCATGCACCGTGGTGGCCGGCAGCGGGTCTTGCAGCGGCAGCGCCACCAGACTCATGCCGCGGCCGAAGTAGCTGAAGAACCCTTGCGGCATAAGCGCCAGCACGTCAAGCTCTCGCGCCAGCGCAAGCAGCGTGGAGAACGATTCGCAGACCACCGGGCTCGGCCGATCCTGCGGCCCGCCCGGCCACAAATCGAGTTGCGCCGGGTCACCCGGACCGCCTTGCGGGCCCGTCGACACCCACCGCGCATCGGCCAGCTGCGCCAGGCGCGTGGCGCGCTGCAACGGGTGACCGCGCCGCGCGACCACGACCAGCCGGCTCGTGAACAGCGGCTGATCGGCGATGTCGCGCCGATCACCATCGCGTGGCATCGGCCCGACGGCCAGGTCAAGCTCGCCGGTGCGCAACTGGGCGAACGCGCGCGGATACAAGGTGTCCAGAACGCGCACGCGCACCCGCGGCCAGCGCGCGCCATAGCGCGCCAGCGCTCCCGGCAGCAGCACGCTCGCGGCCGCGGGCGACACGCCCACGGCGACCGAAGCCTGTCGACTGGCGTTGTGCCAGGCCACTTCCTCGCGCGCGCGCGCCAGCTCGCGCAATGCCACCGCGCCACGCGCGGCCAGCAATTCGCCGGCCGGCGCCAGGCGCACGCCCTTGCTGGATCGAATCACCAGCTGGGCGCCGAACTCTTCCTCCAGCTGGCGCAGCGACTTGGTGAGCGCGGGCTGCGACACGTGCAGCACGTCGGCCGCCGCGCGCAGGCTGCCCCGTTCGGACAGCGCCAGCAGAAGCTCCAGCTGCTGAAGACGCATGCATCGCTCCTTTCCGATAATCAAAAATTATCACATCGCCAAAAAAGTACACTCGCCGACACACGGTGGGCCTACCATGCGCCATCGTCAATCGAGTGCGAGAAAGGTCGCCATGGGTGCGCGGGTACGCAACGTTCTTTTCATCATGTGCGATCAGTTGCGGGCAGACCACTTGTCCTGCTACGGTCATCCACGGCTGCACACGCCGCACCTCGACGCGCTGGCGGCGCGCGGCGTGATCTTTGATCGCGCCTACGTGCAGTCGCCGGTGTGCGGTCCGTCGCGCATGAGCTACTACACGGGCCGCTACGTCAACGGCCACGGCGCAAGCTGGAATTTCGTGCCGATCCGCGCCGGCGAGATGACCATCGGCGACCACCTGCGGCCACTGGGCGTGCGTTCGGTGCTGGTGGGCAAAACGCACATGCGCGCCGACCTGTCTGGCATGTCGCGCATGGGCATTGATCCGCGCTCGCAAGTGGGCGTGCGCATCTCCGAATGCGGCTTCGACCCCTACGAGCGCGACGACGGCATTCACCCCTATTCCGGCCACGACCCCGACCCGGCCTACAGCGATTACCTGCGCGCGCAGGGTTTTGGCGGCGATAACCCCTGGGAAGAATGGGCCAACTCGACGCAGGACGAGGACGGCAGCATCCATTCCGGCTGGTTCCTGAAATACAGCAACCGCGCCGCGCGCATTCCGGCCGAACACTCCGAAACGCCCTACATCACGCGCCGCGCCATGGACTTCATGCGCGAGGCGGACGACCAACCCTGGCTGATGCACCTGTCGTACATCAAGCCGCACTGGCCCTACCTGGCGCCCGAACCGTACGCCAGCATGTACGGCCCCGCGGACGCCTTGCCGGTGGTGCGCAGCGAGGACGAATTGCGCGAGCCGCACCCCGTGTACAAGGCCATGACCGAGCACCGCGTGTCGCGCACGTTCTCGCAGCCGGGCGTGCGCGAGGCCGTGATGCCCGGCTACATGGCGCTCATCAAGCAGATCGACGACGAACTGGGCAAGCTGTTCGCGTTCATGCGCGAACGCGGTCTGATGGACAACACCATGATCGTGTTCTGCGCCGATCATGGCGACTACCTGGGCGATCACTGGATGGGCGAAAAGGACTTGTTCCACGAGCCGGTGATCCGCACGCCGCTGATCGTGGTCGACCCCGATCCGCGCGCCGACGCCACGCGCGGCACGCGCTGCGACCGGCTGGTGGAAGCCATCGACCTGGCGCCCACCTTTCTCGACGTGTACGGCGGCGCGGCCGTGCCGCACATCCTGGATGGTCGCTCGCTGCGGCCGCTGCTGTTCGGCCAGCCAACCGACTGGCGCGAACACGTGGTGTGCGAATACGACTTCTCGTTCCAGGACTCGCGCATCGCTCTGCAGGTCAAGCCGCGCGACGCCTGGATGCGCATGATCCGCGACGAACGCTGGAAATACGTGCTGTTCGAGACCTTCCGCCCCATGTTGTTCGACTTGCAGCAAGACCCGAACGAGCTGCACGACATGGGCGCCAGCGACGCACCCGAGCACGTGGCCGCGCGCGCGCGCCTGCACGAGGCGCTGTTCAAGTGGGCGCGCCAGCCGCGCCACCGCGCCACGGTGTCCGACGGCGCCATCGAATCGGTGCAGGTGCAGGAGCGCATCACCGAAGGCGGCATCCTGATCGGCTACTGGGACGAGCAGGATCTGGCGCAGGCGCGGCCGCATTTCAAGCCGCGCTTTGCCTCCACCAACCCCATCGTCAAGCCGACGCTCGCGCGGCTGGCCGAGCCGGCCGCCACCACGGCGTCCCACCCCCCAACCAAGGAGGCCGAACATGGCTGAATCCCCCGACATCACGCGCGCCAACGCCAGCCTGGACGGCGTGTCCTGGAACATCCTGGGGCAAATCTACGTGCCCAAGCAGGTGACGGAAGAAAGCTTTGCCTGGCACGCGACCTTCCCCGAAGAAACCTTCGTGCCGCCGCACGTGCACCACGCGCAGGACGAATACATCTTCGTGCTGGACGGCCGCATCGATCTGCTGCTGGACGGCCGCAAGACATCGGCCGCCACCGGCGACCTGGTGCGCATGCCGCGCGGCATTCCGCACGCCTTCTTCAACAACTCCGGCAAGCCCGTGACGGCGCTGTTCTGGGCCGCGCCGGCCGGCCGGCTGGTCGACTTGTACCGGCGCATCCACAACATGTCCAGCCCGGCCGAGGTGGTGCAGGTGGCCGACGAGTACGGCGTGCACTTCTTTCCACCCGTGTCCTCCGCGGCCTGAGGGCCACGCCTTTCCCTTGTCGTTCTCAGGAGCCATCATGATCCGCCGCCGCCACGCCCTGACCACCCTTGCCGCCGCCAGCGCCCTGCCCTGGGCCACGCTGACGCGGGCCGAGTCCGCGTACCCCAGCAAGCCGATCCGCATCATCGTGCCCTTGCCGCCGGGCAGCCCGCCCGACGTGCTGGCGCGCACCATCGGCGAGCGCCTGCAGCACGACTGGAAGCAACCCGTGGTGGTCGACAACAAACCCGGCGCCACCGGCATGATCGGCATGGACGCGGTGGCCAAGGCCGCGCCCGACGGCTACACCATGGGCATTCTGTTTCTGACCCACACCGTGCTGCCGGAGCTGTTCGGCAAGATGCCCTACGACACCGCGCGCGACCTGGCGCCGGTGGCCAACGTCGCCTGGATCTACAACGTGCTGGTGGTGCCGGCGCATTCACCGATCAAGTCGCTGCGCGACCTGGTCGACCGCGCCAAGGCGCAGCCCGGCAAGCTCACCTATGGTTCCGGCGGCATCGGCTCGCCCGCGCACCTGCTGGGCGAAACTTTCAGCCAGACCGCGCAGGTGAAGATGCTGCACGTGCCGTTCCGAGGGCCGGCCGAGGCGGTGCAGGGCCTGCTGGGCGGCCAGGTGGATGCCATGTTCGCCACCACGTCGGTGGCCGTGCCCATGGCGCGTGGCGGCAAGGTGCAGGCGCTGGCGGTCACCAGCCCAACCCGGCTGGCCGCGCTGCCTTCTGTGCCGACGGTGGCTGAAGCGGGGGTCACCGGCTTCGAAATTCGCGAATGGGAAGGCGTGGTGGCGCCCCGGGGCACGCCGGTGCCCGTCGTCTACCAATGGAACAAGGCGCTGGCCGGCATCATGGCGCAGCCCGAAGTCAAGACGCGCCTGACCGAACTGGGCATGACGCCGGCCGACCCGAACACGCCGATCGAGTTCGGCAAGCTCATCACCAGCGAACTGGGCTACTGGAGCCGGCTGGTCAAGACAGCCGGCATCAAGGCGCAATGACGCGGGGGCGGGGCGCCGCCTGCGTCAGCCCCTGGCCGCATGGCAGGCCCTTCGTCCAGCGCGCGCCGGGCACCGCCCGCGCGTGCGGGCATGATAGGGTGGGCCGCGCCGCCCCTCCGGCGCGCCCCACCCCACCCCCTGCCGCGCCATGCCCAGCCCGCCGCCTGATGCCCCACCTGGTTCGGTAGCCGCGCTGCGCGCGCGCTATGGCGAGCGCTACCGCTGGCTGCTGCTGGTCGCGCTGATGGTGGGCGTGATGGCGTCGATCATGTCGTCCACGGTGGTGAACGTGGCCATTCCCGGTCTGTCGCACCAGTTCGCGCTGGGGCAGGAACGCGCGCAGTGGGTCACCAGCGGCTTCATGGTGGCCAGCACGGTGTCGATGCTGGTGACGCCCTGGCTGCTGGCGCGCTACGGCTACCGCGCCACCTACGCCGGCTGCATGTGGCTGCTGCTGGCCGGCGGCCTGCTGGGCGGCTTGGCGCAGACCTTCGAGCTGGTGCTTCTGGCGCGCGTGGTCGAGGGTCTGGCGGCCGGTGTGGTGCAGCCGATTCCGGCCATCGTCATCATGCGCGCGTTCGAGCCGCACGAGCAGGGCCGCGCCAGTGGGCTGTTCGGCATGGGCGTGGTGCTGGCGCCGGCGGTGGGGCCGTCGATTGGCGGGCTGCTGGTCGATGCGTTCGGCTGGCGCTCGATCTTCTTCATGGTGGCGCCGTTCTGCGCCGTGTCGCTGTGGCTGGCGCACCGCTATGTGCCGACCACGGCGCCGGGCGGTGCGATGGCCAACCGGGACGAGTCGCTGGACTGGGTTGGCCTGGCGGTCGGCACGCTGGGCACGCTGAGCCTGCTGAACGGCCTGGTCGCCCTGCGCCGCGGGCCGCCCGCCGAGGCGCTGGGCCTGCTGGTGCTGGCGCTGGCGTGCGGGGCCGGCTTCGTGCTGTGGCAGAAGCGCCGCATGGCGGCCGGGCAGGCGCCGCTGATGAACCTGCGGCTGTACGCGTGGCGGCCATTTGCCATGGGCGCGCTGGTGGCGCTGATCTACGGCACGGCGCTGTTCGGCTCGACCTACCTGCTGCCGGTGTACATGCAGATGGGCCTGGGCCTGTCGGCGGCCAGTGTGGGCGCCATCCTGCTGCCGTCCGGGCTGGTGCTGGCGGTGGTGATTCCGCTGGCAGCGCGGCTGGCCGACCGCATGCCGGCGCGCGGCCTGGTCAGCACCGGGCTGTCGCTGCTGGCGCTGTCGTTCGCCGCCATGGTGACGATGCAGCTGGGCGGCAGCCTGTGGTGGCTGATGGGGCTGACCATCGTCGGCCGCGTCGGCCTGGGCTTCATCCTGCCGTCGCTCAACCTGGGCGCCATGCGCGGGCTGGACAAGGCGCTGATCTCGCAGGCCTCCAGCGCCATCAACTTCGTGCGCATGCTGGGCGGCGCGGCGGGCGTCAGCCTGTGCGGCATCGCGCTGGAGTGGCGCCTGGCCGCGCACGGCACGTCGCTGACCGACGGCGCGTACCCGGCCGCGCGGCTGGCCGCGTTCGACGAGGTGTTCTTGATGCTGGCCGCACTGTGCGCGCTGGCCATGCTGGCGGCGCGCGGGCTGGGCACGCACGGGCGCCTGACCTAGGAGTCTACGCGGCAGAAGGCGTCGAAGCGAAACGTGCGAAAAACGAGGACAGCGTGGTGGTACCGACCAGCCCATAGCCGAGCTATGGGCGCCGGAGGTAGCGCCGCGATGGACCGTTTTCTCGCGCGTTGCAGCCGACGCATCTTCTGCCGCGCAGGCTCCTGGCGCGGGTAGGATTCAGCCCATGTGCCAGCTGCTCGGGATGAATTGCAACACGCCGACCGACGTGACGTTCTCGTTCGCCGGTTTCGCGCAGCGCGGCGGCCGCACCGACCACCACGCCGACGGCTGGGGCATCGCCTTCTTCGAGGGGCGCGGCGTGCGCCTGTTCGTCGACCCCGGCGCCGCCGCCGAATCGCCGGTGGCCGAGCTGATCCGCCGCTACCCGATCAAGAGCCGGCTGGTCATCTCGCACATCCGCAAGGCCACGGTGGGCCAGGTGATGCTGCAGAACTGCCACCCCTTCGTGCGCGAGCTGTGGGGCCGCTACTGGGTGTTTGCGCACAACGGCGACCTGAAGGACTACGCGCCGCGCCTGCACAGCCACTTCAGGCCCGTGGGCGACACCGACAGCGAACAGGCCTTCTGCTGGCTGATGCAGGAACTGGCCAAGGCGCACGCCAGCGTGCCGCCGGTGGCCGAGCTGACGCGCACGCTGCGCGAGCTGGTGCCGCGCGTGGCCGCGCACGGCACGTTCAACTTCCTGCTGTCCAACGGCGAGGCGCTGTGGGCGCATGCCTCGACCAAGCTGTGCTACATCGTGCGCCAGCACCCGTTTGCGTCGGCGCGGCTGGCCGACGAGGACCTGTCGGTCAACTTTGCCGAGCACACCACGCCCGACGACCGCGTGGCCGTGGTCGCCACCACGCCGCTGACGCGCGACGAGCGGTGGACGCATTTCGAGCCGGGCGAGCTGAAGGTCTTCGTGGACGGCACGCCGCTGGCGGTGTGAGCGCCGTGCGCTGCCAGCGCCTCAAGACGCTATTGATACGATAGCTGTCTGCGCACCGAGGAAAAGCGCTGGCGGCCTATTGCACGCCAAACCGCCGGGCTCGCACCCTCACGTGCCGCGCACCGTGCTCTGGCGCACCGTGCGGCGCACGCGCGGCGGCTCGTCGCCGATGTGGAACGCCAGCTTGCGCTCGCGCAGCGCCACGTCGGCGGCGCTGGCGCGTTCGAAGCGGCGCAGGTGATCGGTCCATGACGCGTCCTCGATCACCTCGATGTAACGGCCCGGCTCGTGGATGTCGGCCAGCAGATCCCACTCCACCGCGCCCTGGCGCAGGCGCGAGCGGCGGCTTTCTTCCATCAGCGTGCGAAAGGCGGGGCCGTCTTCGGGGTCGATCACGTATTCGACGGTGACGATCACGTGCCCGCTCTCGGGCGGCGCGCTCACGCTGGGGCGCGGCAGTGCACCGGCGGGCGTGGGGTCTTCGATCACGCCGCGGTCGGGCCAGCGCCAGTTGGCAAAGGCCATGGCCGCAATGCCGCTGGCCGCGCCCAGGCCCAGCGCCATCGGCACGCTGCTCCAGGTGGCCACCTGGCCCCACACGGCCGCGCCCGACGCGGCCGCGCCCATGATCGCCATCTGGTACATCGACATGCCGCGCGCGCGCACCCAGTCGGGCAGGCTGATCTGCGCCGACACGCTGAGCGTGTTGGCCGTGGTCAGCCACGCCGCGCCGCCCAGCGCCATGGCCAGCACGCCCAGCCAGATGTGGGTGTTGACCGCCATCAGCGCCATCGTCGCCGTCTGCACGCCCGCGCCCAGCAGCACCAGCCGGTCGCGCGAATACAGCTGGCGCAGGCGCGGCAGCGCAAAGGTGGATGCGATGGCGCCCGCGCCCATGGCCGCCAGCAGCACGGTGAAGGTGCCCGCGTCGCCGCCCTTGATCTGGCGCGCCACCAGCGGCAGCAGCGCCATCAGCGCGGTGGAATGGAAGAAGAAGATGGCGATGCGCAGCAGCACGCCCTTCAGGTGGTACGACTGCGCCACGTACTGCAGGCCCACGCGCATGGCGCCGCGCAGGCTTTCGCGGCCCAGCGGATGCGGCTTGTGCTCGCGCTGCCAGCGCGTGATGACCACCGCCGCCGCCACCGACAGCACGGCGTTGAGCAGGAACACCCAGGCGCTGCCCAGGCTGGCGATCACCGCGCCCGCGATCAGCGGCCCCATGATGCGCGACGCGTTCATCGACACGCCGTTGAGCGCCAGCGCCGCCGGCAGCTTGGCGCGCGGCACCAGCTCAGGCACGATGGCGGCAAACACCGGCCAGCGCAGCGCCAGCCCCACGCCATTGAGGAACAGCAGCACCAGCAGCAGCGGCGGCGTCACCACCCCCATGAACACCGCCAGCGCCAGCAGCGCACCCACCACCGCCACCCACACCTGCGTGAAGAACAAGAAGCGCTTGCGGTTCAGGATGTCGGCCAGCGCGCCCGAGGGCAACCCCAGCAGGAACACCGGCAGCGTGGCCGCCGTCTGCACCAGCGCCACCCAGATCGGCGTGGACGTCAGCGTGGTCATCAGCCACGCCGCCGCCACGTCGTTCATCCACATGCACAGGTTGGCGATCAGCCACGTGCTCCACAGCATGGTGAACACCCCATGCTGGAACGGCGCCAGCGCGCCCAGGTCGGCGTCGTCGGGCGCTGTGGTGGAAGGGGCTTGGTCTGAATCGGGCATCAGCGACCGATGATAGGCGCCGCGCGGGGATCGCAGCAACCTATTGAATTGATAGCTGTCGGCGCTTACCAGTCAAGCGCTGGAGGCCTTTTTTGCTGAAACTCAAAGCTTTGGGATGCGAATCCGGCTGATCATCAGCGAGCCGGACAGCAGGTACAGCAGCACCAGCGGGTGCAACGTAAAGCCGCCGATCTTCACCGCGCCGCCCCAAAGCGCGGGGCCGATGGCGCCCGTGGCGGCGGCCGCCCACAGCAGCGCCACCAGCAGCATCGACGTGGGGATCGGCGTGCCCTCGAAGTACTTGACCTTGTCGCCACCGGCCGACATCGCCTCGGCCGTCACGTTGAAGCGCGCCAGGCGCGACACGCCGCACGCCACGAAGAAAGCCAGCACCACGCGGTCCCACAGGCCCTGCATGCCCACGCCGTAGGCGATGAGCGCCGGCGCCACGCCGAACGAGATGACGTCGGCCAGCGAATCCAGCTCACGCCCCAGCAGCGACGACTTTTGCCGCCAGCGCGCCACGCGGCCGTCGAATATGTCGAACACCAGCGCCGCCAGCACCAGCGCGCAGGCGTAGTACACGTGGTGCACGTCGCCGGTCTGGATGAAGGTGATGATGGCAAACATCGCCCCCACGCCGCACACGGCGTTGGCCAGCGTGAACCAGTCCGCGAGGTGGAATTCGCGGATCATGGAGAAGGGTTTTCTGGGGGCGGCGGCGCGGTCGTTCATGTCACGGAGTCTGCCAAAGCCGCCGGGGTTTCGGTGTCAGCCAAGCGCCCGACGGGCGGTCGTTGTGCAGGCGGTCAGCCGATGGCCCGCTCCACCGCGTCCATGTACAGCGCCGGCACATCGCACCCGGTCTGGTCCAGGATTTCGCGGAAACCCGTGGGGCTGGTGACGTTGATCTCGGTCACCCTGGTGCCGATGATGTCCAGCCCGATCAGCAGCAGCCCGCGCGGCGCCAGCACGGCGCCGATGGCGCGCGCGGTGGCGCGGTCGGCATCGGTGATGGGCTGGGCCACGCCCTTGCCGCCCGCGGCCAGGTTGCCGCGCACCTCGCTGCCCTGAGGGATGCGCGCCAGCACGAAGGGCGCGGGCTCGCCGTCGATGATGATGATGCGCTTGTCGCCCGCCGTGATCTCGGGCAGAAACCGCTGCACCATGAAGGTGGTGGCGCCGTGGTGGTTCAGCGTCTCGATGATGGAGCCCAGGTTCAACCCATCCGGCCCGACGCGGAAGATGCCCATGCCGCCCATGCCGTCGAGCGGCTTACAGACGATGTCGCCATGCTCAACGTGAAAGCGCTTCACATCGTCGGGCGAGCGCGTGACCAGGGTGGGGCCGACGAACTGGGGAAACTCCATCACCGCCAGCTTCTCGGGGTGGTTGCGCAAGGCCGCCGGCTTGTTGATCACGCGCGCGCCCTCGCGCTCGGCCTGCTCCAGCAGGTGGGTGGCGTAGATGAATTCGGCGTCGAAGGGCGGGTCCTTGCGCATCAGCACGGCGTCGAAGTCAGCCAGCGCAGCCTCGCGGCGGGCGGATTCGGTGAACCAGGCTTTCTCGTCGCCGGTCAGCGCAATGTCGCGCACCTGCGCCATCACCTGCTGCCCGCTTTGCCAGCGCAGGTGGCGCGGCTCGCACACGGTGATGCTGTGATCACGCCGCGCGGCCTCGCGCATCATGGTGTAGGTGGTGTCCTTGTAGGTCTTGAATGACTCGATGGGGTCGGCGACGATCAGCAGTTTCATGGTGCGGGATTTTTGTTGCGCCCGTACTGTTGCACAAACAGCGCCACGCTGCCGGCCACCACGCCCCAGAAGGCCGAGCCGATGCCGGCGATGACCACGCCGCTGAGCGTGACCAGAAAGGTGATCAGCGCCGCCTCGCGCGTGCCCTCATCGGCCAGCGCCTGCGTCAGGCCGTTGCCGATGCTGCCGAGCAGCGCCAGCCCGGCGATGGCCAGCACCAGCGCCGCCGGAAAGGCCGCCAGCAGCGCCGCGATGGCGGCGCCGAACACGCCCAGCAGCAGGTACAGCAGCCCACACACCGTGGCCGCGGTGTAGCGGCGCGCCTTGTCGGGGTGCGCCTCGTCGCCCATGCAGATGGCGGCGGTGATGGCGCTGAAGTTGAGCGCAAAGGCGCCAAACGGCGCCAGCAGCAGCGTGACCACGCCGGTCAGCGTGATCAGCCGCGACACCGGCAGCGCGTAGCCCGTGGCGCGCATCACGGCCACGCCGGGCAGGTTTTGCGAGGCCATGGTCACCACGAACAGCGGCAGCGCCAGGCTGACCACCGCCTGCCAGTGGAACACCGGCGCCATGAACACCGGCCGCGCCAGCGCGTCGCGCACGCCATGCAGGCCCGGCGACTGGATCTGCCCGCCCAGCGCCGCCACCGCGATGCCGGCCAGCAGCGTGGCCATGACCGCGTAGCGCGGCGCCAGCCGCCGGCCGAGCAGGTACACGCCCAGCATCGTCAGCACCAGCGGCAGCGCCATCTGCGCCGCGCCAAAGGCCTGCAGGCCGAAGCGCGCCAGCACGCCCGCCAGCAGCGCGGCGGCAATGGCCATGGGGATGCGGTTCATCACGCGCTCGAACCAGCCGGTGGCGCCGGCCACGACGATCAGCGCGGCGCACACCATGAAGGCGCCCACCGCCTCGCCCATCGAGAAGCCGCCAGCCACCCCCGCCGTGGCCAGCACCGCCGCGCCGGGCGTGGACCAGGCCACCATCACGGGCTGGCGCAGCACCAGCGACGGCAGCGCGGTGCACAGCCCCATGCCCAGGCCCAGCGCCCACATCCACGACGCCACCTGCGCCGGCGTGGCGCCAAAGGCCTGCGCCGCCTGGAACACGATGGCCACCGAACTGCTGTAGGCCACCAGCACCGCCACCACGCCGGCGGTGGCGGACGAGGCACTCAGATCTCTGAAAAAACGCATGGCGGCGATTGTCGCGGGTCGCGCGGCCGCGCCAGATTGCTTTATTTTTGATAGCTGTCTGCGCTTGTCCGATCAACGCCCGCGGCCCAAAAGACTCGGATTCTCGGTATTCGTCAGGTGCGCCACCAGTTGGCGCGCCACGGGCGTCAGCGCCGGCATCGAGCGCACGCACAATGCCAGCCGGCGCTGCGCCCAGGGCTCATCCAGCGTCAGCACGCGGATCGCCAGGTGCGCATACAGCGCCGCGCTGCCACGCGGCATCACGCCCACGCCCAGGCCGGCGGCCACCATCAGGCACAGCGCGTCGTAGCCCGTCACGTGCATGCGCAGGCGCAGCGGGCGGCCGGCTTCGGCCGCGCCGCGCTGCAGCAGTTGGTGAATCGCGCTGCCGGGGTGCATGCCGATCAGGTCGAACGCCATGGCATCCCGCAGTTGCACGCGCCGGCGCCGCGCCAGCGTGTGGCCGGCGGGCACCACCAGCACCAGCTCGTCCTGCCGATAGGGCAGCAGCGTCAGCGGCGTGGGCTGCTCGCCGTAGTGGCTGTCGCTCAGGATGCCGATGTCGGCCGCGTTCTCCGCCACGGCGCGCGCCACCGCGCTGCTGATCAACTCCTGCAGCCGCACATCCACCTGCGGGTGCAGCGCCATGAAGCGCGCCAGATCGGTCGGCAGAAACTGCGTGATGGCCGAGATGTTGGCCGCCAGGCGCACATGCCCGCGCAGGCCGGCACCATGCTCGCGCATCTGCTGCGCGATGCCGTCCAGCTCGTTCAGCACGCCGCGCGCCAGGTGCAGCAGCTCAAAGGCGGCGGGCGTGGGCGCCATGCCGCGGTTGCCGCGCGTGAACAGGGCCACGCCGAGTTGCGATTCCAGTTCCGCCAGACGTCGGCTCGCAGCCGAGGCCACGATGTGCTCGCGCGCGGCCGCGCGGGCAATGGCGCCGGTTTCCATCGCGGCGACGAACAGGCGCAGGGAGACGGGGTCGAGCCGCATCACCGCATGCTACGCCAGCCATGCCCAAATGCGATGGCAGGCTCGCCAAATGCCACTTTGTCCGCGCTGCCATGCTGGCGCAAGATTGCACCAGGGACGCCATCATCTGACGCCACAACAACTCTGCAGGAGACCGCATGAATCCCCCCGCCCCCATGGCCCTGGCTGGCGTGCGCGTGGTCGAGATGGGCCAATTGATTGCCGGGCCGTTTGCCGGCAAGACGCTGGGCGAATTCGGCGCCGACGTGGTGAAGATCGAGCCGCCCGGCGCGGGCGATCCGTTGCGCAACTGGCGGCTGATCAAGCACGGCACTTCGGTGTGGTGGCAGGTGCAGTCGCGCAACAAGCGCTCGGTGGCGATTGACTTGCGCCAACCTGAAGGGCAACAGCTGGCGCGCGACTTGATCGCCGAGGCCGACGTGCTGATCGAGAACTTTCGCCCCGGTACGCTGGAAGGCTGGGGCCTATCGCCCGACGAACTGCACGCGCTCAACCCCGGCCTGGTCATCCTGCGCATCTCAGGCTACGGTCAGACCGGGCCGTACCGCGACCTGCCGGGCTTTGGCGTCATCGGCGAAGCCATGGGCGGCCTGCGCCACCTGACGGCCGAGCCGGGCCGCGTGCCGGTGCGCGTGGGCGTGTCGATTGGCGACACGCTGGCGGCGCTGCACGGCGTCATCGGCGTGATGATGGCGCTGTACCACCGCAAGGTGAATGGCGGCGCGGGCCAGGTGATCGACGTGGCGCTGCACGAGGCCGTGTTCAACGTGATGGAAAGCCTGCTGCCCGAATACAGCGCGTTCGGCGCCGTGCGCAAAGCGGCCGGCAGCGCGCTGCCGGGCATTGCGCCCAGCAACGCCTACGCCTGCACCGACGGCTGGGTGCTGGTGGCGGGCAACGGCGACAGCATCTTCAAGCGGCTGATGCGCACCATCGGCCGCGACGATCTGGGGCAAGCGCCGGATCTCGCCGACAACGCCGGCCGCGTGGCGCGCGTGGGCGAGATTGACGCCGCCATCGGCGCGTGGACGCAAGGGCAGACGGTGCAACAGGTGATGGACGCGCTGGCGGCCGCGCGCGTGCCGGCGGGCAAGGTCTACACCGCCAAGGACATTGCGGAAGACCCGCACTACCGCGCGCGCGACATGATCCTGCAGCAACGCACGCGCGACGGCGACACGGTGGAAGTACCGGGCATCGTGCCCAAGCTGTCGGCCACGCCCGGCACCGTGCGCAGCAGCGCGCCGCACGTGGGCGACGACACCGATGCGGTGCTGCGCCAGATGGGTTTGAGCACCGAGCAGATTGCCACCTTGCGCCAGCGCGGCATCGTCGCCGGCGCTGCATCCTGACAATGAGCCACCACACCAGGAGACAAGCCATGTACATCCCAGCGATTCGCCGCACCCTGCTGCTGGCCGCCACCGCCTGCAGCGCCCTGCTGGCCGCCTGCGGCAGCGCCGACGGCCTGCGCGTGAAGGAGGTGGGCAGCTACCACGTGGGTGGCCGCGCCGTCACGCTGAGCGGCCTGCCGGAGAAGGAAATCGTCTACAGCCCCGGCTCGCCGCCGGTCAAGCTCAACCCCAACGGCGACTTTGCCGTGGAGCAGATGTACGCGCGCTACACGCGCCTGGCCGATCCGCGCGGCAAAGTGCCGCTGCTGCTTTGGCATGGCGGCGGCCTGGCCGGCATGACCTTCGAGACCAAGCCCGATGGCGGCCCCGGCTGGGAGATGTTCTTCCTGCGCCAGGGTTGGGACGTGTACGTGAGCGATGCCGTGGAGCGCGGCCGCGCCTCGTGGGCGCGCTACCCGGAAATCTTCAAGGGCGAGCCAGTGTTCCGCACCGGCAAGGAAGCCTGGGAGCTGTTCCGCTTTGGCAAGACCTACGACACCGATCCGGCCAAGCGCGTCGCTCTTGAAGGCACGCAGTTTCCGGTGGCGAGCTTTGCGCAGTTCACCAAGCAGAGCATTCCGCGCTGGGCCTCCAACGACGCCGCCACGCAGGCCGCTTACGACGCCTACGTGAACCAGGCCTGCCCGTGCGTGATCGTGGTGCACAGCCAGGGCGGCAACTTCGCCTTCAATTCGGCGCTGAAATACCCCGACAAGGTGAAGGCGCTGGTGGCGGTGGAAACCAGCGGTTCGCCCGACCCGGCCACGGCCGATTTCGCGCGCCTGAAGAACGTGCCCATGCTGTGGGTGTGGGGCGACTACCTGGACCAGTACCCGTTCTGGCAGGCCATCTTCAAGCGCCAGGAGGCGTTCCGGCAAGGCATCGTGAACGCGGGCGGGCGCGGCGACGTGATCGTGCTGCCGCAGCGCGGCATCCACGGCAACAGCCACATGATGATGATGGACCGCAACTCCGATCAGGTGGCCGCGCTCATCCAGCA
Source organism: Pseudomonadota bacterium (assembly GCA_029780695.1). GTDB lineage: Bacteria > Pseudomonadota > Gammaproteobacteria > Burkholderiales > Burkholderiaceae_C > Ottowia. The sequence goes on from JAKOYD010000120.1 coordinate 17,411, forward strand.
ATGGCTGGCCGACCGGGGGTTGGTGAAATGACGAGCCGCTGGCACGGCGCCGCGCGCCGCATCCACATGCAGGAAGTGGGCACGCGCGACGGCCTGCAGATGGAGGCGCAGTTCGTGCCGACCGAGGACAAGATTGCACTGATCGACGCGCTGTCGGCCACCGGCCTGGCCAAGATCGAGGTGACTTCGTTCACCTCGCCCACCGCCATTCCCGCGCTGCGCGATGCCGAGATCGTGATGCGCGAAATTCGGCGCGCGCCGGGCGTGGTCTACACCGCGCTGGTGCCCAACGTGCGCGGCGCCGAGCGCGCCATCGAGTCGCGCACGGACGAGCTGAATCTGGTGATGTCCACCAGCGAGACGCACAACCTCGCCAACCTGCGCATGACGCGCGAGCAGTCGTTCGCGGGGCTGGTGCAGGTGGTGCGCGCGGCGCAGGCGGCGCGCGTGCCAGTCAACGTGTCGCTGTCGTGCGTGTTCGGCTGCCCGATGGAGGGCGACGTGCCGGTGGACGGCGTGTTCGGCTGGGCGCAGCGCTTTGTCGACCTGGGCGTGCAGGGCCTGACGCTGTGCGACACCACGGGCATGGCGTACCCGACGCAGGTGGCGGCCATCACGCGCGCGGCGCGCGAGCGCTGGCCGGGCATTGCACTGACGCTGCACTTCCACAACACGCGCGGCATGGGGCTGGCCAACGTGCTGGCCGGCATCGACGCGGGTGCAGACCGCTTCGACACTTCCCTCGGCGGCCTGGGCGGCTGCCCCTACGCGCCCGGCGCCACGGGCAACGTTTGCACCGAAGAGATCGTGCATGCGTTGGACCTGATGGGTTACGACACGGGCGTCGATCTGCCCGCGCTCATCGCCGCGTCGCAACGCCTGCCGGGTTTGATCGGCCACGACGTGCCGAGCCAGATCGTCAAGGCCGGGCAGCGGCTCGACCTGCATCCGGTGCCGGCCGATTTCGACACCATTCGCGAGCGGGCGCTGGCCCGCGCAGCTTGAAAAAACTGTCACGCATTGCCAAGGAGACCCCTCTTGAAGCTTCACCCCCACCGCCGGGTCATGACCCTATCGCTGCTGCTGGCGGCGTGCTGCCTCGCGCTGCCGCTGCAAGCCGAGGAGCGCTTTCCGTCCAAGCCGATCACCCTGGTGGTGCCGCAGGCGGCCGGCGGCGCGAACGACGCGATTGCGCGCGTCATCGGCCAGAAGCTGTCGCAGCAACTGGGCCAGTCCGTCATCATCGACAACCGCCCCGGCGCGGGCGGCAACATCGGCACCGCCTTCGTCGGCAAGGCTAAGGCCGACGGCACCACGCTGCTGGTGCAGGCCGACAGCGCGCAGGTCATCAACCCGTGGCTGTACAAGAGCACCGGCTTCGACCCGGTGAAGGACTTCGAGCCCGTGGCGCCGCTGGCCCATGCGGGTTACGCGCTGGTGGCGCATCCGAGCTTTCCCGCCAACAACGTCAAAGAACTGATCGCGCTGGCCAAGGCGGCGCCGGGCAAGTACAGCATTGCCTCGGCCGGCAATGGCACGCTGAACCACCTGATCGGCGCCATGCTGGAAAAGGCCGCCGGCATTGACCTGACGCACATCCCCTATAAAGGCTCGGCCGCCGCCGCCACCGACGTGGTGGGCGGGCAGGTGCCGCTGTCGGTGCAGTCGCTGCCGTCGTCGATTGCGTTCATCAAGGCCGGCAAGCTGAAGGTGCTGGGCGTGGTGAATGAAAAGCGCGTGAAGGCGCTGCCCGATGCGCCGACCATTGGCGAAACCCTCAAGGGCTTTGGCAAGACGCCGTGGTACGGCATGTTCGCGCCGGCCGGCACGCCCAAGGCGGTGGTCGAGCGCCTGCAGGCCGAAGTGCTGAAGGCGCTGGACGACAAGGACGTGATCGACAAGCTGGCCGGCGTGGGCGCCGAGCCGTTCAAGGGGTCACCCGCCGAGCTGGGCGCGCTGGTCAAGTCCGACCTGGCGCTGTGGAAACAGGTGGTGGCCGATACGGGCGCCAAGGTCGACTGAACACACGACTCGCAAAACAAACGGGCGTCTGGCGCTTGCCAGACAAGCGCCAGACGCTATTAAATTCAAAGCACAAGGAGACACACCATGCACATGCACCGCAAACACTTCATCGCCCTGGCTGCCGCGCTGTTCGCAGGCGGCGCGTGGGCGCAGGCCTATCCCACCAAGCCCATCACCTTCGTGGTGCCCGCCGCGGCGGGCGGCACGACGGATCTGTCGGCGCGCATGCTGGCGCAGGCGCTGGGCCCGGCGCTGGGGCAGTCGGTGGTGGTGGACAACAAGGCCGGCGGCAACGGCGCCATCGCGGCTTCCATCGTCAAGCGCGCGCCGGCCGATGGCTACACGCTGCTGATGCAGTATTCGGGCTATCACGTCATTTCGCCGCATCTGACCAAGGCGCGGCAGTGGGAACTGGCCGATTTCCAGCCGATTGCCAACGTGCTGTCGGCGCCGCAGATCATCGTGGTGCGCAGCGACGTGCCGGCCAAAACGCTGGCCGAACTCGTCGCCTATGCCAAGGCCAACCCCGGCAAGCTGAACTACGCCTCGTCCGGCAACGGCTCGCTGCAGCACGTGACCGGCGCCATGCTGGAGCAGCAGGCCGGCATCCACATGGTGCACGTGCCGTATAAAGGCACCGGCCCCGCGCTGCAGGACCTGCTGGCCGGCCAGGTCCAGCTGACGTTTGGCACCGCGCCGCCCTTCATGCAGCACATCGCCAGCGGCAAGCTGCGCGTGCTGGCAGTGACGGGCAAGGAACGCCTGGCCAGCCTGCCCGACGTGCCCACCACCGCGCAGGCCGGCTACCCCAAGCTGACGCCCGATTCGTGGTTCGCCCTGTTCGCGCCGGCCGCCATGCCCAAGGACATTGCCGCCAAGCTGAGCGCCGATGTGCAAAAGGTGATGGCCGACCCGGCCTTCAAGCAAAAGGCGCTGGAGCAAGGCGCGACGGCCGACTACCAGACGCCCGCGCAACTGGACGCCAAGGTCAAGGCCGACTACGCCAACTGGGCGACGGTGGTGAAGACGTCGAAGATCGAGGCGGACTGACCTGTTTTGCTATTGATTAAATAGCTGCCTGCGCTGAACGGATAAGCGCAGGCGGCTCTTTTTGCTTCAGATTTCGACCTTGGACCCGAGCTCGACCACCGAGTTGCTCGGCAGCTTGAGGAATTCGGCCGCCGCGCTGGCGTTGTGGTGCATCTGCGCGAACAGCTTTTCGCGCCACAGCGGCATGCCGCCGCCCAGCGTGGGCACCACGATATCGCGCGACAGGAAGTAGCTGGTGGTCATCGGGTCCAGCTCGCAGCCGCGCGCGCGGATGTGCTGCAGCGCCTTGGGAATGTCGAAGTCGTTCTTGAAGCCGTAGTTCACCGTGACTTCCCAGCAGTCGTGGCCGAGCGGCTCAATCTGGATGCGCTTGTCCATGCCGATCCACGGCACCTCGTGGCTGCGCACGGTGACGAACAGGTTCTGCTCGTGCAGCACCTTGTAGTGCTTCAGGCTGTGCAGCAGCGCGCTGGGCGTGACGCCCTGCACCGACGACAGAAACACCGCCGTGCCCGGCACGCGCCGTGGGGCGTCGGTGAACACGCTGTCGAGGAAGGGCCTGAGTTCGATCGAATGCGCGCGCGTGGTTTCGCTGAGCAGCGCGCGCCCGCGCCGCCAGGTCGCCATCACGGTGTAGAGCAGGCCGGCGATCAGCAGCGGGAACCAGCCGCCATCAACGAACTTGAGCGCGTTGGAGGTGAAGAACACCGCGTCGATGAGCAGGAACACGCCCGTCACCGACAGCGCCACCCAGGCCGGGTAATGCCAGCCGTGGCGCACCACGAAATACGTCAGCCAGGTGGTGATGACCATCAGCAGGCTGACCGAAATGCCATACGCCGCCGCCAGCGCGGACGACGAACGGAACAGCGCCACCGCGACCACCACGCCGGCCAGCAGCAGCCAGTTGATGGCGGGGATGTAGATTTGCCCGGTCTCGCGCACCGAGGTGTGCGTGACCGTCATGCGCGGCAGAAAGCCCAGCTGGATGGCCTGCTTGCCGGCCGAGAATGCCCCCGAGATGAGCGACTGCGATGCGATGACCGATGCCGCCGTGGCCAGCGCCACCATGGGCAGCAACGCCCAGTCGGGACAGAGGCGGTAGAACGGGTTTTCGATCGCGTCCGGGTGCGCCAGCACCAACGCACCTTGACCCAGGTAGTTGAGCACCAGCGAGGGCATGACCAGCGCGAACCACGCCACGCGAATCGGCGTGACGCCGAAGTGGCCCATGTCGGCATACAGCGCTTCGGCGCCGGTCAGACACAGGAACACCGCGCCCACCGTGATGAAGGCCAGCTTGGGATTGGCGGCCGCAAACACGATGCCATACAGCGGCGAGAACGCTTTCAGCACCTCGGGCCGCTGCACGATCTGCACCACGCCGGCCAGGCCGATGGACAAGAACCACAGCACCATGATCGGCCCGAACCACTTGCCGATGTCGGCCGTGCCGCGCCGCTGCACCAGAAACAGCGCCACCAGCACCGCCAGCGTGATGGGGATGACGTAAGGCTTGGCCGCTTCGGTGGCGATTTCCAGCCCCTCGACCGCCGACAGCACCGTGATGGCCGGCGTGATGATGCCGTCGCCAAAGAACAGCGCCACACCGAATACGCCCACCGCCAGCATCACCGCGTGCATGCGCGAGGCCTGACCAACCGAGCGCGAGGCCAGCGCCAGCAGCGCCATCATGCCGCCTTCGCCGTGGTTGTCGGCGCGCATCACCAGGCTGACGTACTTCAGCGCCACCACGATGATCAGCGCCCAGATGAACATCGACAACAGGCCCAGCACGCTGGGTTCGTTGATGGTGATGTGGCCGTGGACAAAGGCTTCCTTGAAGGCATACAGCACGCTGGTGCCGATGTCGCCAAAGACCACGCCGATGGCGCCCAGCGTGAGGGCGGGAAGCGCGCTGCGTCGTTCTGACATGGGGGTTTCTCTTTCTGCCTGGCGCGCCAAACCGGCTGCGCCCGGATGCTCTTGTTTCTGTAGCTATTCAGGGTTGCGGGATAGGCGCGGTCAACCTCTGCGGCTCAGATTTCGACCTTGGACCCCAGCTCCACCACCGCGTTGCTCGGCAGCTTGAGGAATTCGGCCGCCGCGCTGGCGTTGTGGTGCATCTGCGCGAACAGCTTTTCGCGCCAGGTGGCCATGCCCTTGCCGATGGTGGGCACCACGATGTCGCGCGACAGGAAGTAGCTGGTCGTCATCGGGTTCAGCTTGATGCCGCGGCCGGTGATGTGCGACAGCGCCTTGGGCAGGTCGGGGTCGTTCTTGAAGCCATAGTGCACCATGACCTGCCAACAGTCGTGGCCAAGCGGCTCGACTTCGAGGCGCTTGTTCAAGCCGATCCACGGCACCTCGTGGCTGCGCACGGTGACGAACAGGTTCTGCTCGTGCAGCACCTTGTTGTGCTTGAGGTTGTGCAGTAAGGCGTTGGGCACGGTGCCCTGCTCGGCCGACATGAACACGGCGGTGCCGGCCACGCGCGTGGGCGGCGCGACGAAGATCGATTCCAGAAAATCCGTCAGCGACAACGAGGTTTCGTGCAGCGACTGGTTCAACAGCGCGCGGCCATCCTTCCAGGTCACCATCAGCGTGAAGATGACGCCGGCGATGACCAGCGGAAACCAGCCGCCGTGCGTGAGCTTCAGCAGGTTGGAGGCCCAGAACAGGATGTCGACCACGAAGAACATGCCGGTGGCGCCGATGCAGATGAGCAGCGGCAGCTTCCACGCGTAGCGGATGACGAAGAAGGTGAGCACCGTGGTGATCAGCATGTCGGTCGTCACCGCGATGCCGTAGGCCGCCGCCAGATTGCTGGACGATCGAAACATGCCGACGGCCAGCACGATCATGGCAAACAGCATCCAGTTGACGAAGGGCATGTAGATCTGCCCGGTCTCCTTCACGTTGGTGTGCAGCACCTGCAGGCGCGGCAGGTAGCCCAGCTGGATGACCTGCTTGGTGACGCTGTAGGCGCCGGAGATGAGCGCCTGCGAGGCGATCACCGCCGCCGCGGTGGCCAGCACCACCAGCGGCATCTGCGCCCAGTCGGGCGCCATGTTGAAGAACGGGTTTTTCACCGCTTCGGGCTCCGACAGCAGCAACGCGCCCTGGCCAAAGTAGTTGAGCGTGAGGCACGGCATGGCAATGAAGAACCAGGCGATGCGGATCGGCTTCTTGCCGAAGTGGCCCATGTCGGCGTACAGCGCCTCGCCACCGGTCACGCACAACACCACGGCGCCGAGGATGATGAAGGTGATGCCGGGGTGCTGCCAGGTGAACTTCCATGCGTACCAGGGCAGCAGCGCCCACAGGATTTCGGGGTGGCTCATGATCTGCCACAGGCCCAGCGCGCCGATCGTCATCAGCCACAGAATCATGATGGGGCCGAAGAACTTGCCGATGTCGGCCGTGCCGCGCTTTTGCACGAAGAACAGGCCGAACAGGATGATCAGCGTGAGCGGAATCACCCAGTCCTTGAACGTGGGCGACACCACCTCCAGGCCCTCGACCGCCGACAGCACGGTGATGGCCGGTGTGATGACGCCATCGCCATAGAACAGGCAGGCGCCGAAGATGCCCACCAGCAGCATCTTGTTGCGCAGCGCCGGCCGGTCGGCCACGGCGCGCGAGGCCAGCGTCAGCATGGCGATCAGGCCGCCTTCGCCGTTGTTGTCGGCGCGCAGCACCAGCAGCACGTACTTCACCGACACGATGGTGGTGAGCGTCCAGAACACCATGGACAGGATGCCGTAAACGTTGTCGGGCGTGAACTGCACGTGGCCCGAGCCGAACACCTCCTTGATCGTGTACAGCACGCTGGTGCCGATATCGCCAAAGGCGACGCCGATGGCGGCCAAGGTCAACGCGCCGAGAGAGGACTTGGATGCAGACACGAAAAACGCCGGCCCTCGGGATCGCTCGCTTCGGGCACGGCGCCAGCAGTCGATGAAGAGGGTATTGTGCGCCGGCCAGCCTCCCGCGTCGCTGACATGCAGGCCCAGAGCGCGCGGCAGTGTCGCGGCGCGGCAACTGCCGCGCGGGCAGGCGGGCGTTAGCCCAGCGCCTGCAGCTCGGGGTCGGTCGCCTCCAGCTCGTAGCTGGCCGCCACCAAACCCAGGCGCGCGACCACGCCGTACATGTAAAAGCGGTTTGGCGCGCTGGCGCCGGCGCGCACGCCCGGCCGCGGCAATTGCGCGCTGCCATCAAAGGCCAGTGGCACGTAGCGCGCGCCCGGGCCGCTCAGACTGTCTTCGGTGCTGCGGTCGGCATGCACGCGGTAGTAGCCACCCACCACATAGCGGTCGATCATGTAGACCACCGGTTCAGCCACCGCGTCGTGTATGCGCTCGTTGGTCAGCACGCCTTCCTGCACGATGACCTGGCCCCGCGGCAAGGCTGGCGCCGCCGTCTTGGCGCGACCGCGGGCGCCCAGTGGCTCCAGTTCCTTGGCGTCGCGAACCGTCATGTAGCCCATGTCGCGCGCGCCCTGATCGGCCTTGACGACGACAAACGGTTTTTCGCCGATGCCATATTCCTTGTACTTGCGGCGCACCTTGGTCAGCAGCGCATCGACCTGCGTGCGCAGGCATTCGGCGCCCTCGGGCTCGCGCACGTCGATCTCGCCGCAGCTGGCAAACAGGGGGTTGATGAGCCAGGGGTCGATACCGATCAGCTTGCCGAAGCGCTTGCTCACTTCTTCATAGCACTGAAAGTGGCGGGTCTTGCGCCGCACGCTCCATCCGGCCTGCAGCGGCGGCAGCAGATGCTGCTCGTGCAGGTCTTCCAGAATGCCGGGCGCGCCGGCCGCCAGGTCGTTGTTCAGCAGGATGGTGCACGGGTCGAAATTCTTCAGGCCAAAACGGTAGCGCGTGCGCTGCGCCGGCTCCAGCGTCAGTTTTTCGCCGTCGAGCAAGGTCACCGAGCTGCTGCGCTTGACCGCCGGGTCGACCGAGCCGAAGCGCACGTTCAACCCCGCCATGCGAAAGATTTCCTGCAGCCGCGCCAGGCTGGCCAGGTAGAAGCTGCTGGGCTTGCCGTTCTCGGGCACGATCAGCAGGTTGCGCGCCTCGGGGCAGATCTTCTCGATCGCCGCCTGCGCCGCCTGCACGGCCAGCGGCAGCATTTCGGGCGACAGGTTGTGCCAGCCGTCGGGGTACAGGTTGGTGTCCACCGGCGCCAGCTTGAAGCCGGCGTTGCGAATGTCGACCGAGCAGTACAGCGGCGGCGTGTGCTCCATCCATTCCAGGCGGAACCAGCGCTCAATCACCGGCGTGGCGTCGAGAATGCGCTGTTCCAGCTCGTTGATGGGGCCGGACAGGGCGGTGATGAGGTGGGGCACCATGGTCTTGTTCCTTGGCCAGGCCACGGGCACCGGCTATCGCGCCATTCTAGAGAGCCGCATGGCTGCGCCCGCCGCGCCTCAACCGCGCCCGATTCGCGCTGATGAAGCCCGCACCTGCGCTCTGATGGCATCCGACCTCCGATGCCGCGCGCCATCCGGGTGGTTGCGGGTGCCGGCGGGGCGCTACCATTGGACAGTTACACGCCCCCGCTTTCCACCACATCCTGCGTCAACGCTTGACCAGCACCCGCCTTTCGAACGCACTTCCCTCCGCCAGCGGCACGCCCGCTGGCGCGCCGCGTCCGTGGCACCCGGCGCTGGTGCTGGTCATGGCCTTCCTGGGGGTCATCGCCGTGGGCACGCTGGTGCTGCTGCTGCCCCTCTCGCGCGCAGAGCCGGGCAGCGCACCCTTCATGACGGCGCTGTTCACCGCGTGGTCGGCGGTGTGCATCAACGGGCTGGGCGTGGTGGACACCGGCACCTACTGGTCGGGTTTCGGGCAGGCGGCCATCCTGTGCATGATCCAGCTGGGCGGCTTCGGCATGATGACCTCGGCCACGCTGCTCATCCTGTGGGCCGGCGGCGCCATGCGGCTGCGCTCGCGCCTGCTGCTGCAGGCCGAGACGCGCTCGCTTTCGCTGGGCGACGTGGGCAGCGTGGCGCGCGTGGTGTTCGTGGTCACGGCCGCCGTCGAGGCACTGGTGGCGCTGTGGCTCACGCTGCGCTTTGCGCTGGGCCATGGCATGCCGTGGGGCCAGGCGGCGTGGTACGGCGTGTTCCACGCCATCTCGGGCTTCTGCAACGCCGGTTTTTCGCTCTGGCCCGACAGCCTGTCGCAGTTTGTGCGCGACGGCTGGGTGCTGGTGCCCGTCATGTGCGCCATCGTCATCGGCGGGCTGGGCTTTCCGGTCATCCACGAGCTGTGGCATTACCGGGGCCGGCGCGAGCACCATTATTCGATGCACACGGTGCTGACGCTGTGGGGATCGGCCGCGCTGGTGCTGACGGGGGCGGCGCTGGTACTGGCGGCGGAATGGGACAACGCCAAGACGATAGCGCCGCTGGACGTGCCCCACCGCCTGCTGGCTGCGCTGTTCACGTCGGTGGCGGCGCGCTCGGTGGGCTTCAACGCCATCGACACCGGCGCCATGACCGACGATTCCTTCGTGGTGCACTACCTGCTGATGTTCATCGGCGCCGGCAGCGCGGGTACGGGCGGCGGCGTCAAGGTGACGACCTTCTTCATCCTGCTGGTGGCGGTGTGGAGCGAAATTCGCGGCAACGCCGACACCGAGTTCCGCGGCCGCCGCATCACGCCCGCGGTGCTGCGCCAGGCGCTGACGATCCTGGTGCTGAGCGCGGGCGTCATCGTGCTGGGCCTGCTGATCGTCATGCCGATGACCGACGAGCGCTATGAAAAAGTGCTGTTCGAAGTGGTGTCGGCCGCGGGCAACGTGGGCCTGTCGACCGGCATCACCGCGTCGCTGCCACCCGCGGCGCAGATGGTGCTGCTGCTGCTGATGTTTTCCGGCCGCGTCGGCGTGATCACGCTGGCCGTGGCGCTGGCCGCGCGCAACCACCGCCCGCGCATCCGTTACCCCGAGGAGAAGCCCCTTGTTGGATAAGTTCAAGACCGCCACCCAGCGCCGCCCGGCCCACCCCGCCGGCTCGATCATGGTCATCGGCCTGGGGCGATTCGGTCAGGCGGTGGCGCGCTCGCTGGTGCGGCTGGGCCACGAAGTGCTGGCGGTCGATTCGCGCCTGCCCACGGTGGAATCGCTCGCCGACGAACTGCCCAACATCGTGCAGGCCGACTGCACCGACATGGACACCCTGCGTCAGCTGGACGCGCACAGCTTCGCGCACGTGGTGGTGGCCATCGGCCAGGACCTGGAGGCCAGCGTGCTGACGGTGCTTAACCTGAGCCAGCTGAACGTGGCGGACATCTGGGTCAAGGCCTCGACCGCGCAGCACGCCCGCATCGTCGAGCGGCTGGGCGCGCACCACGTGATCTTCCCCGAGGCCGACATGGGCGCGCGCGTGGCGCATCTGGTCACCGGCAAGATGATCGACTTCATCGAATTCCTGGACGGTTTTGCCATCGCCAAAACCCGCGCGCCGGCCGAAATGCACGGCAAGGCGCTGGCCGAATCGCGCATCCGCCAGAGCAAGCTGATCACGGTGGTGGGCCTCAAACGGCTGAACCAGGACTTCATCTATGCCCAGCCCGAAACCGTGGTCGAGCCCGACGACCTTCTGGTGGTGGCGGGCGCGACGGTGAACGTGGAACGCTTCGCGGCGGGGACTTGATCCCCCCCTAAGTCGGCCTTCGGCCACCTTCCCCCCAGGGGGACGCCGCTGGTCGCCGGGGGAACCCCGGCTCGCGCGGCCGCTTGCGTGGCCTGCGCCGCGGCCTTTTGATTCGAGCGCCAGGCCGAGCGCAGCGATGGCCCGAGAGGATTTCAACTCCCCTCTGGCCGTGCCGAGAAGCGCAGGGCGTGGGGCGGGCGCGGCAGCGCAGCATGCCGCGCTTTGTGCTCTGACTCGCTGCGGCTGTCTGAGCGGAGCGCTGAAAGCACGAAGCGAGTTCGGCAGCGCCGCCCCATGCCCGAGCATCGCAGGTTGCCCCGAAGGGGACACGGCCAGTGGGGCCGCCTTTCTTTTGCCTACTTTTCTTTGGAGGGTGTAGAAGAAATAAACTGTAGCCATCTTCTCCCCCGTGACGAGGCAAGTGCAGATGGCCAAGACAGGACGCCCGCCGAGCATTCATCCGAGGCGGTACGAAGCCTTGCGCAAGCTGGTGCAAGCGCACCCGCAGGCCACCCTGCCCGAGTTGGCGCAGGCCTGGGCCGAATGGACCGGCTGCGATGCACCCAGCACCGTCACCCTGGCCAAAACCCTGCGCCTGGCCGGGTTGCAGCGCCAGCGACCGCCCCAACGCACGCCAGCACGCGCGGTGCGCCAGCGCTATGGCTACACCGAGCGCCATCGCGCTGGGCCCGCCCACGGCGCGCTCACCGATGCCGAATGGGCGCTGGCAAGCGATCTGTTCGAGCAGCCAGCGGGCGCGCGAGGCCGTCCTGCCGTGCACGATCGCCGCGCCATGGTCGAGGCCTGCTGCTACATCCTGCGCACGGGTGCCTCCTGGCGCAGCCTGCCTGCGGGCATTTACCCGCCCTGGCCGTCGGTGCAAAAGGCCTTTGTGCTGTGGGCGCGCGATGGTCGCTTCGACCAGTTGCAGCAACGCCTGCGCCAGCAGTGGCGAGTGCGCATCGAGCGGGCAGCGCAACCCAGCGAGGCGGTCATCGACTCGCAGTCGACACGCGGCAGCGCCCAGGGCGGGGCGCTGGACTTCGATGCGGGCAAGAAGGTCAAGGGCCGCAAGCGCCATCTGGTGGTCGACACCTTGGGGCTGTTGCTGGCGGTGGTGATCACCAGCGCGGCCGTGCCCGACCGCGCAGCGGCCGCGCAGGCGGTGCGCCAAACCTGTGCGCGGACCTCGCATTCGATCACGACGCTGTGGGCCGACAGTGCCTATGCGGGGCAGTGCGCGCAGGACATCGAGCAGCGCACCCAGGTGCGGGTAAACATCGTGCGTGCCAGCACCCGCGCGCGCTGGGACGATGCCCAGCACAGCCTGTGGCCCGAGCAGGTGCCAGTCACCATGCCAGCCAGGCGCTGGGTGGTCGAGCGCACGCATGCCTGGCTGGAGCGCCACCGCAGGCTGGTGATGCACCACGAGCGAAAGCCCATCTACGCCAGTGCATGGGTATGGCTGGCGCAGGCACGCATGCTGCTGAGACGGTTAGCGTAGTTTATTTATTCGACACCTTCTTGGCGAGACAAAGAAAGTGACTGCGCCACCGGGCGCACATCCCGGCCGACAGCGCATCCAGCCAACGTGATTCAAGCGCTAAGGAACAGCCCTCAGCCCCGCACTTCCCCCTCCCCCATCACCACCCACTTCAACGACGTCAACCCCTCGATCCCCACCGGCCCGCGCGCATGAAACTTGTCCGTGCTGATGCCGATTTCCGCACCCAGCCCGTATTCAAAGCCGTCGGCAAAGCGCGTGCTGGCGTTGACCATGACGCTGGCCGAATCGACCTCGCGCAGAAAGCGTTGCGCATGCACGTGGTCGGTGGTCAAAATGGCGTCGGTGTGGTGGCTCGAATAGCGGTTGATGTGCGCGATGGCTTCATCGACACCGGCCACGACCTTGATGCTGATGATGGGCGCCAGGTATTCCTCGTACCAGTCCGACTCCTGCGCCGGCATCAGCAATGCTTCTGTTTTTATAGCTGCCCGCGCTTGCTGGTCCAGCGCAGGCGCGGCTTTTTCCTTCAATATCTGCAGTGCCTCGTCATCGCACCGCATCTGCACGCCCTTGGCGGCAAACACCGCGCCGATGCGCGGCAGGAACGCATCGGCCACGCCGCGCGCCACCAGCAGGCTTTCGGTGGCGTTGCAGGGGCTGTACTTCTGCGTCTTGGCGTTGTCGGTCACGCGCACGGCCAGCTCGACGTCGCACGGGTCGTCCACGTAGGTGTGGCAGTTGCCGTCCAGGTGCTTGATGACGGGCACCTTGGCGTCGGCACTGATGCGCTCGATCAGGCCCTTACCGCCGCGCGGGATGATCACGTCGACATAGTCCGGCATGGCAATGAGGTGGCCCACCGCCGCGCGGTCGGTGTTGGGCACCAGTTGCACGGCATCGCGCGGCAGGCCGGCTGATTCCAGCGCCTGGCGCACCAGTGCCGCCAGCGCCTTGTTCGACTCGATGGCCTCGCTGCCGCCACGCAGGATGCAGGCGTTGCCGCTCTTGATGCTGAGGCTGGCCGCTTCGATGGTGACGTTGGGCCGGCTTTCGTAGATCATGCCGAACACGCCGATCGGCACGCGCATCTGCCCCACGCGGATCCCACTCGGCTGCTGCTTCAGGCCGACGATGTCGCCGATCACGTCGGGCATGGCCGCCAGCTGCTCGCAGCCTTCGGCGCAGGTTTCGATGATTTTGGGCGTCAGCTTCAGGCGGTCGACCATGGGCTCGGCCAGGCCAGCCTGGCGCGCGCGCGCCAAATCGTCCTGATTGGGCGCTTGCAGCGCCTGCACGTTGGCGCGCAGCAGGCGTGCCAGCTCGCGCAGCGCCGCGTTGCGCGCGGCCGTGCCGGCGCGCGCCATGGCGCGCGACGCCTGGCGGGCCTGCAGGCCGATCAGCTGCATAGTCTCGGCGATGTGGGATGCGTTCATGGGCCGATTTTCCCAAAAAACGGCATCACCGGCAGGTCGCGGCGCCTTCATCGGCCGCACCCCTGGAGTCACCGCGTCAGCGACCGCGCGGCGCCACGCCCGCGCCGCAGGCGCCGCACAGGCTCTGCGCCAGGCGGTGCAGCGCCTGCCAGGGCTCGTGCGGCCAGCCGGGGTGCTTCAGCCCCTTGACGATGCCGTCCACCAGATGCGCGGCGTGCAGCAGGTTGGCCAGCTGCACGTCGGTCATGCGCGGCAGCACGCGTTCAAACAGCCGCTCGCGCACGCCCCAGATGCGTTGTTCGCGCAGCGCCATGGGCAGCGGCCGGCCGTCGGCGATGGCGTCTTTCACCCGCTTCAGGGCGCGAATGTCCTCGGCCAGCGTGTAGTGCACCAGCACTTCGGGCTCGCCCTCGGCGTGCAGCCCGTCCAGCATGCGCTGCACGCGGGCGCGCTGGCCGCCCAGCACGGCTTCGGACAGCTTGAAGACGTCGTAGCGCGCCACGTTCAGCACCGCCGCCTCGATCTGCTCCTGGCTCAGTTCGCCGGCCGGGTACAGCAGCGCCAGCTTGCTGATTTCCTGGTGCGCCGCCAGCAGGTTGCCCTCGACCCGGTCGGCGAAAAAGGTCAGCGCGCGCTGGCCGGCGTCGCCCGGCTGCACGCGCTGGCCCTGCGCGGCCAGCCGCTGCGCGATCCACTGTGGCAGCGCCGCGCGTTCGATGCCGTCGATCTGCACCGTGGCGCCGGCGCCGTCCAGCGCGGTGAACCACGCGCCGTTGCGGGTCTGCTTGTCCAGCCGCGGCAGCAGCACCAGCGTCAGAGTGCTGTCGTTGCCGGCCACGCTGTCGGCCAGCTGCTGCAGCGCCGCGCTGCCGTCCTTGCCCGGCTTGCCGGACGGAATGCGCACCTCGACGATCTGCTTGTCCGCGAACAGACTCAGCGACTGGCCGGCCGCCAGCACCGCGCTCCAGTCGAAGTGCGCGCCCGCCACGGTGTACACCGTGCGCTCGGTGTAGCCCTGTGCGCGCGCGGCCGCGCGAATGGCGTCGGCCGCCTCCTGCTGCAGCAGCGGCTCGTCGCCGTGCAGCGTGTACAGCGGGCGCAGGCCTTTCTGCAGGTGGGCGGAGAGTTGGGTGGCGGCGAGTTGCATGGTTCAGTCGATCAGCACGCGCCGCCGGCCCTCACCCCAACCCTCTCCCAGAGGGAGAGGGAGCAAGCCCCACGCGCCCGCGCAGCGCGGCGCCCTTCGCGGGCACCCGCGGAACGGGCTTGGCCCGGCCGCTGGGTGCGTCCCCCTGGGGGGAAGGCGGCCGAAGGCCGACTCAGGGGGGGTCATGTTTTTACAGTGGCCAGACGCCGCAACACCTGCTGCACCACGTCGCTCTGCATGTTCTGGTAGAGCATCAGCGCTTCCTGCTCCTTCGACAGCGCGGCCGATTCGCTGTAGCTCTGGTCGATCTGGCGCATGATCTCGGTGCTGGGCAGCAGCTCGCGCCCGTCCGGCGTGCGCAGCCGAAAGCGGAAGCGGATGCGCAGCTGCACCTCGCGCACTTCGCCGGTGCCGGTGATGCTGACGACGACGCGGTCACGCACTTCGCCCGTGCTTTCCAGCACCACGTCGGCCTGGGCGGCCTGCGTGGCGTCGGTCAGCACCTTCAGGCGCCCCGTGCCTTCCAGCTGGCGCCGCAGTTCGATGGCCAGCGCCGACGTGGTCGGCATCGCCAGCAGAATGGTCTTGAAGGCGAATTCAGGCGCCTTGCGCAGCTGAAAGCCGCAGCCCGCCAGCAGCGCCGCGCCGCACGCGGCCGCGCCCGCCGCCAGCACGCGCCGCCGCTCGGGGACGGTGGCGTCGAAAAGATCGGGGCGGCGCGCCATGCTCAACCCGTGACCACGTTGACCAGCCGGCCCGGCACCACGATCACGCGCTTGATGGCCTGCCCGCCGCCGTGCCTGGCAAAGGCTTCGCTGGCCAGCGCGATGCGCTCAATCTCGTCCTTGCTGGCGCTGGCCGGCACCACGACGGCGCCGCGCAGCTTGCCGTTGACCTGCAGCATCAGCTCGACTTCGTCCTGCTTCAGCGCCTCGGGGTCGACGCGCGGCCACGGCGCGTCGAGCAGTTCGCCCTGCACGGCGGCAAAGCCCAGCCCGTGCCACAGCGCGTGCGCGATGTGCGGCGTGACCGGCGACAGCACGCGCACCAGCTTCGAAAAGCCCTCGGCCAGCGCCGCCTTGTCGCCCGGCGAGCCGTCGGGCTGGAAGGCCTCCAGCGCGTTCAGCAGCTTCATCGCGCCCGACACCACGGTGTTGTACTGCAGCCGCTGGTAGTCGTAGTCGATCTGCCCCAGCACGCTGTGCACTTCGTGCCGCAAGGCCTTGGCGTTCTTGCTGAATTCGATGCCATTCTGGGCTGCAGCGCTGGCCAGTATTGCGCTGGCAGCTGCGTTTTCAATAGCATTCAGCTTGACGCCGAAGTTCCACACGCGGCGCAGGAAGCGGTAGCTGCCTTCGACGGCGGCGTCATTCCACTCCAGCGTCAGCTCGGGCGGCGACGTGAACATGGTGTACAGGCGCGCGGTGTCGGCGCCGTACTTCTCGATCAGCTCCTGCGGGTCGACGCCGTTGTTCTTGGACTTGGACATGGTGCCCACGCCCTCGTAGTCGATGGCGGTGCCCGCGGGCAGGTGGCCCACGTCCTTGGTGAGACGCGCGCCCACCTGCTTGCCGTCGGCGTCGAACACCGGCTCGACATCGGCCGGCCAGAAGTATTCGATGCCGCCGCGTTCGTTGCGGCGGCTGTAGATGTGGTTGAGCACCATGCCCTGCGTCAGCAGCTTGGTGAAGGGCTCGTCGATCTGCACCAGGCCCAGGTCGCGCATCACCTTGGTCCAGAAGCGGGCGTACAGCAGGTGCAGGATGGCGTGCTCGATGCCGCCGATGTACTGGTCCATCGGCATCCAGTACTGCGTGCCGCCAGCCACCATCGCCTGCGCGTTGGTGGGGTCGCAGTAGCGCATGAAGTACCACGATGAATCGATGAAGGTGTCCATCGTGTCCGTCTCGCGCCACGCCGGCTGGCCGCAGCAGGGGCAGGCGACGTTCAGGAACGCCTCGCACTTGTTCAGCGGGTTGCCGCTGCCGTCGGGCACCAAGTCCTGTGGCAGCACCACGGGCAGGTCCTTTTCGGGCACCGGCACCGTGCCACAGGCGTCGCAGTGGATCATGGGGATCGGCGTGCCCCAGTAGCGCTGGCGGCTGATGCCCCAGTCGCGCAGGCGCCAGGTGACCTTCTTGTCGCCCAGCCCCTTGTCGTGCAGCGCCTGGGCCACGGCGTCCACCGCGTCCTGGTAGCCCAGGCCGCTGAAGTTGTCGGAATTGATGGTGACGCCGTTCTGCTTGTCGGCGTACCAGTCCTGCCAGCGGGTGAAGTCGTATTCCTCGCCGTCGACCTGCACCACCTGCTCGATCGGCAGGCCGTACTTCAGCGCGAAGGCGAAGTCGCGTTCGTCGTGCGCGGGCACGCCCATCACGGCGCCGTCGCCGTAGCCCATCAGCACGTAGTTGCCGACCCACAGCGGCACGGCCTCGCCGGTGATCGGGTGCGTGACGTGCAGGCCGGTGGGCATGCCCTCCTTGTCGCGCGCGGCCAGCTCGGCCTCGGTGGTGCCGCCTTGGCGGCATTTCTCGATGAAGGCGGCCAGCGCGGGGTTGGATTCGGCCGCGCGCGCGGCCAGCGGGTGCTCTGGCGCGACGGCGCAGAAGGTGACGCCCATGATGGTGTCGGCGCGCGTGGTGAAGACGTACATGCGCCCGTCGCCGATCAGCGCGCCATCGTCACTGCGGATGTCGTGCGGGAAGGCAAAGCGCACGCCTTCGCTCTTGCCGATCCAGTTTTCCTGCATCAGGCGCACGCGCTCGGGCCAGCCGTCGAGCGTGGCCTTGGGGTTGCCGATCTGCACGTGGTCGAGCAGCTCCTGCGCGTAGTCGGTGATCTTCAGGTAGTAGCCGGGGATTTCCTTCTTTTCGACCAGCGCGCCGGTGCGCCAGCCGCGGCCGTCGATGACCTGCTCGTTGGCCAGCACGGTCATGTCCACCGGGTCCCAGTTGACGACCTGGGTTTTGCGGTAGGCGATGCCTTTTTCCAGCATCTTCAAAAACAGCCACTGGTTCCACTTGTAGTAGCTGGCGTCGCAGGTGGCGACTTCGCGGCTCCAGTCGATGCCCAGGCCCATCGACTGCATCTGGCCCTTCATGTAGGCGATGTTGTCGTAGGTCCACTGCGCGGGCGGCACGCCGTTTTTCAGCGCGGCGTTCTCGGCCGGCAGGCCGAAGGCGTCCCAGCCCATGGGCATCAGGACGTTGAAACCCTTCATGCGCAGCTGGCGCGCCAGCATGTCGTTGATGGTGTAGTTGCGCACATGGCCCATGTGCAGCTTGCCGCTGGGATAGGGCAGCATGGAACAGGCGTAGTACTTGGGCTTGGACGCGTCTTCCGTCACGCGGTAGGCGTCGCGCTCGCGCCAGTGCGCCTGGGCGGCCCGTTCAACGTCCTGATGATTGTATTTCTCTTGCATGGGCAAATTGTAGGCGCGCGCGCCGCGGTCACCGCGCACCGGGCGCGCGGCGATTTACTATGTTTTTGGTAGCTGCTGGCGCCGGCGCAATCAGCGCAGGCGGCCAAGTTGACGCCCCGATGGGCGCATGATCATTGCGACGCCGCGGGCGCGGGCGGCTGCGCGCCAGGGGTGGCCGGCGTGGCGGGCGCGTCGGCCACGAAGCCGATGCGGTTCAGCCCCGCCTTCTGGGCCTCGCCCATCACCTCGACCACGCGGCCATACGGCACGCCTTGGTCGGCGCGCAGTTGCACCTCGGTCTCGGGGTTGGCGCGGGCGGCGGCCTGCAGGGCGACGGACAGCTCGGGCTGCTTCACCGGCCGGTCGTTGAAAAAGGCTTGCCCGTCCCGGTTGACCGCCACGGTCACGAACTTGGGCGGATCGCCCGGCTTGGCGGCGTCGGTCTTGGGCAGGTCCAGCCGGATCGAGCTGGCCAGCAGCGGCGCCGTGATGATGAAGATCACCAGCAGCACCAGCATCACGTCGACCAGCGGCGTGACGTTGATGTCGCTCATGGGCTCGCTGCCCTTGGTGCGTTCGAGTCGTCCAAATGCCATGTCAGTACCTCACGCATTCGCGCAGCAGAATGCTCCAGTGGCCGCGGAGCAGGCCATTCGGGAAGCGCCGTGGCCGGACCTGTGCCGGTCAGGGGCGCTGTCCCCCCCTCGCATGGAGGTAGGCGCGAAGCGACTCAGGGGGGTCACTTCAAGAATTCGCGCAAGTCGCGCGCAAAGCCTTCCAGCTCCGCCTCGATGCGGCAGATGATGCGGCCGAACCAGTTGTAAGCCAGCACGGCCGGAATGGCTACCGCCAGGCCGGCGGCGGTCATGATCAGCGCCTCGCCCACCGGGCCGGCCACCTTTTCGATGCTCATCTGGCCCGAGCCGGCGATGCTGGTCAGCGCGTGGTAGATGCCCCACACCGTGCCCAGCAGGCCGACGAAGGGCGCGGTGGAGCCGATGGTGGCCAGCAGCACCTGGCCGAACTGCAGCCGGCCCATGATGCCGTGCAGCGCGTCGCGCAGCGCTCGCGTGAGCTGCTGTGCCCGATCGCCAGCGGCCGCCAGCGTGCCGTCGGCCGGCGCCTGCGTGGCCTGCACCAGCGGCAGCACCAGCTGGCCGCGGTCGAAGCCGCCGATGCGCGTGGCGCCGTCTTGCAGTGTCGGCGCCTGCCAGAAGGCAGCCACGCTGCGCACCACGTCGCCACCGGCGCGGCGCAGCATCCAGGCCTTCCACAAGATCACCACCCAGCTGGCGATGGACATGAGCAGCAGCAAAATGGCCACGGCCTTGCCAATGGCGTCGCTCTGCGCGAAAACGTGTTGCAGGTTCATAGGTGGGGATTTTCAGTCACGATGGGGTTGCGCCCGGCGGCCGGTGGTGCCGGGCGGGCGGGGGCGTCATTTCAGGTTCAGCACGTCGGCCATGTCGTACAGGCCGCTGTGGCGGCTGGCCAGAAAGCGCACGGCGCGCAGGCTGCCTTGGGCGTAGCCGGCGCGGCTGGACGATTTGTGGCTGATTTCGATGCGTTCGCCGGTGCCGGCGAACAGCACGGTGTGGTCGCCCACGATGTCGCCGCCGCGGATGGTGGCGAAACCGATGGTGGACGGGTCGCGCTCGCCAGTGTGGCCAAAGCGCTCGTACACGGCGCAGTCCTTCAGGTCGCGCCCCAGCGCGCTGGCGATGACTTCGCCCATCTTCAGCGCGGTGCCGCTGGGCGCGTCGACCTTGTGGCGGTGGTGTGCTTCGACGATCTCGATGTCGTAGCCGGTGGACAGCGCCTTGGCCGCCATCTCGAGCAGCTTGAGGGTGACGTTGACGCCCACGCTCATGTTGGGCGCCATGACGATGGCGATGTCTTTGGCGGCGTCGGCGATCTCGGTCTTCTGCGCGTCGCTGAAGCCGGTGGTGCCGACGACCAGCGCCACGCCATGCCGGCGGCAGGCCGCCAGATGCGCCAGGGTGGCCTCGGGCCGGGTGAAGTCGATCAGCACGCGCGCACCGGCCAGACCGGCGTCCAGGTCGGCGGTGACGGGCACGCCGGACGCCCAGCCGGCAAAGCCGCCCGCGTCCTGGCCCAGCGCCGGGCTGTCGGCGCGGTCCAGCGCGCCGGCCAGCGCGCAGTCGCCCGAGGCGCGCACCGCTTCGATCAGCATCTGGCCCATGCGGCCAGTGGCGCCGGCAATGGCGACGCGCAGCAAGGTATCAGTCGTCATGAAATCAAAAAAACATGAGATGGGCGCCGGCCGCACCGCGCGGACGCCAGGCGCCGAAGCGGAAACACCATGTCAGCGGCCAGGCTCCAGCGGCGGATATCGCAATGCCGGTTGCGCGCCGCCAGACGAGGCCGAGGCGCTGTCGGCCGGCGCATCTGCAGCGGACGTGACGGGAAACTTGGCCAGCTGGTCCTCGGTGGCCTGCAGCGGCGGCACCTTGACCTTGCGCTCGCGGCTAATGCGCTGCACAAATTCGGCTTCGCTCGGCATGTCGTCGCCGTCAAAACGGGCCAGCGTGTCGCCTTCGAAATACGCCGTCAGGCGGTAACGCTGCGGCTCGACGCCCTGGCGCTTCATCGTGAAGACGTAGTCCCAGCGGTTCTGGTGGAACACGCTGGTGACCAGCGGCGTGCCCAGCAGGTCGCGCACCTGCAGGCGCGTCATGCCGGGCTGCAGCGCGGCCACCTGCTCCTTCGACACGAAATTGCCCTGCACCACCTCGGGGCGGTACAGGGTCAGGGCGTCGGCGATGCCCCGCGTGCCGCGGTCGAAGCTGCTGCAGCCGCCCAGGGCCGCGGCCAGCACGGCCGGCAAGACCAGCGCGGTCGTGCGGACATGGGTTCGGAGGGTCACAGACATGCGTCGCGGCTCATGCACAATAGGGCAGGTCATTGTAGCGGCGGCGCCACGGCGCGCCGTAACACGACCCGACTGCCCGGCATGGACACCAACATCGACGAACTCAAGAGCACCGGCCTGAAGGCCACGCTGCCCCGGCTGAAGATTCTGGACATCTTCCAGAAGGCCGAGCAGCGGCATCTGACGGCCGAGGACGTGTACCGCGTGCTGCTGGCCGAGCAGGCCGACATCGGGCTGGCCACGGTGTACCGCGTGTTGACGCAGTTCGAGCAGGCGGGCCTGCTGAGCCGGCACCACTTCGAGGCCGGCAAGGCGGTGTACGAGCTGCGCGAGGACGAACACCACGACCATCTGGTGTGCCTGGACTGCGGCCACGTGGAGGAATTCCACGACCCCGAGATCGAAAAGCGCCAGACCGCCGTGGCCACGGCGCGGGGCTTTGCGCTGGCCGACCACGCCCTGAGCCTGTACGCCAACTGCACGCGCACCGACTGCCCGCATCGCGGCCTGGGCACGCCGCCGGTGCGGCGCTGAATTTCAGATCCATTCCGGCCCTAGCGCCTGCCCATCAAGCGCGCGTAGCTACAAAATATATAGCTTCAAGCGCCGCCCTGCGCCATGGCGCGGCGGTGGCGGTCAACGAATTCCTGGTACGTGTCGATGCCGCGCAGCTGCAGGATGTGATTGCGCACCGCGGCTTCGACCAGCACGGCGATGTTGCGGCCGGCCACCACCTGGATCACGGCTTTCTGGATCGGCACGCCCAGCACCTCCTGCGTCAGCGGCTCATACGGCAGGCGCTCGTAGTCGCGCTCCAGCGTTTCGCGCCGCACCAGGTGCACGATCAGGCGCAGCCGCATGCGGCGGCGCACCGCCGTTTCGCCAAAGATGGCGCGAATGTCCAACAGGCCGATGCCGCGCACTTCCAGCAGGTTCTGCAGCAGTTCGGGGCAGCGGCCTTCGATGGTGGCCTGGTTGATGCGGTACAGGTCGACCGCGTCGTCGGCCACCAGGCCGTTGCCGCGCGAGATCAGCTCCAGCCCCAGCTCGCTCTTGCCCAGGCCCGATTCGCCGGTGATCAGCACACCCAGGCCCAGGATGTCCATGAACACGCCGTGCATGGTGGTGCGGTCGGCAAAGTGCTTGGACAGGTAGGCGCGCAGCACGTCGATGACGAAGGCGGCCGAATCCTGCGTGGCGAACATCGGGATTTGCGCCCGCTCGCACATCGATAGCAGCGAATCAGGCGCGGTCTGGCCGTCGCACAGCACCAGCACCGGCGGCTCCAGCGTGACGATGCGCGAGACGCGGCGCGCGCAGTCTTCGGGCGACTCATTGGCCAGGTAGGCCACCTCGCGCTCGCCCAGGATCTGCACCCGGTAGGGGTGGATGTAGTTGAGGTAGCCCACCAGGTCGGCGCCCGAGCGCGCCTGGCTGATGGCCTTTTCGTCGAAGCGCCGCTCCGACGCCTCCAGACCCGCGATCCACTGCCAGCGCAGGGTGGCGCGGTGGTCCTCGAACAACACGTCGGCGCTGATCACGGAGGGCTTCATGGCGGGCAGCGAAAAAAGGGCAAGGGGCCAGTCTACGCGATGGCCCGGCGGCGGCCCGCGATCGGTGGGCGCGCGCCTGTCGCGTTCGGGCGCGCGCGGCGCCCGCCAGTCAGGGCGTGACCTGCGACGACTGCCAGCGCGCGATCAGCCCGTGCAGTTCGTCGGCCGACGCGGCGGTCTTGATGCGTTCGCGCAGACCGGCGTCGCTCAGCAACTCGGCGATTTCGGACAGGATTTCGAGGTGCTTCTGCGTCGCCGCCTCGGGCACCAGCAAGAAAATCAGCAGGCCCACCGGCTGCTCGTCGGGCGCATCGAAGCCGATGGGTTGCGCCAACTGCAGCACCGCGGCCATGGGCGCCTTCAGGCCCTTGATGCGGCCGTGCGGAATGGCCACGCCGTGCCCCAACCCGGTGGAGCCGAGCCGCTCGCGCGCAAACAGGCTGTCGGTGATCAGCGCGCGCGACAGGCCGTGCAGGTTCTCGAACAGCAGACCGGCTTCTTCGAACGCCCGCTTCTTGCTGGTGGCTTCGACGCCCACCAGCACCTGGTTGGCCGGAAGGATGGAGGCTAGACGGTTCATGGGCATGGAAGCTGGATTATGCTCCCCGCGCGCCGGGGCTCCGCGCGGCCGTTGCATGGGCCCGCCAGAGGGCACGAAAAAGTCACACCCGACGTGCCGACACGGCTGAAAAAGAAAGCCGCCCGGCGCGGGCCGGAGCGGCTTGCAAGCTGGAGTCTACAGTCTTCGCTCGTTATTGTTACACGATACTACATCAAATGGCTACATGACGTGCTTGGCCGCGGCACGCGCGTGCGATTGAAGCTTTTCCTTGTGTTTGCCCACCTGGCGGTCCAGCTTGTCGACCAGGTCATCGACCGCCGCGTACAGATCCTGGTGGCTGCTTTCGGCAAACAGGTCGTTGCCTTTGACGCCAATGCGGCACTCTGCGCGCTGGCGCTTGTCCTTTTCCGTCTGGTTCTCCACTGTCAGCAGCACCTTGACGTCGACCAGCTGGTCGAAATGCCGGGTGATCCGGTCCAGCTTGCCCGTCACGTAGCTGCGCAGCGCAGGCGTGACTTCGAGGTGATGTCCGCTGATCGTCAAGTTCATGAAACGCCTCCTTGTTCCAGTGATGAACGGCCGACCGTGCCGCAGCCGGCAGCCACGCGCGGACAGCTCAGGGGGCGCTGGCACCGTCAACAGGCTGTCACGCTGATCCACTATGCGCCTGTTTGATGGCGCTGGCAACCCGCGCGGCAAAGCCCCGGCGCGGCCGCGGGTCGCCAGGCGCGGGCTTGACAAAAACGCGCGCATGGCCTCGTTCCGTCAAGGGGCAGTGCCATAATCGGCGCTGCCTGAAACCTGCACGAAAGCCCGCCTTGGAACCCGTCCCGAGTCGATAGCTTTCGCCTCCCTGGCATGCGCCGGCGCGCGGGAGGCCGAAAGCCCCACGCCCCCTTACCGCGCCATCCCCGCCTTCCATCGCCCAGGGATCCTGTTCATGCTCAACGTATTCACGCTCTCCAACGGCCGGCTGTTCCAGGAAGAGATCGAGTCGCTCGAAAGCCTGTCGAAGTACCACCCGATCTGGGTCGATCTGGAAGACCCCACGCCCGACGAAAAACGCTGGGTCAAGCAGTACTACGGCCTGTCGATTCCCGAGGACGCGATCGACGAGGACATCGAGGAGTCGGCGCGCTTTTACGAAGAAGACAACGGCGAGCTGCACATCCGCAGCGACTTCCTGCTGATCGACACCGACGATGAAGCGCGCCAGGTGCGCGTGGCCTTCATCCTGAACAACGCCAACGACCAGCTGCGCAGCCACGGCGTGCTGTTTTCGATCCATGACGAGACGGTGCCGGCGTTTCGCCTGCTGCGCATGCGCGCGCGCCGCATGCCGGGCCTGCTGGACGACGCCAAGGACGTGCTGCTGGCGCTGCTGGACGGCGACGCCGAATACTGCGCCGACACGCTGGAGGGCATCTACGACGAGCTGGAAGCCGCCGGCAAGATGGTGCTGGCCGACGACGTGACGGACGAGGTGGCCGGCGCGGTGCTGGCCACCATCGCGCGGCAGGAAGACATGAACGGCCGCATCCGCCGCAACGTGATGGACACGCGCCGCGCGGTGAGTTTTTTGATGCGCAGCCGCATGCTGGACGCCGAGCAGTTCGAAGAGGCGCGCCAGATCCAGCGCGACCTGGATTCGCTCGACAGCCACACCACCTTCCTGTTCGACAAGATCAACTTCCTGATGGACGCGACGGTCGGTTTCATCAACATCAACCAGAACAAGATCATCAAGCTGTTCTCGGTGGCCAGCGTGGCGCTGCTACCGCCGACGCTGGTGGCCAGCTCTTACGGCATGAACTTCAAGAACATGCCCGAACTGGAATGGCCGCTGGGCTACCCGTTCGCCATCGTGCTGATGATCTGCAGCGCATTGCTGCCGATGTGGTTTTTCCGGCGCAAGGGCTGGTTGAAGTGATCCCCCCTGTGGCGCCTGCGGCGCCCTCCCCCCAGGGGGACAACGCCTGCGGCCGGGCAAGGCCCGTTCCGCGGCGTTCGGGTGTGGCCTGCTCCGCGGCCGTTTGATCGGCTTGCTGCGCAGCCTTTCTTGCGCCCGCTGCCTCTGGGAGAGGGGGGCCTGTCCTGAGCTTGTCGAAGGGGGTGAAGGCCATCTCCTGAACTCGGGATCAGATTTTTTTGACTATCAACAAGTCTCAGACCCGGTCCTGACTCCTTCCCCCTCTGGGGGAAGGTTGGGATGGGGGCAGTCCGCGTTTAAACAGGCGGCGGGGCTGCCCCCGCCCCAACCCTCCCCCAACGGGGGAGGGGTCAACTGCCGTGCTCTCCGAGACTTATTGCTAATCAATCAGAATTTTGAACAAAACAGCCCCCAGCGCTTTCTAGGCAAGCGCAAGCAGCTATTTAAATCATAGCGATCTAAAGTATGCTTCCAGGATCGCCGCGCTGTAGTGGCTGGCGACCCGGTCGATGAAGCGCATGAAGTCGACGTGCGCGGCGTCGTCGGCGCGGTCGCTGATGGTGCGCAGCGCGGCAAAGGGCACGGCGCAGTCGTGGCACACCTGGGCGACGGCGGCGCCTTCCATTTCGACGGCCAGGGCGGCGGGCAGCGCCTGGCGCAGCGCGGCGCTTTCGGCACTGGTGGCGACGAAGCGGTCGCCACTGGCGATCAGGCCGCTGTGCACGCGCGGCGCGTGCAGGGCGAATTCGGCTACCGCGTCGGCACCCAGCACGGCGGCGGGCAAGGCCAGGGCGCTGCGCGCGGCGCGGCCCAGCGCGGCGGAAAGCGCGCCGTCGGTGTCAAAGCGCGCCCGGCCGTACAGCGGCACCTCGAAGCGCGGAAACAGCGGCGACGCATCCATGTCGTGCTGCACGAAGCCGTCGGCCAGCACCAGGTCGCCCACGCGCACGCCGTCGCCCAGCCCGCCCGCGGTGCCGGTGAAGACAATCCGGTCGACGCCAAAGCGCTCGATCAGCACGGCCGCCGTGGTGGCCGCGGCCACCTTGCCGACGCGCGACAGCACCGCCACCACTTCATGGCCGTGCCAGTGCCCGACCCAGAAGTCGCGCCCCGCCACACGCTGGCGCTGCTCGTCGGGCATGCGCGCCAGCACGGCGGACAGCTCCTGCTGCATCGCGCTGACGATGCCGGTTCGGCGAGTGGGTTTCAAGTCAAATAGGCCTCAAGCGCTTGTCTGGAGAGCGAAGACAGCTACATTATTCATAGTATCGGCCTCGAGCCAGGGCACGTCGCACTCAAAAATCAACGCCTTGGGAATGTGCAGCCTTGCCGCGCTGCGCCTGCGGCTAACCCAGTCACAAAACGCATTTTTCGCGTCCTTCGCGACCCCTTTGCGTCCTTCGCGTCCGGCTGTTCGGCTGTTTTCCGACGCGCCTGATTCAGTTGACCGACACGCCCGCGGCCTTCACCGCCGGCGGTGGGTCGCGCAGTTCGCGGCGCAGCACCTTGCCGACCGGCGTCTTGGGCAGTTCGTCGCGGAATTCGATGGTGCGCGGGCGCTTGTAGCCGGTCAGGTTGTCGTGGCAGAAGCGGCGCACGTCGTCTTCGGTCAGCGCCGGGTCTTTCTTGACCAGCACCAGCTTCACGGCCTCGCCCATCTTCTCGTCGGGCATGCCGACGGCGGCCACTTCCAGCACGCCGGGCATGGCGGCCACCACGTCCTCGATTTCGTTGGGGTAGACGTTGAAGCCACTGACCAGAATCATGTCCTTCTTGCGGTCGACGATTTTGGTGTAGCCGCGCTCGTCCATGATGCCGATGTCGCCCGACTTGAAGTAGCCGTCGGCCGTCATGACCTTGGCGGTCTCGTCCGGGCGCTGCCAGTAGCCGGCCATGACCTGCGGGCCCTTGATGGCGATCTCGCCCGGCTGGCCCAGCGGCACCTCGTTGCCAGCGTCGTCCAGGATCTTGACGTAGGTGCTGGGAATCGGCACGCCGATGGTGCCGGTAAATTCCCTGGCCGTCACCGGGTTGCAGGTGGCCGAGGGGCTGGTTTCGGACAGGCCGTAGCCTTCGCAGATCGGGCAGCCGGTCTTTTCGAGCCACAGCTTGGCCACGGCGCTTTGCACCGCCATGCCGCCGCCGACCGAGACCTTCAGGTGGCTCCAGTCCACGGTGTTGAAGTCGGGGTGATGGGCCAGGCCGTTGAACAGCGTGTTGACCGCCGGAAAGCTGTGGAAGCGGTGCTTGGACAGCTCTTTCAGCACCGCCGGCAAATCGCGCGGGTTGGGAATCAGGATGGTCTTGCCGCCGTTGCGCAGGCTCAGCATCATGTTCACCGTGAAGGCGAAGATGTGATAAAGCGGCAGCGCGCAGACGCTGGTCATCTGCTCGCCGGCCGGCACCTGCTTCATCATCGGGTCGTTCCAGGCCTCGGACTGCAGCACGTTGGCGATGAGGTTGCGGTGCAGCAGCGTGGCGCCCTTGGACACGCCGGTGGTGCCGCCGGTGTATTGCAGCACCGCGATGTCGTCGGGGCCAATGGCGGGCGCGGTGAAGGGCGCGCCGCGCCCCTTGGCCACGGCGTCGTTGTAGCGCACGGCGCTGGGCAGGGTGAAGGCGGGCACCATCTTCTTGACGTTGCGCACCACGAAGTTGACGATCATGCCCTTCAGGCCACCCAGGCGGTCGCCCATGCTGGCCAGCACCACGTGCTTGACCGGCGTGTTGGCGATGCATTTCTGCAGCGTGGCGGCGAAGTTCTCGATGATGACGATGGCCTTGGCGCCCGAATCCTTGAGCTGGTGTTCCAGCTCGCGCGCGGTGTAGAGCGGGTTGACGTTGACCACCACGTAGCCGGCGCGCAGCACGGCCGCCACCGTGGCGGGGTACTGCGGCACGTTGGGCATCATGATGGCGATGCGGTCGCCGCGCGCCAGGCCCAGGCTTTGCAGGTAGCCGGCCAGCGCGCGGCTTTGCTCATCGGTCTCGGCGTAGCTGACGTCCTTGCCCATGAAGCTGTACGCGGTGCGGTCGGCGTACTTCTTGAAGCTGTCCTCGATCAATCCGACCAGCGACGGGTATTGCGACGGGTCGATGTCGGCAGGCACGCCTTCCGGGTAGTGCTTGAGCCAGATGCGCTCGGTCATGGGTGGGTCCTCCTACGGATGGGTGGGCCGGGCGCGCGGCACGGCGCGGCCGGACAGAAAAACGGAAAGCCACGCACCCAGGCGCAGCCGGTGGTGCTCGCATTGTGTAATGGCCGTCAGGGTCGCGGTACTGGCGTTTTCCTTGATGGGCGCTGGGAAGCCCCATCAAGTATCGTCAAACGATACTTATCGCACGACCGTGCGAAAATCAGCCGGCCCGGTGGATGCTGGCGTGCGCCGCCACGAGGCGGCCGACCCTCATTCGATGGCCTTGCCAATGTCCTCGACCACTTTCTTGGCGTCGCCAAACACCATCATGGTCTTGTCCATGTAGAACAGCTCGTTGTCCAGGCCCGCGTAGCCGGCGGCCATGGAGCGCTTGTTGACGATCACCGTCTTGGCCTTGTAGGCCTCCAGGATCGGCATGCCGTAGATGGCGCTGCCCTTTTGCAGCGCCGCCGGGTTCACCACGTCGTTGGCGCCCAGGATGATGGCCACGTCGGCCTGGCCGAATTCGCCGTTGACGTCTTCCATCTCATGCACCTGGTCGTAGGGCACTTCGGCCTCGGCCAGCAGCACGTTCATGTGGCCCGGCATGCGGCCGGCCACGGGGTGGATGGCGTATTTCACGTCGATGCCCTTGGCCGTCAGCTTGTCGACCAGCTCCTTCACCGCGTGCTGCGCGCGCGCCACCGCCAGGCCGTAGCCGGGCACGATGATCACGCTGTCGGCGTTGCTGAGCATGAAGGCCGCATCGTCGGCGCTGCCGCTCTTGACCGGGCGCTGCTCCTGCGCGCCGCCCGCAGCGGCCGTCGCGTCGCCGCCAAAGCCACCCAGGATGACGTTGAAGAACGAGCGGTTCATCGCCTTGCACATGATGTAGCTCAGGATCGCGCCCGAGCTGCCCACCAGCGAGCCGGCAATGATCAGCATGCTGTTGTTCAGGCTGAAGCCAATGCCCGCCGCCGCCCATCCCGAGTAGCTGTTGAGCATCGACACCACCACCGGCATGTCGGCGCCGCCGATGGGGATGATGAGCGTGACGCCGATGATGAAGCCCAGCAGGCAGACCACCGCGAACGCCGCCGCACTTTGCGACTGCCAAAACACCACCAGCGCCGCCAACGCCGCCACGCCCAAGGCCAGATTGACCATGTGCTGGCCGGCAAACACCACTGGCGCGCCCTGGAACAGCCGGAACTTGGACGTGCCCGACAGCTTGCCCCAGGCGATCACCGAGCCGCTGAAGGTGACCGCGCCGATGAAGGCGCCCAGCGCCAGCTCGATACGGTTGCCGCCCGGAATCAGCCCGCCGACGCCATTCACCGGGTGCTCGGCGATGCCGAAGGCCCACGGCTCGGCCACCGTGGCGCCGGCAATCAGCACCGCGGCCAGGCCGATCATGCTGTGGAAGAAGGCCACCAGCTCGGGCATCTTGGTCATTTCCACGGTCTTGGCGCGCCAGGCGCCATAGCCGCCGCCCACCACCAGGCCCAGCAGCACCCAGCCTAGGCCCAGCGCCGAGCCGGCCAGCTTGACGATGAGCGCCGCCGTGGTCAGCACGGCAATGGTCATGCCGACCATGCCGAACAGGTTGCCGCGGATCGACGTGGTGGGATGGCTGAGGCCCTTCAAGGCCTGGATGAAGCAGACGCTGGCGATGAGGTACAGCAGCGTGACGACGTTGATGCTCATTTTTGTGCCCCTTGGGTTCGAATGGGCCACACCTGGCGGACGCCCCAATCCATGAAGAAAACCAACACCCCTGTCAGCAACGGTCGCGCCCAGAACGGTTCAGGCGGGACCAGCCACTGGGCGAGCATCGACGCCGCGAAAGCCAACACGGCGAGCGTCAGCAGGTGCATGGGCCGGGTCATGCCTTGTCTCCGGCACCCTGCGGCGCAGCCTTGCGCTCTTTTTTCTTGAACATCTCGAGCATGCGACGCGTCACCAGAAAGCCGCCAAAGATGTTGACCGCCGCCAGCGCGACCGCGGCCACGCCCATCAGCTTGGCCATGCCGCCTTCAGTCAGCGCCGCCGCCAGCATGGCGCCCACGATGACGATGGCCGAGATGGCGTTGGTCACCGCCATCAGCGGCGTATGCAGCGCGGGCGTCACCGTCCATACCACGTGGTAGCCGACGTAGATGGCCAGCACGAAGATGATCAGATTGATGATGGTCGGTGACACGATGTCCATGGGCGGCTCCTGCGTGGGTCTTGTCGAGCGGGTGCGGATCGGTTGGCCTATTCGCGGTCGCGGCGCGGCGCCTGAACCGGCGGGCGCGGTGGCAACTGCGTGGCGCGCGCCGGCGCGGGCGGCGCCACCACGACGGGCGCGGGCAACCCCACCTGGGGCGCGAAGGGGAACGGCGGCACGTTCAGCACGCCGGCGCCGCTGGCGCGCGTGGCGGCGGCAAAGGCGCGCGCCCATTGCAGGCCAGGCTGGCCGCCGGCCAGAAAGTCGTCGTTGTTGCGCGTGGTCGGCTCCAGCAGCACCGGGTCAAGCAGCGCATGTGTTTCGATGGCGCGGCCGTTGCCGGCCGCCGGCAGGCGATACGACACCCAGGCGCGCGGGCGGCTGGCCCAGCCGCGGCCTTCCAGCCATTGGTAAAGCACGGAATGCTGGCGCTCCAGCCAGTGGTCAAAGTCGGCGTCGCGCCGCAGGCGCAGGCAGCCGTCGGCGCTGGTGCCGGTATCGACCACGTGCAGGCTGGTAGGCAGCGGGCACGGCGCGCCGCCACTGGGCGCCACCTGGGCGATGACGATGGCCAGCCAGCGGCCGTCCTCGCGCCGCAGCCCGGCCAGGCGCGTGGGCGCCTCGGGGCCGCTCACGGGCACGGGCGCGTCGCCCGCCAGCCACGGCGCCAGCACGTGGCCCAGGTCGTACCAGGTGCCGACGCTGGTGGGCGGCACGGCGATCAGCGGCGCGGCGTTGGCCGACGCCACGCCCACGGGCGCGCCGGACGCCCACATGCCGGGCCCGGCGCAGCCGGACAGCAGCGCGGCCGCCGACACCGCGGCCAGCGCCAGGGCAGTGCGCGCACGACGACCAAAGACGGGGCGTTGAGACAGGTTCATGGTAACTACTTGTGAGTGCTTACTTGCGCGTTACCGCGCCTTGGTGCGCCATCAGCGTGGCGGCGACGATGTCGTCTTCCAGGTCGATGCGGAACGTGGCCGGCGGCTCGCCCTTGGCGGCGGGCGGCAGCACCAGCTTGAGGAAGTCGAGCACGTTGCGCGCGTACAGCGCCGACGCGTCGGCGCCGACCATCGACGCCAGGTTGGTTTCGCCGACGATGGTGACGCCGTGCTTCTGCACCGTGCGGTCGGCCTCGGTCAGCGGGCAGTTGCCGCCCACCGTGCCGTCGGGGTTGGGCGCGCCCTTGCCGGCCGCCATGTCGATGATGACCGAGCCGGGCTTCATGCTTTTCACCATGTCTTCGGTGATCAGCACCGGCGCGGCGCGGCCGGGGATGAGCGCGGTGGAAATCACCACGTCGGCCTGCGCCACGCGCTTGGCGACCTCGGCCTTCTGGCGGTCCAGCCAGCTTTGCGGCATGGGGCGCGCGTAGCCGCCCACGCCTTCGGCGGCTTCCTTTTCTTCGGCCGTCTCGTACGGCACGTCGATGAACTTGCCGCCCAGCGATTCGATCTGTTCCTTGACACTCGGGCGCACGTCGCTGGCCTCGATGACCGCGCCCAGGCGCTTGGCGGTGGCAATCGCCTGCAGCCCGGCCACGCCCACGCCCAGGATGACCACGCGCGCCGCCTTCACGGTGCCGGCGGCGGTCATCAGCATGGGAAAGAACTTCTGGTACCGGTCGGCCGCCATGATGACGGCCTTGTAGCCGGCGATGTTGGCCTGCGATGACAGCACGTCCATGCTCTGCGCGCGCGTGGTGCGCGGCGCGGCTTCCAGCGCAAAGCCCGTCAGGTTGGCCGCCGCCAGGCGCTGCAGGCCGTCGGCGTTGAACGGCTCCAGCATGCCCACCAGCACCGTGCCAGGCTTCATGGCGGCGATTTCGTCCGCCGTGGGGTTGCGCACCTTCAGCACCATCTCGCTGCCGAAGGCGCCGGCGGCGTCGGTGATCTCGGCCCCGGCGGCGCGGTAAGCCTCGTCGGTGGCACTGGCGCGCAGGCCGGCGCCCGACTGCACGCGCACCGCATGACCCTGGCCAACCAGTTTCTTGGCCGTTTCAGGCGTGACCGCCACGCGGGTTTCGCCGGCCACCGTTTCGGCAGGAACGCCAATCAGCATGAAACGTCTCCTCGTATAACCGGCCAGCGCCTGGCCAGTGTGCGCGGGTTTGCGTGAAACCAAGCTTATCAAACCCGTCTGGCGGCGATTGTGCTTCATTTCGCCGCCGGCGCCCGCCACTTGCGCGACCCATAATCGCCAGCCATGAATCCGACCCGTTGGAAACCCAGCGTCACCGTGGCCGCCGTCATTGCGCACGAGGGGCGCTACCTGCTGGTGGAAGAGCGCACCAACGCCGGCCTGCGCCTGAACACGCCCGCCGGCCACCTGGAGCCGGGCGAATCGCCGCAACAGGGCGCGGCGCGCGAGGCGCTGGAAGAAACCGGCCGCGTGTTCACGCCCACGCACCTGCTGGGCGTGTACCTGGCCGCATCCAACGACGCGCGCGGCGTGCCGACCACCTGGATGCGCTTTGCCTACTGCGGCACGGCCGGCCCGGCCGACCCGGCGCGGCCGCTGGACGAAGGCATCGTGCGCACGGTGTGGATGACCCCGGCCGAGGTCGAGGCCAGCCAGGCGCGCCACCGCAGCCCGCTGGTGTGGCGCTGCGTGCAAGACCACCTGGCCGGCCGCCGCTTTGCGCTGGACGCCGTGTACGTCGACCCGACGGCGCAGGACGGCAGCGCATTCGTCTGACGCGCTCGCCGCTACCGAGGCGTGTGCACGACGCGCCCGCTGCTTGCTGTATTTCAGGTCCACAAGATGCATTCACCGCAGAGCCGCAGAGCCGCAGAGCCGCAGAGCGCGCAGTGTTCCCGCAGAGGAAGACATGAGGATTTCTCGGCGAACCTCTGCGTTCTCTGCGTTCTCTGCGCCTCTGCGGTGAAATCCGCCCTCTATCCGAGATAGCCAGACAATCTTTCTAATTTTGGCTGTTGCGCTTGTCCAGCAAGCGCACGCAGCTATATAAATCATAGTATTCGGATCGTGCTTTGCCATGGAATCTCTTGCCACGCTGGTCCTGCTGGCCACCGCCGCGTTCGGCGCCGGCGTGCTGAACGCCATTGCCGGCGGCGGCACCTTCCTGACGTTTCCGGCGCTGGTGTGGGCCGGCGTGCCGCCCATCGCGGCCAACGCCACCAGCGCGCTGGCCGTGTGCCCCGGCTATGCGGGCAGCGCGCTCGGCTTTCGGCAAGAGCTGGCGGCGCTGCCGCGCGCGCTGCTGTGGCGCGAGATGGCGCTCAGCGCCGCCGGCGGCGTGGCTGGTGCCTTGCTGCTGCTGGTGACGCCTGCCAAGGTGTTCTCGGGCATCGTGCCGTGGCTGCTGCTGTTTGCCACCGCGCTGTTCGCGTTGGGGCCGCGCCTGTCGCGCTGGGCGGGCGGCGGCCACGGCGAAGGCCTGGTGCGCTGGCGCAACGTCGGCCTGCTGGCGGTGGCCGTGTACGGCGGCTACTTCAATGGCGGCCTGGGCATCCTGCTGATGGCGCTGTACCTGCTGTGCGGCGAGCAGCGGCTGAACACCGTCAACGCGCTGAAGAACCTCAACTCCTTCGTGCTGTCGGTGGTCTCGGTCATCGCCTTCGCCATCGGCGGCGCCATCGTGTGGAAGCACGCGCTGCTGATGGCGCTGTTCGCCACGCTGGGCGGCTTTGCCGGCGCGCGCCTGGCCAAGCGCCTGCCCACGCCGTGGGTGCGCGGCATCGTGATCGTCACCGGGCTGGTGATGAGCGCGCTGTTTTTTGCGCGCGCCGGATAATTTGGCCATGAGCGCCAAGCACCGCATCGTCGTCGGCCTGTCCGGCGGCGTCGATTCCGCCGTCACCGCCCACCTGCTGAAAGCGCAGGGCCACGAGGTGGTGGGCATCTTCATGAAGAACTGGGAAGACGATGACGACAGTGAGTACTGCTCGTCCAACCAGGACTTCGTCGACGCGGCGGCGGTGGCCGATGTGATCGGCATCGAGATCGAGCACGTCAACTTTGCCGCCGAATACAAGGACCGCGTGTTCGCCGAATTCCTGCGCGAATATTCGGCCGGCCGCACGCCCAACCCCGACGTGCTGTGCAACGCCGAGATCAAGTTCAAGGCGTTTTTAGACCACGCGATGCGCCTGGGCGCCGAGAAGATCGCCACCGGGCATTACGCACGGGTTCGCTATCACGATGAGAGCAGCCAGCACCAGCTGCTCAAGGGCCTGGACCCGTCCAAGGACCAGAGCTACTTCTTGCACCGCCTGACGCAGGCGCAGCTGGCCAAGACGCTGTTTCCGGTCGGCGAACTGCACAAGACCGAGGTGCGCCGCATCGCCGCCGAGATCGGGCTGCCGAACGCGAAAAAGAAGGATTCGACCGGCATCTGCTTCATCGGCGAACGGCCGTTCCGCGAATTCCTCAACCGCTACCTGCAGACCCAGCCCGGCCCGATCAAGGACGAGCGCGGGCGCAGGATTGGCGAGCACGTGGGCCTGAGCTTCTACACGCTGGGCCAGCGCCAGGGCTTGGGCATCGGCGGCGTGAAGGAAAAAGGCGCGAAAAACGGAGCGCCACCCGGCCAGGCGGCGCGCGGCGGCGGCGATCACGCGCCCTGGTATGTAGCGCGCAAGGACATGGCGAGCAACACGCTGTACGCCGTGCAGGGCCACGACCATCCGTGGCTGCTGTCGCATGAGTTGGTGTTCGACGACGCGGCGTGGACGGCCGGCGCAGCGCCTGCGGCCGGCGCCTATGCCGCCAAGACGCGCTACCGCCAGCAGGACGCGGCTTGCACGCTATCGAAGGGTGAGCAAACTGGCGCCTTTCGCCTGCGCTTTGCCGAACCGCAATGGGCCGTCACGCCCGGCCAGAGCGCCGTGCTGTACGACGGGGAGGTGTGCCTGGGCGGCGGGGTGATCGCGGCGGCCGCGACGCTGGAATCTGAGACAAATCCGGCGTCAGCGCTGGCGTAATCAGCGCAGGCAGCTATCGATAGCAGAGCAAACGAAGGCCTTCAGCCTATCGGCCCGGCGCCGAACAGCTTGCCAATCAGCGCCGACGCACCCATCGCCAGCGCGCCCCAGAACAGCACGCGCGCCGCGCCCGGCAGCATGGGCGCGCCACCCAGGCGCGCGGCCACGGCCCCCAGCACGGCCAGCATGGCCAGCGTGGCGCCGATCAGCGCCGTGGTCAGGCCCGGGCCGCGGTACAGCAGCACGATCAGGATCGGCAGCAGCGCACCGACGACGAAGGCCGCCGCCGAGGCCAGCGCCGCCTGCAGCGGGCGCGCCTCGTTGTGGCCGGTGATGCCGAGTTCGTCGCGCAGGTGCGCGCCCAGCGCGTCCTTGGCCGTCAGCTCGCGCGCCACCTGCGCCGCCAGTTCGGGCGAGAGGCCGCGCTGCTGGTAGATCGCGGTCAGCTCCTGCAGCTCGAATTCGGGCCGTTCGGCCAGTTCGCGTTCTTCGGTGGCGCGGTCGGCCTTTTCGACGTCGGCCTGCGAACTGACCGACACGTATTCGCCCGCCGCCATCGAGAACGCGCCCGCCGTCAGGCCCGCCGCCGCCGTGAGCAGCAGCGTCTTCAGCTCGGTGCCCGCGGCCGCCATGCCGACCACCAGGCCGGCGGTCGAAATCAGGCCGTCGTTGGCGCCCAGCACGGCGGCACGCAGCCAGCCGGCGTTGTGCAGGTTGTGGGTTTCGCGGTGGATGCGTGACATGGCAAAGGCGGGCAAGGGGAAGGCCGGCATTGTCGCGCAGGCCATCGTGCCCAGCTGAAGGGCCGCTTAACGCGGCCCCGCCCCCGCGCACGCCGCGCTCAGTCGGCGCCGCCCGGCATGT
This sequence comes from Pseudomonadota bacterium, assembly GCA_029780695.1. Lineage (GTDB taxonomy): Bacteria > Pseudomonadota > Gammaproteobacteria > Burkholderiales > Burkholderiaceae_C > Ottowia. Next base: position 53,757 of record JAKOYD010000120.1, read on the forward strand.
GCTTGTGCAGGCGCACCTTCTGCTGGTTGCGCCGCATGCGGATGTTGAGCAGCTCCACCGCCAGCGAGAACGCCATGCCGAAGTAGACGTAGCCCTTGGGCACGTGCTGGCCAAAGCCTTCGGCGATCAGCAGGATGCCGACCACCGTGAGGAACGACAGCGCCAGGATTTTGATGGTGGGGTTGGCGTCGACGAATTCGCCGATGGGCTTGGCCGCGAACATCATCACCGCCACCGAGGCCACCACGGCAATGATCATGATGGCGATGTCGCCCACCATGCCGACGGCGGTGATCACGCTGTCGAGCGAGAACACGATGTCGATGATGGCGATCTGCGCGATGATGCCGGCGAACGACACGCGCGCCTTGCCTTCCACGCCGTCGCCGTCGTCGTCCTCGCCGGCGGTCATGGATTCATGAATCTCGTGCACGCTCTTCCACAGCAGGAACAGCCCGCCGCCGATCAGGATCAGGTCGCGCCCGGTGATCGGACGGCCCATCACGGTGAGCAGCGGCGTGGTCAGCTGCATCACCCAGGTGATCGACAGCAGCAGCAGGATGCGCGTGAGCATCGCAAAGCCCAGGCCCAGGCGCCGGCCCAGGTTGCGCTGCTCGGGCGGCAGGCGGCCGACCAGGATGGAGATGAAGATGATGTTGTCCACCCCCAGCACGATCTCCAGGCCGACCAGGGTGACGAGGGCGACCCAGCCCTCGACGCTCGACATCCAACCGAACCATTCCATCACGTGCCTCCTCGCGCCCCGGCGGCGGGACGTCGGGCGTTTATACCGTGATTGCAGCGCGCAGCGCTTCGGTGATACCCGATGATTGCTATCTTTTAAATAGCTGTAATCGCTTGCCAGACAAGCGCAGGAGCGCTGAAACATTCAGATCAGGGCTTGGCCACCGGCTCCAGCCCGGTGTCCTTGATCACGCCCGCCGCCGCTGGCGACGCCAGGTAGCGGATGAAGCGGCGCGCGCCTTCCGGGTTAGGCGCGCCCTGCACTACGCCGGCCGAGAAAAACACCTTCTGCTGCACCTCGTCGGGGATCGGGCCCAGGTAGTCCAGCTCGGTGAAGGGCAGCAGTTCGCTGGCCTGCTGAAAGCCCAGTTCGGCATCGCCGCGCGCCACCACGGCGCCCACGCGCTCGCTCATGATCTTTTTCGCCGTCACCTTGGTGCGTTCGGCCACGCCCAGTTTGGGGAACAGCTCTTCCGACAGGTAGGTGCCGCTGGCGCTGGCCGAATAGGCGATGGACTTGGCGTTCATCAAGGCGTTCTTCAGCGCCGGCACGGTGCTGATGTCGGGCTTGGGCGTGCCCTTCTTGACCGACGCGCCAATCAGCGAGCGGCCCAAGTCGACCCGGCTGCCCGGCACGGCCTGGCCCTTGGCGATGAAGCCATCCAGCGCCGAATCGGCCAGGATGATGATGTCGAACTTTTCGCCGCGCGCCAACCGGCTGGGAATGGAATCGGGCGCATTGCCGATGGAAGCGCCGTAGCTGCTGACGATCTTGACGCCGCTGGCCGCCTCGTACAGCGGCGCCAGCGTCTTGTACGCCGCCGTGAAGCCGCCCGAGCTGATGACGCGCACCTCGTTCGCGATTGCTGCGGAAGTGGTAGCGCTCTTCGCAGAATCGACAACGGCGGGCGTGCTGCAGGCGCCCAACAGGGCCAGGCTGCCGGCGACGAAGGCGCGGCGGGTCCAGATCGACGCTCGATGTGACGGGCTGCGATTGATGGGGCGATTCATCGTGGTCTCCTCATGTTGGTGATTCATCCAATCCGGTGGCCGCGCTAGTCCTCTTTCATCTGCGCGGCCTTGACGATGGGCGTCAGGCGCTTCTTCTCATCGTCCAGAAACTTCACGAAGTCGGCGCGCGAGCCGCCCAATGGGTCGATGCCTTGCGGGATCAGCCGCGCGCGCAGCTCGGGCGATTTCAGCGCGGTGTTGATGGCCGCGTTCATCTTGTTCAGGATGTCTTCCGGTGTGCCCTTGGGCGCGAACACGCCCGACCAGTGGCCGATGAACACGTTGCCAAAGCCCTGCTCCTGCGCCGTGGGCACGTCGGGCAGGGCGGCGATGCGGCGGTTCCAGGTGGAAGCCACGGCGCGCAGCTTGCCGCCCTTGATCTGCGGCAGCGTCACCACGCTGGCTTCGGACGTCGCGTCGACCTGCTTGCCGATCACCGCCACCACGCCTTCGCTGCCGCTCTTGTACGGCACGATCTGCAGCTTGGCGCCGGCGCCCACTTTCAGCATTTCGGCCACGAAGTGCGGCGTGCTGCCGGTGCCCGCGGTGGAGAAGTTCAGGCCCTGGCCCTGCTTGGAGCCGGCGACCAGCGACTTCAGGTCCTTGTACGGCGAATCGGCCGGCACCACGATGAGCGAGGGGCTCACCGCCATCAGCGCCACGGGCACCAGCGCGTCGGGCGCGTAGGGCATCTTGGCCTTGATCAGCGGGTTGGTGATGATGCCGCCGGCCGGCGCCAGAAAGGTGTAGCCATCGGGCGCACTCTTGGCCACGATGTCGGAGCCCAGCACCGAGCCCGCGCCCGGCTTGTTGTCGATGATGATGGGCTGGCCCAGCTGCTTGGCGGCGGCTTCGGCCACCGCACGCGCCACCAGGTCGTTGGCGCCACCGGGGCCAAAGGGCACGACGAACTTGATCGGCTTGGCGGGCCAGTCGGCGGCGTGGGCCGCCACGGCGGTCAGGGTCAGCGCCAGGGCAGCCAGCGGGGCGCGCAGAGCGGGATGAAGCATGGTGATGTCGTCGAGGCAATGTGGAAAAGCCGTCGGATGCTAGGGCGAACCGCGGCTTGTGTGAATTGCATCCTGATTCACAATTGATGCATGTCGCGCATGAATTTCGATTTGACCGAGTTGCAGGCCCTGGTCGCGGTGGCCGATCAACAGAGCTTCCGGGTCGCCGCCGAATCGCTGCACCTGTCGCAGCCCGCGCTCAGCCGCCGCATCGGCAAGCTGGAGGCGGCGCTGGGCACGCCGCTGCTGGCGCGCACCACGCGGCACGTGGCGCTCACCGCCACCGGGCGCGAATTCCTGGAGCCGGCGCGCGCCGCGCTGGGCGGCCTGCAGGACGCGGTGCTGCGCCTGGCCGGCAGCACCGCGCTGCGGCATGGGCGCGTCGGGCTGGCCTGCGTGCCCTCGGTAGCGGCGCAGGTGCTGCCGACGGTGCTGCGCGCTTTCGCGGCGCGCTTTCCGGGCGTGCGGGTGCAATTGACCGACGGCAGCGCCAGCGCCGTGCTGGCGGCGGTGACCGACGGCCAGGCCGATTTCGGCATCGACTTCGTCGGCGCGCAGGAGCCCGACGTGCGCTTCGAGCCGCTGGGGCGCGAGCCCTACGTGCTGGTGATGCCGCGCACTCACGCCTGGGCGCGGCGGCGCAGCGTGCGCTGGGGCGAGCTGGCGGGCCAGCGCCTGGTGTCGGTGTCGCGCCGCAGCGGCAACCGCGTGCTGATCGACCAGGCGCTGGCCGACCTGCCGGCGCGGCCGGTGGCCTTTCACGAAGCCGAGCACGTGGCCGGCGCGCTGGCGCTGGTCGAGGCCGGGCTGGGCCTGGCCGCGCTGCCGCGCCTGGCCGTGGCGCCGCGCCACGCCAGCCTGGTGGCGGTGCGGCTGGTCGAGCCGGTGGTCGAGCGGGTGCTGGGCCTCATCGTGCCCGTGGCGCGCCCCCTGCCCCCGGCCGCCGCGGCGCTGCACGACATGGTGCGTGCCGCGCTGCCGGGGCGGTGGCTGGCGCCGGTGGCAACCGCTCGGGCGAACGCTGGGCACCTTGCCAGCGGCTAGCCGAGCAGCCCACATTAGCCAGGCGGTGACTCAGCAGCGGTCGCCTGCCCGATTCGACGACTGATCCGTCGTTGCATCCGGCGGCGTCGCAGTCGTCACTTCGCTGCGTAATAGATGAACCCGTCGGTTTGGGCGCTGTTCAATGCCAAAACAAGCAGGGTGCGTTGCGCGGCGTCGTAGAACGCCACCCCTTGTGCCGTCGCTCCGTTTCCGAGCGCACAAGTGGTGCCTTGGAAACGCACGGAGACGTTGAACACATTTTTGCCGCTGGACCGCGGCAGGACGGTGCCAGATGCGCTGCAACCCAGCGACGCAGGCATCGTGATGGTTCCAGTGGACGAAACCGTTACCCCGATGGTTTGGGGCGACGTCCATCCGGTGACGCCCTGTCCGATGTAAGTACCAGCCGCAGCGGACAACGATGCCGGCTGATCGTACAGCGAGTTGTACCGACCAGAAAACGTTGCGCCCGAGGAAAGTTGAGCAGAAATGCTTTGCTGCGGCACGAACGTACCGACAAAGCTGCCTCTGGAAACCGTGCGGTTAAGCAAGTTGAAATCCGCGCCGGAACCAGACATGGCCCGTCCGGTCACGGAGGTGGAACCTGCCAAAGCGCCGACGATGTAGCCGCCGGACGTGTAGACACCCCATGTTTCGCCGTTCTCCAGCACGGTCAGCGCCACATCGGCACCGAGTGAGCTGCGACCGACCCAAAAGCCTTCCACACTGGGTGCGGGTGCGGGTGCGGGTGCGGGTGCGGGTGCGGGTGCGGGTGCGGGCGCAGGCGCAGGCGCAGGTGCAGGTGCAGGTGCAGGTGCAGGTGCAGGCGCGGGTGCAGGGGCCGGCGTCGGCGCATCGTCGCCTCCGCATGCGGCCACCAACAGACATAGCAATCCGACGGTCGCAAGTTTGTTGTTCACGGGTTTCTTCCTCTGGGCTGTTGTGGTGCGAGATGACTCATGCATTCCTATGAGCCGAACCCATTGTATGGAAAAAAGTCACAAATGGACTATTCCGAACTGGAATTCACCATTCTTCAGTGCCCGTCACTGTTCACCATCCGCGATACCGCGCACTTCAAGGCGCGATGGCGGCGTGGCGCAAGGCGGCAGGACTTTCGCAGGTGCAATTGGCGCAGCGCTTGCACGTGGGTCAATCGTACGTATCGAAGATTGAACGCGGCGAGGCGTATGTCGATGTGCTGTTTTTTGCCGAATGGTGCGCGGCTTGCGGCGTTCGTGCAGGCCAGGCGCTGGATGGCGTTCTAGCGATTCCGCTAGGCCTGCAAGACATTCGTCGCCAAGAAGGCAGTGGCCAAGCTTGAAAAAGCGCTTAATGCCCGTGTCATAAGGGAACTATTAGCTATTATTTTTAAAGCTACGCGGACAAAGCCCGCCGGTGTTGCAGGCTGTTTTTACACATGCGGAACTAGCCGCGCGTCGGCCCTCCGCACGCCTTCATGTGCCGCGTCGGGCGATGCCGGCGCGGTTAAGCCGCGAGTGCGTAGGCCACCAGAATCAGCAGCGTGATGGCGGTGATGCCGCCCACCAGCGCGCGCCGCCACGCCGGCGGCGCTTGGCGCAGTTCCATGAATTCGAGGATCACGCCCAGCCCCTTGAGCCAGGCCAGGCCGAACGCCAGTGCCACCAACGGCAGGCCCAGCGGCCCGGCGGGCGCGTGTGTGGACAGCCAGGCCTGGAACGCCGTTGCCGCCAGCAGCAGCAACCAAATCAGGTCGAGCAAGGGCTTCATGCGCCGCCTCACCGCATGACGTAGACCAGCGGAAACAGCACCAGCCACAGCAGATCGACCAGGTGCCAGAAGGCGGCGGCCGTTTCCAGCGGGTGCGCGTTCAGTGCCCGCGCCGGCTGGCGCAGCAGGCCCAGCCCCACCAGCCCCAGCGCCAGCAGGCCGACCAGCACGTGCGCCAGGTGAAATCCGGTGAGGATGAAGTAGAAGTCGAAGAACAGGTTCTGGCCCAGATCGATGCCTTGCGCCGCCTTGTCGGCGTATTCGTGCAGCTTCAGTGCGACGAAGGCGGCGCCGCCCGCGATGGCGCCGGTTAGCCAGGCCAGCGCCGGGCCGCGCGCGCTGCCGCGCACCGCGTGCACGGCATGCGCGACGCACCAGCTGGCCGTGAGCAGCAGGGCGGTGTTGATGGCGCCGGTGCCCACGTCCAACCGCAGTTGCGCGGCGTTGAACAGCTCCAGATGCCGCGCGCGCGTGAAGGCGAAGGCGCCGAACAGCACGCAGAACGTCGCCAGCTCCAGCAGGATGACGTACCAGATGAACAGGTCGCCCGGCAGACGGCGCGACGGGCTCGGCGTGGCCGCGGTCATGACGGGCGCGCCGCGCGCTGTCGCGGGGCGGGCGTGGGTACCCACGCCGACAGCGCATTCGTCCAGGCGGCGGGCGTCTGTACTGCAATATTTATAGCATTCGGCGCTTGACTGGCAAGCGCTCGGGGCGAAAAAAGCTGGGCGCCCGCCATCACTGCGGGCGCGGCGGCTGGTCGCTGCCGGCCACCGCGATGAGCGCCACCGGCTCGGGTTGCAGCAGGCTGCCTTCGCGCCAGCCCTTGAAGGTGGCGATGCCCAGCAGCACGATCACCAGCGAAGCCAGCGCCAGCGCGATCATGGCCGGCGCCTGCGCGGCCGGGTGCTGCTGCGCCAGCCGCAAACTCAGCGTGGCAAAGGCCGCCAGCGGAAAGCCCAGCGACCAGAAGCCGATCAAAAACGGCTGCGCCAGCATGCGGCGGCCGATTTGCAGCGCCCACAGCAGAAAGAACAGCGCCATGCCCCAGCACATCCATGCCAGCGGCGTCGGGCCGCCCAGTTGCAGCGCGGCGCTGCCGATAACCGCCGGCGGCGCGATGGCGATGAAGGTGGCCGGCAAAAGCCGCTCGGGCCACAGGCCGTGCGCGGCGATGCGCGCGAAGATCAGCGCCAGCAGCACCGGCCACAGCAGCAGCCCGATGCCGAACTGCGCCGTGCTCCAGGTGCCCGCGCCCAGCGTCACGCCCGCCAGCGGCGCCAGCACGTTGCCCACCACCGGGATCAGCAGCACCGGCGTCAGCGCGGCCCAGGTCAGCCCCTGCGCCTTGTCGGCACTCAGCCAGCGCGTGGCCACCCACAGGGTGGCGCCCAACTGCAGCAGCGACCCCACCCACCACAACACCGCCAGCCACGTCTGCGCGCCCAGCAGCGACACGCCGCAGGTGGCCAGCAGGATGATCGACACGGGGATGGTGGCGACGAAAGCGTGGCGCACCGGGTGCTTCAAATCGGCCGCCAGCGCCTCGGGGTAGTGCTGCCAGCGGATCCACGACAGCACCGCCAGCGCGACAAACAGCAGCGCGGCGGCCGCCGCCAGCACCAGCGCGCCCGCGCCCGCCATCTCGCCCAGGATCGGTTCGGCCCGGCCCCAGGCCAGCGACAGGCCGGCCAGCCCCATGACCATGGCAAAGACGTTGGGGGCAAGGTGCTTGAGGGCGTCGGGGGCGTGGGGCATGGCGCGATGATGCCACGCTGATCGCTATTTTTTTAGTAGCTGAGGCGCTGTAGGGGCGTGCGCGAGCAGGGGGTATTTCAGTGAGCCTTCGCGGAGTTGGGGCGCTGGACAACGCTGTTGCCACCTCACCCGCTGGGGGAGGTTTGGCCTGTCCTGAGCTTGTCGAAGGGGGTGGGGGCCGCCCCGCCGTCGGTGCCAGCGCCGCAGCCCCCATCCCCGCCTTCCCCCAAAGGGGGAAGGAGCCAATTCCACTGCAACGCTGCATAAGCAAACAAGAAAACAATCGTTCCGTTTGCGGCCGGCGGCTTTCATCATCGCGGCTCTGTTTTTCAGGAAAACCGGAGTCCGCCCCATGAACCTCCGCCGCCTTGCGCTGCACACCCTCGCCACCGCCGCCCTGCTGGCCGGCGCGCCCTTCGCCCACGCGCAGCAGCCCGCCGCCGTGACCCTGCTCAACGTCAGCTACGACCCCACGCGCGAGTTCTACGTCGAATTCAACAAGGCGTTTGCCAAGCACTGGAAGGCCAAGACCGGCCAGGACGTGGCCGTCAAGCAATCGCACGGCGGCTCAGGCAAGCAGGCGCGTTCGATCATCGACGGGCTGGAGGCCGACGTCGCCACGCTGGCGCTGGCGGGCGACACCGACGCGCTGGTCAGCCACGGCGCGCTGATCCCGAAAGACTGGCAAAAGCGCCTGCCGCACAACAGCTCGCCCTACACCTCGACCATCGTGCTGGTGGTGCGCCACGGCAATCCGAAGGGCATCAAGGATTGGGACGACCTGGCCAAGCCCGGCGTCAAGGTCATCACCCCCAACCCCAAGACCAGCGGCGGCGCGCGCTGGAACTACCTGGCCGCGTGGGAATACGCCAAGCGCAAGCACGGCGGTGACGACGCCAAGGCCAAGGCCTTCGTCGCCCAGCTGTACCAGAACGTGCCCGTGCTCGACACCGGCGCGCGCGGCTCGACCATCACCTTCGGCCAGCGCAACCAGGGCGACGTGCTGATCGCGTGGGAGAACGAGGCGCACCTGCTGGGCAAGGAATTCGGGCAGAAGTTCGACATCGTCTACCCCAGCCTCTCCATCCTGGCCGAGCCGGCCGTGACGGTGGTCGATAAGAACGTCGACAAGCACGGCACCCGCGCCGTCGCGCAAGCGTACCTGGACTACCTGTACACCGACGAGGGGCAGGACCTGGCCGGCAAGCACTTCTACCGCCCGGTCAGCGACAAGGCGGCGGCCAAGTACGCCAGGCAGTTCCCCAAGCTTCAGCTCTTCACCATCGACCAGGCCTTTGGCGGCTGGGCGCAGGCCAGCAAGGCGCACTTTGCCGATGGCGGTCATTTCGACCAGATCTACACGCAGAAATAAGCGGCCCCCGCCCGCCGCCCCGCCCCTGCGGGCCATGGCGGCCAAGACTTGGCCAGTCGGGCCGCGCGCGCCGGATCAGGTGCGGCGCGCGCGGCCGCCAGGGGCTTATTGGCCCAGGTCGATGCGGTAGAGCGACTTGCCCGTGCCGTCGTCGGCCGCCGCCAGCGACACGTTGGTCAGGCCCGCCGCCTGCGCCACCGGCAGCGCGTTGGGCGCCGACGAGAACACCACGCGCCCGACCGTCGGCACCTTGGTGAAGCGCCAGCTGCGCGCGCTGCCGTTGGCGGCGCGCGTCACCGTCGGGTTGGCCTTGATGTAGTCGATCAGCACGTCGCGGTTGGCGTCGGGGCTGGCGTAGATCGTGGCCGTGCCGTCCAGCACCGCCAGCATGGTCTTGCCGCTGGTGGCGCGGTAGTTGTTGGTGGCGATGACGAAGTCCTGCGCGGGGTTGATCGGCTGGCCCTTGTACGTCAGGTTCTTGATGCGGCTGCCTTCGGCCTGCGTCACGTCGAACTCATACTGCACGTCGGGCGTGGTGAACATGTCGAAGTTGTAGCCCGGGAAGGTGCTGATGAGCGGCTGGTCGGCCGTCTTGGCCGGGTCGATGCGGTTGAAGCGCTTGGCGGCCGATTCGAGCCAGGTCTTGATCTGCTCGCCATTGACCTTCACGGCGTAGACCGTGTTCGGGTACAGGTACAGGTCGGCCGCGTTGTAGATGGCCAGCGGGCCGGCGGCCACGTCGGTGTAGTCGGCCGCGCCCTGGAAGCCGCTCTTGAACGGCGCGCTGACGCTCAGCACCGGCAGGCTGGCGTACTGCGGCAGGTTGGCCTTGACGTAGCGCGCCACGTAGTCGGCCTGCGCCTGGTTGACGAGCTGAATCGCGCCCGGATCGCCCACGTCGGCGAACTGCGTGCCCATGCGGAAGTCGGTGCTGCCGATGGGCGTTTTCACATACTGGATGGCGGCCTGGTGCTCGGCCTCGACCACCGGCGCGATGCTGGGGTCGACCGCCACGTAGGTGGTCTTGCCGGCGGCGTCTTTGCCGGTGGCGGTGCTGCGTGCCTCAACCTTGGTCTGTGACTTGTCGATGACCCAGGCCTTGCCGTCGTACTTCAGTTGCAGGGCGATCACGCCCAGCGCCTTGCCCCAAGAACTGGGCATCACGGCCGGCACGCCGCTGAGCGTGCCCGCCGTGTGGTCCACGCCCTCGCCGGTGTAGTACGGCTTGGCGATGCGTTCGGGGAACACCTGGTGCGAATGGCCCATCACCAGCGCATCGATGCCGGGCACCTTGGCGACGTGGCGGCCGGGGTTTTCCATCGTCGGGCTATAGGGCGCCGCGTCCATGCCGCCGTGCAGCAGCGCCACCACCACGTCGGCGCCCTTGGCGCGCAGTTCGGGCACGTATTTCTGCGCGCTTTCCACGGCGCCGTCGATGCGCAGCTTGCCGTCGACCCAGCGCTTGTCCCAGTTCATGATGCCGGGCGTGGTGAAGCCGATCACGCCGACCTTGATCGGCACCGAGAGGGTCTTGCCGTCCTTGTTCTTGGCGGTGAGCGTGCGCTCCAGGATTTGATACGGCGCCACCAGCGGCTGGCCGGTCTTCACGCTGAAGACGTTGGCCAGCGCCATCGGAAAGCCGGCGCCGGCGCACTTCTGGTTCTTGTCGACGCCGTCCACGTCCATGCCGCCGCCCAGCACCTGGTTCAAGAACGGCAGGCCATAGTTGAATTCGTGGTTGCCCAGCGTGCCGGCGTCGTACTTCAGCACGCCCATGGCCTTGTACTGCGCCAGTTGCTGGGTGCAGGGGATGGGCTTGACCTGCGCCTGGTAATCGACCAGCGCCGTGCCCTGGATGGTGTCGCCGTTGTCCAGCAGCAGCGTGTTGGCGAATTCGCCGCGCGCCTGGCGAATCAGCGTGGCGGTGCGCTCGAAGCCGTAGCTGGGGTCATCGGCCAGCTTGAAGTAGTCATAGCTGCGGATGTTGAAGTGCAGGTCGGTGGTGGACAGCACGGCCAGCGTGGCGGTGGCCGGGTTCTGCGGGCTGGCGTCGTCGTCGCCGCCGCACGCCGCCAGCAGCGCCGCGGCGGCCATGGGCGTCAACAGGCAGGGCACGAGACGCGCAGTCCAGCGAAGGGCGACTTGGGAAGACATGGTGGTGGTGTCCAAAGGTTGGCAACCGCGCCATGCTGTCGAATGAGCGTGACAAGGGCATGAACCGCGCATGCGGGTTTGATGACGACCCTTTCATAACAAATAGACATAAAGAAACAAGAAAAAAGTCGTTTGAGTTCTGAAGCGTCGCCTCCAAACTCATGGCCATGGTCGGCATTTCGCCGACTTCGTCATTTTTGCAGTGCCATGAAAACCTCGATCCGCCTCGCCCTCTCCGCCCTCGCCCTGGCCGCCGCTGGCGCCGCCCACGCACAGACCAGCCTGCTCAACGTCAGCTACGACGTCGCCCGCGAGTTCTACAAGGACTTCAACACCGCCTTCATCGCCGATTACAAGAAGAAGACGGGCAAGGACATCAAGGTCGACCAGTCGCATGCCGGCTCCAGCGCCCAGGCGCGCGCCGTGGCCGACGGGCTGGCGGCCGATGTGGTGACGATGAACACCACCACCGACATCGACTTCCTGGCCGACAAGGGCGTGGTCGCCAAGGACTGGCGCAGCAAGTTTCCCAACGGCGCGTCGCCCACCACGTCCACCATGCTGTTTCTGGTG
>JAKOYD010000144.1 GCA_029780695.1 Pseudomonadota bacterium
GGCTACCTCAACCGCGAGGACCTTACGGCCGAGCGCTTCTTACAGGACCCGTTCAGCCGGGAGCCCGGCGCCCGGATGTACCGCAGCGGGGACCTGGGCCGCTGGACCTCCGACGGCACCATCGAGTTTCTCGGCCGCAACGACTTCCAGGTCAAGATCCGCGGCTTCCGCATCGAGCTGGGCGAGATCGAGGCCCAGCTCAGCGCGCTGGCCCCGGACGTGGTGGTGATCGCCCGCGAGGACCAGCCCGGCGACAAGCGGCTGGTGGCCTACCACAGCGCCGCGGTGTCCGAGCAGGCGTTGCGCGAGCACGCGACGCAGGCGCTGCCCGCGTACATGGTGCCCTCGGCCTACGTGCAGGTGCAGTCCTGGCCGCTGACGCCCAACGGCAAGCTCGACCGCAGGGCGCTGCCCGCGCCCCAGGGGCGGGCGCAGGCCACGCGCGCGTACGAGGCCCCGCAGGGCGAGGTGGAGACGCGGCTGGCCGCCCTGTGGTCGGAACTGCTGGGCCTGCAGGGCGTGGGCCGCCAGGACAACTTCTTCGAGCTCGGCGGGCACTCGCTGCTGGCGGTCAAGCTCATCGAACGCATGCGCCGCGAGGGCCTGCACGCGGACGTGCGGGACCTGTTCACGGCGCCCACGCTGGGCGAGCTGGCGCAGGCCGTCGGTGGTGCCAGCCGCGAGGTGCAGGTGCCGCCCAACCTGATCCCCGCGGACGCCCAGGCGATCACGCCGCCCATGCTCACGCTGGTGCAGCTGAGCCAGCAGGCCATCGACGCGGTGGTGGCCCAGGTCGACGGCGGCGCGGCCAACGTGCAGGACATCTACCCGCTGGCTCCGGCCCAGGAAGGCATCCTGTTCCACCACCTGATGCAGCCCAAGGGCGATCCGTACCAGCTGCCCAACGTGCTGGGCTTCGCCGACAAGGCCGTGCTGGACAGCTTCGTGCAGGCGCTGCAGGAGCTCGTGGACCGGCACGACATCCTGCGCACCGGCGTGCACTGGCAGGGGCTGGAGCAGCCCGTGCAGGTGGTGCGGCGGCGCGTGAAGCTGCCGCTGGAGCGGGTGCACTTCGATCCCCGGCTGGGCCCGGTGCAGGCGCAGCTGGAGGCGCTGCTGGACCCCGCCTCGCACCGGCTGGACGTCAGCCGCGCGCCACTGCTCAAGTGCGTGCTGGCCCACGACGAAGCTCACCAGCGCTGGCTGCTGGGCATCGTGGTGCACCACCTGGCCATCGACCACACGACGCTGGAGATGCTGGTGCACGAGGCGCAGGCCATCCAGCAGGGCCGCCGCGAGCGGCTGAGCCGGCCTGCGCCCTTCCGCAACTTCGTGGCCCAAGCCCGGCTGGGCGTCAGCGACGCGGAGCACGAGGCGTTCTTCAGCCAGATGCTGGCGCAGGTGGACGAGCCCACGGCCCCGTACGGCGTGCTGGACGTGCAGGGCGACGGCAGCGGCGTGCAGGAGCTGCAGCGGCCGCTGCCGGCGGCGCTGTCGCAGGCGCTGCGCCAGCAGGCCCGGCGGCTGGGGGTCAGCGCGGCCAGCGTGATGCACCTGGCCTGGAGCGTGGTGCTCAGCCGGCTGACCGGCCGCCAGGAGGTGGTGTTCGGCACCGTGCTGTTCGGGCGGATGCACGGCGGCGAGCAGGCCGATCGCGTGATGGGCATGTTCATCAACACACTGCCGCTGAAGCTGCAGGTCGCGCAGCAGGACGTGGCGCAGGCGCTGCGCGACACGCATGCGCTGCTGGCGCGGCTGCTGCGCCACGAGCACGCCCCGCTGGCGCTGGCCCAGCGCTGCAGCGGTGTGGACGCGCAGCTGCCGCTGTTCACCACGCTGCTGAACTACCGGCAC
>JAKOYD010000147.1 GCA_029780695.1 Pseudomonadota bacterium
TGCTACACGCGGAATTCCATCCCCCTCTGCCGCACTCCAGCCTTGCAGTCACAAAGGCAGTTCCCAGGTTGAGCCCGGGGATTTCACCTCTGTCTTACAAAACCGCCTGCGCACGCTTTACGCCCAGTAATTCCGATTAACGCTTGCACCCTACGTATTACCGCGGCTGCTGGCACGTAGTTAGCCGGTGCTTATTCTTACAGTACCGTCATGGACTCTAGGTATTAGCCAGAGCCTTTTCGTTCTGTACAAAAGCAGTTTACAACCCGAGGGCCTTCATCCTGCACGCGGAATGGCTGGATCAGGCTTGCGCCCATTGTCCAAAATTCCCCACTGCTGCCTCCCGTAGGAGTCTGGGCCGTGTCTCAGTCCCAGTGTGGCTGATCATCCTCTCAGACCAGCTACAGATCGCAGGCTTGGTAAGCCTTTACCCCACCAACTACCTAATCTGCCATCGGCCGCTCCAAACGCGCGAGGTCTTGCGATCCCCCGCTTTCATCCTTAGATCGTATGCGGTATTAATCCGGCTTTCGCCGGGCTATCCCCCACGTCTGGGCACGTTCCGATGTATTACTCACCCGTTCGCCGCTCGCCGCCAGGTTGCCCCGCGCTGCCGCTCGACTTGCATGTGTAAAGCATTCCGCCAGCGTTCAATCTGAGCCAGGATCAAACTCTACAGTTCGATCTTGAAATTTATACTCTTTCGAGTTTACTCATTTAAACGGAATTGAAGTGAACTTCACTTCTGTTCTCATGAGCGTTTGATAGTCTGAAAGACTTTGGCAATTCGCCATCAAACGCCCACGCTTATCGGCTGTATATTTTTAATGAACCGCGCTGAAGTTTTCTTTCTGCGCCGTCTCAGTTGCGATCAACTGAGCCTTGAATTATGACACGCTATTTAATAACCTGTCAACCTTTGGGGTTTTTTCGAATTCGCTGAACTTCGGTTCGGCTAGCTCTTTCAATCCCACCCAGCTGCTTACTGGGAAGCCTTGAATTATGGCATGTTTTTCAACAACCTGTCAAGGCCTGGGGTTTTTACCTTTCGTGCTGCAGACTCTGATGAGCACCTGCGTCACTTTGGGGGACCCTCCGACACGCAAGCGAAGAACGCTGCCTGTCGGCTTCGCCAACTTCTGCCTAAGCAGTGATCAGCGAAGCCCTAGACTATAGCATCGTTTTCGAGCTTTGCGCAAGTCGGCCAAAAAATTTTTGCAATCCGGTTGCCAACGCGCTCGCGATTGTTCTTGTCTATTGTTTGCCTCAGGCCGGATTTCACATGGCATTGCTCACTCTGCTCGACGCTCAACTCGCCTTTGGGCACGTGCCGCTGCTCGACCACGCGGATTTCGCTTTGGCGCCCAGCGAGCGCGTAGGCCTGATTGGGCGCAACGGCACCGGCAAGTCGTCGCTGTTGCGCATATTGGCCGGGTGGGAGCGCCCCGACGACGGGCAGTTGCAGATGCAGCAAGGCTTGCGCCTGGCCTATGTGCCGCAAGAGCCCGCGCTGGCGTCGGATGCCACCGTGTTCGACACCGTCGGTGAAGGGCTGGCACCGCTGCGTGCGCTGATCGACGCCTATTCCGCGGGTGATGGCAACCTGGACGCGCTGCAAGCGCGCATCGAGGCCGAGCAGGGCTGGACTTGGCGCCAGCGTGTCGACGAAACCCTGCAGCGCCTGCGTCTGGCGCCCGACGTGATCGTGGGCGAGCTGTCCGGCGGCACACGCAAGCGCGTGGCCTTGGCGCAGGCCTTGGTCACGCGGCCCGACGTATTGCTGCTGGACGAGCCGACCAACCACCTCGACCTGGACGCGATCCGCTGGCTGGAGGACCTGCTGAACGCCTTTTCCGGCAGCGTGGTGGTGGTGACGCACGACCGCAGCTTTCTGGACGCGGTCGCTACGCGCATCGTCGAGCTCGACCGCGGCAAACTGCTGTCGTACCCCGGCAACTTCGCGCGCTATCAGCAGCAGAAGGCCGAGCAGTTGCAGCAGGAGTCCACCGTCCAGGCGCGTGCCGACAAGCTGTTGACGCAGGAAGAAACCTGGGTGCGTCAGGGAGTGGAGGCGCGCCGCACGCGGGCCCAGGGGCGCATCAACCGGCTGCACGCTCTGCGGGCCGCGCGCGCTGCGCGGCGTGACGCCGTCGGCCGGGTCAAGCTCGACCTGGACGCCGGCGTGGCGGGCTACCAAGGCAAGCTGGTGGCCGAATTGCAGGACGTGACGCTGACGCTGGGCAGCCAGTGCATCGTCGGCGGCCTCAGCACCACCGTGCTGCGCGGCGACAAGATCGGCCTGATCGGCCCCAACGGCGCCGGCAAGACCACGCTGCTCAAGCTGATCCTGGGCGAGATCGAACCCGACAGCGGCCGCATTCAGCGCGGCGCCAACTTGCAGGTGGCTTATTTCGACCAGATGCGCGCCGCGCTCGACCCCGACGCCACGCTGGAAGACTTCATCAGCCCCGGCAGCGAATGGATCGAAATCGGCGCCAGGCGCCAGCACGTCAAGAGCTACCTGGGCAACTTCCTGTTCAGCCCGGCGCGCGCCGCCTCGCCGGTGCGCAGCTTGAGCGGCGGCGAACGCAACCGGTTGCTGCTGGCGCGCCTGTTCGCGCGTCCGGCCAACGTGCTGGTGCTGGACGAGCCAACCAACGACCTCGACATCGACACGCTGGAGTTACTGGAAGAACTGCTGCAGACCTACGAAGGCACGGTGTTCCTGGTCAGCCACGACCGCACCTTTCTCGACAACGTGGTCACCAGCACCTTGGCCTGGGACGGCCCGGGCCAGTGGCGCGAATACGCCGGCGGCGTGCAGGACTGGCTGGCGCAGAGCGCGCGCTGGCAGGCCCTGCGCGAAACCGCGCCGCCGCGGCCCACCGCCCCGTCCGCTGACAAAAATGGGTCCGACGCGCCACCAGTGCAGCGCGAGCAGCTATCAAAAAGAAAGCTCAGCTACAAGGACCAGCGCGAGCTGGACCAACTGCCCGCCCGCATTGAGGCGCTGGAGGCCGAGCAGGCCGATTTGCGCGCCCGCCTGGCCGACGGCACGCTGTACCAGACCGATCTGCCGCAAGCCGTGGCGCTGCAGGCGCGCGACAGTGCCATCGAGGACGAACTGATGAGCGCGCTGGAACGCTGGGAAACGCTGAGCCAGTAAACGCGCCCACGGCCAGCGGGATTTGATAAGGTGCCCCTTCGGCCGACTGTCGGCCCACCACCGCCGGAGAGTGATGGCATGACGCCCATACCCGACTGCATCGACCGCATCGCCCCGCCGCAGCTGCCCGCGCTGCTGGCGGCCATACCCAAGGCCGAGCTGCACATGCACATCGAGGGCTCGCTGGAGCCCGAGATGATCTTTGCGCTGGCGCGGCGCAACGGCGTGGCGCTGCCCTACGCCAGCGTGGACGCACTGCGCCAGGCCTACGCGTTCAGCGACCTGCAGAGCTTTCTGGACATCTACTACGCCGGCGCCAGCGTGCTGCTGACCGAGCAGGATTTTTACGACATGGCCCGCGCCTATCTTGCGCGGGCAGCTACAGATAGTGTAGTGCGCGCCGAGATTTTCTTCGACCCGCAGACGCACACCGAACGCGGCGTGCCGATGGGCACCGTCGTCCATGGCCTGTCGCGCGCGTGCCGCGACGCGCCGGCGCAACAGGGCGTCAGCGCCGCGCTGATCCTGTGCTTTCTGCGCCACCTGAGCGAGGCGCAGGCCTTTGAAACGCTGGAACAGGCGCTGCCGTTTCGCGACCATTTCATTGGCGTCGGTCTCGATTCGAGCGAAGTCGGCCACCCGCCGGAGAAGTTTGCCCGCGTGTTTGCACGCTGCCGCGAGCTGGGCCTGCACGTGGTGGCCCACGCGGGCGAAGAAGGCCCGCCCGACTACATCTGGCAGGCGCTCGACGTGCTGCGCGCCGAGCGCATCGACCACGGCGTGCAGGCCGCGCACGACGCGGCGCTGATGGCACGGCTGGCCGCCGACCGCGTGCCGCTCACCGTGTGCCCGCTGTCCAACCAGAAGCTGCGCGTCTTCCCCGACCTGGCCGACCACAACCTGAAGACCTTGCTGGACGCCGGCCTGATGGCCACCGTCAATTCAGACGACCCAGCCTACTTTGGCGGCTACGTCAACGACAACTTCCAGGCCGTGTTTGCGGCCACGGGCATGACGGCGCGCCACGCGTGGCAACTGGCGTCCAACAGCTTCGACGCCAGCTTTTCCCCGCCCGACGACAAGGCGCGCTGGCACCGGCAGCTGGCGGACGTGTTCAGGCGCTTTGCCGCCGCCTGACCGGTCACGCTACTTTTTTGATAGCTGCATGCGCTTGTCCAGAAGGCGCAAGCGGGCTGTTTGAATCGAAATCCGCCGCTGCCGCAGGCGCGTGAGAAAATCGCCGCCGGCGCCCGTGCTCCGGGGCGCCGCTTTCGTCACCCCGGAGCCATGTAGAGGAACACCATGTACAAAAACCTCGCAGCTGCGTTCGCGGCCGCCTGTTTTTTCATCCCCGCCCTTGCCCAGACCGCCACGGCGCCGCTGAAAGTCGGCTACGTCTACGTCACGCCCGTCACCCAGGCCGGCTGGACGCGCCAGCACGACACCGCGCGGCGCGAGGTTGAAGCCGCCTTTGGCCCGCGCGTGGCCACCACCGCCGTGGCCGATGTGCCCGAAGGCGCCGACGCCGAGCGCGTGCTGCGCGACCTGGCGCAGCGGGGGCACCGCCTGATCTTCACCACCAGCTTCGGCTACGCCCGCCCGGTGCAGAAGGTGGCGCAGGAATTCCCGCAGGTCAAGTTCGAATGCCTGACCTGCCCGCAAGGCGCGGCCAACGTGGCCACCGCCAACGCGCGCTACTACGAAGGCCGCTACCTGGCCGGCATCGCCGCCGGGCGCATGAGCCAGAGCCACGTGGCCGGCTACGTGGCGGGCTTTCCCATCCCCGAGGTGCTGCAGGGCATCAACGCCTTCACCCTGGGCATGCGCAGCGTCGACCCGAAGGCGCAGGTCAAGGTGGTGTGGCTGAACGAATGGTTCGACCCGGCCCGCGAGCGCGAAGCCGCGCTGACGCTGATCAACCAGGGCGCCGATGTGCTGGCCTTTCACACCGGGTCGACCGCGGTGATGGGCGCTGCCGAGGAGCGCGGCAAGCTCGCCATTGCCTACCACTCCGACATGCGCGCCGTCGCGCCCCAGGCGCAGCTGCTGGCGGTGACGCACCACTGGGCCGATTACGAAAAAGGCCGTGTCAAGGCCGCGCTGGACGGCACCTGGCAACCCGCTACCCTGTGGGGCGGCGTCAAGGAAGGCATGGTGCGCGTGGGCGATTTCGGCCCCAAGGTGCCGCGCGCCGTGCGCGACGAAGTGCTGGCCCGCCAGCGCGACATCGGCGCCGGGCGGCTGCATCCGTTCACCGGGCCGCTGCTCGACAACACCGGCCGCCCGCAACTGGCGCACGGCCAGCGGCTGAGCGACGCGCAGATCGTGGGCATGAACTGGCTGGTCGACGGCGTGCAGGGCAAGCTGCCCTGACGCGGGGCCGCGCCTTGCCGCACGAAATCGCGCGCCTGCGCGCCCGCTCAGGCCAGCGTGGCGGCCTGTGTGCGCAGCTGCTCGGCCACGGCATCGAACGGCGCCGGGTCGCCCTCGGCGCGCGCCAGGATGATGGCGCCCTGCACCGACGCCAGCAGCAGCGTGGCAAACGGCAAAGCGCGCGGCGCGGGGCAATGGCCCGCCTGCAGCGCGTCGGCGAGGGTGTCGCGCCACTGGTGGAAGGCTTCGCGGCAGCTTTCCTGCAGGCGCATGGAATCGGCCGCGATCGTGATCGCCGCCACCGGGCAGCACGATTCGCAGTCGTTGCGCACCAGCTTGGCGCGCCACAGCGCCAGCGCGCCGTCCACCACCGCGCCGGCCGAGCGGCCATGCAGCGCGCGCAGCGAATCGTCCAGCCGGGCGCTGAAATCGTCCAGCGCGGCCTCGACCAGTTCGGCCTTGCCGCCCGGAAAGTGGTGGTAGATGGAGCCGCGCGAAGCGCCGGTCAGCGCCAGCACCTCGGAAAACGCCGTCGCGTGCAACCCACGCCGACCCAGGACCTCGGTGGCCCCTCGGATCATGCGCTGACGAACACCACCGGTCATTGGCTATTTCGCCCCTCAGACAGAGCCCGAATCCGCTTCAACATCGAAGCCCGGGCAGCATATCAACCCCTGTGCCAGGGTGTTATGTCATACGACATAGCGCACGACTGGCGCGGCTGTCTAGCTATCAGTTTCAAAGCAGCCCTGGCTTGGGGCCGCGCGGCGGAGTAACCCGGGCGACGCTGCCAGGGCCACGGCGCGCGAAGGCAGCGCTACGATGGTTGCAAGGAGGCATTCCATGATCACCCACCCCCGTGCGAGCCTGCCCGCCGCGGCGGCGCCCTTTGCCGCGCAGGCGCCCGTGCGCAGCATGGCCGACGTGCGCCGCATCGAGACCGTGCCGCTTGAGCAGGCGCTGACGGTGCGCAGCACCTACGAAATCTTTGTCAATTCGGCGCACGCCTTTGGCGACCGGCCGGCGCTGACCTTCCTGCGCACCGCGAACCCGGCTGACGCGCCGATCCGCTGGTCGTACCAGCAGCTGCTGGCCGGCATCCACCAAACCGCCAACGCGCTGCATGCGCTGGGCGTGGGGCCACAGGATGCCGTGGCCGTGATGCTGCCCGGCTGTCTTGAATACCACCTGGCGCTGTGGGGCGGCGAGGCGGCGGGCATCGTGCAGCCGCTCAACCCGTTGCTGACCGACGACAAGCTGGCCTCGCTGCTGAACGCCGCCGGCGCCAAGGTGCTGATCGCCTGGGGCGACGATGCCGAATCGGGCATCTGGAGCAAGGCGCTGCACCTGCGCACACTCGTGCCCACGCTGACGCACGTGCTGCGCGTGGCGCCGCTGGATGAAGGCAAGGCGCCCGCGCTGCCCGAGGGCGTGCTGGACTTTGCCGCCACCATCGCTGCGCAGCCCGACACGCACCTGGTCAGCGGCCGCGACATCGGCCCGGAAGACATCGCTGCCTACTTTCACACCGGTGGCACCACGGGCGCGCCCAAGCTGGCGCGCCACAGCCACCGCGCGCAGGTGTTCACCGCCTGGGCCTGCGTGCAGATGCAGGCCATGGGGCCGCAGGACGTGATCATCAACGGCTACCCGCTGTTCCACGTGGCCGGCACGCTGCCCGGCTCGCTGGCGGCGCTGTCGTGCGGGGTCGAAACGATCATCCCCACCACCGGGCTGTACCGCAACCGCGCGGTGCTGCAGAACTTCTGGAAGCTGGTCGAAAAGTACCGCGTCACCACGCTGTCGGCCGTGCCCACGGTGCTGGCGGCGCTGGCGCAGGTGCCGCTGGCGGGCGCCGACATTTCCAGCGTGCGCTACTGCCGCACGGGCGCGGCCATCCTGCCGCCCGAGCTGGCGGCGCGCTTCGAGCGCGATTACGGCCTGCACATCCACGAAAGCCTGGGCATGACGGAGATGGCCGGCATTTCCACCATCACGCCGCTGGGCGTGCACGGGCTGCCGGGCTGCGTGGGCTTTCGGCTGCCGCACACGCAGATGCGGATCGTGGCGCTGAACGCCGACGGCGGCGCCAGCGACCGCGACGTGGCGCCGGGCGAGCCGGGCATGGTGCTGTTCAAGTCGCCCAACGTGTTCTCGGGCTTCCTCGACGAGCGCGACAACGCCAACGCCTTCACGCCCGACGGCTGGCTGGTGACGGGCGACCTGGGCTACATCGACCGCGACGAGCGCCTGAACCTGAGCGGCCGCGCCAAGGACCTGATCATCCGCAGCGGCCACAACATCGACCCCAAGACGATCGAGGACGCCATTGGCGCCCACCCCGCCGTGCAACTGGCCGCCGCCGTGGGCGCGCCCGATGCCTATGCGGGCGAATTGCCCGTGGTGTTTGCCACGCTGCGCCCCGGCGCGCAGGTGAGCGAGGCCGAGCTGCTGGCCTTCACTGCCGAGCGCGTGGACGAAGGCCCGGCCAAGCCCCGACACGTGTACCTGATCGAGCACATGCCCGTCACCAACGTCGGCAAGATCTACAAACCCGAGCTGCGCGCCCAGGCCGCCGGCCACACGGCGCGCGAACTGATCGCCGCGCTGTGCCAGCCATTGCCGGCCGACCAGCAGCCGCGCGTGCACAGCACCGAAGCCGGCGGCGTGGTGGTGCACCTGCCGGCCGGCGCGCCCGACGCGCTGGCCGATCAACTGCAGGCGGCGCTGGCGCCTCTGCCGGTCAAGACCCGCGTGGTCCGCGATTGACGCAGCGCGCAGCCTTCCCTTTCTTTCACAACGTACCCACCATGAACATCACTTTCAAAAAGAATATGCCCCTGGCGCTTGCCCTGTCTGCGTCGGCAGCTATTATTTCAATAGCATCGCCAGCCAGCGCGCAAAGCGGTTATCCCAACAAGCCGATCCGGATGGTGGTGCCCTTCCAGGCGGGCGGCGCCACCGACGTACTGGCGCGGCTGGTGGGCCAGAAGCTGTCGGCGCAGATGGGTCAGCCGGTGGTGATCGACAACAAGGCCGGGGCGGCCGGCATCATCGGCACCGACGCGGTGGCCAAGGCCGCGCCCGATGGCTACACGGTGATGCTGGGCCTGTCCAACTCGCTCATGACCAACCAGTTCCTCTACACCAAGCTGCCCTACGACGCGCAGAAGGACCTGGCCATGGTCTACCGCATCGCCATGGCGCCGCTGGTGCTGGTGGTCAACCCCAGCGTGCCGGCCAAGACGGGCCCCGAATTGATGAAGTACATCGCCGCCCAAAAGGGCAAGGTGTCGTACGGCTCGTACGGCACCGGCGCCTACCCGCACCTGGCCGGCGCGCACATGAGCCTGACGCAGAACGCCGACATGGTGCACGTCGCCTACAAGGGCGAGGCGCCGATGGTGCAGGACCTGCTGGCCGGCCAGATCCAGATGGCGTTTGCCAGCGCGCTGCAGGTCAAGGGTCACCTCGATTCGGGCAAGCTGCGCGCCATCGGCGTGTCGGGCGACAAGCGCATGGCCGCGCTGCCCAAGGTGCCCACGCTGGTCGAGCAGGGCCTGAAGGACGAGGCCTACCGCGTCACCGGCTGGCTGGCCGTGGCCGCCCCCGGTGCCACGCCGCAACCCATCATCGACCGGCTGGCCAGCGAAATCCAGAAGGCCATCCGCTCGCCCGAAGTGCATGAGCGCATCGTCGGCATGGGCTTCGAGGTGCAGGACAACGGCGGCCCCGCGGCCTTCAACGCCGCGTACCGGCAAGAACTGCCGATCTGGTACCGCCTGATCAAGCAGTCGGGCGCCAAGCTGGACTGAGCCAGGCTGCCGCGGCAGGGCGCGGCACAATGCGCCGATGCAATCCTGGCGCGCTTCCCTGCTGCGGTTCGACGAGCACGGCCACGCCGTGTTCGAGCGCGACGGCCTGCTGGTCATCGGCGCCGGCGCCGACGGACGCACCGTGGTGCTGGCGGCGGGCGCCTATGACGCGCTGAAAGATCGCCACGCCGACGTGCCCTGCACCCACCTGCCAGGCCGCCTCATCGCGCCCGGTTTTGTGGACATGCACATCCACTATCCGCAGATCGACGTCATCGGCTCGCCCGCCGAAGGTCTGCTGCCGTGGCTGGAGCACTACACCTTTCCGCACGAGGCGCAGTTCGCCGACCCGGCGCACGCGGCCGAAAGCGCGCGCTTCTTCTGCGACGAGCTGCAGCGCAACGGGGTGACGACGGCGCTGAGCTTCTGCACCTCGCATCCGGCGTCTGTCAATGCTCTGTTTTCAGAAGCGCAAAAACGTGGACTGCGGCTGATTGCCGGCAAGTGCCTGCAAGACCGCCACAGCCCCGACGGCGTGCGCGACGAGACCGAGCAGAGCCTGATCGACACCGAGGCGTTGATCAAAAAATGGCACGGCGTGGGCCGCCTGGGCTACGCCATCACGCCGCGTTTTGCCCCCAGTTGCAGCGAGCGGCAGTTGCGCGGCGCGGGCGAGCTGGCGGCCCGATATCCCGACGTGTGGATCCAGTCCCACGTGGCCGAGAACGTCGATGAAATCGCCTGGGCGCGCGCGCTGTTCCCCGATTCGCGCAGCTACCTCGCCATCTACGCCGACCACGGCCTGATGCGCCGGCGCGCGGTGTACGCGCACTGCATCCACTTTCACGACGACGATCGCGCGCTCATGCGCGACACGCACACGGCGGCGGCGGTGTGCCCCACCAGCAACCTGTTTCTGGGCAGCGGCTTCTTCGACTTTGCGGGCGCAGAGCGCGTGCCGTTTGCGCATGGCCTGGCCAGCGACGTGGGCGGCGGCACCAGCTTTTCGCCCCTCGTCACCATGCGCGCCGCCTACTTTGCCGGCCGCGCGTCGAGCACCGGCATAGAGCTCAAGCCGGGCGTCAGCCTGTCGCCCGAGCGCCTGTGGTGGCTGCACACGGCAGGCGCGGCGCGGGCGCTGGATCTGGACGGCGTGGTCGGCAACCTGCAGCCGGGTTGCGAGGCGGATTTCGTGGTGCTCAACCCCGAAGCCACACCGCTGCTGGCGCGCCGCACGCGCGCGGCAGGCAGCCTGGCCGAGTTGCTGTTCGCGCTGATCGTGCTGGGCGACGACCGGGTGGTCGAGCGCACCGTCATTTCTCAAGCAAAATAGGGCTCTGGCGCTTGCCTGACAAGCGCAACCAGCTATCAAAATCAGAGTAAGCAAAGATGAGCATCAAGAGCGACAAATGGATCCGCCGCATGGCCGAGCAGCACGGCATGATCGAGCCCTTCGAGCCCGGTCAGGTGCGGCAAAACGCCGCCGGCGAAAAGATCGTCAGCTACGGCACCAGCAGCTACGGCTACGACATCCGCTGCGCGCCCGAATTCAAGGTCTTCACCAACATCCACAGCACAGTGGTGGACCCGAAGAACTTTGACGAGAAAAGCTTCGTCGACATCCACGCGCCGGTCTGCATCATCCCGCCCAACAGCTTTGCGCTGGCGCGCACGGTCGAATATTTCCGCATCCCGCGCAACGTGCTGACCATTTGCCTGGGCAAGAGCACCTACGCGCGCTGCGGCATCATCGTCAACGTGACACCGTTCGAGCCCGAGTGGGAAGGCTACGTGACGCTCGAATTCAGCAACACCACCCCGCTGCCCGCCAAGATTTACGCCGGCGAGGGCTGCGCGCAGGTGCTGTTCTTCGAGAGCGATGAGGTCTGCGAGGTCAGCTACAAGGACCGCGGCGGCAAGTACCAGGGCCAGGTCGGCGTGACGCTGCCCAAGGCCTGACGCCGCCAACGCCGCGTCGGCGCCTGGCGACGGCCCGGCTGGGTGGGTTTCCTACGCCATGCGTCGCCGCCGGCTGAATGGCGCCGGCGGGCGCCGTTCATAGCATCGGCACATGGCTACCCACCACATTCGCCTCAGCACGCTGGATTCGCCGGACTTCCAGGACACCGTGCCCGCCGGTCACAGGCCTTCCACGCCCACCATGCGCCGCGCGTCAGCCGCCGATGACGCACTGCCGTGGCTGTCGCCGCAGCGCCTGGTGGTGTTTGCCGCGCTGGCAGCGCTTATCTTCGTGCTGGTGGCGGCCATTGCCAGCGTGGCGCAGGCGCAAGTGCGCAAGGGCAACGAGTTTCGTCTCGCGCAGCACACGGCCGCCCCCCAGACCGCGGCCGCCGAAACGCGGCGCGCCAACTTCGACGTGGCCGCGCTGGGACCGGTGGCGGCGCTGTCGCGCTAACGTCTACACCGGGTCAGGCGCCAACGCTGATCGCCCGGCCAGCCGCGCGGCCGCCAAGTCCCAGCCGGCCCACCCGCAGCTTTTGAACAGCACCGGCCCGCCTTCGTCGCGGGCTTTTTTGTGACCGTTCACCACATCGGCCAGTGTGGGCAGTCCACTCACCTCCAGGCCGGCCTGAAGCAGGTCACCCGCCTCGTGCCCGGCATCGGCCGAATCGACCACGATGCGCCCCTGCGCAGCGATAGCGCGGCACACCGCGGCGTCGATCTCCACCATCCGCGGCGTGAACGCGCCCACGGCGGCGATGAAGGCGTCGGCGCGCGGCTGGCCGCGCAGCACCACCTCGGTGGCGGGCGTGCAGGTGGCAACCAGGGGGCAATCGGCCAGCGCGGCGTCGGCGTCGCCCACCACCTCGGCCCGCAGGCCCAACGCGCGCGCGTGCGCGGCCAGCGACTCGGCGCTGGCGCGGCGGCGCGAGGCGATGCGGAAGTCCGTCACGCCCAGCGCGGCGGCAAATACCTCGACGTGCGCATAACCCTGCACGCCCGCGCCGACGATGAGCATCGGCCCCGCCAGGTTCGGCGCCAGCCAGCGCGCGGCCAGGGCCGACACGGCGGCGGTGCGCCGGCCGGTGACCGTGGGCCCGTCCAGGATCAGGCGGCGTTCGCCCGTGGCGACGTCGAACACCGTCACGTCGCCCTGAATGGTCGCCCGGTCGGTGCCTGCGTTGGCGGGCGTGAAGGTGATGAGCTTGGTCATCGCCGTGCGCTCGTCGCAGCCGGGCATGGCAAACAGGAAGGCGCCCGCGGCCATCGGCAGCACGGTGCGCGGCGGCACCTGCACCGTGTCGTCGGCCAGCAGGGCCTCGATTTCATCGACCAGCGGCGCCCAGGGCAGGCGCGCGGCGGTGGCGGCAGCGTCGAGCAGGATGTTCATGCGGGACATTCTGGCAGCCGCCGGGCCGGACGCTGGCGACACCACGTCTTAGCTATCATAAAAATAGCTGCTCGCGCTGCCACGGCAAGCGCCAGACCCACTTTTTGTCAATCAATGGCACCGCCAGTGGCACGCACGTCATCTTGCACCGTCAGCGCGGTGCGCAGGCCCACGCGCACGCCTTCAACCATCGCATCCAGCGGCAAACTGGGCGCGCCCTGCTCGGGCAACAGGGGCACATGGATGAAGCCGCCGCGCGTGCCCGAGAAGCCGCGCGCCGTGGCCAGGCGGTGCATCAGACCATAGAACACGTGGTTGCAGACGAAGGTGCCAGCGGTCTGCGAAATTTCGGCCGGCACGCCGGCGGCCTGAATGGCCTGCTGCATGGCCTTGATGGGCAGCGTGCTGAAATAGGCCGCGGGCGCACCGGCGACCACCGGCGTGTCGATCGGCTGCGCGCCGGCGTTGTCGGCGATGCGTGCGTCGTCGACGTTGATGGCGATGCGTTCCAGCGACAGCGCGGCGCGCGTGGCCGCCAGGCCCAGGCAGACGATCAGCGCGGGCCGGTGCGCGGCCATCAACGCCCGCAAGTGCTGGAGCGATGCGCCGAACTCGGTCGGCAACTGCGCGGCGACGATGCGGTGGCCGGCCACGCGCTTGCCGTGCAGCGCCTGGGCGATGAGCCAGCTGGGGTTGAGCGCGTCGCCGCCAAACGGGTCAAACCCTGTCAGCAACACGCGGGGTGGTTTGTGGCGCTTGTCTGACGGGCGCCGGGGGGTGGGGGCAGCTACCATAGCGGCAATTTAGCGCAGCGGCGCGGCAGGAGCGACACGATGAGATGGGAAGGCGAACGGCAGTCGGACAACGTGGAAGATCGGCGCGCCGGCGGTGGCGGAGGCGGCGGCGGGTTCGGCTTTGGTGGCCGCAGCATCGGCATTGGCACCATCGTCATCGCGTTGCTGGCGTGGGGGGTGTTCGGCATCAACCCGCTGACGACGATTGGCGTGCTGGGTGGGGCCGGTTCGCCGCAGGTGGTGCAGCAAGGGCCGGCGCAGAAGCCGCCGGCCAATGACGCGGGCGCGGCGTTTGTGTCCACCGTGCTGGCGTCCACCGAAGACGCGTGGACGCAGGTGTTTCGCCAAGGCGGCGCGCAGTACCGGCCGCCCAAGCTGGTGCTGTTCCGCGGTGTGACGCCCACGGCCTGCGGCACCGGCCAGGCAGCCATGGGGCCGTTTTATTGCCCCGGCGACCAGAAGGTCTACCTGGACATGAACTTCTTCGACACGCTCAGCCGCCAGTTGGGCGCGCCGGGCGAATTCGCGCGCGCCTACGTGGTGGCGCACGAGGTGGGGCACCACGTGCAGACGCTGCTGGGCACCACCGCCAAGGTGGACGGCTTGCGCGGCCGCGTCAGCGAGCGCGAAAACAACGCCCTGTCGGTGCGCATGGAACTGCAGGCCGACTGCTTTGCCGGCATCTGGGCCAACAAGTCGCAGCAAGCCAAGAACTGGCTGGATCAGGGCGACATCGAATCGGCCATGAATGCGGCCGCGCGCATCGGCGACGACACGCTGCAACGTCAGCAGACCGGCGCGGTGCGTCCCGATTCCTTCACCCACGGCAGCAGCGCCCAGCGCCAACGCTGGTTCATGCAGGGGCTGAAGACGGGCAGCGTGCAGGCGTGCGATACCTTCAACGCGCAGAGTTTGTAACCCCCTGAGTCGGCCTGCGGCCGCCATCCCCCAAAGGGGACAACGCCAGTCGCCGGCACAGGTCCGGCGATGGCGTTCTGGCGCGGCCTGCTTCGCGGCCACTGGAAGGCGGCTTGCTGCGCAGCCGCTTTTTATGGGCGGTTTGTGGGGCTAGCGCTTGACTGACGTGCGGCTGTCACTATTAAAAATGTAGTTCCCGTCGTTTTCAGGTCGCTGGCAAGAGGTATCTGTGGCCGCGCAGCAGGCCATTTCGGGCCGGCGCGGAGCGGGCTTGGCCCGGCCGCTGACGGCGTCCCCTTGGGGAAGCCGCGACAGCGGCACAGGGGTGGCCCATTTCTTGCGACAATACGGGGTTGATGACTGAAACCGCTTTACAACCCTATTCCTCCCTCGCGCTGGCCGAGCCGCTGAAGCGCGCCGTGGCCGACATGGGCTACGAGAACATGACGCCGATCCAGGCGCAGGCCATTCCGGTGGTGCTGGCGGGGCAGGACGTGATGGGCGCGGCCCAGACGGGCACCGGCAAGACGGCCGCCTTCTCGCTGCCGCTGCTGCAGCGCCTGCTCAAGCACGAAACGGCCTCGCTGTCGCCCGCCCGCCACCCGGTGCGCGCGCTGGTGCTGCTGCCCACGCGCGAGCTGGCGGTGCAGGTGGCCGACCAGGTCAAGCAGTACGCCAAGTACACGCACCTGCGCAGCGCGGTGGTGTTCGGCGGCATGGACATGAAGCCGCAGACCGAGGAGCTGCGCAAGGGCGTCGAGGTGCTGGTGGCCACGCCCGGCCGCCTGCTGGACCACATCGAGGCCAAGACGGCGGTGCTGAACCAAGTCGAATACGTGGTGCTGGACGAAGCCGACCGCATGCTGGACATCGGCTTTTTGCCCGATCTGCAGCGCATCCTGAACTACCTGCCGCGAAGCCGCACCACGCTGCTGTTCAGCGCCACCTTCTCGCCCGAGATCAAGCGCCTGGCCGAAAGCTACCTGCAGAACCCGGTGCTGATCGAAGTCGCGCGGCCCAACGCCACCGCGGCCACGGTCGAGCAGCACTTCTACCTGCTGGACGACGACGACAAGCGCCGCGCCATCCGCCAGGTGCTGAAAGACAAGCAGTTGCGCCAGGCCTTCGTGTTCTGCAACAGCAAGCTGGGCACGGCGCGGCTGGCGCGTGCGCTGGAGCGCGATGGCCTGAAAACCACTGCCCTGCACGGCGACAAGAGCCAGGACGAGCGGCTGAAGTCGCTCGAAGCATTCAAGCAGGGCGAGGTCGACCTGCTGGTGGCCACCGACGTGGCGGCGCGCGGGCTGGATATCAAGGACGTGCCGGCTGTCTTCAACTACGACGTGCCCTTCCACGCCGAAGACTACGTGCACCGCATCGGCCGCACGGGCCGCGCCGGCGCCTCGGGCGTGGCGGTGACGCTGGTCACCAAGGCCGACCAGCGCCTGATGGGCGAGCTCGAAAAGCTGCTCAAGACCAAGATCGAGGTTGAGCACCTGCAGTTCGAGGAAGAGCGCCCGCGTGGCCGCCAGAACGACGGCCGCCGCCGCTGGCAGGGCGAAGAAACCGGCGACGTGCGCGACGACGTGCGACGCGAACGCAGCGAACGCCGCTACCCCGAGCGCCGCGCTGCCGCGCCCGCGCCGGTCGATCCGTTCTTCAACCAGCCCTACGAGGCGCCCGAGGCGCAGGAAGAAGCGCCCGCGTGGGAGCAAAAAGGCCGCCCGGCCCGTGCCGGCGTGTCGGCCAACATCAAGCCCAAGCGCAAGGTGGCCGCGCTGTTCAAGGCGCCCGACAGCACGCCGCAGACGTGAGGCCCGCGCCGCCCCGGCGGCAGCGAATCACTATCAAAAACGTAGCTGTCGGCGCTTTATGGGCCAGCGCGGTAGCCTGATTCTTTGCTGAAACCGGCGCGTGGCCAGCGCGGCCGGTCTGCGGCGCATGTGGCTTCAGCGCCAAGCGTGCGTGGCCGTGTGAATCAGCAGCCCCACCAGCCCGCCCACCAGCGTGCCGTTGATGCGGATGAACTGCAGGTCGCGCCCGATGTGGCGCTCCAGCTCATCGGTCATTTCGCGCGCATCCCAGGCCTGCACGCGCGCCACGATGTAGCGGCGGATGTCGTCGCGGTAACGCTCGATCAGCCGCGGCGCGGCGGCCTGCAGTTCGCCATTGATCCAGCCGCGGATGTCGGCGTCGCCCGTCAGCCGCTCGCCCAGCGTGCGCGCCGCCTGCGTGATGGTGCGGCGGATCGACGAGTCGTGGTGCGCCATGTCGGCCTGCAGCCAGGCCAGCAATTCGCCCCACAGCTGGTGGATGTAGCTGCCGAGCGCGGGGTTGTCGATCAACTCGCGCTTGAGCCGCTCGCCCCGCGCCTGCAGCGCCGCGTCGTCCTTCAGCCGCGCCACGAAGCCGTCCACCATGTCGTCAAAGCGCCGGCGCAGGCGGTGCGCGGGGTCGTCGGCCATGTCGATGATGGTCTTGGCGACGATCACCACCACCTTGCGCGTGGCCAGGCGCGCGGCCACCTGGTCGAGGCCGACGTACTTCAGCGCCTTGACCTCGCGCGCGATGGCCTCGGCGATGGTGTCCTGCACGCTGTCTTCGCCCAGCAGGCGGGCCAGCTGCACCAGCACGCCGTCCAGCAGCTCCTGGTGGCGGCGCTCGTGGGTCATGGCCTCCAGCACCTGACCGGACAGGCGGGTCACGTCGACCTGCGCCAGGCCACGCCGCGCCAGATCGGCCACGAAGGTGCGCACGCGCTCGTCGTCCAGCGCGCCGACGGCCCAGCGGCCCACGTCCAGCAGGCGCGCCGCCACGCGGTCGGCGTTGGCCGGATGCGACAGCCAGTCGGCCACGCGGCCGGCGGCGTCGAAGTCGCGCACCTTGGCCAGCACCTGGTCGGTCGCCAGGAAGTGCGTGGCGATGAAGCTGCCCAGGTTGTCGCCGATGCGGTTCTTGTTGGCCGGGATGATGGCGGTGTGCGGAATCGGCAGCCCGAGCGGGTGGCGAAACAGCGCCACCACGGCAAACCAGTCGGCCACGGCGCCGACCATGGCGGCTTCGGCAAAGGCGGCGACGTAGCCCCATGCGGCGTGGCGCGGCGCCATCGCCGTGGCCAGCGCATACAGGCAGGCCGCGCCCACCAGCAGGCCCAGCGCCAGCCGTTTCATGCCGGCGGCGTCGCGCGGGCGCCCCAGCAGCGCGTGCGGCACCTTCATGCGGCGCCGCCGGGCTTTTGCGCCTGCGGGCAGCGCACCTGAAACAACTCGATGTCGCGCGGCGTGGCGCCCACGCGCACGGCGCTCAGCGCGCCGCCCCACACGCAGCCGGTGTCGAGCGAGAGCACGTCGGGCCGGTCCATCCAGCCCAGCATCGACCAGTGGCCGAACGCCACCACGTCGCTGGCCGTGCGCCGGCCGGGCACGTCAAACCACGGCATGAAGCCCAGCGGCGCACTGGCGCCGGCGGCGTCCTTGGACTCGAACTCCATCCGGCCGTCGGCGCTGCAAAAGCGCAGCCGCGTCAGGGCGTTGACGATCACGCGCAGCCGCGCCGCGCCCTGCAGGCCGTCGTGCCACTGGTCGGGCTGGTTGCCATACATCTGGTGCATGAAGACATGCCAGTCGGCGCCTTGCAGCACCCGTTCGACCTCGCCCGCCAGCCGCAGCGCCTGCCCGGCCGTCCACTGCGGCAGCACGCCGGCATGCACCATCAGCACGCCGCGCTCCTGCAGTGCCAGCGGCCGGTGGCGCAGCCAGTCGAGCAGCGCGTCGCGGTCGGGCGCGGCCAGGATATCGCCCACCGTGTCGCTGCGATGCGGCTTGCGCACGCCCTGCGCCACGGCCAGCAGGTGCAGGTCGTGGTTGCCCAGCAGGCAGGCCGCCGCATCGCCCAGCGCCATCGCGCGGCGCAGCACGGCCAGCGAGGCCGGGCCGCGGTTGACCAGGTCGCCCAGCAGCACCAGCCGGTCGCGGCTGGGCGAAAAGGCCACGGCGTCCAGCAGTCGTTCGAGCGCGCCGTCGCAGCCCTGCACGTCGCCGATCAGATAAAGTGCCATTTCTTCATTTTCCACC
Source organism: Pseudomonadota bacterium (assembly GCA_029780695.1). Classification (GTDB taxonomy): domain Bacteria; phylum Pseudomonadota; class Gammaproteobacteria; order Burkholderiales; family Burkholderiaceae_C; genus Ottowia. Next base: position 18,492 of record JAKOYD010000147.1, read on the forward strand.
GGGCAGCCCTCTCCCTGGCCCGGCATGCATGGATTTACTGCTGATTGTTTTTCTGACCCTGCTCAACGGCCTGTTCGCCATGTCGGAACTCGCCATCGCCTCGTCGCGCCGGGCGCGGCTGGCGGCGATGGAAGAAAGCGGCGACAGCGGCGCCGGCGCGGCGTTGCGGCTGATGGACCGGCCCACGCAGTTTCTGTCGACCGTGCAGGTCGGCATCACGTCCATCGGCATGCTCAACGGCATCGTCGGCGAGGCGGCCTTCAGCGGCCCCGTGGCGGACTGGCTGGGCGGGCTGGGGCTGAGCGAGAAGGTGGCCGCTTTCGTGGCCACCGCGCTGGTGGTGACCGCGATCACCTTCACCACCATCATTTTTGGCGAACTGGTGCCCAAGCGCATCGGCCAGATGTTTCCCGAAGCCGTGGCGCGCTGGATTGCGCAGCCCATGACCTGGCTGGCCACGGCGGCCAAACCTTTTGTGGCCCTGCTTTCGCTATGCACGCAGGCTATTTTGAAGCTGCTGCGAATCGATGAATCGCACGCGCGCGCGGTGACGGCAGAAGAAATATCGGCCAGCCTGGAAGAAGGCGTGGACGCCGGCCTGATCGAAAAGCACGAACACCAGATGGTGCGCAACGTGTTTCACCTGGACGACCGCTCGCTGACGTCGCTGATGGTGCCGCGTGGCGAAATCGAATGGCTCGATGCCGATCTCACCGTGAAGCAGGCGCTGGATTATGTGGCGGCGCAGGGCGAAAGCGGCGCGCATTCGTGGTATCCGGTGTGCCACGGCAGCCTGGACGACGTGGTTGGCGTAATTGCCGCGGCCCGCCTGATTGAATTGGGCCACGCCTCGGAAGAGCGGGTGCAAGACCATGCCGTGGCGGCCGTATTCGTGCCGGAAACGCTGAGCGGCATGGAATTGCTGGAGCAGTTGCGCGCCAAATCCGGCCGCATGGTGTTCGTGGTGGACGAATATGGCGTGGTGCAGGGCCTGATGACGCCGCGCGACCTGCTTGAAGCGATTACCGGCGAACTCAAACCCGGCGCCCACGTGGACGCCTGGGCCACGCCGCAAGGCGACGGCAGCTGGTTGCTGGACGGCTTGATGCCGGTCAACGAAATGAAGGCGCGGCTGGATATTGACGAATTGCCGCACGAGGACAAAGGCCGCTACAACACAGTGGCCGGGCTGCTGCTGTCCGTGGCGGGGCATTTGCCCGAAGTAGGTGCCGTGATCGAAGCGGCGGACTGGGATTTCGAGGTGCTGAAAATGGAGGGCCGGCGTATCGAACGGGTTTTGGCTCGCCCCGCGCCACCCCCTGATCCGGGTGACTGAACGCCGCGCACTGGATTATGGTGACCGAATGATCGAATGGTGCTACATTTCCATCCATCATTTCAAAAGGTGGATTCATGGCGACCTATAAAGAATTGCTGCAGCAACAACAGGCACTGGCGATTGAAGTTGAAAACGCGCGCCGGCGCGAGATTTCCGATGCCGTCACGCAGGTGCGAAACCTGATCAGTGAATTCGGTTTGAGCGAGCGCGACGTATTCCCGGCTGGCCGCAAGACCAGTGGTCCGCGCGCTGGCGGCAAAGTGCCCCCCAAATACCGTGATCCGTCTACCGGCCAGACCTGGACCGGGCGCGGCAAAGCCCCGAAATGGATCGACGGCAAGGACCGCAACAAATTCCTGATCGCGTGAATCGGCGGGTTTCGTCGCCCTCCCCCAGGCGCCTGCGAGGCGCCTTTTTCATGCCTGGAACCGGTGCGCGGCGCGGGCCATCCAAGCGGACATGATGCGACGCGCCTGGCGATATGTATGGCCCTTGCCCTGGACGTTGGCGGGCATGGCGGCGGCCACGCTGGCCGGCGTGCTGGGCGCCCGCTGGCAGTGGCGCCACGGCGTGCTCGAAGTGCATGGCGGCCTGGTGGCCCGGTGGTGCGGCCGCCTGCCGCCACCGTGCCGCTTCGACGCCATGACGCTGGGCCACGTCATTCTGGGCATCGACGGCGCCTGCCTGGAACAGGCACGCGCGCATGAACACGTGCATGTGCGACAGTACGAGCGCTGGGGTCCGCTGTTCGTGCCAGCCTATCTGGCCTGCAGTGCCTGGCAATGGGCGCGGGGCGCCCCCGCCTACCGCGCCAATCCGTTTGAGCGCGAAGCCTACCGACTGGCGCCGCTGTGCCATCTCCCCGCCGCCGACAATGGCAGGATGAAGATGGAATAATCGGCGCCACTGCAACGAAGGACCACGACCATGGATCAGAACACCCAGCAGCGCATCGACGATCTCGTCAAGCAGAACGACATCGTGCTGTTCATGAAGGGCAACGCCAGCTTCCCGATGTGCGGCTTCTCCGGCCGCGCCATCCAGATTCTCAAGGCCTGCGGCGTCGAGCCGCGCGCCGTGACCACGGTAAACGTGCTGGAAGACGAGGCGGTGCGCCAAGGCATCAAGGAATACAGCCAGTGGCCCACCATCCCCCAGTTGTACGTCAAGGGCGAATTCATCGGTGGCTCGGACATCATGATGGAGATGTATGAGTCGGGCGAATTGCAATCGCTGGTGGCTGGCAACGCCTGAAATCACCAGGCACAAAAAAACGGACGCCGAGGCGTCCGTTTTTTTTTGGCCGAAGGCCAGGCAAATGCCCGGCCTGCAAGCGGGCGGTGCTTACTTGCGCACCACCACTTCGACGCGGCGCGAAGCTGCGTTGGTCGCGCCAGTGCCGGAAGTTTCGGCCGGCTTTTCGAGCACGGTCCGGTCATGCGCGATGCCCTGGGCTTCCAGCGCGGCTTGAACGGCCTTGGCACGGTTCTTGGACAGCTCGGCGTTGGCGGCGGCGTTGCCCGTCGGGTCGTTGAAGCCGGAGATGACGGCCTTGGCGTCGCTGTTGGCCTTCAGGTAAGCCACCAGATCGGCCGACTTTGCGGCGAAGTCGCCGTGCACGTCGGTCTTGCCGGAGTCAAAGTACACCTTGAGGGCCGGCACGGTATCGACCATCCAGCTCACCACGGCGGAGCCAGCAGGCTCGTCGGCGGCAGCGGCAGATGCGGCGGCGGCAGGTTCGCTGGCGGGCGCGGTGACCGCAGCGGCACTGCTGGACGCGGCCTCAGGCGCCGGTGCGCTAGAGACGGTTGCCGGAGCGGATGCGGGCGCGGTGGCGGCGGGCGGGGTGGCCTCGGTCGCGGTGCGGTTCTTGTTGCAGTACGACAGGCCGAACAGCGCGGCGGCGGCCACGACCAGCCACGGCAGCCACTTCATGGCACCGCCACTGCTGGCGGCAGCAGCGGGAGCCGCCACGGCAGCAGCGGCCGGCGCGGCCAGCAGACGCTGGCCAGCAGCGGCCAGGCCCGTCACCTCGGCCGGCAGAGCGGCAGGAATGCTGCCACCGGGCGTCAGGCGGCCGACCATGGCCGGCAGCAGGTAGCCGATGGCCGAAGTGGCGTTGTCGCGGTTCACGCCCAGGCGCGAAGTGATCATCGACAGCAGCCCGCCCGACGCGCCAAGCACGGTCTCGACTTGGCTGTTGCTGATGGGCTGAGCGCTGGGGCCGCCGCCCAGCCAGGACTGGATGATGGGGCCCAGGCCCGCGACCTTGAATTTTTCAAGGAAGCCGGCCAGGCCGCCGGTGTCACGGTTGGTCATGTAGGCCAGCAACATCTGGGCCAGGGGCAGGGCTTTGTCGCCCAGGCCGAAGCGCGCGGCGGCTTCGCGGATCAAAACGTCAAACATGGTGAATTACCTTTCTGATTGTGGAGAGGAGCGCGTGCGGCCGCAGGATTGGTGCCCGGCGCAGTGCTGCTTACGCCCAAAAATTATAGAAAGCCTGGTGAAAGCTGGATGTCGGCTGACTCCTACAGAGCACCCTTTTTCCCCAAAAAGTTCACATATGCACCTGTAAACTGCCTCGCAGCGCCCGGCGCGCTACCCTGTGTCCATGAGTTTCACGCAAAACCTGCTGCTGATCGCCCTGCTGATCGCGGCCAGCGCCTTCTTTTCGGTGGCCGAAATTTCGCTGGCCGCTTCGCGCCGGCTGCGCCTGCGCCAGCTGTCGGACGACGGCGACCCGCGGGCGCTGCGCGTGCTGCGCGTGCAAGAGCAACCGGGCTTTTACTTCACGGCCGTGCAGATCGGCCTGAACGCCATCGCGATTTTGGGCGGCATCGTCGGTGAGGGCTTGCTCAGCCCTTACCTGGCCGTGGCGCTGCAGCCCTGGCTGCCCGAGCGCACGGCGGCCAGCGTGGCGTTTGCCGGCTCGGTGGCGGTGGTGACGTCGCTGTTCGTGGTGTTCGCGGACCTGGTGCCCAAGCGCCTGAGCATGGCCGAGCCGGAGCGCGTAGCGATGGCCGTGGTCGGGCCCATGGACCGCTTTTTGCTGGTGTTCAAACCCATCGTGTGGCTGTACACGCGCTGCGCCGATCTGATCATGCGCCTGTTCGGCCTGCCCAGCCAGCGCGACGACCGCATCACGCCCGACGACATCCTGGCGCTGGCCGAGGCCGGCACGCAGGCCGGCGTGCTGGACCGGCCGGAGCAGCAGGTGATCGAAAACGTGTTCGAACTGGACACCCGCACCGTGAGCAGCGCCATGACGCCGCGCGACCGCGTGGCCTGGCTGCGGCGCGACGCCAGCGATGGCGAGATCCGCGCGCTGATTGCGGCCCAGCCGTTCTCGACCTACCCGGTGTGCGACGGCGAGCTGGACCGCGTGCTGGGCTACGTCGACGCCAAGGACCTGTTCCAGCGCGTGCTCAACCAGCGCCCCATCGACCTGAAGGACGAGCAGCTGCTGCACAAGCTGGTGGTGGTGCCCGACAGCTTGAGCCTGTCCGAAGTGTTGCACCAGTTCCGCCAGCAGCACGAGGACTTTGCGCTGATCGTCAACGAATACAGCACCGTGGTGGGCGTGGTGACGCTCAACGACGTGATGAGCACCGTGATGGGCGAGTTGGTAACCCCGCAGGACGAGGAATTGATCGTGCGGCGCGGCGACGGCTCGTGGCTGGCCGACGGCCACACGCCGATGGCCGACGTACAGCGCGCGCTGGTGCTGGACGAGTTGCCCAGCCCCGATCAGTACGACACGCTGGCCGGCTTTCTGATGGTGATGCTGCGCCGCGTACCGCGCCGCACCGACAGCGTGGTGTGGGGCGGCCACCGCTTCGAGGTAATGGACGTGGACAACTACCGCATCGACCAGGTGCTGGTGACGCGGACCGAGGAGGCGGGCGCGTAAGCTAGCTTTTTTATAGCTTCAAGCGCTTTTCTGGCAAGCGCTAGGCAGCAAAAATCCATTTTTTCTGCGCGCCCAGCACCGCGTTGGGATACTGCGGCTTGCCGCGCGAGCCGTTGTAGCGGCCCAGCGTCATGAACAGGTCGCCGCGCTCGCGGTCCAGGTAGTGGCGCAGGATGACGCATCCAAAGCGCAGGTTGGTCTGCATGTGGAACAGCTTGCCGGCATCGCCGTCGCCGATCACGCGCGTCCAGAACGGCATCACCTGCATGTAGCCCCGCGCACCCACGCTGGAGACGGCGTACTTGCGGAAAGCGCTTTCGACCTGCACCAGCCCCAGCACCAGCGAAGGCTCCAGCCCCGCGCGCTTGCTTTCGTACCAGATCGTCTGCAGGAATTCGGTGCGCTCGGTAAAGTCCTTCTTGCGCGGGTACAGCCGATCGCTCATGGCCGACAGCCAGCGCAGATAGGCTAGGCGCGCTTCGGTGCTGCTGAAGTGCGGCACCGGCGGCGCGCTGTTGGCGATGGCCGAGCTGAGGGCGCTGCGCACCGAGTCTGCCAGCGGTTCTTCCAGCTGGCCGCCGGCGCTTGCATGCTCATGAAATGAGAGCGCTATCGGCAATGCCAGCGCGCGCTGAAGCACCTTTCTTCTATCGAGAAAGGCGTCGCGGCGAGGCCGCGCGGCAGACGCCGTCATGCAGCCAGCCGGCCCTTCACGAAGGCGCCGATCTCTGCCACGGGCACGCGCGTGGCCGCCGCGTCGCGCCGGTGCTGGTATTCGACCTGGCCATCCTTCAGGCCCTTGTCGCCAATCGTCACGCGGTGCGGCACGCCGATCAGTTCCCAGTCGGCAAACATGGCACCCGGCCGCTCGCCGCGGTCGTCCAGGATCACGTCGACGCCCGCTTGCACCAGTTCCGCGTACAGTGCCTCGGCGGCGGCTTTCACGGCCTCGCTGCGGTCCATGCCCACCGGGCAGATCACCACCGTAAAGGGCGCAATGGCGTCGGGCCAGATGATGCCGCGCTCGTCGTGGTTCTGCTCGATGGCCGCCGCCGGCAGGCGCGTGATGCCGATGCCGTAGCAGCCCATCTCGAACGGCTTGGGCTTGCCGTCCTCGTCGAGGAAGGTGGCGTCCATCGACTTGCTGTACTTGGTGCCCAAGTAGAAGATGTGGCCGATCTCGATGCCGCGCTCGATGGCCAGTTGGCCCTTGCCGTCGGGCGAGGCGTCGCCCGCCACCACGTTGCGGATGTCGGCCACCGCGTCCGGCTCGGGCAGGTCACGGCCCCAGTTGACGCCGGTGAGGTGGAAGTCTTCCTCGTTGGCGCCACACACCCAGTCGGCCATGGCGGCGACTTCGCGGTCGGCCACCACCTTGACGGGCTTTTGCAGCCCGATGGGGCCGAGGTAGCCCGGCTTGGTGCCGAAGTGCTCGATGATTTCGGGCACGGTGGCAAAGCGGAAGCCCTTGTCGAGGCCCGGCACCTTGCTGGCCTTGATTTCGTTCATGTCGTGGTCGCCGCGCACCAGCAGCAGCCAGACCTGGGTCTTGGCGACTTCGCCCTTGTCGTCGAGCGCGTCGGTGGCCAGCACCAGCGACTTGACGGTGTTGACCAGCGGAATGGACAGCAGCTCTGCCACGTCGGCGCAGGTGCTCTTGCCGGGCGTGGGCGTCCGCGTCATGGCCTGCCCGGGCGCGGGCCGCGCGCCAGCCGGCGCCAGCGCCTCGGCCTTTTCCATGTTGGCAGCGTAGTCGCTGCCGGTGGAATAGACGATGGCATCTTCGCCCGTGGCGGCGATGACCTGGAATTCCTCGCTCAACTCACCACCGATGGCGCCGGAATCGGCCGCCACCGCGCGATACGTCAGGCCAAAGCGGTCGAAGATGGCGCGGTAGGCGGCGGCCATCTTCTGGTAGCTCTGCTTGGCCCCGGCCTCGTCGCGGTCGAAGCTGTAGGCGTCCTTCATGATGAATTCGCGCCCCCGCATCAGGCCGAAGCGCGGGCGGCGTTCGTCGCGGAACTTGGTCTGGATCTGGTACAGGTTCTTGGGCAACTGCTTGTAGCTGCGCAAGTCCTGCCGGGCGATGTCGGTGACCGCTTCTTCGCTAGTCGGCTGCACGACGAAATCGCGCTCGTGCCGATCCTTCACGCGCAGCAGCTCCGGCCCCATGGTCTGGAAACGCCCCGATTCGCTCCACAGCTCGCCCGGCTGCACCACCGGCATCACGCATTCCACCGCCCCGGCGCGGTTCATTTCCTCGCGCACGATGGCCTCGACCTTGCGGATCACGCGCAGCCCCATCGGCATGTAGGTGTAGATGCCGACGCCCAGTTTCTTGATCATGCCGGCCCGCATCATGAGGCGATGGCTCATGATTTCGGCGTCGGCGGGGGCTTCCTTCAGGGTGCTGATGTAGAACTGCGAGGCTTTCATGGGGGGTGCGGCGCGCGAAGTCCACGCCGTGCATGGGGTTTGTGCCCACTTGCCGCGCCAGGCGCGCGGTGCATAATGGTTGCAACTTATTGAATTTGGGGTTTGATTATGCTTGACCGGGAAGGCTTTCGCCCGAACGTCGGCATCATCCTGCTCAACCAGAAGAATCAGGTATTTTGGGGCAAACGCATACGCACCCATTCCTGGCAGTTTCCGCAGGGTGGCATTGACCGGGGTGAATCGCCCGAGCAGGCCATGTACCGTGAACTGCATGAGGAAGTCGGCCTGCAGCCGGAGCATGTGCGCATTGTGGCCCGAACCCGCGACTGGTTGCGCTACGAGGTGCCAGACCGGTTCATCCGCCGCGACGCGCGCGGCCACTACCGGGGTCAGAAGCAGATTTGGTATCTGCTGCAATTGATCGCGCACGACTGGAACCTGAACCTGCGTGCCACCAGCCGCCCAGAATTCGACGCCTGGCGCTGGAACGACTACTGGGTGCCGCTGGACGTGGTGGTCGAGTTCAAGCGTGGCGTCTACGAAATGGCGCTGACCGAGCTGGCGCGCTTTTTGCCGCGGCAAGAACATCGCAATCGCTATTTGCGCGGCGGCATGCGTTCGCGCGACAACGGCGAATTCGCGCCCATCCACACACACGATCGGCCGGCGCCACCGCCCATGGTGATGGCCATGGCGCCCGGCGCGTCGGCTGGTGACAGCGTGCCGCGCATGCCCTTTGCGCCGCGGGACGATTCATGAACCGTTTTGCCAGCTCATGGCGCGCCAGCGGCGCGGCCGTGCTGGCGGCGGCCAACCTGTTCGTCGGGGCGATCCCCGCCTTTGCCCAGTACGCCGACCTGGATCGCGCCGACTGGAAGGAAGACGTGGCGCCGCCACCACCCGCCTACAGCACCCAGCGGTTGATCGACATCGACATGCCGCGCGCTTCGTCGGTGCGCATGGGCATTGATCCGGCCACCATCACCATCAACCACCAGACCGGCATCGTGCGCTACGTGGCGGTGGCGCGCGGGCCGTCGGCGGTCAACGCCACCTACGAGGGCATTCGCTGCGCCACCGGCGAATACCGCGTGTACGCTCGCCAGGTGCAGGGCGGCGACTGGTCGCCCAACACCGACGAGCGCTGGCTCAGCATGCGCGGGCAAACCGCCGTGATGGTGCAGCACCCCGGCCGGCTGGCCCAGGGTGGCTTGTGCATCGGCACCGGCACGCGCCAAACGGTGCCGGAAATGGTGCGCGAGCTGAAGTCGGGCAACCAGTCGCTCTATTATTGATAGCGCTGTGCGGCGTAGACACGGCGCATCAGCCCTATTGAGGGCACATTTCAGCGCGTAAGCACCAGGTTGTCGCGGTGCACCATCTCCGGCTCGGCCGCGTAGCCCAGTAGCGCGCCAATCTCGCTGGACGGCTTGCGGCAAAGCAGCCGCGCCTCGGCGCTCGAATAGTTGGCCAGGCCGCGCGCTATTTCGGCGCCCCCGGCGTCGCGAATGGCCACCACGTCGCCGCGCGCAAACACGCCGTCGACCTGCGTCATGCCGATGGGCAGCAGGCTGGTGCCCGCGCCACGCAGCTTGGCGACGGCGCCGTCGTCCACCACCAGCGCGCCGCGCAGCTGCAGATGGTCTGCCATCCACTGCTTGCGCGCCTGCATCTTCTGCGTCGGCGCCACCAGCAGCGTGCCAATGCGCTCGCCGCGCGACAGGCGGATCAGCACGTCAGGCTCGCGGCCCCAGGCGATCACGGTGGACGCGCCCGAGCCGGCCGCGCGCTTGGCGGCCAGGATCTTGGTCAGCATGCCGCCCTTGCCGATGCTGGAGCCGGCGCCGCCGGCCATGCGCTCCAGTGCCAGGTCGCCGGCGCGGGCTTCGTGCACGAATTCGGCCGCCGGGTTGCTGCGCGGATCGGCGGTGTACAGGCCCTTCTGGTCGGTCAGGATGATCAGCAGGTCGGCCTCGATCAGGTTGGCCACCAGCGCGCCCAGGGTGTCGTTGTCGCCGACCTTGATTTCGTCGGTGACCACCGTGTCGTTTTCATTGATGACGGGCAGCACCTTGAACTGCAGCAGCGTCAGCAGCGTGGAACGCGCGTTGAGGTAGCGCTCGCGGTCGGCCAGGTCGGCGTGCGTCAGCAACACCTGCGCGCTGCGCAGGCCCTGCTCGCGCAACTTGGTCTCGTACATCTGCGCCAGCCCCATCTGGCCCACGGCGGCGGCGGCCTGCAGTTCGTTGACTTCATGCGGCCGCTTGGTCCAGCCCAGCCGCTTCATGCCCTCGGCAATGGCGCCGCTGGACACCATGATCACCTCGCGCTGCGCGCCGGGTTCGTTCTCCAGCAGCGCCATCTGGCGGCACCACTCACCAATGGCCGCCTCGTCAAGGCCTCGCCCTTCGTTGGTCACTAGGCTGGAGCCCACCTTGATGACGATGCGGCGCGCCTGACGCAACACCTCGGAGATCGGTTGTTCGTTCATTTCAGGGTTCAGCGCACGGCTGGCGCGCGCCAGTAGCTATTTTTTTAGTAGCGATCTCAGCGGTCGAAGCGCGGGTCAACCGGCGCGTCGGGCGCCTCGGCCTGCTGGGCGTGGCGCACATGCTGATAGATCGACTGCACCAGGGGCTCGCAACCTTCGCGCGTCAGCGCCGAGATTTCGAACACCGGCCCCTTCCAGCGCAAGCGCTTGACGAAGTCCTTCACGCGCGCCGCGCGCTCTTCGGCAGGCACCATGTCGAGCTTGTTGAGCACCAACCAGCGGGGCTTGTCGTACAACGCCTTGTCGTATTTCTTCAGCTCGGCCACGATGGCCCTGGCCTGCGCGACCGGGTCGACACCTTCGTCGAACGGCGCAATGTCGACCACGTGCAGCAGCAGGCGCGTGCGCTGCAGGTGGCGCAGAAACTGGTGCCCCAGCCCGGCGCCTTCGCTGGCGCCTTCGATCAGGCCGGGAATGTCGGCCACCACAAAGCTTTGCTCGGGCCCCACGCGCACCACGCCCAGGTTGGGGTGCAGCGTGGTGAAGGGGTAATCGGCGATCTTGGGCCGCGCATTGCTGACGGCGGCGATGAAGGTGGACTTGCCCGCATTGGGCATACCCAGCAGGCCCACGTCGGCCAGCACCTTCAGCTCCAGCTTCAGGCTTTTCTTGTCGCCCGGCCAGCCGGGGGTCTTCTGGCGCGGCGCGCGGTTGATCGAGCTCTTGAACCGCAGGTTGCCGAAACCGCCGTCGCCACCCTTGGCGATCATGATCTGTTCGCCGGGCTGCAGCAGCTCGTGCAGCACCTGGCCGGTTTCGGCATCGCTGATGATGGTGCCGACCGGCATCTTGAGCACCACGTCGTCGCCGGCGGCACCAAAGCGGTCCGAGCCCATGCCGTGCTGGCCGCGCCGGGCCTCGTGCCGGCGCGAATAGCGGAAGTCCACCAGCGTGTTGAGGTTTGAATCGGCCAGCGCGTACACGTGGCCGCCGCGGCCACCGTCACCGCCGTCGGGGCCGCCGAATTCCTTGTACTTCTCGTGGCGGAACGATGCGCAGCCAGCGCCACCGTCGCCGGCGGCGACGTCAATGAAAGCCTCGTCGACGAATTTCATGGTGCCTTGCAGTGTATGCGGCGTTGCCCAGAAACAGCGAAGCCCCGCCGGGGGCGGGGCTCCGTTCAGCCGGACTGGGCGTTTCAGCCCGCCGGAGTGACCTGCACGGTGTGCTTGTTCATCGCACCCTTGGTGGTGAACGACACCTGGCCGTCGACCAGCGCGAACAGCGTGTGGTCCTTGCCCAGGCCGACGTTGGAGCCGGGGTGGAACTTGGTGCCGCGCTGGCGCACGATGATGGAGCCGGCGCTGACCACCTGGCCGCCGAACACCTTCACGCCGAGCATCTTGGGCTTGGAATCGCGGCCGTTGCGCGTGGAGCCGCCGCCTTTTTTCTGTGCCATGGTGTGTTACTCCTTGGACTTGCCGGCGCCACTGATGGTGCCGATCTCGATTTCGGTATAGCCTTGGCGATGGCCCTGGCGCTTCTGGTAGTGCTTGCGGCGGCGCATCTTGAAAATGCGCACCTTGTCGTGCTTGCCGTGGCTGACCACCTTGGCCACCACGGAAGCGCCGGACACCAGGGGCGCGCCGATCTGGAGGTCGCCGCCGTTACCGACAGCCAACACCTGATCAAACGTGATTTCCTGGCCTACGTCCGCAGCAATCTGTTCTACTTTAATCTTTTCGCCGGCAGCCACGCGATACTGCTTGCCACCGGTTTTTATGACCGCGTACATGGGAATCCTCTTCGATTCGATATCTCCACCGGACGGATTTCCGGCAGAACTGCGCATTATAGCCACGGCAGCCCATTGCCGCAAATGAGTCGCCTGGCCCCGCGCCAGCGGGCAACCCAGCGCGGCAGGCCAATCCTATAATCGAAGCAGCCCGCGACGGCAGAGTGCGCATCGCGGCGTGTCCAGCGTTTCAGCCTTGACTTCCTCCACCCCCACCCACCGTGCCTTGGCGCTGGCCGCCGACGACATGCGAGAGGTCGACGCGACCATCCTGCGCCGCCTCGAATCGGACGTGCCCCTGGTCGGCCAGGTGGCGAGCTACATCATTTCGGCCGGCGGCAAGCGCTTGCGGCCCGTGCTGCTGACACTGATGTGCAACGCGCTGGGCTGCACGCACCCGCAGCGCCACAGCATGGCGGCGGTGGTCGAGTTCATTCACACGGCAACGCTGCTGCACGACGACGTGGTGGACGAGTCCACCCTGCGGCGCGGCCGTGCCACGGCGAACGAAACCTTCGGCAACCCCGCCAGCGTGCTGGTGGGAGACTTTCTGTACTCCCGGGCTTTCCAGATGATGGTCGAGACCGGGAACATGCGCGTCATGCAGGTGCTGGCCGACGCCACCAACATCATTGCCGAAGGCGAAGTCCTGCAGCTGATGAACATGCACGACGCCTCGCTGGATGAAGCTGCCTACCTGCGCGTCATCCGATCCAAGACCGCCAAGCTGTTCGAAGCCAGTTGCCGGCTGGCCGCCATCCTCGCCAACGCCGCGCCCGACGTTGAAGCCGCGTGCAGCGCCTATGGCCAGTCGCTGGGCACTGCCTTCCAGGTCATCGACGACGTGCTCGACTACGACGGCGACAGCGCCGAAATGGGCAAGAACCTGGGCGACGACCTGCGCGAAGGCAAGGCGACGCTGCCGCTTATCCTGGCCATGCAACTGGGCAGCAGCCAGGACGCCGCGCTGGTGCGCCAGGCCATCGAGACCGGCAGCACCGATGAGTTGCCGCGCATCATTGAAATCGTCCGCCGCACCGGCGCGCTGGAACGCACCCGCGAGGCGGCGGCCGCGCAGGCCCAGCTGGCGGTCGAGGCCGCCCGCGCGCTGCCGGTCAATGCCTACTCAAACAGTTTGATAGAATTGGCGGCTCAGCTATTGCAGCGGCGCTCGTGAACTTCACCCGCTCTGCACATCGGGGTGTAGCTTAGCCTGGTAGAGCGCTACGTTCGGGACGTAGAGGCCGGAGGTTCGAATCCTCTCACCCCGACCAATCCACAGCATCTTCCGTTCATCCCTGCCACAGGGGATGCCGCGTGCTGGCTGGCAAGCGCGGCGGGCACATCGGCCTTCATATAGGCACATCGTCTGACGTGATGTGGCGCGGCAGTGAGCGCGGCTGGATATTTCGACGCAAAGCCGCTTGCCCGTGCAAGCCCGTTGTCGAATGGCACCCACGAACCACCCGATGCGGACTGCATCATCATTTACACGATTTCACCGATCGGCGATGATCGCACCGCTGTCCCAGCCCGTCTGAATACCCGATATGGCCATTGCCGATCCCGCTCGACCCCTCGCGCCCGCCGCCCTGCCCGGCGTGGGCCGGGCGTTGGTCATGGTCGGCAAGCTCAGCCAGGAGACGGCCGACGACGTGCATCGCCGCGCCCGCGCGGCCAACCGCAGCTACATGGCCGAGTTGACCGCGTCCGGCGTGGTTTCTCCGTTCGAGCTTGCGCACATCCTGTCGCGCGCCTTCTCGGTGCCACTGCTGGACGTTGACGCACTCGACGTCGAGCGTCTGCCCAAGGGACTGCTCGACCCCAAGCTCGCGGCCACCCACCGCATACTGGCGCTCAGCAAGCGAAGCGGTCGCTTGATCGTGGTGACGGCGGATCCGTCCGATCACGACGCGGCGGAAAAGGTGAAGTTCGCCACCCAGATGGGCATCGAATGGGTCATCGGAGAGTTCGACAAGCTGTCGCATCTCATCGAGACGCACACCAAGGCCACGACCGATCCGCACGATTACGTCGCTGGCGATGGCTTCGAGTTTGACGAAGCGTCGCTCGCCTCCGACGTGCCTGCCGAAGACACGGAGGCGCTGCAGGCAGAGGTCGAGGACGCGCCCATCGTCCGGTTCCTGCACAGGGTGCTTGTCGAAGCGTTCAGGCTGCGTGCATCGGACATTCACTTCGAGCCCTACGAGCATCATTACCGCGTGCGCTTTCGCGTGGATGGCGAGTTGCGCGAAATCGTTACACCACCGGTCGGCATCAAGGAAAAACTGGCCTCGCGCATCAAGGTGCTGTCGCGGCTGGACATTTCCGAGAAGCGGGTGCCTCAGGACGGCCGCATGAAGCTGCGGCTGGACGCCGACAGGGTGATCGACTTTCGTGTCAGCACCTTGCCCACGCTGTTCGGCGAGAAGATCGTCATTCGTCTGCTCGACGCCAGCAGCGCGCGCGTCGGCATCGATGCGCTGGGCTACGAACCGGACGAAAAGGCGCGCTTGCTGAAAGCCATCGAGCGCCCTTACGGCATGGTGCTGGTGACCGGTCCCACCGGCTCGGGCAAGACGGTATCGCTCTATACCTGTCTGAACCTGCTCAACAAGCCGGGCGTCAACATCGCCACGGCCGAAGACCCCTCGGAGATCTACCTGCCGGGCGTCAACCAGGTCAATGTCAACGAAAAGGCCGGACTGACCTTTGCCGCCGCGCTGCGGGCCTTTCTGCGCCAGGACCCCGACATCATCATGGTCGGCGAAATCCGCGACCTCGAAACCGCCGACATTTCCATCAAGGCCGCGCAGACCGGGCACCTGGTGCTATCGACACTGCACACCAACGATGCCCCGACCACGCTCACGCGCATGCGCAACATGGGCATCGCGCCGTTCAACATCGCGTCCAGCGTGATCCTGATCACTGCGCAGCGGCTGGCGCGGCGGCTGTGCGTGCAATGCAAGGCGCCCGTCGACATCCCGCGCGACAGCCTGCTTGAAGCGGGCTTCGACGAAGCCGATCTCGACGGCAGCTGGTCGCCTTACAGGCCGGTGGGTTGCGCGGCGTGCAACAACGGCTACAAGGGGCGCGTTGGCATCTACCAGGTCATGCCCATCAGCGAGGAAATCCAGCGCATCATCCTGGCCGATGGCAACGCGCTCGAAATAGCCGAGCAGGCAAGCCGCGAGGGCGTTCGGTCGCTGCGCGAATCGGGCCTGCAGAAAGTGCGGGCGGGCATCACGTCGCTGGAAGAAGTGTTGGCCGTCACCAACGATTGAAGCACGCAGGGCAGATCACCAGGTACTGGACATGACAACCCAAGTCGCTGGCGCCAAGGGCGTCAAGGAATTCGTCTTCGAGTGGGAAGGCAAGGACCGCAACGGCAAGATCGTCCGTGGCGAGACGCGCGCCTTCGGCGAACACCAGGTGCTGGTCACGCTGCGCCGCCAGGGCATCTACGCCACCAAGATCAAGAAGCGCCGCATGCGCTCGGGCAAAAAGATCAAGCCCAAGGACATCGCGATCTTCACGCGCCAGTTGGCCACCATGATGAAGGCCGGCGTGCCGCTGCTGCAGTCCTTTGACATCGTGGCGCGCGGCAACCCCAACCGCAGTGTCACCAAGCTGCTGAACGACATCCGCGCCGACGTCGAAACCGGCACCTCGCTGTCCGCCGCGTTCCGCAAATACCCGATGCACTTCAACAGCCTGTACTGCAACCTGGTCGAAGCCGGCGAAGCGGCCGGCATTCTCGAAAGCCTGCTCGACCGGCTGGCCACCTACATGGAAAAGACGGAGGCGATCAAATCCAAGATCAAGTCCGCGCTGATGTACCCAATTTCCGTCATCGTCGTGGCGTTCGTGGTGGTTTCGGTGATCATGATCTTCGTGATCCCGGCCTTCAAGGAAGTGTTCTCCTCGTTCGGCGCCGACTTGCCCGCGCCCACGCTGTTCGTCATTGCCGTGAGCGAATTCTTCGTCAACTGGTGGTGGCTGATCTTCGGCGGCCTGGGCTTTGGCTTCTACTTCTTCATGCAAGCCTGGAAGCGAAGCGAGAAGATGCAGATGTTCATGGACCGCCTTCTACTCAAGATACCCATCTTCGGCGAGTTGGTCGAAAAAGCCGTGGTGGCACGCTGGACGCGCACACTGTCGACCATGTTCGCCGCCGGCGTGCCGCTGGTCGAATCGCTCGACTCGGTGGGTGGCGCCGCCGGCAATTCGGTCTACAGACAGGCGACCGACAAGATCCAGAGCGAGGTCGCCACCGGCGCCAGCCTGACGTCCGCCATGACCAACGCCAACGTGTTCCCGAGCATGGTGCTGCAGATGACCGCCATTGGCGAGGAATCCGGCGCGCTCGACCACATGCTGGGCAAGGCGGCCGACTTCTACGAGGCCGAGGTCGACGAAATGGTGGCGGGCCTGTCGAGCCTGATGGAACCCATCATCATCGTGGTGCTGGGCACCCTCATCGGCGGCATCGTGGTGTCGATGTACCTGCCGATCTTCAAGCTCGGCCAGGTGGTTTGATGCCCGAGGCAGTCGCCGTGCTGGCCGCGATGGGCGGCGTGTTGGGCCTGATGGTCGGCAGCTTTCTGAACGTGGTGATCTACCGGCTGCCCCGAATGATGGAGCACCAGTGGGCCGCCGAATGCGCCGCGCTGGCCGGCCAGCCCGTGGCCGCGCAAGAACGGTTCAACCTGCTGGTACCGCGCTCGCGCTGCCAGGCCTGCGGCCACCCGATCCGCTGGTACGAGAACATCCCCGTCCTGAGCTACCTCTTCCTGCGCGGCAAGTGCTCGGCCTGCGGCGTGCCAATCAGCCCGCGCTACCCCTTGGTCGAGTTGGTCACCGGGCTGCTGTTTGCCTGGTGCGTGTGGCGCTGGGGCTGGTCGTGGACGGCCGCCGCCTGGTGCGCCTTTTCGGCCACGCTGGTCGCGCTGACGCTGATCGACTGGGACACCACCCTGCTGCCCGACGACATGACCCTGCCCCTGCTGTGGCTGGGCCTGATCGCCGCCGCCCTGCACGTGACTGCCGTGCCGCTGGCCGACGCGGTATGGGGCGCGGTGGCCGGCTACCTGTCGCTGTGGCTGGTGTACTGGGCGTTCCGGCTGGCAACCGGCAAGGAAGGCATGGGCTTTGGCGACTTCAAGCTGTTTGCCGCACTGGGTGCCTGGTTCGGCTGGCCGGCGCTGGTGCCCATCATCCTCATGGCCTCGGTGATTGGCGCCCTGGTGGGTATCGGCATGAAGCTGACCGATTCACTGCGCGAAGGCGGCGTGGTGCCCTTTGGCCCATTCCTGGCCATGGCCGGCCTCACCGCCATGGTGTTCGGCCCGGCAACCATGCTGCGCGTGATCGGGCTCTGACGCCATGGCGGCATTGCTCGGCTTGACCGGCGGCATCGGCAGCGGCAAGAGCACCGTGGCACGCGTGCTTGCCGGGCTGGGCGCCGCCGTCATTGACGCCGACGCCATTTCGCGCGCCATGACGGCCGCCAACGGCCCCGCGCTGCCGGCCATTGCCGAAGCCTTTGGCCCCACCATGATCGGCACCGACGGCGCGCTCGACCGCGCGGCGATGCGCGCGCAGGTTTTCCACGACGACGGCGCGCGGCGCCGACTGGAAGCCATCATCCACCCTCTGGTCGCCGCCGAGACCGACCGCCAAACGCGCGGCGCGCTCGACACCGGCCACGCGCTGCTGGTCTATGACGTGCCATTGCTGGTCGAATCGGGCACGCGCTGGCGCGCCAAGGTGGACCGGGTCCTGGTGGTCGACTGCGAACCGGCGACCCAGATCGAGCGCGTGATGGCGCGCAACGGCTTGCCCCGGGCGCAGGTCGAGCAAATCGTGGCCGCGCAGGCAACGCGCGCGCAGCGACTGGCGGCAGCCGACCTGGTGTTGTTCAACGGCGCCGGCGTCACGCTGGAGGCATTGCAGGCCCAGGCGCGCCAGGCCGCCGCGGCCTTCAAGCTATGATGCGCCGTCCCCCTGAAGGCGCCATCGCTTGATCCTGTACGAGTACCCCTTCAACGAACGCGTCCGCACCTACCTGCGGCTGGAGCACCTCGTCGACCGCCTCGGCCAATTGATGGCACGCGACAGCGCGCTCGACCACCACTTCGCGCTCATCACCCTGTTCGAGGTCATGGACGTTTCCGGCCGGGCCGACCTGAAATCCGACGTGCTCAAGGACCTGGAGCGGCAGCGCACGCACATGGCGGCGTTTCGCGGCAACCCGGCCATTTCCGAAGCCTCGCTCGACGCCTTTCTGGGGCGCGTGGACGACGCCTTCCAGCAGCTCAGCCAGCAACTGGGCAAACCGGGTCACGAAATGTCCGAAAACGAGTGGCTGATGGGCATCCGCAGCCGCGCCGTCATTCCGGCCGGCACCTGCAGCTTCGACCTGCCCGCCTACCACGCCTGGCAGCACGGCCCCGCCGCCGCGCGGCGCGCCGACCTGCAAGGCTGGGCGGCATCGCTCGCGCCCATGGCGCAGGCCGTGATGCTGTTGCTGCAGATCCTGCGCGACTCGGGCCGACCGCAGAAAATGGTGGCGACCGCCGGGCAATTTCAGCAAACGTTGCCGCAAAACCGCGCGTTCCAACTGCTGCGTCTGCGCGTCGACGAAGCGCTGCAACTGGTGCCCGAAATCAGCGGCAACCGGCTTGTCGCCTCGGTACGCCTGATGCGGCAGGACGAAGACGGCAAGCTGCAGCTGGCGCGCGAAGACGCGCCCTTCGAGCTGGCTCTTTGCGCATGACCGACCGTCCCGCACCACCCGCTGCCCCGGCGCGCACGGTGCGCTGCCCCGCTTGCGGCGGCCCCAGCGTATTCGCTCCGCAAAACCCGTATCGCCCTTTCTGCAGCGAACGCTGCAAGCTGCAGGACCTGGGTGCATGGGCCAGCGAAAGCTTTCGGGTCGAAGCGCAGGAAGCCGATGGCGCCGCAGGCGATTCGCCGCCACCGCTGCAGTAGGCCGATTCAGCCATTTATTGGCGTCTGGCGCCCGACTGGCAAGCGCCAGAGGCTACCAATTCAATAGCGCCCTAGGCAACCGCCTCATCGCCCAGCCATTGCAGTACCGGCAAGGCGCCGGGCAGCACGGGCGCCACCTGCACCGGCAGCCGCGACCAGACGAAGGACTGGCCCTCGCGCATTTGCAGCGCGCCGCGCCATGCCCGCACCTTGCAGAAATGCAGCCGCACCAGCGCGTGGGGGTAATCCACCACCTGCTCGCGCCAGCGCTGGACGCCGGGCAGCGAAATCTCGATCCCCAGCTCCTCGTGCAACTCGCGCGCCAGCGCCTGCTCCACGCTCTCGCCCGGCTCCAGCTTGCCGCCCGGAAACTCCCAGTAGCCCGCATACACCTTGCCCTGCGGCCGCGACGTCAGCAAAAAACGCCCGTCCGGCATGAGCAACACGCCCACCGCCACATCGACCACCGGCCGATCACCCGCCGTCTCGCGCTGCACATGCCCATCGGCGGTCAAGATCCCCGTCATGTCACATTCCAAAGCGAAGGGGCCGCGGAGCAGGCCAGGCGAGGGCGCCATGGCCGGACCTGTGCCGGCCATCGGCGCCGTCCCCCAGTGGGGGAAGGCGGCCGCAGGCCGACTCAGGGGGCGTCATTTCTTCCCATGTAATCCCGCGCAAACTGATACGCCACCCGTCCAGAGCGCGAGCCGCGCTCCAGCGCCCAGACCAGCGATTCCGGCCCCGCCGCCTCGATCTGCGCAGGCGTGGCCCCCAGCGCGCGCATCCACTGCGCGACGATGGCCAAGTATTCGTCCTGACTGAACGGGTAGAAGCTGACCCACAGCCCGAAGCGCTCGGACAAGGAAATCTTTTCTTCGATCACCTCGCCGGGATGCACCTCGCCATCGTCGGTGTGCGTGTAGCTCAGGTTGTCCTTCATGTACTCGGGCAGCAGGTGCCGGCGGTTGCTGGTGGCGTACACCAGCACATTGGGCGTGCTGGCGGCCACGCTGCCGTCCAGAATGCTCTTGAGCGCCTTGTACCCCGGCTCGCCCTCGTCAAAGCTCAGGTCGTCGCAGTAGATGATGAATTTTTCCGGCCGCCCGGCCACCACATCCACGATGTCGGGCAGGTCGGTCAGTTCAGCCTTGTCGACTTCGATCAGCCGCAGCCCCTGCGGCGCGTACGTGTTCAGGCAGGCTTTGATGAGCGACGACTTGCCCGTGCCGCGCGCTCCCGTCAGCAGCACGTTGTTGGCCGGCCGCCCTTCAACGAACTGGCGCGTGTTGCGCTCGATCTTGTCCTTCTGCGCGTCGATTTCCTTCAAATCGGAAAGCGCAATGCTGCCCACGTGGCGCACCGGCTCCAGCACGCCGTGGCCGCTGGCGCGCTTGCGATAGCGCCACGCCACCGACTGCGACCAGTCGGGCGCGCCCAAGGGCTGCGGCAGCACCGCTTCGATGCGTTCGATCAGTTGTTCGGCCTTTTCGATCAGGCGTGCAAAGTATTCAGTCATTTCGGCACCCAGCGCTTGCTGGTTAAGCGCGCGCAGCTATTGTTTTCATAGAAACACCCCATGGCTGCGGAGCAAGCCACGCCAGTAAACGTCGTGCCCGGACCTGCGCCGGGCACTGGCGTTGTCCACCTTCGCGCAGCAAGAAGGGGGAAGCCGCGTGAGCGGCTCAGGGGGTTGTTCCGAATCCAGCTCAGGGGGATGCATCAAGACCTGTAATCGGCGTTGATGCTCACATAGTCGTGGCTCAGGTCGCAGGTCCACACCGTATCGCTGGCGCTGCCGCGGCCCAGGTTCACGCGCACGGTGATTTCGGACTGCTTCATCACGCGCTGGCCGTCTTCCTCGCGGTAAGCCGGGTTGCGCCCGCCCTGCACCGCCACGTGCACGTCGTCCAGATGCAGGTCGATCCGGGTCTGGTCCAGATCGTCGATGCCGGCATAGCCGACCGCCGCCAGGATGCGGCCCAGGTTAGGGTCGCTGGCGAAGAACGCCGTTTTGACCAGCGGCGAATGCGCAATCGCGTAGGCCACCTGACGGCATTCCGCGGCGGTCTTGCCGCCGTTGACCTGGATGGTGATGAACTTGGTCGCCCCTTCACCATCGCGCACGATGGCCTGCGCCAGCTGGCGTGCCACGCCCAGCATCGCGGCCTTCAGCGCCTGGCCGTCGGGCGAGTCGAGCGAGGTGACGGGAGCATTGGCGGCCTGCTGCGTGGCGATGACGACAAACGAGTCGTTGGTCGAGGTGTCGCCGTCGATGGTGACGCGGTTGAACGAGCCGTCCGCCAGCTCCAGCGCCAATTGGTTCATCAGCGACGGATCGATGCGCGCGTCGGTCGCCAGGAAGCCCAGCATCGTCGCCATGTTGGGGCGGATCATGCCCGCGCCCTTGCTGATGCCGGTGACCGTGATCTCGACACCGCCCACCTGGGCCTTGGCGCTGGCGGCTTTGGGCACGGTGTCGGTGGTCATGATGCCTTCGGCGGCGCGCGCCCAGTGGGCGGGTTGTGCGTCGGCGATGGCGGCGGGCAGGCCGGCGACGATGCGGTCGACGGGCAGCGGCTCCATGATCACGCCGGTCGAGAACGGCAGCACCTGGGCGGCGTCGAGCTTGAGCAGCCCCGCCAGTGCATCGCAGGTCTGGCGTGCGCGGGCCAGGCCGTCTTCACCCGTGCCGGCGTTGGCGTTGCCGGTGTTCACCACCAGCGCGCGAATCGGCGCGCCACCTGCCAGCCGTTCGCGGCAGATCTGCACTGGCGCGGCGCAAAAGCGATTGCGCGTGAACACACCGCCAACGCTGGCGCCTTCGTCCAGCAGGAACACCGTCAGGTCCTTGCGGTGGGCCTTGCGCACACCCGCTTCGGCCACGCCGATTCGGACACCGGCGACAGGGTGCAGTTGCGTGGGATCGGGGGCCTGCAGGTTCACGGGCATGGTGCGTCCTTCCGGTCGATGAGTTGAATGAAAAATCAGGCTCGGGCGCTTGCCAGAAGCCCGCGGTTAGCTATCTTAATAATAGCAACGTCGCCAAAAGAAAACACGGGCCCGAAGCCCGTGTGGCGCAACGCCGGTCCGCCGTTAGTTCAGCGCGCCGTGGCATTGCTTGTATTTCTTGCCGCTGCCGCAGGGGCACGGGTCGTTGCGGCCCACGCGCGGCACCGCGTCGGCCGCGGCCGCGCCACCCAGCGCAGCCGCACCGCGCAGGGCGGACTCGGGCACCGTCTGCGCTTCGCCGGTCTCGCTGGGCGCGGTGTAGGTCACGTTGGTCACGTGCTCGCCGCGCTGCTCGATCTGCTCGGCCGCCGCCTCGACCTGGTCGCCGGACTGGATGCGCACCGTCATTAGCTGGCGCGTGACCTCGTTCTTGACCACGTCCAGCAACTGGCCGAACAGCTCGAACGCCTCGCGCTTGTATTCCTGCTTGGGCTGCTTCTGTGCATAGCCGCGCAGGTGAATGCCCTGGCGCAGATAGTCCAGCGCGGACAGGTGCTCACGCCAGTTGGTGTCGATGGCCTGCAGCAGCACGGCGCGCTCGAACGGGCGGAAGTTCTCCTGCCCGACCTGCGCGATCTTGGCGGCGTAGGCATGGTTGGCGGCATCGACCACCTTTTCGAGCACGTCCTCGTCGGTGATGGCCGTGGAAGACTCGACCTCCTTGGTCAGCGGCAGCTCGATCTGCCACTCGTCGGCCAGCACTTTTTCAAGGCCGGGGATGTTCCACTGCTCTTCGACCGATTCGGCGGGCACGTACTGGCGCACCAGGTCGGTGAAGCAGCCTTCGCGCAGGGCAGAGATCTGGCCCGACAGATCCTCGGCGTCGAGAATGTCGTTGCGCTGCTGGTAGATCACCTTGCGCTGGTCGTTGGAGACGTCGTCGTACTCCAGCAGCTGCTTGCGGATGTCGAAGTTGCGCGCCTCGACCTTGCGCTGCGCGCTTTCGATGCTGCGAGTGACGATGCCGGCTTCGATGGCCTCGCCCTCGGGCATCTTCAGCTTGTCCATGATGGCGCGCACGCGGTCGCCGGCAAAGATGCGCATCAGCGCGTCGTCCAGGCTGAGGTAGAAGCGCGACGAGCCCGGGTCGCCCTGGCGGCCCGAGCGACCGCGCAGCTGGTTGTCGATGCGGCGGCTTTCATGCCGCTCGGTGGCGATGATGCGCAGGCCGCCCATCGACTTGATCAGGTCGTGGTCCTTCTGCCAGTTGGCCCGCAGGTCGGCAATACGCTTCTCGCGCGTGGCGGCGTCCAGCGATTCGTCGGCCTCCAGCGCCTGCACGGCCTTCTCGACGTTGCCGCCCAGCACGATGTCGGTGCCGCGCCCCGCCATGTTGGTGGCGATGGTGATCATCTTGGGCCGGCCGGCCTGCGCCACGATGTCGGCTTCGCGCGCGTGCTGCTTGGCGTTCAGCACTTGGTGCGGCAGCTTCTGCTTCTGCAGCAGGTCGGCGATGATTTCCGAGTTCTCGATCGACGTCGTGCCCACCAGCACCGGCTGGCCGCGCTCAAAGCAATCGCGAATGTCGGCGATGGCGGCGTCGTACTTTTCCTTGGTCGTCTTGTAGACGCGGTCCAGCTGGTCGTCGCGCTTGCTGGGCTTGTTGGGCGGAATCACCACGGTTTCCAGGCCATAGATATCCTGGAATTCGTAGGCCTCGGTGTCGGCCGTGCCGGTCATGCCGGCCAGCTTGTTGTAGAGGCGGAAGTAGTTCTGGAAGGTGATCGAGGCCAGCGTTTGGTTCTCGGCCTGGATCGGCACGCCTTCCTTGGCCTCCACCGCCTGGTGCAGGCCGTCGCTCCAGCGGCGGCCGCTCATCAGGCGGCCGGTGAATTCGTCGACGATGACGATCTCGGGCCCCTGCTCGCCCTGCTGCACCACGTAATGCTGGTCGCGGTGGTACATGTAGTGCGCGCGCAGCGCGGCATTGAGATGGTGCATCAGCGAGATGTTGGCCGGGTCGTACAGGCTGGTGCCCTCGGGGATCAACCCGCGCTCGGCCAGGATGCGCTCGGCCGTCTCATGGCCCTGCTCGGTCAGGTAGACCTGATGCGTCTTCTCGTCGGCGGTGAAGTCGCCCGGCTGGATCACGCCCAGACCGGTGCGCGGGTCGGCCTCGCCTTCCTGGCGCACCAGGCGCGGCACGATGTCGTTGATGGCCAGATACAGCGCTGTGTGGTCTTCAGCCTGGCCGCTGATGATGAGCGGCGTGCGCGCTTCGTCGATCAGGATCGAGTCCACCTCGTCGACGATGGCGTAGTTGAGCTTGCGCTGCACGCGGTCGCCCGTCTCGTACACCATGTTGTCGCGCAGGTAGTCGAAGCCGAACTCGTTGTTGGTGCCGTAGGTAATGTCGGCGTGGTAGGCGGCCTGCTTGTCCTCTCGCGGCATCTGCGGCAGGTTGACGCCCACCGTCAAGCCCAGGAAGTTGTACAGACGCCCCATCCACTGGGCATCGCGGTTGGCCAGGTAGTCGTTCACCGTCACCACGTGCACGCCGTTGCCGGCCAGTGCGTTCAGGTACACCGGCAGCGTGGCGGTGAGCGTCTTGCCCTCGCCGGTGCGCATTTCGGCGATCTTGCCTTCGTGCAGCGCCATGCCACCGATCAGCTGCACGTCAAAGTGGCGCATCTTCATGACGCGCTTGGAGCCCTCACGCACCACGGCGAAGGCCTCGGGCAGCAACTTTTCGAGGCTTTCGCCGCCCGCGACGCGGTCCTTGAACTCCTGCGTCTTGGCTCGCAGCTCGTCGTCGCTCAGTTTTTCCAGCGCGGGCTCCATGGCGTTGATCGCCGCGGCGCTCTTGCGGTATTGCTTGAGCAGGCGATCATTGCGGCTGCCGAAAATCTTGGTGAGGAAGTTGGAAGTGGCCATGCGTGCGCGGTCATCGCGATGCCCACGAGGGCGCACCGAACGACGATCGACTATCCAGAAAAAATCCAGTGACGTGAAGCTGGGGGCTGTGCGGCCGCATGCAAGGCTCGAACAAACGCCCACATGCCCAAACCGCCCGCGCTTCGCGGGACAACCATGCATTTTAACTGGCCCGGCATGCGCATAATGAGCCGGTCGGCTTCCCGCCCCATGCACTCTCATGACCTTTACCCTGCCTCGATCCGCCCTCACGCTGCAACAGGCCGCCGCACAGGCGCCGGTGCTGGCGCGGCTGAGCGAACTGGCTGTTGAATCGAAAGCGCGCCTGGCGGTGGTGCTGCCCCTGCTGCCGCCCGCGTTGCGCCCGCTGGTGCGCGCGGGCGCGCCGGATGCCGACACCTGGACCTTGCTGGTGCCGCACAACGCCGCGGCGGCCAAGCTGCGGCAGTTGACGCCAGCGCTGGTTTCAGCCCTGGCGACAGCGGGCCACCCCGTGACCACCATCCGCGTCAAGGTGGCGCGTCCCACCCCTTGAACAACAGAAAGCCCGCATCCCCTGGAGGCGATGCGGGCTGAAATGGTGCCGGCTGTCGGATTCGAACTGACGACCTACCGCTTACAAGGCGGGTGCTCTACCAACTGAGCTAAGCCGGCGCAAACAGGTGGGATTCTAGCGATATGCGTCGCATCACTTGATGCGCTTGAGCGCCGGTCGCTGGCGCTGCGGGGGCGGCGGCGGATCGGTGGGCTGGTCATCGTCTGAATCGGCGCTGGGCACCAGCTGCATGCCGCCGCGCGGGGCCGCTTCGACCACTGGCGGTGCGTCGGGGTGGGCCGGAGCATCGGCGTCGTCCGCGACGCCATCG
Source organism: Pseudomonadota bacterium (assembly GCA_029780695.1). Classification (GTDB taxonomy): domain Bacteria; phylum Pseudomonadota; class Gammaproteobacteria; order Burkholderiales; family Burkholderiaceae_C; genus Ottowia. The sequence continues at coordinate 44,208 of JAKOYD010000147.1, forward strand.
TCGGCCACCTGAGGCACGGGCACCGGAAAGGCCATGCCCTGCCCGTTTTCACGCGCATAGATGGCGATGACGCGGTCCATCGGCACCATGATGTCGCGCGGCACGCCGCCAAAGCGCGCCTTGAACTCGACGAACTCGTTGCCGAGCTTGAGGCCGCTGGTGGCGTCAAAGCTGATGTTGAGCACGATCTCGCCGTTTTGCACGTACTCGCGCGGCACCTGCACCGTGTCGTCGGCCAGCACGGCGATGTAGGGCGTCAGCGCGTTGTCGGTGCACCACTCGTACAGCGCCCGAATCAGGTACGGGCGGGTCGAACTGGATTCGAGCGCGTTCATCATCGGCGGCGGCCTTTACTTGCGCATCACCTTTTCGGATGGCGTCAGGGCTTCGATGTAGGCAGGACGCGAGAAGATGCGTTCGGCGTACTTCAGCAGCGGCGCGGCGTTCTTCGACAGGTCGATGCCGTAGTAGTCGAGGCGCCACAGCAGCGGTGCCAGCGCGACGTCCAGCATCGAGAAGTTCTCGCCCAGGATGTACTTGTTCTTGAGGAACACGGGCGCCATCTGCGTCAGGCGGTCGCGGATGTTGGCGCGCGCTTTCTCCAGCGCTTTTTCGTTGCTCTTGCTGGCACGGTTTTCCAGCGTCGACACGTGGGTGAACAGTTCCTTCTCGAAGTTGAGCAGGAACAGTCGCACCCGCGCGCGATCCACCGGGTCGCCCGGCATCAGCTGAGGGTGGGGGAAGCGCTCATCGATGTACTCGTTGATGATGTTCGACTCGTACAGGATCAGGTCGCGCTCGACCAGGATCGGCACCTGGCCGTACGGGTTCATCACCCCGATGTCCTCGGGCTTGTTGTAGAGGTCCACATCGCGGATCTCGAAATCCATGCCCTTCTCGAACAGCACGAAGCGGCAGCGATGGGAAAAGGGGCAGGTCGTACCGGAATACAGCACCATCATGTCGGCAGGCTCCTTAAAACCGAAGGAGTGGGGAAGCGCCCGTCGGGCGCCTCGCCACTCCGCAACCCCGGCTGGCGCCGGGGCGTGATCGAGAAAAGATTATTTGACGTCTTTCCAGTACGCGGCGTTCAGGCGCCACGCCACCAGGGTGAACAGCAGCAGGAACAGCAGCACCCACACGCCGATGGCGATGCGGTTGTTCTGCGCCGGCTCGCCCATCCACTGCAGGAAGTTCACCAAGTCACCGACGGCAGTGTCGTACTCCTGCGGCGTCATGGCGCCAGCGGTGACCTGCTCCCAGCGGCCGGTGAATGCGTGGACTTCGTGCCCGTGCTCCTCACGCGTTTCGTACACGGGCTTGCGCTCGCCCTGCAGTTGCCACAGCGGGTGCGGCATGCCGATGTTGGGGAACGCCAGATTGTTCCAGCCGGTGGGCTTGACCGGGTCGCGGTAGTAGCTGCGCAGCAACGTGTAGAGATAGTCGGCCCCCGAGCCGTTGGCGCCCGCGCGCGAGCGCGCGACCAGCGTCAGGTCAGGTGGGTTGGCGCCAAACCAGGCCTTGGCCTGCGCGGGGTCGATGGCCGACTTCATCATGTCGCCAACCTTGTCGGACGTGAACAGCAGGTTGTCCTTGATTTGCTGGTCATTCAGCCCCAGGTCGCGCAGGCGGTTGTAGCGCATGAAGGTGGCCGAGTGGCAGCTGAGACAGTAGTTGACGAAGATCTTTGCACCGTTCTGCAACGAGGCCTGATCGGTCAACTTGCCCGGCGCCTTGTCCCATGCAATGCCGCCGCCGGCTGCGTGCGCAGCGGCGATGTTCATGGCCAGCGCCAGCCCGAGAAGCAGTTTCTTCCAGAGGTTCATTTTGCTTTTCTCCCGGGTGCTCAGTGCGGCTTGAAGGTAACGCGGTCCGGCACCGGCTTGGGCTCGCCCTGCTGGCTCCACCAAGGCATCAGCAGGAAGAAGCCGAAGTAGAACAGCGTGCCGATCATGGCGACCAGTTCGTTGGTGAGCCAGGCCAGCGACGGCGTGGCGAAGATCGGGCCCGGCACCATGATGCCAAGCACCATCAGGATCAGGAACCACACCACGAACACGGCGTACAGCCACTTGTGCCAGTCAGGTCGGTAGCGGATGGAGCGCGCCGGGCTGCGGTCGAGCCAAGGCAGGAAGAACAGGATGATGACGGCGCCGCCCATGACGACCACGCCCCAGAATTTGGCGTCGAAGGTCTTGAGCAGCGCGATGGCCACCACGCCGGCCACGGCCAGCCCCACTTTCAGCGCCATCGAGCAGCGGCACTTCAGGAAGGCCAGCACCACGCCCAGCGCGATGATGGCGCACAGCACGTTGACCATCACACCGTTGGTGGCGCGCAGCATCGAGTAGAAGGGCGTGAAATACCACACCGGCGCGATGTGCAGCGGCGTCACCAACGGGTCGGCCGGCACGAAGTTGTTGTACTCGAGGAAGTAGCCACCCATCTCCGGCGCGAAGAACACCACGGCGAAGAACACCATGAGGAACACGCCCACGCCCATGATGTCGTGCACCGAGTAGTAGGGATGGAACGGGATGCCGTCGGCCGGGGCGTCGGGCGACCAGCGGTTGCCCTTGGGGCCCTTCTTGATTTCGATGCCGTCGGGGTTGTTCGAGCCCACGTCGTGCAGCGCCAGCAGGTGCGCCACGATCAGGCCGATCAGCACCAGCGGCACGGCGATGACGTGGAAGCTGAAGAAGCGGTTCAGCGTGGCGTCACCCACCACGTAGTCGCCGCGGATCAGCAGCGCCAGATCGGGGCCGATGAAGGGAATGGCGGAGAACAGGTTCACGATCACCTGCGCGCCCCAGTAGGACATCTGACCCCAGGGCAGCAGATAGCCCATGAAGGCCTCGGCCATCAGCGCCAGGAAGATGGCGCAGCCGAAGATCCAGACCAGTTCGCGCGGCTTGCGGTAACTGCCGTACAGCAGGCCGCGGAACATGTGCAGATAGACGACGATGAAAAACGCCGATGCGCCCGTGGAGTGCATGTAGCGAATGAACCAGCCACCCGGCACGTCGCGCATGATGTATTCGACCGAGGCAAAGGCAATGGGCGGCGCGCCCAAAATGCCGCCCACGGGGCCGGCGTCCGGCTTGTAGTGCATCACCAGGAAGATGCCGGTGACGATCTGGATCACCAGCACCAGCATGGCCAGCGAGCCGAAGAAATACCAGAAGTTGAAGTTCTTCGGCGCGTAGTACTCCGACATGTGCTTGCGGTATTCCGCAAACGCGGTCGGAAAGCGATTCTCGAACCAGTTGGTTACCTTGGCGCCCAAGGGCGCGTTGGGGGAGATTTCCTTGAACTCTGCCATGGCCGCCTCTTTATGCCTTCTTGTCTTCGCCGATCAGCAGCTTGCTGTCGGACAGGTACATGTGGGGCGGCACCTCCAGGTTGTCGGGCGCCGGCTTGTTCTTGAACACGCGTCCCGCCAGGTCGAAGGTGGAGCCGTGGCAGGCGCACAGAAAGCCGCCTTGCCAGTTGTCGGGCAGCGACGGCTGCGCGCCGGTTGCAAACTTGTCGCCGGGCGAGCAGCCCAGGTGCGTGCAGATGCCAATGACCACCAGCAGCTCGGGCTTGATGGAGCGGGTCTCGTTCTTGGCGTATTCGGGCGTCGGGAACGCGGTGCGCTCGGAATTCGGGTCCGCCACCTCGGCGTCGGTTTTCTTCAGCGAGGCCAGCTGCTCGGGCGTGCGGCGCATGATCCATACCGGCTTGCCGCGCCATTCGACGGTGACTTTCTCGCCCGGCTTGACCGAGGAGATGTCCACCTCGACGGCGGCGCCGGCGGCCTTGGCCTTTTCGGACGGCGCGAAGCTGCTGACGAAGGGCGTGGCCAGTGCCACGGCGCCGGCGGCACCGACGCAACTCGAGGCGATCAGCCAGGTGCGCTTGGTGCCGTCTAGGGGCGCGGGGGTGAAGTTGCTGGACGGTGCGTCGCTCATGGCTGTCCTCTGCGGATGATTTTTCGTGCTCGAATCAATCAAGGATTGTAGCGGAGCGCAACAAGCGTTCTTGGCGCGCGGCGGGGTGGGATTGACAGCGCGCGAGCAGCGAGAATACTGGCGGTCTGTTCACCACCCTTTGGAGGAAAAATACATGGGCATGATGCAAGAGTTCCGGGAATTCGCGGTCAAGGGCAACGCCATCGACCTGGCGGTCGGCGTGATCATCGGCGGGGCGTTCGGCAAGATCGTCGACTCGATCGTGGGCGACCTGATCATGCCGGTCGTCGGCAAGCTGTTTGGCGGGCTCGACTTTTCCAGCTACTACATTCCGCTGGCCGGCCAGGCCGCGGGCATGCCGCTGGAAGCCGCCAAGAAGGCCGGCGCCGTGTTCGCCTACGGCAACTTCATCACCATCCTGGTCAACTTCATCCTGCTGGCGTTCATCATCTTCATGATGGTCAAGCAGATCAACCGCCTGAAGAAGGAAGAGCCGGCGCCCGCGCCCGAGGCCCCGGCGGAAGAAGTGCAACTGCTGCGCGAAATCCGCGACAGCCTGAAGCGCTGATAGCTATCTAAACAGTAGCCACAAACGCCCGCCAGCCCAGCGCTGCGGGCGTTTTTTATTGCGACAGCTGGCGCGCCATGCGGGTGGCGGCGATCAGGCTCGACGCATCGGCCACGCCGCGCCCGGCGATGTCGAAGGCGGTACCGTGGTCGGGGCTGGTGCGCACCAGCGGCAGGCCCAGCGTCACGTTCACGCCCTGCTCCACGCCCAGGTATTTCACGGGAATCAGCCCCTGGTCGTGGTACATCGCCACCACCACGTCGAATTCGGCAAAACCGCGCGCCCGCATGAACACCGTGTCGGGCGCAAACGGGCCGCGTGCGTCGATGCCTTCGGCGCGCGCCTGCGCGATGGCGGGGGCAATGACGTCGGCCTCTTCGGTGCCAAACAAACCGCCCTCGCCCGCATGAGGGTTCAGCCCGGCGACCGCGATGCGCGGCGTTTTTTGTAGCGCCGCACCAACAGATTGATGCGTAATGCGCAGGGTCTGAAGAATATTTTCAGCCGTCACCTGCTCGATGGCGCGGCGCAACGAGAGGTGAATGCTGACCAGCACGGTGCGCAGTTCGTCGTTGGCCAGCATCATGCGCACCGGCACTTGGCTGACCGGGCGGCCCCCGTGTTCGGCCGCCACGGCCTGCAGCAGTTCGGTGTGGCCGGGGTAGCGCGCATACGGATCGCCAGCGGCGGCCAGCGCCTCCTTGTGCAGGGGCGCGGTCACCAGGGCCGCGATGTCGCCGCGCAGCGCGGCCCGGGCGGCCCAGAACACGGCATCGCCCGCCAGCCGGCCGCCGTCGGCACTGACCTGCCCCAGCGGCACCGGCTGCGGCGGCGGCTCGACCACCTGCAGCACCGGCACGCAGCGCGGCGGCGCGCACAAGGCGTCGGCGGGCTGTTCGATGGCGGCCACCGGCAGCGCCACGCCCTCGCCCGTCACCCCAGCGGCGGCGCGCCGCAGGGTGGCCACGTCACCGGCGACGAAGCAGCCGCGCATGACGTCGGGCGCGTCGCGGAAGGCCTTGGCGATGATCTCGGGGCCGATGCCGGCCGGGTCGCCCATGGTCACGGCCAGCGGCCGCAGGCCGGGCGGGGTTTCAAGCAATTTCAGCCTCCAGCGCTTGTCCAGACAGCGCAATCAGCTACCTTTTCAGTAGCATTCGTCACGCCGGGTTGTCGATCTCGATGAATTCGTGGGCGATGCCCAACTGCGCCGCCACGTGCGCCGCCAACGCAGGCGCGCCGTAGCGTTCGGTGGCGTGGTGGCCGCAGGCGTAGAACACCACGCCGCATTCGCGCGCCAGGTGGGCCTGCGGCTCGGAAATCTCGCCCGTGATGAAGGCCTGCGCCCCCGCGGCGATGGCCGATTCAAAATAACCCTGCGCGCCGCCACTGCACCACGCTATTTTGTTGATAGCTTCATGCGCTTGCCCCACCTGCGTGACGGGGCGATGCAGCACGTGCTCCAGCTGCCACGCCAGCACGTCGGCGTCTGCAAAGGCTTCGCCGTCGGCGCGGTGGCCGATAAAGCCCAGGTCCTGCTCGCCGAAGCGCCCCGTGGCCTGCAGCCCCAGTCGCTGGCCCAGTTGCGCGTTGTTGCCCAGCGTGGGGTGCGCGTCCAGCGGCAGGTGGTAGGCCAGCAGGTTGATGTCGTGCGCCAGCAGGCGCTTCAGGCGCTCCTTCATCCACCCCGTGACGGTCCCGTCCTGCCCGCGCCAGAACAGCCCGTGGTGCACCAAGATGGCGTCGGCCCCGGCGGCGATGGCGGCGTCGATCAGCGCGCGGCTGGCCGTCACGCCGCTGACCAGCTTGGCGATGCGCGGCTTGCCCTCGACCTGCAGGCCATTGGGGCCGTAGTCCTTGAAGCGCTCGGGCTGCAGCTCGGCGTGGCAGGCGGCCAGCAGCGCGGCGCGGTCGATGGCGGTGGCAGAAGACATGGCCGCATTTTCGGCCAATCGTGCGGCCGCCGCGCACGGGGCGGATCTGCGTCCCCAGTCGCTTTACCCGCGATTTACGGGGTCTTCAGTTGGCTTTCAGATAACGCATGGACACTTATGGTCACACAGCTCACGCATGACGCGTGAGGCAGAGCGGAGAGTGAAGATGAAAAAAATCCATTGGAGTTTCTGGGGCTTGCTGCTGGCGCTGACCGGCCTGTGGCTGCTGGCCGATACCTGGTGGCCCGCGCAGGGCGGCTTTTTTGCCTTTCGCACCGTGTGGGTGCAATACAGCGGCGTGCTGGCCATGGCCATGATGTCGGTGGCGATGGTGCTGGCCACGCGGCCCCGCTGGCTCGAGCCGCACCTGGACGGTCTGGACAAGATGTACCGTCTGCACAAGTGGCTGGGCATTGGCGCGCTGGTGGTGGGCATCGTGCACTGGCTGTGGGCCAAGGGTGCCAAGTGGGCGGTTGGCTGGGGTTGGCTGCAAAAGCCGGCGCGCGGCGGCACGCCGCCCGAATTCACCGGCCTGGAAGCCGTGCTGCGCGGCTGGCGCGGGCTGGCCGAAGGGCTGGGTGAATGGGCCTTTTACGCCGCCGTGGTGCTGATCGCGCTGGCGCTGATCAAGCGCTTTCCGTACCGCCTGTTCGCCAAGACGCACCAGCTGCTGGCCGTGGCTTATCTGGTGCTGGCCTTCCACACCGTGGTGCTGGTCAAGTTCGATTACTGGACGCAGCCCGTCGGCTGGGTGATGGCGCTGCTGACGGCGGCGGGCACGGTGTCGGCGCTGTGGGTGCTGGCCGGCCGCGTGGGCGCGGCGCGCAAGGTCGGCGGCCAGATCGAGGCGCTGCAACCCTACCCCGCGCTGGGCGTGCTGGAAACCACGCTGCGCCTGGATGAAGGCTGGCGCGGCCACCGCGCGGGTCAGTTCGCCTTCGTCACCTCCAGCCGCGCCGAGGGCGCGCACCCCTACACCATCGCCTCGGCGTGGGACGCGCAGACGCGGCGCATCACCTTCATCACCAAGGCACTGGGCGACCACACCTCCGCGCTGCCGCAAAAGCTGCGCACGGGCCAGGCCGTGACGGTGGAAGGCCCCTACGGCTGCTTTACCTTCGACAGCCCCGAAGCGCGGCAGATCTGGATTGGCGCCGGCATTGGCATCACACCCTTCATCGCCCGCATGAAGCAGCTGGCGCGCGAAGGCGCCCTGCCGCGCGAGATTGACCTGTTCCACCCCACCGCCGTGGCCGACCCGATCGCGCTGGACAAGCTGCGCGCCGACGCGGCCGCCGCCGGCGTGCGCCTGCACGTGCTGGTGGACGGGCGCGACGACCGCCTGTCGGGCGAGCGCCTGCGCGCGGCCGTGCCAGGCTGGCGCGACGCCAGCGTGTGGTTCTGCGGCCCAGCCCGCTTTGGCCAGGCGCTGCGCGCCGATTTGCTGGCGCAGGGCGTGCCAGCCACCGCGTTTCATCAGGAGTTGTTCGAAATGCGCTGAGGCAGGCCAACGCTGGCTGGCTGGCGGCCGGGCGGATAGCTTGCGCGCGCCCGCGCCTTGTCTTTGCGCCCCTCGCCCTAAAATTTGCACCCTGTCCGCCGTGCGCCAGCGCCGGGTCTCCGTTCCAACGAAAGCCTCCCCCCCGATGAAACGCCTCTGGCTCCTGTTCGCCCAAGTGGTCACCGTGCTGCTGGCCGCCTACTTCGTCGTCGGCACGCTGAAACCGCAGTGGCTGCAGCGCGGCGCCGCGGTGCCCGGCAGCACCGGCACCATCTCGATCCTGGAAGCGCCACCCGCGCCCGCCGGCCCGCCCGCGCCCGGCAGCCTGTCGGGCGCGGTGCGCAAGGCGGCGCCGGCGGTGGTCAGCATCAACACCAGCACCAACGCGCGCGGGCCGCAAAGCAACGACCCGTGGTTTCGCTTCTTCTTTGGCGACCGCGCGGACATGCAGCAGCAGTCGGGCCTAGGATCGGGCGTCATCATGAGCCCCGAGGGCTACATCCTGACCAACAACCACGTCGTGGCCGACGCCGACCAGATCGAGGTGGTGCTGCCCGACGCGCGCCGCGCCCCGGCCAAGGTGATCGGCACCGACCCCGAGAGCGACCTGGCGGTGCTGCGCATCACGCTGGACAAGCTGCCCGTGATGACGCTGGGCAATTCCGACGCGCTGCAGGTGGGCGACACGGTGCTGGCCATCGGCAACCCGTTCGGCGTCGGCCAGACGGTGACCAGCGGCATCGTCAGCGCGCTGGGTCGCAACCAGCTGGGCATCAACACGTTCGAGAACTTCATCCAGACCGACGCCGCCATCAACCCCGGCAATTCGGGCGGCGCGCTGACCGACGTCAGCGGCAACCTGATGGGCATCAACACGGCCATCTATTCGCGTTCGGGCGGCAGCATGGGCATCGGCTTTGCCATCCCGGTCAGCACCGCCAAGCAGGTGATGGAAAGCATCGTCAAGAACGGCCAGGTGGTGCGCGGCTGGATCGGCGTGGAACCCAACGAGCTGACGCCCGAGCTGGCGCAGACCTTTGGCGTGCAGACCGGCCAGGGCGTCATGGTCACCGGCGTGCTCAACAGCGGGCCCGCGGCGGCGGCGGGCATCCGTCCGGGCGACGTCATCACGCAGGTGGGCGGCCAGCCGGTGCACACCGTGTCCGAGCTGCTGACGCGCATCGCCGCGCTGGCGCCGGGCCAGGCCGCGCCCTTCGTGCTGCAGCGCCGTGGCGATCGGGTGGAACTGAACGTGACGCCAGCGCAGCGCCCGGTGCTCAGGCCTCAGGCCGCGCCGCAGCGCTGAAAACTATCAAATTCATAGCTAAAAGCGCTTTCACATCAAGCGCTGCGGGCCAATTCAACTGATTGTTGCGCGCGCAGGCGTGGCCGCGCGGCGTGCACCGGCCACTCAGGGCTTGGCTGGCGATTCGGTCTCGCTGTCCTCGGGGGCCTGGGTGTGCTGGATGAATATCCGCGCTGCCCAGATGCCCACTTCGTACAGCAGGCACATGGGAATGGCCAGCGCCAGCTGCGACACCACGTCGGGCGGCGTGACGATGGCGGCGATGACGAAGGCCAGCACGATGAAGTAGCCGCGAAAAGCCTTGAGCTGATCGATACTCACCATGCCCAGCCGCGCCAGCACCACCACGGCGATCGGCACCTCGAACGCCAGGCCAAAGGCCAGGAACATGGTCAGCACGAAGCTCAGGTAAGCCTCGATATCGGGCGCGGCGGTGATGCTCTTGGGCGCAAAGCTCTGGATGAAGGTGAACACCTTGCCAAAGACGAAGAAATAGCAAAACGCCACGCCCATGAAGAACAGCACGGTGCTGGAGATGACCAGCGGCAACACCAGCTTTTTTTCGTGCGAATACAGCCCTGGCGCGACGAACGCCCACACCTGGTAGAGCACCACCGGCAGCGCGATGAGGAAGGCCGCCATCAGCAAAATCTTCAGCGGCACCATGAAGGGCGAGATGACCGAGGTGGCGATCATGGTGGCGCCGGCCGGCAGGTGCGCCACCAGCGGCTGCGCCAGCAGGTCGTACAGCGCGCCGGGGCCGGGGTACAGCGCCAGTGCGCCCGCCACCACGCCGATGGCCACCAGCGCCTTGATCAGCCGGTCGCGCAGCTCCATCAGGTGCGCGACGAAGGGCTGCTCGGTGCCGGCCAATTCGTCTTCGGATTCGGGCTTGGAAGTGGGGTCGTTCATGAGAACAGCGATTGTCGCTGACGGCTCGCGCCGGTGTGCAGGGGCGGCCGGCGCGTCACGCGCCCGGCTTGCGCGGACGGAAGCGCGCCACGCGCGCCGCGCCCGACTGCACCTGCCGCCGCACGCCGTGGCGCACCTTGTACCACTGCGGCGTGGCGCCACGCTTGAGGCGCCAGTTCTTGTTGGGACGGCGGTATTCGGGCGGCGGCGGCTCCCACGCGGGGGTGGTGGCGTCACCCGACGACGTGTCAGCGCTGCCGTCCAGGCCGGCGGTCACGCTGCTCCAGTCCTTTTCGAAGTCGGCCTTGGTGGAGTAGATGCCTTTTTCGACCTCTCGGCCGGCCTCTTCCACCGATTCCTTCATCTTCTTGAGTTCGTCCAGGTCCATTGCCCGGTTGACCTCGGCCTTGACGTCGGCCACGTAGCGCTGCGCCTTGCCCAGCAGCGTGCCCACCGTGCGGGCCACGCGCGGCAGCTTTTCGGGGCCGATGACGATCAGCGCGACGGCGCCGATCAGCGCCATCTTCGAAATACCGAGGTCCAGCATGGAATGGTTGAGCGTTAAGCGTTGAGCGTTCGGCGAAAACCGCCTGCATCACGCTCAACGCCGGACGTCGAACGCTCAACCGGAAAAACCGTCAGGTTTTTTCCTTGGCCTGCACGTCAATGGTTTCCTTGGCGGCGGTGGCCGTGTTGGTCACCTGGCCGGCAGGGGCCTTGTCGGCTTCGGAAGAACCTTCCTTCATGCCGTCCTTGAAGCCCTTGACGGCGCCGCCCAGGTCGGTGCCGATGTTCTTCAGCTTCTTGGTGCCGAAAATCATCACCACGATCAACAGCACGATCAGCCAGTGCCAAATGGAAAAACTACCCATGTCATTCTCCTTGGCGCGGCTCGATGCGCACCGTTCGAGTCATTTTAGACGGCGGGCGTGACCGCAGGTTCCCCCGCCCCGCAATCCCGCCGCGGCGCGAAGCTCAACCCCTCACCCACGGCCGCGGGCCGCCCATCACGTGCACGTGCAGGTGGTGCACTTCCTGCCCGCCTTCGGCACCGGTGTTGACGACGATGCGGTAGCCGCCGTCCGGGTAGGGGTTGCAGCCCTGCTCCAGCGCCAGCCGCGGCGCCAGCGCCATGAGGCGGCCCAGCAGCGCCTCGTGCTCGGGGCCCACGTGCGCCATCGACACGATGTGCGCCTTGGGCACGATGAGAAAGTGCACCGGCGCCCAAGGATGGATGTCGTGAAAGGCAAACAGCTCATCGTCTTCGTAGACCTTCTTTGACGGAATCTGGCCGGCGACGATCTTGCAGAAGATGCAGTTCGGGTCGTGGGCGGGAGCACTCATGGCTTGGCTTTCTCGGCAGGTTGAATCTTGGCGCGGCTGACCTTTTCGACGCTGGAGCGCACACCGACGTCGTCGAAGTGCGCCTGCAGCCAGGCAGCTGCGGCCTCGCGCCCCAGCTGGAACAGGCGGCGCAGAAACGCCACGTCGGCGCGCGCCTTGCTGGCGGCGCCGAATTCGGCCAGCGCCGCGCCGCCGTCCACGCGGTGCAGCAGCACGTCCTTGTAGCGCGCCGGGTCCAGGCGCCCCTCGGCCAGCAGGCGGCTGACGAATTCCATGGCGCGCATCTCGGCCAGCAACGGGGCGTTGAAGGTGATTTCGTTCACGCGCTCCATGATCTCGGGCGCGCTGGCGCCGGGCTTGTAGGGCGACTCGATCGGGTTGATCTGCACCAGCAGCATGTCGGCGCTGCGGGTTTCGTAGATCAGCGGATAGATGGCCGGGTTGCCCGAATAGCCGCCGTCCCAGTAGAACTCGTCGCCCACCTGCACGGCCTGATACAGCGACGGCAGGCAGGCCGAGGCCATCACGGCGTCGGCCGACACCTGGGCGCCGCTGAAGATGTCGCCGCGCCCGGTGCGGATGTTGGTGGCCGTGATGAACAGCTTGAGCTGGCGCTGGCGCGCCAGCAGCTCGAAGTCCACTTCGCGGCGCAGCAGCTCGCGCAGCGGGTTCACGCCGAACGGGTTGGCCTGGTAGGGCGAAATCCACTGCGCGAACCACGGGCCCAGCATCTGCACGCCCGCCAGCGGCAGGCCGGTCATGAAGCTGCCCATGACGCCCACGCCGTCCCAGAAGCGCGACAGCGCGGCGCGCGCGGCTTCGCGCGCATCGCCGCCTTTCAGCCCGTCCTCATGCGCGCGGGCCAAGGCGTGCGCCAGCACCACGCCATTCATGGCACCGGCGCTGGTGCCGCTGGCGCCTTCAAAGCGCAGGCGGCCGTCTTCCAGCAGCGCGTCGAGCACGCCCCAGGTAAAGGCCCCGTGCGAGCCGCCGCCCTGCAGCGCGAGGTTGATGGTTTTGCCTGCCGCGCGGCCGTTGCCGTTTTTTGTCATGCGCCGATTATGCGGAGGTCACAAGACAACGCCGCGAACCGCCGGCCAGCATGGCACACGGTTGGCGGCGTTTCAGGCGTGCGTCAGGCCGTCACGGCGCGCCCGGCGTTCATGCGCACCATGCCCTTGACGATGCGGTAGAGGAACCAGATGGAAATGATGGCCCAGGCCACCGCGCCCGGCAGGTACAGCAGCAGATACAGCGGCAGCGTCGCCACGTACAGCACGCCGGCCCACAGCACCGAGCTGATGCGCCACTTGAAGTGGCTTTCTTGCCAGGTGCCGACGGCTTCGTCCTTCTTCACCAGGTCCATCACCAGCGCGATGATGAGCAGCGCAATGCTGACCTGCGCGCCCGGCACCACCGCGGCCACGGCCACGATCAGGTGCAGGATGTAGCTCACCCATCCCCAGGTCTTGAGCGAATCGGCCTTGCCGCCCGCCGGACCGCGCCCGCCAATCGGTTCCACGTCGATGACGTCGTTGTTGCTCATGATGCGGCTCCTTTCGTCGCGTATCGGGTCATCCGCCTTCGCGCTCGCGCACCTTGCGCAGCGCTTTTTCCTCGATGCCTGAGAGTCCCTCGCGGCGCGCCAGTTCCGCCACCACGTCGGCGGCGGACAGGCCGTAGTGCGCCAGCGCCACCATGCCGTGGAACCACAGGTCGGCCATCTCGGCGACGATCTTGTCGCGCGCGCCGCCGTGGTCGGCATCCTTGGCCGCCATCACGACTTCGGTGGCTTCCTCGCCAATTTTCTTGAGGAACGCGTCCGGCCCCTTGTGCAGCAGGCGCGCCACATAGCTCTTTTCCGGATCGCCGCCGGCCGAGGGCTTGCGGCTTTCGATGACGGCCGTCAGCCGCGCCAGGGTGTCTTCAGAAGGCATACGCAGTTATTTGTAGATCGATTCCGGGTCTTTCAAGACCGGCTCCACCACGTGCCACGCGCCGTCCTTCAGCACGCTGAAAAAGCAGCTGTGGCGCCCGGTGTGGCAGGCAATGCCGGGGTCGTGCCCCAGTTGGGTGACTTTCAGCAGCACTACGTCGGCGTCGCAGTCGATGCGGATGTCGTGCACCTGCTGCACGTGGCCCGATTCCTCGCCCTTGAACCACAGTTTGCCGCGCGAGCGGCTGAAATACACCGCGCGGCCCAGTTCAGCCGTCTTGGCCAGCGCCTCGCGGTTCATCCACGCGAACATCAGCACGTCGCCCGTGCCCTGCTCCTGCGCGATCACGGGCACCAGGCCCTGCGCGTCCCATTTGACTTCGTCCAGCCAGTTCATGGAAGGATTGTCGGGGATTCGCGCAAGCGCTCTGGCACTACGTTTTTGATAGCTGATTGCGCTTGTCCATCAAGCGCTGGAGGCCCATTGCACTCAAATCAGCGATCGAACGGCCGCGCAGCAGGCCCTGCCAGATCACCCCGGCCGGGCTTGCACCGGCCGTCGGTGATGCCCCCTGAGGGGGTGGCGGAGCATGGCGAAGCCCCTGGAGCCTGGGGTGGTCAGAGCACGCCCTGCGCCAGCATGGCGTCGGCAATCTTCACGAAGCCGGCGACGTTGGCGCCTTCGACGTAGTTGACGCTGCCATCGCTCTTTTCGCCGTGGCGCACGCAGTTGCCGTGAATGTCCTTCATGATTTCGTGCAGGCGCAGGTCCACTTCGCTGTGCGTCCACGACAGGCGCATGGCGTTCTGGCTCATCTCCAGGCCCGAGGTGGCCACGCCGCCCGCGTTGCTGGCCTTGCCCGGCGCGTACAGCGTGCCGGCGGCCAAGAAGCAATCCACCGCCTCCAGCGTGCTGGGCATGTTGGCGCCTTCGGCCACGCAGACCACGCCGTTGGCGATCAGGTGCTTGGCATCCTGTGCGTCCAGCTCGTTCTGCGTGGCGCAGGGCAGCGCAATGTCGACCGGCACGTGCCAGGGGCGCTTGCCGGCCTCGAACTTCAGCTTGTGCTGCGTGGCAAAGTCCTTCAGGCGGCCGCGCTGCACGTTCTTGAAATCCATCACGTCCTTCAGCAGGCCTTCGGTCATGCCGGCTTCGCACACCAGGGTGCCGTCGGAGTCGGACAGCGTGACGACCTTGGCGCCCAGTTCCATGGCCTTGTCGGCCGCGTACTGCGCCACGTTGCCCGAGCCGGAGATGCTGACGCTGCGGCCCTCGAAGCCCATCTGCTTGCGGCGCAGCATCTCCTGCGCGAAGTACACCGTGCCGTAGCCGGTGGCCTCGGGGCGCATCAGGCTGCCGCCGTAGGACATGCCCTTCCCGGTGAACACGCTGCCGGCGTCGTTGGCCAGCTTTTTCATCATGCCGGCCATGAAGCCGACTTCGCGCGCGCCCACGCCGATGTCGCCGGCGGGCACGTCGGTGTCGGCGCCCAGGTGGCGGTACAGCTCGGTCATCAGCGCCTGGCAGAAGCGCATCACCTCGCCATCGCTCTTGCCCTTGGGGTCGAAGTCGCTGCCGCCCTTGCCGCCGCCCATGGGCAGCGTGGTCAGCGCATTTTTCAGCGTCTGCTCGAAGCCCAAAAATTTCAGGATCGACAGGTTCACGCTGGGGTGAAAGCGCATGCCGCCCTTGTACGGGCCGATGGCCATGCTGTGCTGCACGCGGAAGGCGCGGTTGACCTGCGTCTGCCCCTTGTCATCCACCCAGGCCACGCGGAACTGGATCACGCGGTCGGGCTCGACCAGGCGCTCCAGCAGACCGTGCTCGCGATAGCGCGGGTGCCGGTCCAGAAACGGCCACAGCGAGGTCATCACTTCGCGCACGGCTTGCAGGAACTCGGGCTGCTGCGGATCGCGCCGCTGCACGGCACTCAGAAATTCTTCAAGGCTGGTGGCGCTCACTCAACGGGCTCCTTGCAAGGTGGACTGTGAACCAAACGGTCAATGATGCACCAAAAAAAGGCGCAGGCGGTTGCGCTGCGGCAAGAAAGTTTGCTCTATTTTTAATAGCTATCAGCGCAGTCTGGTCAAGCGCCAGCGGTCGATTAGACTTAAAAACCATCAGCGCCGAACCGTGATGCCGCGCTCGGCCATGCGCTGCTTGGCCTGCGCCACCGTGTATTCGCCGTAGTGAAAGATGCTGGCCGCCAGCACGGCATCGGCCAGGCCGTATTGCACGCCGTCGGCCAGATGGTCCAGGTTGCCCACGCCGCCCGAGGCGATCACGGGCACCGTCACGGCCTCGGCCACGGTGCGAGTAAGCTCCAGGTCGAAGCCGCTCTTGGTGCCGTCCTTGTCCATGCTGGTCAGCAAAATCTCGCCGGCGCCGTGCTCGGCCATCTGCTTGGCCCACTCGATGGCGTCGAGCCCGGTGTTCTTGCGGCCACCGTGGCTGTACACGTCCCAGCCCTCGCCGCGCGCCATCAGGTCGTCGCCAAAGCGGCGCTTGGCGTCGATGGCCACCACGATGCACTGCGAGCCGTACTTGGCCGAGGCGTCGCGGATCACCTGCGGGTTGGCAATCGCGGCCGAGTTGAAACTGGTCTTGTCGGCGCCGGCATTCAGCAGCCGCCGCACATCGTCCACCGTGCGCACGCCGCCGCCCACCGTGAGGGGTATGAAAACCTGGCTGGCGACCGCCTCGATGATGTGCAGGATCACGTCGCGCCCGTCGCTGGTGGCCGTGATGTCGAGGAAGGTGAGTTCGTCCGCGCCCTGCTCGTTGTAGCGCGCGGCAATTTCGACCGGGTCGCCGGCGTCGCGCAGTTCGACGAAGTTGACGCCTTTGACGACGCGGCCGCCGGTGACGTCAAGGCAGGGGATGATGCGTTTGGCAAGCATTGGGTTTTTTTGACAATTTCGGTTTATCTGTCAGAATTAAATTTCTGACCTATGGAGGCATTCATGACCAGCCTTGCCATTTCCGACAACGGCCGCGTGCTGATTCCGGCAGCGCTGCGCGAGCAACTGGGCTTCAAGCCCGGCAGCCGAATTTACGCCGAAGTCAAGGACGGCAGCCTGGTGCTTACCTCGGCCGCCCAGCGCACCGCGCAGCGGCGCGCTTACTTTGCCGACCTGATGAAGCGCCTGAACGTGCCAGACGACGTGAGTCTAGTGGACGAATTCATCGCCGAACGCCGCGCAGAAGCCGCGCGGGACTGACGGAGCGCGGACGTGCTGTACGTGCTGGACGCCTCCGCGCTGCTGGCGGTGATGCAAAGCGAGCCCGGTGCCGAGGTCGTCGACGCGTTGCTCGAAGACCAGGAATGCGTCGCCAGCAGCGTCAACATCGCCGAAGTGGGCACCAAACTGGTGGACAAGGGTCTACCGCCTGAGCAGTTCAGTCGCGTGCTGAAGCAGATCGACGTGCAGCCCATCGACTTCGACGCCGAACAAGCCACCGCCTGCGCCGCGCTGCGTGCCGTCACGCGTGAGTACGGCCTGTCGCTGGGCGACCGCGCCTGTCTGGCGCTGGCGCGCGGCATGCAGGGCGTGGCGGTGACCGCCGATCGCGCCTGGGGGGATTTGGACGCGGCGGCCATCGGCGTGCGCGTGCAATTGATTCGCTGACAGACAGCCTGCGGTTCGCGCCCAAAAAACGAAAGGCCGCGCAGCAGGCCGTGTCAGGACGCCGTCGAAAGGGCTTGGCCCGGCCACTGGCGTCGTCCCCCTTTGGGGGAAGCCGCGCCAGCGGCACAGGGGGTCATCTCTGCAACGTGATCGCCTGCCAGCCAATCCACTCGGCGCCGGGCGCCAGCGTCACCGGCACGTCCACGGCAGCCGCCTCCACACACACAAACTGGCGCCATTCGTCTTCGGCCAAGTCGGCGATGCCCGCGTCCGGTCCCGGGTTCCACACCACCACGTCGGGCAGCGTGTCGCTCTGGCGCAGCGTGAGCGTGCGCGCCGGCGTGGTCAAGGTCCACTGCAACTCATGGAAGGTGTCGTCATCGGCGGGGGGCGGCACATGATGGACGCGGTCCACCGCGGCGCCGAAGCGCGGAGGCTGAAAAGCGCTGCGGGTCGTGGCCTGTCCGTCTGACATCAGGGTGCGTTCCAGCCCGCTCAGCTGGGCTTGCGCTACGTCCGCCACGCGCAGGTACGTGTGCAGCGCGGTGGTGAAGTCAAACGGCGCCTGGCCCAGGTTGCTGACGTCCAGCGTCACGGTGAGTTGCCCCGGCGCCAGGTCGATCTTCTGGCGCAGCTGAAATTCGTGCGGCCAGGCGGCGCGCTCGGCCTCGGTCAGATCGGCGGGCGTCAACTCCAGCAGCAGACTGGTGTCGTCGCGGCCATGCAGCCGCCACGTGGCATGGCGCGCAAAGCCGTGCTTGGGCAACGGCCCGCGCATGTTGAACTGGGGCCAGCAGACGGGGATGCCGCCGCGAATCGCCTGTCCGTCCGACGCCGACGCGGCGGGGCTGAGGTACAGCAGTTCCTCGACGTCGTCCACGCGCCAGTGCAGCACCTGGCCGCCGTGGGACGAAACGGCAACGCGATCGCCCGTGGGCAACTCAAGGGTATGGTCGGCAAGGCCGCCGAACAGGCTGGCAAGGTTCATGGTGACGGCATTGTTCCAGCGCACCGGCGCGCTGCACGTCAGCCAAAGGCGCGTCTTGAGGACGCGGCTTGACAGACCTGGCGGTGCTCAGGCGCCGCCGTTCAACTGGTCGGCGCGCGCCTGCGCCTGCGCGAAATCGAGGTGGCCCGAATAGATGGCGCGCCCGCAGATCACGCCTTCGATGCCCTCGCCCTCGACGGCGCACAGCGCCTCGATATCGGTCATGTTGCTGAGGCCGCCCGAGGCGATGACCGGGATGGTCAGCGCCTGCGCCAGCTTGACCGTGGCGTCGACGTTGATGCCGCTGAGCATGCCGTCGCGGCCGATGTCGGTGTAGATGATGGATTCGACGCCCCAGTCCTGGAACTTGCGGGCCAGGTCGACCACCTCGTGGCCGGTGAGCTTGCTCCAGCCATCGGTGGCGACCTTGCCGTCTTTCGCATCCAGCCCGACGATGACGTGGCCGCCGAAGGCGGTGCACGCGTCTTTCAAAAAGCCTGGGTTCTTGACCGCCGCGGTGCCGATGATGACGTAGCGCAGGCCGGCGTCGATGTACTGCTCGATGGTGTCGAGGTCGCGAATGCCGCCGCCCAGCTGCACCGGAATGTCGTCGCCCACGGCTTTCAGGATGGCCTTGATGGCCGACAGGTTCTGCGGCTTGCCGGCAAAGGCGCCGTTCAGGTCCACCAGGTGCAGGCGCCGCGCGCCCTGCGCCAGCCAGTGCGCGGCCATGTCGGCGGGCGACTCGCTGAAGGTGGTGGCCTGGTCCATGTCGCCCTGTTTCAGGCGCACGCAGTGGCCGTCTTTCAAGTCGATGGCGGGAATCAACAACATACCGATGGAGCCTCAAGCGTTGGCAATGGAAGTCGCACTCACGCTGAACGTTGAACGCTCAACGCCGAACCTCTTCAGGGGTTCCAGTGCAGGAAGTTGCGGTACAGGGCCAGGCCCTGATCGGCACTTTTTTCGGGGTGGAACTGGGTGGCGAAAATATTATCGCGCGCCACGGCCGAGGTAAAGCGGCCGCCGTAGTCCGTCTCGCCCACACTGTGACGTGCATCCAGCGGGCGGGCGTAGAAGCTGTGCACGAAGTAGAACCATTCGCCGTCGGCCACATCGCCCCACACGGGGTGCGGGCGGCTCTGGTGCACGCGGTTCCAGCCCATCTGCGGCACCTTGTAGCGGCTGCCATCCGGCGCCGACTGGCCCGCCAGGTCGAACCGGATCACTTCGCCGCCGATCAGCCCCAGGCCCGGCGTGCCCTCGGCCGTGCGGCCTTCGGCGCTGTGGTCCAGCAGCATCTGCATGCCGACGCAGACGCCGAACAGCGGCTTCGTAGCCGCCGCCTCCAGCACCGATTCGAGCAGCCCGGATTCGCGCAGTTCACGCATGCAGTCGGCCATGGCGCCCTGCCCCGGCAACACCACACGGTGCGCGTCGCGCACCACGCGCGGGTCTTGCGTGATGACGGCGTTGACGCGCGTGTCGGTGGTGGCATGAATCACCGCCTGCGCCACCGAGCGCAGGTTGCCCATGCCGTAATCCACCACCGCCACCGTACCGGATGCCACTTTTGTCTTCACCCCAGCAAACAAAAGGGCGATTGTAATGAGCGGCGCCAAATTGAAAGCCCGCAAGGCACTTGACCTTGCGGGCTTGCCGCGACGCTGCGTTGGCGCTCAGCGGCGCTGCCGCGCCCGGCGCGAAGCCCAGCCGGCCGCCCCCAGCATCATCAGCGCCAGGGCGATCAGGCCTTCCGGCGACGTGGTGGGAATCGCGGCCACCGGGGGCCTCGGCGGCTCCGGCGGCGTCGGCGGGTTGCTCACCGACACCGCGCACGGGCTGGCCACCTTGCCGTCGATGTAGCACTGCACGTCGGTCGGCGGCGTCACCGTCACGGTGTTGGTCACCTGCGGCGGCAAGGTGCTCGCCGCCGTGGCGGTGATCGTGTAGGTGACCGAACTGCCCGCCGGCATGCTGGCGATGGTGTCGGTGATGGCGCCCGAGCCGCTGGCGGCCGGGCAAGCTGCGCCCGTGCCGGCGCAAGTCCAGGTCTGGCTGGCCACGATGCCCGCGGGCACCGGGTCGCTCACCGCGACGTTGGTGACCGCTACCGCACTGGTATTGAGTACCGCCACGGTGTACACCACGCTGCCGCCCGGCGACAGCGGGCCGGTGACGCTGGAGGTCTTGGTCACGCTGACCGCGCCCATCGACTGGTTGCTGACCGATACCGAGCAGGGGCTGGCAACCTGCCCGTTGACAAAGCACCGTGCATCAGGCGGCGGCGTCACGGTCACCGTGTTGGTCACCTGCGCCGGCAAGGTATTGGCTGCAGTGGCAGTGATGGTGTACGTTACCACCCCGCCGACCGGCAGACTGACGCTCGATTCATTGATCGCGCCGGTTCCGCTGGCCGCGCAAGTCGCTCCGTTGGTGCCGGCACAACTCCAGCTCTGAGTAGCCACGATGCCGGCAGGCACCGGGTCGCTCACCGCGACGTTATTGACTGGCACCACGCCGGTATTGGTCACCGTCACCTTGTAGGTGACACTGCCGCCGGGGGCGAGCGGGCCCGTAACGTTGGTTGTCTTGGCCACGCTGATCGCGCCCACCGACCGGTTGCTCGCGGACGCCGCGCACGGTTTCGCTGCCGCCCCATTGACGAGACAAGCCGTACCAGCGGGCGGCGTGGCGGTGGCCGTATTCGTTACCTGCGCTGGCAGGGTAGTGTCGGCAGTGGCTGTGATGGTGTAAGTGACCAGCCCGGTGACCGGCAGACTCACGCTGGGGTCATTGATCGCACCCGATCCGCTGGCCGTACACGTCGCGCCGTTGGTGCCGACACAACCCCAAGTCTGGCTTGCGATGCCCGTCGCAACCGGGTCGCTCACCGCTACGTTGTCGACCTGCACGCCACCGAGGTTGCTGACCGTCACCGTGTAAACGATGGTGCCGCCGGGGGCCAGTGCACCGGCCACATCGGCATGCTTGTCGATGCCTATCACGCGCCGGAGGTTGGTCAGCGTGCAGGTAATGGCCTTGCCCGCATCTGCCGCCGGTATGCCAACATGCCCGGACGCATCGACCGAGCCACCGCCTGAACAGGCATAGGTTTGCGCGTAATCCGCCATGGTGCCGGCCGCGAGGGTTTCCGTCAGTTGGCCGCTCTCTCCGGCATACACGATGATTGCCGCCCCCGTCACCCCTGCGCCCGCCGTAGACACGCCAGAAGTCGCGACATTCGTAAATCCAGTGGTACTCACGGTCGCCTGGTCGCCCGCGTTGAACCCTGCCGCCCAAGCCTTGGCCACCTTCAGCGTGGCCTGTTTGCGCGTATTGGTGAACGTACAGGTAACGTCCGCATCAGGCATGGTCACCTCACCGCTGATGCCGATGCTGTTGGCCGCTGTCGCGTCGCAATTCAGCGTGGACGTGAAGTTATCCAATGCGGGCGCGCCAACCGCAGCGGCTTCGCTGACGGTGACGGTGCTGCCGACATTGAGCAGTGTGCCCGTACTGTCCGTGTGCGTGCCCACACCGCTGGCCACCGGGGCCGTCAAACCGCTGATCCACAAGTCGAACTTTCCGGGCGTGGCTGACGCATCCGTAAGCACCTTGTTGACGTACAAGCGCCGCTGCTTGCGCTGATTGTTGAAGCTGCAGTTGACGCCCACCGCGGGGTTCGGCATGGTAAAGCTGCCACTGGTTCCGGTACCGGAGGCAGAAACGCCCGTACCCGTGCAAGCCCAAGTGGTGGCGTAGTTGCCAGCGACGGCGGGACTCTGCGCGGTTTCCGTGAAAGTGACCGTGGTTCCAGCTGTCACGCCCGTGGCCGTCAGTTTGTCACCACTTCCGCCACTGGTAACGCCAGACGTGCCGGTGAGCGTGTAGGTGAAGACGCCCGGGTCGTTGGCGGTTAGCGTTTTCGACAGAATCACCTGTCCAGTCACCGGGGTTGGCGTGTTGACAAATTCGCAGGTAATGTTGCTGTGGGTGTACGAAAGCGGCACGGTGATCGTGGGCGTGGCAGATTGCCACGTTTGCGTGCCACTGCCTGAGGTGCAGGTCACGCCATTCGAAGTCCAGCCCGCAGTGGCTCCTTCGGTGATCGTGTAGTTGGTCCCTGCCGCCGACGCATTCAGCGTGAAGCGCTGTTGACCGCCGCCGTTCAGATTGAAGGCAGGCTGGCCGGTCAGGGTGAATGGGAAAGTGCCACCGGTCGCCGTTTTCTTCACGGTGATCGTGCCTTGGAACTGCATGTTCTGTACCGTCGCGACGGTACTGCATTTGGATACGGTCCCGGGCGCGATGATGCAGGACGCACCGTTCTCTTTATGCGACCAGAACACCGTGGTCGGAAAGTTCAAGTTGCCACCAGCCGACGGTTGGCACGACACCGGCACATTCTGGAAAGTCTGGTTGCCGTCGCCGCTCAAGTCACCACAGGTGTCTGCACCACGCTCATGGTCTGCAAAGCCGACGGCACCGGTGGTACGGGTGATGTACGCGTTGCACTGGTTGGTCGTCCCCGGCACGCGAAACCAGGCGCCGATGTCATAGCGCGTGTTTGAGTTGTCCGACGACGCGATGTTCACAGGGACGTTGATCGTGCTGCCGATCACACACGAGGTGGGCGCGCCTGCGGCGACGGTCACCACGATGTTCTTCAGGTCATTGGCGGTGCAATTCAAATCCGCCGCGCTACAGGCAACCTGGCTTACGAAGTTGGGATCCATCTGTGCCTGCGCCCAGTGCCAGGATGCCATCACGGCACCGCCCAGCAAAAATGCCCTGGCACCGCGCGCTGCCCAACGCCCCGCGATGCCGATCACACCACCGTCGGCCCCTGCCTCGCCGTCATTTTGCGTACCTTGGTTCATGACCATCTCCCATCCCGAGTTGCCTCCGCCAGCGCCAGTTCAGACCGAACACATGCCAAAGAGAAACCAATTCTCGGAACGTAAGTTGTATCACCAAGGCATTCAAGTTGCTATCGTGATTAACCCGTTCGTACCCAAAACTGTGTAACCTTCCGGACAAAACAAGGGTAATCCCTGATAAAAAACGCGAGTTTTTCAACCCCGCGTCCCTGATTGGCAACGGAATGGACGAAAAAAATCGCCACGCTGCCGGCGGCCAGGGTGGCGAAGTTCCAGGGCGTGGCAGTACGCACCGCACTGCGGCGCGCCTGCGTCGCAGGTGGCGTTACAAACTGCCCTTGGTGGACGGAATTTGGCCCGCCGAACGGGCGTCTGGCGTGAGGGCCATTCGCAGCGCGCGTCCAAAGGCCTTGAAGATGGTTTCGGCCTGGTGGTGGGCGTTGACGCCCTTCAGGTTGTCGACGTGCAGCGACACCAGCGCGTGGTTGACGAAGCCCTGGAAGAACTCGTGGATGAGTTGCGTGTCCAGCTGGCCGATCATGCCGGCGGTGAACGGCGCGTCCATCACCAGGCCGGGGCGGCCCGAAAAATCCACCACCACGCGGCTCAGCGCTTCGTCCAGCGGTACATAGCTGTGGCCGTAGCGCGTGATGCCCTTCTTGTCGCCCACGGCCTGCCGCACGGCCTGGCCGATGCAGATGCCCACGTCTTCGACGGTGTGGTGGCCGTCGATGTGCAGGTCGCCCTCGCACTGCACGTCGAGGTCGATCAGGCCGTGGCGCGCGATCTGGTCGAGCATGTGGTCAAAAAAGCCGATGCCGGTCTGCAGCCGGGACTGGCCGGTGCCGTCCAGGTTGAGCTGGACGGTGATCCTGGTTTCGGCGGTGTCGCGTGATACGCGGGCGGTACGTGCTTCCATGGTCATAGCGAGGCCTCGAGGGCTGCCAGCATCTGCGCGTTTTCGTCGGCGGTGCCGACGGTGAGGCGCACGCATTGGGCCAGCAGCGGGTGCATTCTAGAAACGTTCTTGACAAGGACGCCGCGCTGGCGCATGCCGTCGAACGCGCGGGCTGCGTCGGGCACGCGCACCAGCAGCATGTTGGCGTCGCTCGGGTACGGGGTGACGCCCGGCAGCCGGGCCAGCGCGTCGGTCAGCGCGGCGCGCTGCGTGCGGATGTCGGCCGCCTGCGCGGCAAACACGTCGGCGTGCTCGACGGCGAACAGCGCGCATTCGGCGTTCAGCACGCTGATGTTGTAGGGCGGGCGCACCTTGTCGACTTCGGCGACGAGCGCGGCGTCGCCCAGCATGTAGCCGATGCGCACACCCGCCAGGCCAAACTTGCTGAGCGTGCGCATGATGAGTACGTGGCGGTGCGCGGCGGGCGCGGCGCGCGCGTTCTCGATCCAGCTGCGCGCGGCAAAGGGCTGGTAGGCCTCGTCCATCACCACCAGGCCGCCCTGCGCGCCCTGCGCGGCGATCAGGCGTTCGATCACGCCCGCGTCCCACAGCGTGCCGGTGGGGTTGTTGGGGTAGGCCAGGTACAGGATGGCGGGCCGGTGCTGCGCGATGGCGGCCAGCATGGCGGCTTCGTCCAGCTCAAAGTCGGCCGTCAGCGGCACGCCGTGGAAGGCCAGGCCCTGCAGTTGCGCGCTCATGGCGTACATGACGAAGCCGGGCACGGGCGCCAGGATGGCCGCGCCGGGAATGTCGCACGCCATGGCCAGCAGGCTGATCAGCTCGTCCGAGCCGTTGCCCAGCATCAGCGACCAGCCTTCGGGCGGCGCGGCCCACGCGTGCAGCGCGGCGCGCAGTTCGTCCACGCGCGCGCCGGGGTAGCGGTTGATGGCAACTTCGCCCAGGCGCCGGCCCAGCTCGGCCTGCAGCGCGGGCGACAGGCGATGCGGGTTCTCCATCGCGTCCATCTTCAGCAGGCCGGTCGAGTCCTGCACGGCATAGGCGTGCATGGACTGCACGTCCTGGCGGATGCGGGCGAGCGGGTTTGGGGCAGTGGCTTCAGGTTTCATCGGGCGAGGGCAATTCGTCGGGGCTGACCAGAAATGGATTGATGACTTGCACGGTTTCAAAGCGCTGCTGGTGCTGCAGATCCTCGCTGAGCAGATAGTGACAACCCTGCTGCTGGGCGGATGAGACGATCAGCGCGTCCCAATAGCTGAGCGCGTAGCGGTCTTGCAGCGCCCAGGCGCCGTCGATGACGTACGTATCCAGGTGCGGCGGCTGCCACTGTCGCAGGTTGCGCACCTGCGCGCGCGCCTGCTGAACCGGCATCACGGTGCGGAATTTGGTGATGGCGTTGTTGTAGAACTCGTTCAGCACCTGCGTGCTGATGCGCCCTGCTTCTTCCGTCCAGCACCACCGAACCCATTCGCGCGCACGCGCCTGCTTGGGCACGTCACGGGCGTCGACCGTATACAGAAATACGTTGGTATCAACGAAAACGAGCGCGCTCATACATCTCGTCGCGGGTCAGGTAAGGGCCGTCGCTTACACCCCAGGTTTCAAAGCGCAGGGCGTTGCGCATGGCTTGGGCGTAAGCGTCTTCCTGACGCATCTTCTCGGCCAGCATCTCGCCGACCATGCGCGACACACTGCTGCCGCGCCGCGCCGCCTCGACCCGCGCCCATTCGAGCACGCTGTCTTCCACGGTGATGGTGACGTTCTTCATGACTGCCAGTGTACACGAAATTCGTGCTACACGAATTTCGTGTGAACAATGGGAAAAATCGGGGTCAGATCACGTTTTTCTCGACCAACGGCCGATTCGCAAGCACGCGCTCCCAGCCCAGCGGCGACAGGTCCAGCGTGCGATACGCCCCGTGCGCAATCCATTCCGCCACGCCGCGCCCCACGGCGGGCGCCTGCTGCAGGCCGTGGCCCGAAAAGCCGTTGGCAAAGATCAGGTTGTCGCACGCGGGGTGCGGGCCGATGATGGCGTTCTGGTCGAAGGTGTTCATCTCGTAATAGCCCGCCCAGGTGCGGTGCAGGCGCAGCGCCTCGAAGGCCGGGATGCGCTCGGCCAGGCGGGGCCAGACGAAGTCTTCGAAGGCGTGGTGGTCGGGCTCGTCCAACGACAGTTCGTCGCCATCCTGGTCGGCGGGCGGCGCAAAGCCGGTGATGAAGCCCGTGCCTTCGGGGCGCAGCCAGATGCCGGACGGGTCGATCAGCAGCGGGCAACGCGGCAGCGGCTCGGGGCAAGTCACATGAAACACGGTGCGCCGTCGGGCAAACACCGGCAAATCGATGCCGGCCCAGCCCGCCACCGCGCGCGCCCAAGGGCCGGCGGCGTTGACGACCACATCGGCATCAATTTGCTCACCATTTGATAGCTTGATCCGCTTGATGGACGTGCACGACGGCCCATTTTTGAACTCAAACCCGACCGCCTCGGCCGCCACGTAGCGTGCGCCCTGCGCCCGCGCCTGGGCGCGAAACGCCTGCAGCAGGCTGTAGCCGTCGAACCAGCCTTCGCCCGACAAGCCCAGCGAACCCAGCGCCAGCCCGTCGGTGCACAGCCACGGAAAGCGCGCGCGCAGTTCACCGGGCGTCAGCAGCGCCACGTCGGCGCCGGCGGCGCGCTGCACGGCGTGGTTGTCGCGCAACACGCCCTCGCCCGCCGGCGTGGCCAGGTACAGGTAGCCGCCTTCGTGCAGGCCCACGCAGGGTGGCGGCTCGCCCGGCACAGCCAGTTCGCGCCCTGCGTCGCGCAGCACGCCAATGCCGTAGGCCGAAATCGCCATGTTGATGGCGGTCGAAAACTGCTGCCGGATCGACGACGCCGACAGCGCCGACGACGCGCGGGCGTAGCTGAAGTCGCGCTCCAGCACCGTCACGCGGCACGGGCGCGCGGCCTGCGCCTCGGGCCGGGTCAGGTAGCGCGCAATGCTGCTGCCGATGGCGCCACCGCCGATGATCACCACATGTTCGCTCATTGGTAGACGTTGGTTCCTAAATTGAATAAATCCAGGAGCGAACGCCCCCTTCCAAACCGTGCATGCGGATTTCCCGCACACGGCTTACCAGTGGTCTGTCGGCTCGCAGCATTACGCGGACTCCCGTTTTCTTCCGGGAGGTTTGCCGGCATAGCGGATGGTGCCTCGCAGGCGATACAACCCAAGGTGTTCAA
>JAKOYD010000007.1 GCA_029780695.1 Pseudomonadota bacterium
GGCTGGCTGGTGGCTGGCGTGCAAGCGCTGCAGTAAACGCAGCCCATGGGGCCCCTGCGGGTCAGGGGCATTCCAGTTCAGGGAATAATCGGGGACTATGGCAACACCACAGTCCCCTTTTCCTTTTCTGGACGGCCTCTTCGAGCGCCTGGCCGCTGGCCCGCAGCCCCCGCAATGGCTGGTCCACGAAGTGCAGCAACGCCTGGTGCTGTTTCTTAACCATGTGCTGATGCAGGAAAGAGAGGCCACGGACCGGCTGGTGCGCCAAAAAGGCCGCATCGCGCGGGTGCAGTGGCGGGCCTATTCCCTGTCGCTGGTCATCACCCCGGCCGGCCTGCTCAATCTGGCGCCCGAATCCGCGGTGCCCGACCTGCGCCTGGAGGTGACCGACACCTCCCCCATCACCCTGGCCCAGGCCGCGTTGCGGGGCGACAAGCCGTCCATCCGCATTGAAGGTGATGTGCAACTGGCGGCCGAGATCAACTGGCTGGCGGACCATGTGCGCTGGGATGTGGAAGAAGACTTGGCCCGCGTGATCGGCGATGCCCCTGCACACACGCTGGCGCAGTTCGCAGGCCGGGCGGCACAGACATTGCGCCAGTTTGTGGGTTCGCGCATGGCCGCCGCCAGCGCGTCGTCTTCCTCGGTGGTGGTTGCGACGGCACCGGTGGCACCCGGCGCTCCGGCGGCTGCACCACTGTCACCCTCGGGTGGTTCGGACCGGGCCGACGCATGAAGCGCTTTTTGCGGGGGGCTGCCATCCTGTGGGTGGTGTTCCGGTTCGGCCTGGATGGCTTGTTGCTCGACAGCTTCAACAAGCCCTGGCTGCGTATGATTTCGCGCATCGTGTCCATCGGGCGCAATCTGGATGCGCCGCGTGGCCAGCGCCTGCGCGAGGCGCTGGAGAGCCTGGGGCCCATCTTCGTCAAGTTCGGCCAGGTGCTGTCCACCCGCCGCGACCTGTTGCCGCCCGACATTGCCGACGAACTGGCCCGCCTGCAGGACCGCGTGCCGCCGTTCGACCCCGACATTGCCATCGCCACCATCGAGCGTGCGTTTCGCCGCCCGGTGGACGAGGTGTTCACCTCGTTCGACCGCATACCGGTCGCCAGCGCGTCCATCGCCCAGGTGCATTTCGCCACGCTGCGTGACCGCCAGGGCATTGAGCGTGAGGTGGCCGTCAAGGTGTTGCGCCCCGGCATGCTGCCGGTGATCGAGAAGGACCTGAGCCTCATGCGCATGATGGCGGGCTGGGTGGAGAGTCTGTCGGCTGACGGCAAGCGCCTCAAGCCCCGCGAGGTGGTCGCCGAGTTCGACAACTACCTGCACGACGAGCTGGACCTAGTGCGCGAGGCCTCCAACGCGGCCCAGCTGCGCCGCAACATGGCGGGGCTGGATCTGGTGCTGATCCCCGAGGTCTTCTGGGACTTCTGCCACCCCGAGGTCATGGTGATGCAGCGCATGAACGGTGTGCCCATCAGCCAGATCGACCGCTTGCGTGAGGCCGGTGTGGACATCCCCAAGCTGGCGCGCGACGGCGTGACCATTTTTTTCACCCAGGTGTTCCGCGACGGGTTCTTTCACGCCGACATGCACCCGGGCAACATCCAGGTGAGCCTGGAGCCCGCTACGTTCGGCCGCTACATCTCGCTGGACTTCGGCATCGT
>JAKOYD010000019.1 GCA_029780695.1 Pseudomonadota bacterium
AGCTTGGCTTTGACGGCCTTGAGTGTGGCAGCGGTAGCGGCGTCAGCGGTGTCGATGGTCAGGGGGGCGATTTGGGTCATGTCTATCTCCGTAGTGGGTGAGGTGCAAGAGCACGTGGGCATGATCGCCCTTTGTTTGGTACGATATGGCACGTAAAGTATCAAATACGTAACCTATCGTCTTATATGGAGAGTGGAATGGCGGATCGACTGGCCGGCTTGCTCCGGCACTACTCGCTTTCGGCGCGCGTTTTTCACAGCGGCGCCTTCTGTGGGCAGCATCATTACGCGGCGCCGCATGGCTATATCCATCTGGTGCGGCGCGGCCCGATTACGGCGCGTTCGCCCGTGCATGAAGATCTGCTGGTTACCGAGCCGAGCCTGCTGTTTTATCCGCGCGTGGCGTCGCATCGTTTTGTCGCCGCCCCCGGCGATACCGCTGAGCTGTTGTGTGCGGAGGTCGATCTGGGCGCTTCGACGGGCAATCCGTTGGCCATGGCCTTGCCGTCGATGCTGCTGATTCCGCTGGCGGACTTGCCCGGCCTCGGGCCGACGCTAGAGCTGCTGTTTGCCGAAGCCGAGCGCGACCAGTGCGGTCGGCAGGCCGCCATCGACCGCTGGTGCGAGTTGCTACTGATCCAGTTGCTGCGTTATCTGATGGATGGGCGGCTTGGCGCCACCGGACTGCTGGCGGGCCTGGCCGACCCGAAACTCGCGCGCGCCATAACCGCCATGCACGATGCGCCGCAGACCGCGTGGTCGCTCGAGGCGCTGGCGGCGCAGGCGGGCATGTCACGCGCGCGCTTCGCCGCCGCGTTCAAAGACGCGGTGGGCGTCACGCCGGGCGACTATCTGGCCGACTGGCGGATGAACGTCAGTTGCACCCTGCTCAAGCAGGGGCGTCCGGTGGCGGTGGTGGCCGACCGCGTCGGCTACGGCAGCCCGAACGCGTTGGCGCGCGCCTTCCGCGTGCGCATGGGCTGCGCCCCGCGCGACTGGCTGGCGCAGCAGCGCGGTGACGCGTCGCTCAGCGGTTCGTGAGTTTGAGGTCGATTCGCCGGTTCTTGGCGTAGGCGGCGTCGGTGTTGCGCTCGTCGAGCGGGTGAAATTCACAGGCGCGGCACGGGAATCAAGGCATTGCGATTCTCGAAAATAGTTCTTGAAATTCTATTCTTGATTGCATATCATCTCAACGAGTTTCGATAAGAAAGGATGCGCATGCGACCGTCTGTTGTGCTTGACATGAAGCGAAGCGCAGTGCGTGAAGCGGTAGGCCGCTTTCGCGCCGCGAACCCGCGCGTCTTCGGCTCGG
>JAKOYD010000029.1 GCA_029780695.1 Pseudomonadota bacterium
CACCACGATCTACGAGGGCACCACGGGCATCCAGGCCAACGACCTGATCGGGCGCAAGGTGCTGCGCGACGGCGGGCGCTCGATGCAGGCGCTGCTGTCGCAGATCGACGCCGTGTGCGAGCAGCTCGAGGCCGGCGACGATGCTCAGCTTCACGCGATCGGCGCACGCCTGCGCGAGGGTTCGAAGAGCCTGGCCGACAGCGTGCGCTGGATTCTGGCAACCGGCATGCAGGACCTCAACGCGGTACTGGCTGGCGCGGTGCCGTTCCTGCACCTGTGCGGCGTGGTGTGCGGCGGCTGGCAGATGGGGCGCGCCGCGCTGGCGGCGCAGCGCAAGCTTGCGGCCGGCGACGGTGATGCGGCGTTCTACCGCGCCAAGGTCGCCACGGCGCGCTTCTTCGCCGACCAGGACCTGTCGCGGGCGCGCGGGCTCGCCGAGGCGACCATGCACGCCGGCGCCAGCACGATGGCGCTCGCCGAAGAACAGTTCTGACCTGGGGGCCCTGCCATGAAGATCCTCGTCGCCGTCAAGCGGGTCGTCGACTACAACGTCAAGGTGCGCGTCAAGGCCGACGGCACCGGCGTGGACATCGCCAACGTCAAGATGAGCATGAATCCCTTCGACGAGATCGCCGTCGAGGAGGCGGTGCGGTTGAAGGAAAAGGGCGTGGCGAGCGAGATCGTCGCCGTCTCGTGTGGCGTGGCGCAATGCCAGGAGACGCTGCGCACCGCGATGGCGATCGGCGCCGACCGCGGCATCCTGGTCGAGACAGGCGACGAGCTGCAGCCGTTGGCGGTGGCCAAGCTGTTGAAGGCACTGGTGGAGCAGGAGAAGCCCGCGCTGGTGATTCTCGGCAAGCAGGCGATCGACGACGACTGCAACCAGACCGGCCAGATGCTCGCCGCGCTGCTGGGTCGGCCGCAGGGGACCTTCGCGAGCAAGGTCGAGGTCGAGGACGGTCGTGTGCGCGTCACGCGCGAAGTCGACGGCGGGCTGGAAACAGTGAGCCTCGCCACGCCGGCGGTCGTGACCACCGACCTGCGCCTGAACGAACCGCGCTATGTCACCCTGCCCAACATCATGAAGGCGAAGAAGAAGCCGCTGGCAGTACTCAAGCCCGCCGACCTCGGCGTCGATGTGGCACCGCGCCTGGAGACGCTGTCGGTTCGCGAACCCTCGGGGCGCAAGGCCGGTGTCAAGGTCGCCGACGTCGCGGCCTTGGTCGACAAGCTCAAGAACGAAGCGAAGGTGATCTGAGCTTCTTCAGGGCCGAGTCAGCATCACCATGAGCACACGGGAACTCATCGCCGCCCACGGTCCGCGCGAGACCATGGACTACGACGTGGTCGTGGTCGGCGCCGGGCCGGCCGGGCTGGCCACCGCGATCCGGTTGAAGCAGCTTGCGCCGGACGCGAGCGTCGTCGTGCTCGAGAAGGGCTCGGAGCCCGGCGCGCACATCCTCTCGGGCGCCGTGATGGACCCGCGCGCGATGGACGAGCTGTTCCCGGACTGGAAGAAGCGGGGTGCCCCGCTGGACCAGGCGGTGACCGGCGATGACGTGCTGTTCCTGAGCGAAACCGGCAGCACGCGCACACCCGACTGGCTGGTGCCGCGCAACCTGCACAACCACGGCTGCTACGTCGTCAGCCTGTCGAACGTCGTCAAGTGGATGGCGCAGCAGGCCGAAGCGCTCGGCGTCGAAATCTTCCCGGGCTTTGCCGCGGCCGAGGTGCTGTACGACGAGCAGGGATGCGTCGCGGGCGTGGCGACCGGCAACATGGGCATCACGAAGGAAGGCGAGCCTGGCGAGAACTTCCAGCTCGGCATGGAACTGCGCGGCAAGTACACGGTCTTCGCCGAGGGCGCGCGCGGCCACCTGGGCAAGCAGTTGCTCGCCAGGTACAAGCTGACAGAAGGACGCGACACCCAGACCTTCGCGATCGGCATCAAGGAGCTGTGGGAGTTGCCTGCCGACAAGGCGCAGCCCGGCCGCGTGGTGCACACCGCGGGCTGGCCGATGGCGGGCGACACCTTCGGCGGCGGCTTTCTCTACCACCTGGCGGACAACCAGGTCACGCTCGGTTTCGTGATCGGTCTCGACTATGCCAACCCGTACCTGAGTCCGTTCGAGGAGATGCAGCGCTGGAAGACGCACCCGGCGATCCGCGCGCACATCGAAGGCGGCAAGCGCATCGGCTACGGCGCGCGGGCGATCAACAACGGCACGCCGCAGGCGCTGCCGAAGACGGTGTTCCCGGGCGGCGCGCTGATCGGCTGCGACGCCGGCTACCTGAACGCGGCGCGCATCAAGGGCAGCCACGCGGCGATCAAGTCCGGCATGCTCTGCGCCGAAGCGATGGCGGCAGCGCTCGCTGCGGGCCGCGCCCAGGATGAGCTCACTGCCTACCCCGAGGCGTTCGAGAAGAGCTGGCTCAACGCGGAGTTGCTGCAGACGCGCAACTTCAAGCTCTGGTTCAAGAAGGGCAAGACGGTGGGTCAGGTGATGACCGGCGTCGAGCAGTGGCTGCTGCCCAAGCTCGGCGTGACCAGCCCGCCCTGGACGCTGCACAACCACAAGGCCGATCACGAGGCATTGCAGCCGGCCAGCGGCTTCCAGCCCATCGCGTACCCGAAGCCCGATGGCCGGCTGAGCTTCGACCGCCTGTCGTCGGTCTTCGTAAGCAACACCAACCACGAAGAGAACCAGCCGGCGCACCTGACTTTGAAGGATGCCACGGTTCCGGTGCGGATCAACCTCTCGCAGTTCGGCGGGCCCGAGAGCCGCTACTGCCCCGCGGGCGTGTACGAATTCGTGCAGAACGCCGACGGCGGCGACCGGCTGCAGATCAACGCGCAGAACTGCGTGCACTGCAAGACCTGCGACATCAAGGACCCCACGCAGAACATCGTCTGGGTGACGCCCGAAGGCGGCGGCGGACCGAACTACGCCGGCATGTGACGCGCTCGCTATCACCCTCGACACACTCAGGAGCAAACCTGCCATGGCCGTCCTCGTCATCGCGGAACACGACAACCGGTCGCTGAAGGTGGCCACGCTCAATGCCGTCACGGCCGCCGCCGCGTTCGGCGTTTCGGTGGATGTGCTGGTGGCGGGGCACCAAGCCGCCGCGGTCGCCCAGGCCGCCGCCGCCGTGCCAGGCGTCGCGCGCGTTGTGCATGCCGATGCGGCGGCACTGGAGGGACAGCTGGCCGAGAACATCGCCGCCCAGGTGCTCGCCGTGGCCGGCGAGTACGAGACCATCGTCTTTCCGGCAACGGCCCATGGCAAGAACGTGGCGCCGCGCGTGGCAGCCGGGCTCGACGTGGCCCAGATCAGCGACGTGACCCGAGTCGTGTCGCTGAACACCTTCGAGCGGCCGATCTACGCCGGAAATGCCATCGCCACCGTGCGCAGCAAGGACCGCATCAAGGTTCTCACGGTACGCACCACGGCCTTCGACGCCGCGCCCGTGGATGGAGGCGATGCACGTCTGGTGCTCACGCCGGCGGTGCAGGACGCGGGCACCTCGCTCTTCGTCGGCGCCGAGATCGCCAAGCTCGACCGCCCGGAACTCACGGCGGCCAAGATCATCGTCAGCGGCGGACGCGGCCTCGGTTCGGCGGAGAAGTTCGGCGAAGTGCTGACGCCTCTGGCCGACGCGTTGGGCGCCGCGCTCGGCGCGAGCCGGGCCGCGGTCGATGCAGGCTATGCGCCCAACGACTGGCAGGTCGGGCAGACGGGCAAGATCGTCGCGCCGCAGCTGTACGTGGCCTGCGGCA
Source organism: Pseudomonadota bacterium (assembly GCA_029780695.1). Taxonomy (GTDB): domain Bacteria; phylum Pseudomonadota; class Gammaproteobacteria; order Burkholderiales; family Burkholderiaceae_C; genus Ottowia. The sequence continues at coordinate 3,782 of JAKOYD010000029.1, forward strand.
TCTCCGGTGCCATCCAGCACCTGGCAGGCATGAAGGACTCGAAGGTGATCGTCGCGATCAACAAGGATCCCGAGGCACCGATCTTCAGCGTCGCCGACTACGGGCTCGAGGCCGACCTGTTCGAAGCGGTTCCCGAATTGACGGCCGCACTGCGCACCTGACGGAGGGACCACGACGTGCCACGCAAGACCGTCGCTGCGCCGCGGGGCCGGCAGCGCGCCGCCAGCGCGAAGACCGCCACGCCCGACCTGCCGCTGTTCGCACTGGCGCGCCAGGTGCGTTCGTGGGCCGACACGCTGCTGAGCGTGACCGGCAGCGCCGCGGACATCGGTCTCAGTCTCACGCAGGCGCGCGTCAAGGATCCCAAGCGAAAGCAGGCGGTCGCCAAGGCCGGCACCCAGTTGCGGCGCTGGCGCGAGGCGGCCGGCATGACGGCACGCGAGCTGAGCGAGGCGGTCGGCCTGGGCGATGCCAAGCTGCTCGAGGAGGCCGAAGGCGGTGTGGCAACCCTGCCGTTCGAGATCGTGCTGCGCTTGGCCGGCGTGCTGGGTCGCAACGATCCGATCCCGGTGGCGATGTCGCTCACGCGCCAATACAACCCCGAGCTGTGGAAGACGCTGGAGTCGCTGGGCGTCGGCAAGCTCGCGGTCCAGGGCGCGCGCGAACGCGAACTCGCCAACGTCTACCGCGGCAACGA
>JAKOYD010000051.1 GCA_029780695.1 Pseudomonadota bacterium
CTTCGACACCACCTTGCGCGATGGCGAACAGTCACCCGGCGCCAGCATGACGCGCGACGAGAAGCTGCGCATCGCTCGCCAGCTGGAGCGCCTGAAGGTCGACGTGATCGAGGCCGGCTTTGCCGCATCTTCCAACGGCGACTTCGAGTGCGTGAAGGCGATTGCCGAGGCGATCAAGGATTCCACCGTGTGCTCACTCAGCCGCGCCAACGACCGCGACATCGCGCGCGCCGCGGAGGCGCTGAAGGGCGCGGCGCGCGGGCGCATCCACACTTTCATTGCCACCAGCCCGCTGCACATGGAGAAAAAGCTGCGCATGACGCCCGACGAGGTGTTCGAGCAGGCCAGGCTGGCGGTGCGCTTTGCACGCAACCAGATGGAGGACATCGAGTTTTCTGCCGAAGACGGCTACCGCAGCGACATCGACTTTCTGGCGCGCGTGTGCGAGGCGGTCATCAAGGAAGGCGCGCGCACCATCAACATCCCCGACACGGTGGGCTACGCCATCCCCGAGCTGTATGGCAACTTCATCAAGACGCTGCGCGAGAAGGTGCCCAACAGCGACCAGGCCATTTGGTCGGTGCACTGCCACAACGACCTGGGCATGGCGGTGGCCAACAGCCTGGCGGGCGTGAAGATCGGCGGCGCGCGCCAGGTCGAATGCACCATCAATGGCCTGGGCGAGCGCGCCGGCAACTGCTCGCTGGAAGAAATCGTGATGGCGGTGAAGACGCGGCGCGATTACTTCGGCTTGCAGGTCGACGTCGACACCAGCCAGATCGTGCCGGCCAGCCGCATGGTCAGTCACACCACCGGCTTCGTGGTGCAGCCCAACAAGGCCGTGGTGGGGGCCAACGCCTTCGCGCACGCCAGCGGCATTCACCAGGACGGCGTGCTCAAGGCGCGCGACACCTACGAAATCATGCGCGCCGAAGACGTGGGCTGGAGCGCCAACAAAATCGTGCTGGGCAAACTGAGCGGCCGAAATGCCTTCAAGCAGCGCCTGCAAGAGCTGGGCGTGATGCTGGAGTCGGAAGGCGAAATCATGGCGGCGTTTGCCAAGTTCAAGGAACTGGCTGATCGCAAAAGCGAAATTTTTGACGAGGACATTCTGGCGCTGGTCAGCGACGAAAGCGTCACCGCCGAGAAAGAGCAATACGGCTTTATCTCGCTGTCGCAGCACAGCGAAACCGGCGAGATGCCGCACGCCAGCATCGTCTTCACCGTGGACGGCAAGGAGGTGAAAGGCGAATCGGAAGGCAACGGCCCGGTCGATGCTTCGCTCAAAGCCATCGAGTCGCACGTGAAGAGCGGCGCCGAAATGGTGCTGTACTCGGTCAACGCCATCAGCGGCTCGACCGAGAGCCAGGGCGAGGTCACGGTGCGTCTGCAAAACAGTGGCCGCGTGGTCAACGGCGTGGGTGCCGACCCCGACATCGTGGTCGCGTCTGCCAAGGCTTATCTGAGCGCCCTCAACAAGTTACACAGCAAAGCTGATCGAGTTGCGGCGCAGGGCTGATTTTTACTGTTATTTAATACAGTAATTGAGGAAACGGGTGCAAGTGATTGATATTGCATCCCTTTTTTGGTTTAAGTACACTCTGCGCCCATCGGGGTCTGCAATGGGGAAATGGACGATGGGCAAAGCGTTGGGCAAGCGGTGGATGCGTGGTGTGGGGCTGGTTTCGGCAAGCTTGTTGCTGAGTCTTTGCGCCTTGGCGCCCGCGGGCGCCGCGCCGGCCAAGAAGGCGGCTGCCAAGCCGGCGGCCAAGGTCGCTCACGCATCGCCCAAGGCGGCATCTCCCAAGGCCGCAGCGGGCAAGCCAGAAAAGTCAGGCAAAGCGGCGGCAGCCAAGCCCGGCCATGAGCGGCAGGCGGTCGCCAAGGGCGGGCGTGGCAAGGCTGACATCGTCGAGGCCAAAGTCGGCCACAAGTCGGGCAAGGCGGCGCGCGACCCATTGACCCACCGCCGCGCGCTGGCCGAAGAGCGCGTCAGCGCCAAGTCGGTGCGCCAGGCCAAGACCAGGGAGCGCGAGCAGTCCGTGGCGACCGCCCGCGCTGCCCACGCGCGTGCCGAGCGCGTGGCGGCACGCGAAACGCGCCTGTCGCTGCAGCCCGTGGCGGTGGCGCAGGCATTGCCTGCGGCGCCGGTCGAGCCGCGTGCCACACGCTTGTCGTTTGGCCAGATGGCGGGCCTGCACGCGGCCAGCGACCCGCTGGAGCTCAAGTCCAGCGTGGCGCTGGTGATGGATCAGGACACGCATGAGGTACTGGTCAGCAAGAACGACCATGCCGTGCTGCCCATCGCCTCGCTCACCAAGCTGATGACGGGTTTGATCGTGTCCGACGCGCGCCTGCCGCTGGACGAGATGCTGACCATCACCGAAGAGGACATCGACACCGAAAAGGGCAGTCGCTCGCGCCTGAGCATCGGCACCACGCTGTCGCGCGGCGAGATGCTGCATCTGGCGCTGATGTCCAGCGAAAACCGCGCCGCCCACGCGCTGGGCCGCACCTTTCCGGGCGGGCTGCAGCGGTTCGTCGGGCTGATGAACGCGCGCGCCACCATGCTGGGCATGAAGGACACGCGCTACGTCGAGCCCACAGGGTTGTCCAGCGCCAATCGCTCCAGCGCCCGCGATCTGGCCACGCTGGTGCAGACCGCCGCGCAGGACCCGCTGCTGCGACAGCTGTCCACGTCCACCGGCTACGAGGTGGCGGTGGGCAACCGTGTCGTTCAGTACAACAACACCAACCGCCTGGTGCATGACCCCGACTGGCAGATCGGCCTGCAGAAGACGGGCTACATCTCTGAAGCCGGCCAGTGCCTGGTGATGCAGGCGCGCGTGGCCGGCCGCAAGCTGATCATGGTGTTCCTCGATTCGACGGGCAAATACACCCGCCTGGCCGATGCCGAGCGTGTGCGCCGTTGGGTCGAGGTGCAGCGCCCGGCCAGTACCGTGGCGGGCAACCAGTATTCGGGCTGAGCGCGCGCCTATGCAGCCCACGGCGCTGCGTTTTTTATAGCAATTAATGGCGCTGCCACAGCGCTCGTGCCGGTATTGAGTCGAAAAACCCTTGAGTGCGGGCGTCGCGCGTCAGTCTTGGCGGTCGTGGCCCAGCGCAGCGGAAATTTGCTGCGCGGTCTGCTTGAGTTTGGGTAGCCAGGTGTCGTCCAGCCGATCGGCCGGCGCCGATATGGACAGCCCCGCCACCAGCTTGCCCTGGTCGTCGTAGATGCCGGCGGCCATGCAGCGCACGCCCATCTCCAGCTCTTCGTTGTCGTGCGCCACGCCCGACTGGCGCGCGCCGACCAGTTCGCGCTCAAGCTGCGGCATTTGCGTGATGCTGTTGCGCGTCTGGCCGGCCAGGCCGGTGCGCATGGCGTAGGCGCGCACGCGCTGCAGGTCGTCGGCGGCCAGAAACAGCTTGCCGGTCGACGTCAGGTGCAGCGGCGCGCGCCCGCCGATGGCGCGCACCACCTGCATGCCCGAGCGTTCACTGTAGGCGCGCTCGATGTAGACGATCTCGTCGCCCTGCCGCACGCTGAGGTTGACCGGCTGCTGGATCAGCCGGTGCAGCTCGCGCATGGGCGTCAGCGCCGCGTCGCGCACGGACAGGCGTGCCTTGACCAGGTTGCCCAACTCCAGCAGGCGCATGCCCAGACGGTAGCTGCCGGCTTCGGGCCGGTCGACGAAACGGCCGATGGTCAGGTCGTTCAGGATGCGGTGCGTGGTGGACGGGTGCAGGCCGGTCTGCTCGCTGATTTCCTTCAGCGACATCGATTCTTCGCGCGAGGCCAGCACATCGATCAGCGCGAACATGCGCTCGATGACCTGGATGGTCGGCGACGGGGGGACCTCGGGTTTGGGGCGGCGCATGGGCTTCAAGGGCTGGCGCGCCCAGGCGTGCGTTGCCAGTGGCCAAGTTGCAGCCGTTCCTGCGGGCGAAAGCGCGCCTTGTAGGCCATCTTGCTGCTGCCTTCGATCCAATAGCCAAGGTAGACGTAGGGCAAGCCCAGCGCGCGCGCCTGCTCGATCTGCCACAGGATGCTGTAGGTGCCGTAGCTGGCGCGTGCGTCGGGCTCGTAGAAGGTATAGACCGCCGAGAGACCGTCGTTCAGCACATCGATGATCGACACCATGCGCAGCGCGCCAAGCGCGTCGTCGCCTTCGGCCGGCTCGCGGAATTCGACCAGCCGCGAATTGACGTTGCTTTGCAGCAGGAACTGGGTGTACTGGTCGATGCTGTCTTGGTCCATGCCGCCGCCGGTATGGCGGCCTGACTGGTAGCGCAAGTACAGCTGGTAATGGTCGGGCAGGTAGCCCAGGCGCAGCACGCGCACCTGCAGGCCGGCGTGGCGCGCGCGCGCGCGGCGCTGGCTGCGGTCGGGTTGAAAGTGCCGCGCCAGCACGCGCACGGGCACGCAGGCGGCGCAGCCGTCGCAGTAGGGGCGGTAGGTGAACATGCCGCTGCGGCGAAAGCCGTTTTGCACCAGCCCCGAATAGGCGTCGCTGTGGATCAGGTGGCTGGGCGTGGCAACCTGCGAGCGGGCTTGCCGGCCCGGCAGGTAGCTGCAAGGATAGGGCGCCGTGGCGTAGAACTGCAGCGCCTGTAGCGGTAAATCCTTGAGATGCGTCACTGGTTGGGGTGGGAGCGGGTAGGCAAGACTTCGGACCAGTATACGGGGTCGAAATGCCATGCGGGCGTCGGCTGCGCGGCCAGTGTGGCCACGCAGCGCGCGAACTCGGCGCGCGGCATTTCGGCGGCGCCCATGAAGGCCAGGTGGCGGGTGTTCTGCTGGCAGTCGATCAACGGCAGGCCCTGGGCGCGGCACAGCGCCACCAGCGCCGACAGCGCGATTTTGGAGCCGTCGGCGACGTGGGTGAACATCGATTCGCCGAACACCGCGCGCCCGATGGTCACGCAATACAACCCGGCGACCAGACGGCCCTGCACCCAGGTTTCAACGCTGTGCGCGTGGCCGGCGCGGTGCAGCGCCACGTAGGCGGCACGCATGTCAGGGCCGATCCAGGTGCCGGACTGCCCGGGGCGCGCGGCGCCGGCGCAGGCTTCGATCACGTCGGTGAAGGCGCTGTCGACGCGCACTTCGCAGGCTGGGTCATCGCGAAACCGCTGCAGCGCCTTGCGCAGCGACCGGCGCACCCGGTACTGCGCGACCTGCAGCACCATGCGCGGGTCGGGGCTCCACCACAGAATGGGTTCGCCCTCGCTGAACCACGGAAAAATGGTCGACGAATACGCCGCTCGCAACGTGGGCACGTCAAGCGCGCCGCCGGCCGCCACCAGCCCCGGCGCCGGCGACTGCCCGGGCCAGGCCTGCGCCAGCGGCGGAAACGGATCGCCCGGCCGCAGCACGGGCAGCGAGCGGCGCCCTGTCATGCGTGGCGGCCGCGCGGCGTCATGCGATGTCCACGTCATGCATGCCGAACTGGCCGCGCCGGCGGTCGTCGAAGAAGCATTCGAGCGTGCGCCGCACCGTGGTGAAGGCGATCTCGCTCCAGGGCACCTCGGCCTCGGTGAACAGGCGCACTTCCTGCGTTTCGTGGCCGAAGCCCGCGCAATGCTCGCTCTGCAGCGCCGCCAGGTAAAACACGTGCACCTGGCCGACGCGCGGCACGCTCAGGGTGCTGAACAGCGCGCCCATCGACACGTCGGCGCCGGCTTCCTCGGCCGTTTCGCGGGCGGCGCCTTGGCGCATGGTTTCACCCATCTCCATGAAGCCGGCCGGCAGCGTCCACTTGCCATGCCGCGGTTCGATGGCGCGCTTGCACAGCAGCACCCGGTTGTCCAGATACGGCACCGTGCCCACCACCAGCAGCGGGTTCACGTAATGGATGGTGCCGCAGGCCGGGCAGACGGCGCGCTCGCGCGTGTCGCCGTCATCGGGCACGCGCAGGTGCACGGGGGTGCCGCATTGCCGGCAATGCCTGATGGTGTCTCGTTGCATCTTGGCGGCAGTTTAGTGGCAAGGCTGGCGGCGCCCACTACACTCGCGGCCATGTCCGTCCGCCCCCCGCCGTCCAGCGACGGCACGCACCCGCCGTCCGGCCCACACGGCCGCGCGTTCCAGTTCCAGCAAGCGCCTGGGCACCTGATCCGGCGCGCGCACCAGATTGCCGTGGCGGTGTTCAACGACGTGGCCGGCGCGCACGCCGTGACACCGGTGCAGTTCGCCATCCTGACCGCCCTGCGCGAGCAACCCGCCATTGACCAGATTACGCTGGCGCAGCGCGTGGCCTTCGACGCCGCCACCATCGGCTCGGTCATTGGCCGGCTGGAAAAAAAAGGCTGGCTGCACCGTCGCGCGTCCGCCGCCGACCGCCGCCGCAAGCTGCTGTGGCTGACCGACGAAGGCGAGCGCGCGGCCGCGGCGATGGAGCCCGCCGTGGCGCTGGCGCAGCGGCGCATTCTGGAGCCGCTCACTGATGCCGAACAGCAACAATTGGCGGCGCTGCTTGACAAATTGATCACGCAACACCCGCGCGGCGCGGCCACGTGACGGGCGTATGCGGCTTCGTCCTACAACGGCTTGGGGGCGGCGCTCGTTAAATCCTTGGCGTGATGCAGGGACGACGGCGCGACTGGCGACCCTGTTGACCACTATCCGATAGAACGAACGAAAGGATTTCCATGACCTCCATGAACAAGATCACTTCCAGCGGCCGCGGCCTGGTCCTGGCCGCCACGTCGGCCGCCATCATGCTGGCCGGTTGCGCCAACATGACCGAAACCCAGCGCAACACGGGCATTGGCGCCGGCATCGGTGCCGTCGCCGGTGGGCTGATTGGCGACGGCAAGGGCGCCGCGATTGGTGCCGCGGCGGGCGCGGCCGGCGGTTACGCCTGGTCGAAGTACATGGAAAACAAGCGCCAACAGATGCAGACGGCGACCGCCGGCACCGGCGTGCAAGTGACGCAGACGCCGGACAACCAGCTCAAGCTGCACATTCCCAACGACATCTCGTTCGAGACCGGCCGTGCCGACGTGCAACCGCGCCTGCGCCCGATCCTGGACCAGTTCGCCCAGGGCCTGGGCCAGCAGCCGGGTACCGAAGTGCTGGTGGTCGGCCACGCCGATTCGACCGGCAGCGACGCCATCAACAACCCGCTGTCGCAGCAGCGCGCCAACAGCGTGCGCGACTACCTGGTGTCGCGCGGCGCCGATTCGCGCATCATCCGCACCGAAGGCCGTGGCTCGCGCGAGCCGGTCGCCAGCAACGCCACCGACGCCGGCCGTGCGCAAAACCGCCGCGTCGAAATCTTCCTGTCCGAACGCGCCAACGTGGCGGCCGCACCGGCCCGCTGATTCGTCCGCGGGGGGGGGGGCGCGCAGCGCCGCCACCGCCCAGCAGGCGCGCGGCCTTGGTCGCGCGCCTTTTTTTGTTGGCCAGCGCCTGCGCCGACGTGCCCGGGCACGCGCTGTGCCCAAGCGCTTGCCGGCGCTATATTCCGGTCATGAAGCTCTACAACTATTTCCGCTCATCCGCGTCATTCCGGGTGCGCATCGCGCTCCAGCTCAAGGGGTTGGCCTACGACTATCTGCCGGTGCATCTGGCCAAGGGCGAGCAGAAACAAGCCGACTTCGCCGCCGTCACTGCCGAAGGGCTGGTGCCGGTGCTGCAGCTGGACGATGGCCGCCGGCTGATGCAGTCGATGGCCATCATCGAATACCTGGACGAAACCCATCCGCAGCCTGCGCTGCTGCCGGCCGACCCGGTGGGCCGCGCCCGCGTGCGTGCGCTGGCGCAGATCGTGGCGTGCGAAATCCACCCACTCAACAACCTGCGGGTGCTGAAATACCTGGTGCACGACCTGAAGGCTAGCGACGACGCCAAGAACGCCTGGTACAAGCACTGGGTGCGCTTGGGCCTGCTGTCGTACGAAGCGCGCCTGGCCGAGCAGCCCGGCACTTACAGCCATGGCGACACCCCCACGCTGGCCGACTGCTGCCTGGTACCGCAAATCTTCAACGCCCAACGCTTTGATTGCGATCTCAGCGGGCTGCCGCGCACCATGGCTGCGTTCGACGCTTGCATGAAGCTCGACGCATTCCAGAAAGCCGCGCCCGACGCGTGCCCGGACGCCGAGTGACCGGCGTCGCACCCGGCTGGCTGCGACCCGACTGGCCCGCGCCGCCTCACGTTCGGGCGCTGTTCACCACACGCGGCGAAAGCGCGGCACACGGCGCATCGGCGGCGCCGTTCGATTTTTTCAACCTGGGCGACCACGTGGGTGACGACGTTGCCGCGGTGGCCGCCAACCGCGCCCGCTTGAGCGCTGCGCTGGGCGCGCGCCCGGTCTTCATGAACCAGGTGCATGGCCACGACGTGCGGCTGCTGTCGCCAGGCATGCCCGACGGCGCCACGGCCGACGCCGCCGTCAGCACCGTGCCCGGGCTGGCGTGCACCGTCATGGTGGCCGACTGTTTGCCGGTGTTGATCACCGACACGGCGGGCCGCGCGGTGGCCGCCGCGCACGCCGGCTGGCGTGGCCTGGCGGGCGGCGTGCTGGAGCGTGCGTTGGAGTCGTTTCGAGCGTGTGCGCTGGCTGCATCAGCGTCTGAAGCTATAAAAAATGAAGCAATCGATCTGATGGCCTGGCTCGGTCCGTGCATTGGTCCGCGGTCCTTCGAGGTCGGACCCGACGTGCGCGCCGCCTTCGTCGACGCCGATGCCGGCGCCGCCGCGTGCTTTGCCCCGCAACCCGGCGGCAAGTACCTGGCCGACTTGCCCGCGCTGGCGCGGCGCCGATTGGCGGCCGCCGGCGTCGTCCGCGTGTTCGGCAACGATGGTGGCGACGACTGGTGCACCGTGCGCCAGCCGGCACGCTATTACTCGTACCGGCGCGACCAGGCGCCGCGCGGCGGCACCGGCCGCATGGCGGCGTGCATCTGGCTGGCATGACGCGCCGCGCGGCTTGTCAAAGCTGGCGTATATTGGAATGGTGTCAGCACGATGTCACGCGCTTGCGCCATACTTCGGGCAGGCGCGTGACACGGTGGATCGGGCGCATAACAATTCAGGAGACAGCATGAAGCAGGCAAGCGCGCTGTGGCAGGAAATGGCCAACAGCTTTCCCCAGGCATTGATGGGCAGCCCCATGGGGCAGGGCGGCTTTGCCGACACCTGGATGAAGGCCTTTCAGCAGTTCCAGAACCTCGATCTGGGTGCCGGCGCCGCCGGCCTGCCCCAGCTGGATCTGCCCAAGCTCTCCTTCGCGCCCGACAAGCTCATGCAGTTGCAGCAGGACTACGTCAAGGAGGCCACTGAACTCTGGAACCAGAGCCTGCAGTCCAACCCCAAGCTGAAGGACCGCCGCTTCAAGGACGAAGCCTGGTCGCACAACCCGCTGGCCGCGTTCTCGGCCGCTGTCTACCTGCTGAACGCCCGCACGCTGATGGCCATGGCCGAAGCGGTTGAAGGCGACGCCAAGACCAAGAACCGCGTGCGCTTTGCCGTCGAGCAGTGGATGGCCGCCGCAGCGCCCAGCAACTTCCTGGCCTTCAACGCCGAAGCGCAGCAAAAAGCCATCGACACCCATGGCGCCAGCCTGGCCAAGGGCGTGGCCAACATGCTGCAGGACATGAAGCAGGGCCACATGTCCATGACGGACGAAAGCCTGTTCGAAGTCGGCAAGAACGTCGCCACCACCGAAGGCGCCGTGGTGTTCGAAAACGAGTTCTTCCAGCTCATCGAATACAAGCCGCTGACGGCCAAGGTGTACGAAAAGCCCTTCCTGCTGGTGCCGCCGTGCATCAACAAGTTCTACATCCTCGACCTGCAGCCCGACAACTCCTTCATCCGCTACGCCACCAGCCAGGGCCACCGCACCTTCGTCGTCAGCTGGCGCAACCCCGATGCGTCGATGCAGACCCGGACCTGGGACGACTACATCGAGCACGCCGCCATCGAGGCCATTCACCGCGTGCAGGACATCACCGGCGCCAAGCAAATCAACGCGCTGGGCTTCTGCGTTGGCGGCACCATCCTCACCACCGCGCTGGCGGTGCTGGCGGCGCGCGGCGAAAAGCCCGTGTCCGCCGTCACGCTGCTGACCACGCTGATCGACTTTACCGACACCGGCATCCTCGATGTCTTCATCGACGAGAACATGGTCAAGTTCCGCGAGATGCAGATGGGGCAGGGCGGCATGCTGAAAGGCCAGGACCTGGCCAGCACCTTCAGCTTTCTGCGCCCCAACGACCTGGTCTGGAACTACGTCGTCGGCAACTACCTCAAGGGCGAAACCCCGCCGCCGTTCGACCTGCTGTACTGGAACAGCGACTCCACCAATCTGCCGGGGCCGTTCTACGCCTGGTACCTGCGCAACACCTACCTCGAAAACAACCTGATCAAGCCTGGCAAGACCACGGTGTGCGGCCAGAAAATCGATCTGCGCAAGCTCGACATGCCTTTCTACCTGTACGGCTCGCGCGAAGACCACATCGTGCCCATCGGCGGCGCCTACGCCACCACGCAGGTGTTGCCGGGCAAGAAGCGCTTCATGATGGGCGCCTCGGGCCACATCGCCGGCGTCATCAACCCGCCGGCCGCCGGCAAGCGCAGCCACTGGGTGCGCAACGATGGCAAGTTTCCCGAAGACGTCAACGACTGGATCGCCGGCGCCAAGGAAACTCCCGGCTCGTGGTGGCAGGACTGGGCCGATTGGCTCAAGAGCCACGCCGGCAAGCAGGTCGCCGCGCCCCAGGCCTACGGCCGCGCGCCGGCGTACAAACCGAGCGAGCCGGCGCCGGGTCGCTACGTCAAGGCCAAGGCCTGATCATCTTGCGGGCGCGGCATGCCGTGTCCGCCGATTGTGCTTGGCCGCGCAGCTGGCCGCACTGGGGCCCCTGATGTCATTTTTTCAATCAAAATGCCCGCAGGCGCGCGCCCTTTGTTGATGTATTGCTATTGATAGGAGAGCATCCAGATGGAAGACATCGTCATCGTTTCAGCCGCCCGCACCGCCGTGGGCAAGTTTGGCGGCTCGCTGGCCAAAGTGCCGGCGACCGAGCTGGGCAGCATCGCCATCCAGGCGGCGCTGCAGCGCGCCAAGGTGGGCCTCGACCAGGTGGGCGAGGTCATCATGGGCCAGGTGCTGTGCGCCGGCAGCGGCCAGAACCCGGCGCGCCAGGCGCTGATCAAGGCCGGCATCGCCAAGGAAACACCGGCGCTCACCATCAACGCCGTGTGCGGCTCGGGCCTGAAGGCCGTCATGCTGGCGCACCAGGCGGTGCTGACCGGTGACAGCGAAATCGTGGTGGCCGGCGGCCAGGAAAACATGAGCGCCAGCCTGCACGCGCTGCCCGGCAGCCGCGACGGCCAGCGCATGGGCGACTGGAAGATGATCGACACCATGATCGTCGACGGCCTCTGGGACGTGTACAACAAGTACCACATGGGCATCACGGCCGAAAACGTGGCCAAGCAAGAGGGCATCACGCGCGAGCAACAGGACGAACTGGCGCTGAACAGCCAGAAGAAGGCCGCCGCCGCGCAAGAAGCCGGCAAGTTCAAGGACGAGATCGTCCCCGTCAGCATCCCGCAGCGCAAGGGCGATCCGGTGGTGTTCGACACCGACGAGTTCATCAACAAGAAGACCAACGCCGAGGCGCTGGCCGGCCTGAAGCCCGCCTTTGACAAGGCGGGCAGCGTCACCGCCGGCAACGCCAGCGGCATCAACGACGGCGCCGCCGCCGTGGTGGTGATGACGGCCAAGAAGGCCGCCGCGCTGGGCCTCACGCCGCTGGCGCGCATTGCCAGCTATGCCACCACCGGCCTCGACCCCGCCACCATGGGCCTGGGCCCGGTGTCGGCGTCGCAGAAGGCGCTGAAACGCGCTGGCTGGGGCGTGGGCGACGTCGATCTGTTCGAACTGAACGAAGCCTTTGCCGCGCAGGCCTGCGCCGTCAACAAGCTGCTGGGGGCCGATCCGGCCAAGGTCAACGTCAACGGCGGGGCGATTGCCATCGGCCACCCCATCGGCGCCAGCGGCTGCCGCATCCTGGTCACGCTGCTGCACGAAATGCAGCGCAGCGGCGCCAAAAAAGGCCTGGCTGGCTTGTGCATCGGGGGCGGCATGGGGGTGGCGCTGGCCATTGAACGTGCCTGACAAAACCCCGCGGCGCACCGGCATGCGCACAAACCCTTGCATGCCAGTGCGCCGGAACCACCCGTTTTTCAAGTAGATTAGCCAGCTGGCGCCGCTGAATCGGCGTTGCCAGCTATCAGTTTAATAGTGAAGAGAGGAGATAGTCACATGAGTCAGAAAGTTGCATACGTCACCGGCGGCATGGGCGGCATCGGCACCGCCATCTGCCAACGCCTTTCCAAAGAGGGCTTCAAGGTCATTGCCGGCTGCGGCCCCACCCGCGATTACCAGAAGTGGCTGGACGAGCAGAAAGCCCTCGGCCACACCTTCTACGCCAGCGTGGGCAACGTGGGCGACTGGCAGTCCACCACCGACGCCTTCGCCAAGGCCAAGGCCGACCACGGCCCGATCGACGTGCTGGTCAACAACGCCGGCATCACGCGCGACCGCATGTTCCTGAAAATGACGCGCGAGGACTGGGACGCGGTGATCGACACCAACCTCAACTCCATGTTCAACGTGACCAAGCAGGTCGTGCCCGACATGGTGGAACGGGGCTTCGGCCGCATCGTGCAGATCAGCTCGGTCAACGGTGAAAAAGGCCAGGCGGGCCAGACCAACTATTCCGCCGCCAAGGCCGGCATGCACGGCTTCACCATGGCCCTGGCGCAAGAACTGGCCGGCAAGGGCGTCACCGTCAACACGGTCAGCCCCGGCTACATCGGCACCGACATGGTCAAGGCCATCCGCCCCGACGTGCTGGAAAAGATCGTCGCCACCATCCCGGTCAAGCGCCTCGGCACGCCGGAAGAAATCGGCTCCATCGTCGCCTGGCTGGCGGGCGAGGATTCTGGCTTCACCACCGGCGCCGACTTTTCGTGCAACGGCGGCCTGCACATGGGTTGATCGGCGCCTTGCGCTGACCACCACACCCCGCCTCGGCGGGGTTTTTTGCGCCGGTCGGTCGCGCGCGAAGAGAGGACATCGATGAAAGCCGACGGCGACGACAAGCGCCCGCGAACATCGCCGTTGGCGCGATGGGCCGGTGCATTGATCGCTCTGGCCCTGGGCGGGCTCGGGGCATACACCCTCATGGTCGAGCGTTACGTGGGTCCGCCATCGAGGTACGTCAACGGGCCACGCAGTCCTGCCGTGATCGAAGGTCCACCCGCGCTTTGGTACGGCCTGGCGCTGATCGCCTTCGGATTAACGGGCCTGTTCGTGTTCGCGCGCTCCCCGCGCGCGGCGGCCACATGGGTGGCGATGTGCGTGTTGGCGGGCATCGCACTCATGCTGTTGCCAGCCTGGCTGGCGTGATGCTGGTGTCTTCGGATAATCGGGCCATGCTTGATGAACGCGATGGCCTGGATATGTCACCCTGGCGCCTGTCGGTGGCGCCGATGCTCGATTGGTCTGATAAGCATTGCCGCTATTTCCACCGTCTGCTGACGAAGCACACGCGCCTTTATACCGAGATGGTGACGACCGGCGCCTTGTTGCACGGCGGCGAACGGCGACACCTGCGTTACGACGAGGTGGAGCATCCCGTTGCCCTGCAACTGGGCGGCAGTGGGCCGACCGACCTGGCGGCTTGCGCGCGGATCGGTGCGCGCTGGGGCTATGACGAGATCAACCTGAACTGCGGCTGCCCCAGCGACCGCGTGCAGCGCGGCGCGTTCGGTGCCTGCCTGATGGCCGAGCCGCGCCTGGTGGCCGAGGGCGTAAAGGCCATGGTCGACGCGGTGGACGTGCCGGTGACGGTGAAGCATCGCATCGGCATCGACAAGATCGAGAGTTACGCCTTCGTGCGCGATTTCGTCGGCACGGTGGCCGACGCCGGCTGCCGCGCGTTCATCGTGCATGCGCGCAACGCCTGGTTGCAAGGCCTGAGCCCGAAGGAAAACCGCGAAATTCCGCCGCTGCGCTATGACTGGGTGTACCAGTTGAAGCGCGACTTTCCGCGGCTCACCATCGTGCTCAACGGCGGTGTGACCACCGACGAGCAGATTGCCGACCACCTGCAGCACGTGGATGGCGTGATGCTGGGTCGCGAGGCCTACCACCACCCATGGATGATGACTGGCTGGGACGCGCGCTTTCTGGGGGGCGCCGCCAACCCGGTCACGCGCGAGGAAGTCGAAGACGCCATGGTGGCCTACATGGCGCGCGAAGCCGTCGAAGACGGCACGCCCTGGTCGGCGATTGCGCGCCACATGCTGGGGCTGCGCCATGGCTTGCGTGGTGCGCGCCTATGGCGCCAGGTGTGGAGCGACCACCGGCTCAAGCCGCTGCCGGCGGCCGAGGTAGCCCTGCGCGCGCGCGCCATTGGCGCCGCCGCGGCAGCCTGATTCAGCGCCGCGCGCCGAAAGCGCGGCATGCCGTCCAGCGGCGATGCGGCCTGCTTTCCTACATCAGTGACTGGGCGTTGTGCGAACAATGGGGCAAAGCGCAGCCGCGCAGCCCATGCGAACAAAACGCGCACGAAAGGATCCCCCATGACCCGCTTTACCCCCAATGCCAGCCACTTCACCGCGCTGACCGGCGCCTATTACCCCACCGGCCACGTATTTGCCATGTTCGCCGATGAAAGCGCGGCGCAGGCGGCGTCGAATCGCATGCAAGCGGTGCCGGACGTGGGCGATGTCACCTTGGCCATGCCTGATGCCATTCAAGCCGCCTTCGCCAAACGGGCTGCCGAAGTCGGCGCCATGCCTTCGGTGGGTCGCGAAGACCAGTTCATGCTGCGCTTCGTCGAGCTGGCGCGCGCCGGCAAGTGCGGCCTGCTGATCGACATGGGCAACGCGGACGCCGAAGCGGTGCAGGCGGTGCTGGACGAGCACGGCGCCTTGGTGGCCTACCACTACCGCAATCTGGTGATCGAAGAAATGGTCACCCCCACGCCCAAAGCCGAAGCTGCGGCCGCTGGCAGGCTTTAACTACCCTACAGCGGTTGTGCCCGCTGCACGCCTTGGCTGCATGCGTGGCGACCGATTGCGTAACCGCCAACGCTGCGATGACCACGTCGACGCCGACCTGCAGCGCGAACGGGGCATGTGCCGCGGTCCGTCGCGCCTGACTTATCACGAGGGCGCTCGGCCTACTGTTGCCGCGCGGGGAGCGGGCGCTTGACGGCGTGACTCGCTTGCCCTTGAATTAGCCCTCGCGCGTCACCAGGGCCGCCTGCAGTCGCGGCCAAAGCAGGTTCAGCGCCAGGCCGGCCAGCACCAGCAGCGCTGCGCCAATTTTCCAGCCTGGCAGGGGCTCACCCAGCCACAGCGCCGACGCACCCATGCCGAACACCGGTACCAGCAGCGCCAGCGGCGTCACGCTGGCGGCCGGGTAGCGCGCCAGCAGCCAGGCCCACACGCCGTAGCCAAACAACGTGTTGCCCACCGACTGCCACAGCACCGCCGCCCAGGTAGCGGCATCGGCGGCCACCAACCCAGCACGGATCGCGGGCCAGCCCTCCAGCGCCACCGACAGCCCCAGCAGCGGCAGCACCGCGAACACGCTGCTCCACACCATGTATCCCAGCGCGTCGACCCGGCCGGCGCTGCGGCTGACGATGTTTCCGCTGGCCCAGGCCAGCGCCGACAGCAACATCAGCACCAGCCCCAGCGGCGTCACGGCCGCGCCGGCGTCCACCGCGTGCCAGCCGATCAGCACGATGCCGGCCATCGACAGCGCCATGGCCAGCACTTGAAACAGCCGCACCCGCTCGCCTGCGATCAGCGTGGCCAGCCCGATGGTGAAAAACACCTGCACCTGCGCCAGCAACGAGGCCAGCCCCGGCGATACGAAGCGCGTCATGGCGATGAACATCAGCCCGAACTGCGCCACGCCGATCAGCAGCCCGTACGCCGCCAGGTTGCCCCAGCTTGCCGCTGGTCGGCGGATGAACAGCAGCGCCGGAAACGCCGCCAGCGCAAAGCGCAGCGCGGCCAGCGTCAGCGCAGGGAGATGCGCCAGCGCATACTTGATGACGACAAAGTTGGTGCCCCACACCGCCACCACGGCCAGCCCCAGCAGCAGGTGGCGCAGCGGCAAGGTGGTAGCGTGGGCGGGCAAGGTCATGACTCATCAAAAAGCGTTCGGCGTTCAGGCATTCGCCGGCCCCGCATTGTGGGCCACGCTACAGTCGCCTTCATGGTGTTGACTGGCCGCCGCATCCTGCGTGAGCTGCGCGACGCTGGCTTTGCCGCCACCGAAGTGCGGGCGGTGCGCGACACGCCGGCGATGTGGTTGCAGCTGGTGCGCTTTTACCGGGGCGGCGGGCGCGTTCAGCGCGTTGATGCCGCCTTCAGCGCCGCCACTGGGCAGCCCGGGCGGGTGTGCATCTTCTGTCCGCCGTCGCCGGCCGTCTGTGCGCACGCCACCTACGGCGTGCTGGCGCACGAGCTGGGCCACGCCCTGCGGTATCCCGACCAATGGCGCCCCATCGACAGCTTCGACGACGTCGAGGCCTATGCCCACGCGCGCGAGATGGGCGAAGCGCACGCCTGGCTGAACCAATACCGCCTGTGCCGGGCCCGGGCCAGTGGTGCATCTGAAGACGGGCAGTGGCAGCGCATCGAGAACGACCACGACTTCGGCACCACGCCGGTTGACCTGTTTGCCCGCATCGCCCAGCGCGAAACGCAAGGCTGGCCCGAAGCGCGCATCCTGCACGAGCTGGCCGTGCTGAACGCCAACATGTTCCCCTGCGGCATGGGCGAAGGCAACCACAAAACCTACGGCCAGTGCAACCGCTGGGACTGGCTGCACGCGCACCGCGACCGCGTGCCGTTGCTGCGCGCCTTCCTGCACCGCCTGGGC
Source organism: Pseudomonadota bacterium (assembly GCA_029780695.1). Classification (GTDB taxonomy): domain Bacteria; phylum Pseudomonadota; class Gammaproteobacteria; order Burkholderiales; family Burkholderiaceae_C; genus Ottowia. The sequence goes on from JAKOYD010000051.1 coordinate 16,929, forward strand.
CGCGCGCCCACGGCCGCGGACCAGAAGCTGCTGATCAAGTTCAACCTGCTCACCCTGCCGCATGCCGACGCCGCTGTGCTGCACCTGGCCGACGCGCTGGCGCCGCTGGCGCAGCCGGGCGAACTGCCGGCCCTGTTTGCACTGGCCCAGGGCGTGGTGCCCCACGCGCAGCCGGGTGTGGCGGCGGCTGCGCGCGGTGACGCCAGCCCGCGGCTTGCGTAAGCCACGCCGCCGCCGCGCTTCATCCCGCCGCACCCGCGGCGCGCGCAAGCTGTCAGGGCTGGCCGACACGAAAAGCGGTGCTTCGGCGACAACCGGCTTGGTGGGCCCACGGCAAAGTCATGGCAAGCAGCTCGCCTGCGACGCCGTAGCCCCTCTTATCACCGGAGCCTTCCATGAACACCACGCCCACCCGCAACACCCAGCCGCCCGAAGAGCCGCCCACCGCCGCGCCCGCTGGCATTCCGTCGCAAGACCCGCGCCTGAAGGCGCAACAGCCGCTGACCCCCGAAGAGCGCGCCACCGAGGCCAACTCCGTCGCCATGGGCGGCGGCATGATGGCTGGCGCCGCCGCTGGCGCGGCCATGGGTGCCGCCGTCGGCGGGCCGGTTGGCGTGCTGGTGGGGGGCACCGTCGGCGCCATCGCCGGTGCCTTGGGCGGTTACGCCGCCGTCAGCGCGGGCGACCCGCAATACGACTATTGGCGCGACAACTACGTCGCACAGCCCGGCTACGTGCAGGGCTACAGCTACGACGACGATTACGCACCTGCCTACCGCCTGGGCTACCAGGGCCGCGGTCGCTACCCCGACCGCGCGTGGGACCAGGCCGAAAGCCAGCTGCGCAGCGACTGGGACAGCTTGAAGGGCTCCTCGCGCCTGACCTGGGACCAGGCTCGCGCCGCCACCCGCGCCGCCTGGCACCGCGTGGAGGAAGCACTGCCCGGCGACGCCGACGGCGATGGTCGCTAAAGTCTGACGGCATGCGCAGCCAGGGCTATGACCCTGCCTGTCTGACAGGTGCGGGTTGTAGTTGTATGGCTGCGCATGCCGGTCACGCGCGTGGTGGATACTTGTCGCGCCAGCGCGCTGGCCTGATCTTCGTACGCTTCGGCGCCGGGCAGCCTGCTGACCCATCTCTATCTGTTCCCTCACCGTATGGCTCATCACATGTCGCTGCTTTTCACGCCCTCCAGCCGTTTGCGGTGGTTTTCCGTCATGGCCGTCGGGCTGGGCAGCGCATCGGCGGCCTTGGCCAACCCGCCGCCGTCGCCCGAGCAAGGGGTTGCCGCCTGGTTGGCAACTCTGCAACGGCCCAGCGACTTGGGCACCGTCGCATCCGACAGCCAACCCTCAGTCGCCAGCCAGCCGCAAGAGGCGACCACCGGCGCACCGCTGCTGCTCGCTCAGGCAAGCGCCGCGACCACGCCTGAGCCCATCGCACCCGACACCGCAGCCCCCGCCGCTGACCAGCCAGCCGCGGGCGAAATCGCGCCGGGTACCGAACGGCGGCGCCCGCTGCCGTGGGCTTATGAAACCCTGCCGCAGCCATTCCCGCGCGACAACCAGCGCGACGACCGCGTGCAGGTGCTGGTAGGCGTGGCGGCCAACACCAGCCCCGACTTTTTTGGCGGCGCCCAATACCACTTCGCCCTCAAGCCCGTGGCGGCCCTGCAGTGGGGTCGCTGGCGCTTCAGCGTGGGCGGCGGCTATGGGCTGATGGGGCAGGGCCGGCGCGACCGCGGCAGCGGCGCGCAGGCTGTGTTGCGGGAGACCGACCGCTTCAACCTGAGCCTGTCGCTCAACATCGACCGCGGCCGCGACGTGGCCGAGACCGACCGACTGCGCGGCGTGCCCGACGTGCCCGCCACCCTGCGCGCCCGTCTGCGCGCGCGCTACTACCTCAGCGACCGCTGGACGGCGGTGCTGGCCGCCTCGCAAGACATTCTGGGCAAGGGCCGCGGCATGGAGATGGACGCCTGGCTGGGCTACCGCTGGCCGGTCAGCGAAGCCACGCGCGTGGACTTCGGCATGGGCGCGTCCTGGGGCAACAGCCAGTTCATGCGCAGCCAGTACGGCGTGCCGGTATCAGCCACCGTGGCCTCGGGCTATCCGGCCTTCCGGCCGGGCGCGGGCCTGTACCAGACCGACATCGGCGTTGACGTCGCGCACGCGCTGTCGCGCTCATGGGTGCTGTTTGGCGGCCTGCACTATTCGCAACTGCATGGCGACGCGCGGCGCAGCCCGCTGACCCTGCGCGCCAACGGCGTGTCGGCCACCATCGGCATCGCCTGGCGCAACTGACGCGCGCCAAATTGGCCGCCTGCGCCGTAGTGGCGCGGCGGCCTGCTATCGAATTAAAAGCGACCGGCTAGGTCCGCCCGTCAATCCACCGCCATCGCCGCTGCGCGCGCGACCTTGCCCAGCCGTTCGTATTCGCCGTGCGCCAGCTGGTCCAGCGCCGCGCCGGTCGATCCTTCGGGCGTGAAGCCGGCCTTGACCAGTTTGTCCTTGACCGCCGGGTCGGCCAGCGCTTCGCGAAAGGCTTCGGACAGGCGCTCGGTCACCTTCGGGTTCATGCCCGCCGGGCCGAACACGCCGAACCACGGGTCGACGCCATAGCCTTTCAGCCCCGCCTCGGCCAGCGTGGGCACGTCGGGCAGCGAGGGCGAGCGCGCCTTGCCCGCCACCGCCAGCGCGCGCAGCTTGCCCGCCTGAATGTGCGGCAGGCTGGCCGGCAGGTTGTCGAACATCACCGGCAGGTGGCCGCCCAGCAGGTCGTTGATGCCCGGCGCGCTGCCCTTGTACGGTACGTGGGTCAGCTCGGTGCCGGTCATCTGCCCGAACATGGCGCCCGCCAGGTGCATCGACGTGCCCGCGCCCGCCGTGCCATAGGTCAGGCCGGGCTTGGTCTTGGCATAGGCGATGAACTCGGCCACGTTGCGCGCCGGCACGCTGGGCGCCACTTCCAGCACGATGGTGGAATAGCCGAGCAGGCTGACGCCGGTGAAATCCTTGCGCGGGTCAAACGCCATCTTCTTGTAGATGTGCGGGTTGAGCGCGTTGGTCGAAATGGCGCCAAAGCCAATGGTGTAGCCGTCCGGCGCGGCCTTGGCCACCGCCTCCATGCCGATGTTGCCGCCCGCGCCGGGGCGGTTTTCGACCACCACCGACTGGCCCAGCTTCTTGCTGACGTAGTCGCCCGTGGTGCGCGCCACCAGGTCGGTGGTGCCGCCGGCCAGGTAGGGCACGACAAAGCGGATCGGCTTGGCGGGCCAGGCCTCCTGTGCCTGCGCCCCGACGGCGACAAAAGCGCCCGCCGCGGCAACGGCCAGCGGGCGGAAAAGGCGGGTGAAACGACGCATGGCGAACTCCTCAACAGCGGACATTGCCGCGCCAGCGTGGCGCGGGGCTATCGTGGCATCGTAGTCGCTTTGGCCCGCAAGGACTTTGGCGCGCGCGGCCGGTGCCGTGGCGCGGTTGGTCGCTTCAGCGCGCGGCCGTCACGCCTGCCACACGCCCATGCCGGCCGAGCGCAGGTCGATGCCGACTTCCACCTCGCGCGCCACCGCGTCGTCGTAGCTCATGGGGTTGAAGCCTTCGTACAGGTCGGGCAGCAGGCGCAGCCCGTAGCGCCGCACGTAGCGGTTGGACTGGATGCCCGCCATGTGCTTGTCAAAGCGCACGTCCGGGTCCAGCCCCGTCATGCCGACGTACACGCACGGCTTGCCGTCGACGTAGCCGGGGTTGCACTTTCTGAACTTCGCGTCCTGCAGCACGTCGCGCGACAGTTCGACCACATACACGTGATACCGCGGCCGCCGCGCCCGTGCGCGTTGGGCCGGCGGCTTGGCATCGGCGCTGGCAGGGGATGCGGATTTCTTGGTCAACACCGGCCGCAGCGCTTGCTGAATCAGCGTAAGCAGCTATGCAAGCAATAGCTATCGGCCTGGCCGTGCTGCACGGTCACAGCCAGGTCTGCCCCGGCGCCGGGCTGGTCTCGATGGTGAAGTCCGGCGTGCCGCCCAGGATGAACGCGCCCAGCACCAGACTCAGCAGCGACATGAACAGGCTGGCCCAGAACGCCGTCCAGAAGCCGTCCAGATGAAACCCGCGCACCAGCCTGGCCACCAGCATCAGCACCAGCGCGTTGATCACCAGCAGGAAGAACCCGAAGGTGATCAGCGTCAGCGGCAGCGTCAGAAACACCAGCAGCGGCCGCACCACCGCATTGGCCAGCCCCAGCAGCAGCGCCGAAATCGCCAGCGCCCCGGTGCCGTCAAAGCGCATGCCCTTGAACACATGGCTGGCCACCCACAGGCCGAGCGCGGTAATGGCCCAGTGCATCAAAAAGGGGGTGAGGTTGGCAAGCATGGCGGCGGCGCAAAGAGTAGGGCAGTGATCGTAACCGGCGCCAGCGCCTTCGCGCGCCGGGCCGCTGCAGTGAGTTCAGGCAAGAGCGAAAACCTCTGTGGCACGCCGCCTGCCGCTCAGGTGCCTGGGTCCGGTGGCTCGCTGCGAGTGCGCGCGTCAGCCCGATGCGCGGGCAACGGTTGCCCAGGGCGGGGCGTGCCCGGCCGCACGGGCGACTGGTCAGGCGCGGGCGCGGCCCATCGGTCAGCGGCTTTTGCCGCGCCCCTCATTCACTCTGCGCCGCGGCGCATCAGTACACAAAGCGCTTGCCATTGTCAGACACGATGGACAAGTCGACGAAGCGGCTGCCCTCGTGGTTCGACCGGCTGTAGCGGATCACCATGCCGCCCACGTCGAAATAGCTCATTGACTCCAGCGCGTCCACGAACTTGCGCCGCGTCAGGCCACGCCCGGCAATGCGCAAGCCTTCCACCATTACCTTGGCGTTGATATAGCCTTCAAGCGATGCGCTGCTGATCTTGCCCTGGCCCAGGGCCTTCATGGCCTGATGAAACTCGCGCACCACCGCAATGGCGGCGTTGCGCACGTTGGGCATGATCTGGCAGACGATGACCCCGTTGGCGCCTTCGCCTATTTCCGTCAGTGTCCCGATCGGCGCGGCCGCGTTCAACGCGTAGAACTGCGCCTTCAGCCCCAGTTTGCGCGCCTGCAGGATGAAGGCCTTGCTCGATGCCGGAGCCGTCACCATGATCACCGCGGACGGATTGAGCTTTTGCAGCTCCTTGGCGGCCGCTTCGGCATCATCGCCATTCAGGTTTATCTTGACGGCGCCTGGAATCTTCTTGTTCTTCTCGGCGGCGGCCTTTTCCACCTCGGCCAGGCCTTCGCGCCCATACGGCGCATCGGCATACAGCACGGCGGCACGCTCGATGCCGACGGCGGTGGTGTCGATGTGGTTGATGATGGCTTTCAACTCTTCCTTGTTGCCCGCCCTGACATAGAACGTCCAGTTGCGACTGAGCGCGCGCAGCGCTGGCCCGGTGGCCACCGCGGCGACCAGGGGAATCTGGTGTTCCTCGGCGATCTTGGAGATTTCCTGGACGGTACCCGTACCGGCGTACTGCCACAATGAAAACACCCCCTGCCGCTCGAATTCGGCGGTGTTCTCCTTGGCCTTGGCGGGGTTGTAGCCATCGTCCAGCGTGATGACCCGAATGCGCCGCCCCTGTACCCCGCCGCTGTCGTTGATCTTCTTGAAATAAGCCGACGCCCCCGCCGTGAAGTCCTGGCCCAGCTCGGCCAGCGCGCCCGTCAGGTAGATGGATTGGCCCAGCACGATTTCGCTGTCGGTCACGCCGGGCGTTACCTGCGCCGACGACCAGGTCGGCGAGGTCAGCAGTCCGGCGATCAACGTCCTCCTCAAGAGGTTGGGGGGCGGCATGGGGATTCCTCGGTTGAATGTTTGTGCTTGGGCGGGCCACTGCAGAACGGCGCCGGAAGCGGCGCGGCCGCGCCCTGATTTTCGGGCAGATTTTGCACCGCAACCCTTAGCATCTCGGCGTCGCTGGGTGTCTACTGAAACCCATGACCGATGCAATGCGGAAAACAGGCTGACGCAAAACCTTACTTGCCCCACGAATCCTTCAAGCCCGCAATGCGGTTGAACACCCGCTTGCCGCCCGCCTGATGCGCGCGCCGGTCCGCCACGAAGAAGCCATGCCGCTCGAACTGAAAGCGGTCCTCGGGCTGCGCGGTGGCCAGGGACGGCTCGACGATGGCCTGCACGGTGCTCAGGCTGTGGGGGTTGATGACGGTGAGGAAGTCGCGGCCGCCGGCGTCGGGCTGCTCTTCGGTGAACAGGCGGTCGTACAGGTTGACCGTGGCGGGTAGGCCGTCGGCGGCGCCGACCCAGGTGATGACGCCTTTCACCTTGACGCTGTCGGCGCCGGGGGTGCCGGATTTGGTGTCTTTCAGCACGGTGGCGCTGACGCTGTCTATGTTTCCTGCTGCGTCTTTGATAGCGCCAGTGCATTCGATGACGTAGCCATATTTCAGGCGCACTTTGTTGCCCGGCGTCATGGAGCCGTCCGCCGCCGGTTGCGGCGGGAAAAGGCGGAAGAAGCCCTTGGGCGGGGTTTCTTCGTAATCAGTCCGCTCGATCCACACTTCCTTGCCCATGGTGAACTGGCGTTGGCCCATGTCGGGGTGGTGCGGGTGCACGGGGGCGGCGCACGGCTCCAGGTGGCCGGGGCCGAAGGCTTCGTCCCAGTTGGTGATGACCAGTTTGAGCGGCTCCAGCACGGCCATGGCGCGGGGCACGACGGGGTCGAGCGTGTCGCGCAGGGCGGCGTCCAGGGCGGCGTAGTCCGTCCAGGCGTCGCCGTTTTTGGTGACGCCTGATCTTTCGGCAAACAGGCGCAGCGCCTCGGGCGTGTAACCGCGGCGGCGCAGGCCGGCCAGGGTGGGCATGCGGGGGTCATCCCAGCCTGACACGTGGCCTTCTTCGACCAACTGGCGCAACTTGCGCTTGCTGGTAATGACGTGGCCGACGTTCAGGCGGCCAAATTCGTACTGGCGCGGGGGCGGGGTGGTGAGCAGGCCGCCGACGACGCGGCCGTCGGGCAGTGTCGTCGTTTCCGCCAGGCGCTCCAGCAGCCAGTCGTAGAACGGGCGCTGGTCTTCAAATTCCAGCGTGCAGATGCTGTGGGTGATCTGCTCCAGCGCGTCCTCGATGGGGTGCGCGTAGGTGTACATGGGGTAGATGCACCATTTGTCGCCGGTGTTGTGGTGCGTGGCGTGGCGAATGCGGTAGATGGCCGGGTCGCGCAGGTTGATGTTGGGGCTGGCCATGTCGATTTTTGCTCGTAACACCATAGCGCCATCGGCATGCTGGCCTTGCGCCATCTCGCGAAAACGTGCCAGGTTCTCGGCCGGCGATCGGTCGCGGAACGGGCTGTTGACGCCGGGCGTGCCAAAGTCGCCGCGGTTGGCGCGCATCTGCTCGGGGGTCTGCTCGTCGACGTAGGCGTGGCCGGCTTCGATCAGATATTCGGCCGCGCGGTACATGAAGTCGAAATAGTCGCTGGCGAAGTATTCGTGCGGCTGCAGGGATGGGCTCTGGCCGGGGCCGGCCGGGCCATCGGCAAAGTGGTGGTCCCAGCCGAGCCAGCGCACGGTGTCGCGGATGCTGTCGACGTATTCCTGCTCTTCCTTCTCGGGGTTGGTGTCGTCAAAGCGCAGGTGGCACACGCCGCCGTATTCTTGCGCCAGGCTGAAGTTGAGCCAGATGCTTTTGGCGTGGCCGATGTGCAGGTAGCCGTTGGGCTCGGGCGGGAAGCGCGTGCGCACCTTGGCCGGGTCGGGCATGCCGGCGGCGTGGCTGGGGCCGTCGCCCGGTTGGCCGCCCCAGCGGCGCTGGGCGTAGGTGCCTCGGCTCAGGTCTTCTTCGATGACCGAACGGATGAAGTTGCCGGGCTTGACGGCGTCGGGCGCGGGAGTTTTGTGAGAGGGGGCGGACATGGGGCCGATTCTAGGAGTCTGCGTGGCGGGCTTTGCGCGGACGGCGCGCTGGCGGGCGCCCTGAAACGGCCGCAATGGCGGCCGTCATGAAACGTCTGGATACGTCTTTCACCTTCCAGCGGTGTGCGACGGCGCCGCTTGTCGCGTTGAATCTTCAACCATGAACCACCCGTTGGGGTGATGTGTAGTTGTCAAGGAGACAGAAAGCATGCAGATGATTCAACGCATTCTGGTCGCCGGTGCGGTGGCATTGGGCGCGCTGGGCACGGCCGGCGTGGCGCAGGCCCGCAGCGACGTGTTCTGGTCGGTCGGCGTGGGCGCGCCGGGTGTGTCGGTGGGCATTGGCAATGCTCCGGTGTATACGGCGCCGCAGCCGGTGTACATGCCGCCGCCACCGGTGTATGCCGCGCCACAACCCGTTTACGTGGCGCCGCAGCCGGTTTATGTGGCGCCGCGCCCGGTGTACGTGGCGCCGCCGGCCTACTACGCGCCGCGCGTGGTGTATCGCCCGGCGCCGGTGTATTACGGCCCGCCCGGCCATTACAGGCGCCACCATCGGCATCAGCACGGGTGGGGTTACTGACGACGACGGTGGCACGCTGCCCGCGCGCCGTTGGTTTGATGGTGTTCTCTCCGCCGGGCCAAGCGCCAGCCACGTGACGCGCCCGGCTTCTCCAAGGTGACCACCCTTGAAGCCCGCCTCGCAAGAGCGGGTTTTTTCTTTTTGCGCCAGGCGGGCCGCGTTACAGCGCCTTGAACAAGTGCGCGTACAGCCGGCTGACGGCCAGGGTCTCGCTCACTCCGCGCACGCGCAGGTGCAGCCGCCCGGCCTCGTCGCGCTGCACCAGGTCGATGGCGTCGGCCCGCACCAGGGTGGAGCGGTGAATTTGCCAGAACTCGGCCGGGTTCAGTTGCGGCTGCAGGTCCTTCAGCGGCGTGCGCAGCAGGTGTTCGCCGCTGGCGGTGAGCACGCGCACGTACTTGTCGGCGGCCTGCAGCGCCAGTACGTCCTGCAGCGGCACCATGCGCACCACGCTGCCGCCGGCGCCCGGCGCGCTGACGGGCAGCAGGCGCAGCGGCGTACTTGGCGCCGGTGCGGGGCCGGGCTGCAGCGCGGCGAGCAGTTGGCGCAACTGGTCGGCCCTGGCGTCCAGCGTGTTGCGCGGCGGTATTGCTCCTGATTCAGTAGCCGCCGGCACAGACTGGGCAATCGCCAGACGCATTTTTTGCACTGTTTTGGCGAGTCGGGCCGGTTGTACCGGCTTCAGCACGTAATCCATCGCCTGCGTCTCGAAAGCCTGCACCGCGTACTGGTCGTAGGCGGTGACGAAGGCCAGCGCCGGAAAGGGCTTGGCCGCGTCGTCCCAGGCGTCGGCCAGCTCGGCCGCGGCGTCCAGACCGCTCAGGCCGGGCATGCGGATGTCGAAGAACAGCACGTCGGGCTGAAGCTGCAGCGCTTCGCGCACCGCGCTGGCACCGTCGCCAACGGTGGCGACCACGCGCAGTTCGGGCCACGCGCGCGCCAGTTCGGCTTGCAGCGCGGCGGCCAGCAGCGGTTCGTCTTCGGCGATCAGGGCGGTGGGTGCGGTCATGGGGGTGGCAGGGGTTGGGGCAGCGCAACACGCGGCTGCGCGGGGGTGGCGCGCGCCAGCCCGAACCAGGGCCGCAGCGCGCTCACGCGGCGAATGCCTTCGTAGCCGGCATAACCCAGCACCAGCGTGACCGCCAGCAGCAGCGGCCCTTCCAGCGCGGGCGGCAGGCCCAGCGGCCGCAGCCGCCAGGCGGCGATCAGCAAAATCGTCTGGTGCAGGACGTAGACCGGGAACACGGCCTCGTTCAGCCGCGTGCGCCAGGCGCCGTCGCGGTTCAGGTAGCGCCGCGCGTAGCCAAACGCCGCCACCAGGGCGTTCCACTGCAGCAGCGCCAGCACCGCGTGCCCGGCCCAGCCGCGCGGCTGCCCCAGCACCAGCGCGGCCCACGCGGCCAGCGCCAGCGTCAGGCCGATCGCGCGCCAGCGCTCCAGCCGCGGCCACACGCGGCCGTCGGCCGCCCATGCCGCGCCCGTCAAGAACAGGGCCCCATACATCGCGTGGCTGAACCAGTCGCCCACCAGCGCGTAGGTGACCGGAAAGCGCGGCGACAGCTGCCAGCGCATCCAGAACAGCAGCGCCGCCGGCCATGCCAGCAAGCCCCCGCCGGCCAGCACGCGGGCCAGCCCCGCGCCAACGCGGCGCAAGCCGGCCGGCCAGAGGGCCACGGCACCCAGCAGCAGCGCCGTGTACAGCCACAGATACGGCAGAAACCACAGGTGATTCCAGGTCGGCAGGATGAGGCAGCGGCCGGCCTGGCAGAAGCCGCCGTAGCCGCTGAAGTACAGCGCCAGGAAGTCGGCATAACTGCCGGCATAGCCGAACTTCTGCATCGCCTCCAGATACGCCTGCGGCGGCACCACCACCAGCACGCCGGCCAGCAGCGGCAGCAGCAGCCGCCGGCTGCGCTGGCGCAGCAAGGGCAGCGGTGGCGCGCGGCGCAGCATCAAGGCCGTGGCCGCGCCGGAGACCATGAAGATCAGGCTCATGCGCCAGGGCTCGGTCAGCTTCATCCACGGCTCCAGCGCGTGGCTGGCCCACGGGCTTTTCAGGTGGAACGGCCAGGTCACGTAATACATGCCGGTGTGGTAGGCCACCAGCACCCCGAACGCCACGATGCGCAGCCAGTCCAGGAAGAACAGGCGCGGCGCCTCGGCGGCGGGGCGTGGCGGCGGCAGGCTCATCGAACGGGGGGCGGCGGACGGTTCAGCGGCCCGCGTCGCGCGCGCCGTCGTCGGCCAGCGGCAAGGTGATGCGCACCGTGGTGCCCGCGCCGGGTTGCGACTGCATCTGCACGCGGCCCCGGCCGCCATAGGCCGATTCCACGCGCTGCCTGACCTGCGCCAGGCCAAAGCCGCCGCCGCCGGTTGCTATTGAATCCGCAGCGTCCGGCGAATGTCCGACGCCGGTATCGGCCACTTCAAGCATCAAATTGCCAGCGTCATCAAGCGCCGCGCGCACGCTGACCGTGCCGCCGGCCACCTTGGGCTCCAGCCCGTGCTGGATGGCGTTTTCGACCAGCGGCTGCAGCAGCAGCGTGGGCACGGGCAGGTCGCGCAGGGCTTCGGGCAGATGCAGCGCCGGCTGCAGGCGTGGGCCCATGCGGATGGCCATCAGGTCCAGGTAGTCGCGCAAGCGGTCGAATTCGGCCGACAGCGGATGCAAGGTGGCGCGGCTGGCGCCCAGCGTGGCGCGCAGGTAATCGTTCAGGCGGTCCACCATGTGTTGCGCGGCGGCGGGGTCGATGCCGATCAGCGCGCGCAGGTTGGCCAGGGTGTTGAACAGCATGTGCGGCTCGAGCTGGCTTTGCAGCAGCTTGAGCTGCGCCTCGGTGGCGTCGCGCTCGGCGGCGTTCTTGGCCGCCAGCAGGTTGGCCGCCTTGCCACGCAGGTGGAAATAGAAGGTGGCCACCGCGCCGGCGGCAATGGTGATGACCAGGCCGATCTGCCCGTCGCGCGTGCTGCGCACGGCCCCGCTGCCGAACAGCCAGCCGCCCAGCGGGTCGCCCAGCACGAACCCGGCGCCAATGCCGACGGCGGCCAGCACGATGCCGCGCCAGCCCTTGGGCCAGCCGTGCCCGACATCGCCCGCGCTGTGGCACTGGGCAGGGTCGAACAGGTGGCGGCCGAATTCGATGATGGCCCAGGTGATGAGGCCAATGCACAGCGCGTTGCCGACCTGCATCCAGTACGGGTTGCGCGGCCAGATGGTGGTGGTCAGCACCGCGACCACGCAGCAGAACGCCACCACCTGCAGGAAGTGGCGGAACACCGTGGGCCAGCTGACGCGCGATATCATGTTTGCTATTTTTATGGTAGCTGAATACGCAGTGGTGGCAAGCGATGGCGCTGTATTTGTCGAGCCATTTTGGCTGCCGCAGCGTCAGCGCTCCGTCGTGCATGCCGCACCCAGGCGCGTCGAACGGCAGCAGAGCGGGCGAGGTGCATGGCGCGATTGTGAGGGTTTCGCCCGCAGGCTATTGGCACGCCTGCACCACGGATTGCAGCGCCGCCGGCGCCAGCGACACGCCGATGTGGTTGGCCCCGGGCACGACGGTGACGGTGGCCGGCACGCCCGCTGCGGCCAACAGCGGGGCGAACTGATCGGGCAGGAACAGCTCGTCATCGCTGCCCACCAGCACCTGCACGGGCTGGCGCACCGCGCGCAGGTCGGCCATGTAGTCCAGGCGCGGGCGATAGTTGGTGGCCAGGTTGAAGTCGTAGCGGGGCGTGAGCATGCGCTGGGCGGCTTCGTTCAGCCCGAACTCGGTGACGGGCAGGTGGTTGAGGCCCGTCACGCCCAGCCGGTTCAGCACCATCAGCGCGACGATGCGCGGCACGCCCACCGACACCCAGCCGTCCAGCCCCGGCCGCGCGGTGGGCGCGTCCTGGCCGATGAAGGGTGCCAGCAGCACGTAGCGGCTGAACAGTCCGGCGCGTGCGTCCGCCGCAAAGCGCAGCGCAAAGCCGCCGCCGGCCGACAGGCCCAGCAGCATCGTGCGGCCTTGCCAGGGCGTGGCGCGCACGAAGTCTTCCAGGTCGTCCTCCAGCTGACCGATGTAGCCAATGTGCCCGCGCTGACCCGAGCCGCCGTGCCCGCGCACGTCGAGCGACTGCACGGCGAAGCCCGCGGCGGCCAGCGCCTGGGCCAGCGGATGCATCGACCGGCTGTCGGCCGACGAGCCGTGCAGCAGCACCACGCGCGTGCCGTTGGGCGCTGCCGTGGGCGGGTAGGCCCGGTACGCCAGCGCCACGCCGTCGCGCGCGGTGGCGTGCTGCGGGGCGGGCAGGGCGCTGAAATCCACCTCAGCGAAGGGCGCGTTGATGCTGTCCAGCGGCGCCACCGGCCCGGGGCCGCCGAGCCAGAGTGCGCTGGCCAGCGCCGCAACACCCGGCAGGGCCAGGCTGGCAATGGCGAGTAGAAGCTTGTGCGCCATGCGAGCCACCACGTCAGGTCAGCGCCAGCGCGGCGCTCAGAAACCACAGCGCCACCGCCACCAGAAACACCCGTTCGGCCAGCCCGAAAAAGGCGCGCAGCGGGCGCAGCACCAGGCACGCGACCAGCGCGGCCAGCGACGCGGCGGCCACCCAGCGCAGCGTGCCCAGCAGAGCGGGCCAGGGTGCGCTGAAGGCGGCGGCCAGCAGCGGCGTGGCGTTGTCGATCACGGTGTAGGCGATGGCGAATTGCGCGATGGCCAGCACCATGTGCAACCGCCCGGCGCTGGTGCGCGGCGCGCCTTCCAGGTCGGTGGGAAAAACGAGCAAGCCCAACCGGCACACCAGCAGCGCCAGCAGCCCCGCCGGCAGCCAGCCCGGCAGCGCCGGCGCCTGGCGGGTGTAGGCGGCTGCCGACAGTGCCAGCACCCCCACGTTGCCGGCCCAGCCATACATCTGAAACAGCGGGCGCGAGGCGCCGACGCCGTAGTCGCTGACCGGGTCGCGCACCACGTTGCGCGTGGGCGGGCGCAGGTGCAGGGCGATGAGCAGCGCCAGGGCAATGAGCCAGGCAGCGCTGGCCAGGACGGCGAAAAGCGAGGAGGTGGACATGGCGATGGGGCAAAGCAGCGGGTTGGATCGACGATCAGCGCGGGGCGCCCAGTCGTGCGCGTTCGCGCTCGATTAGCCGCTCGTGCAGCGTGGCGCCGGGCCCGGCGACCCACACCGCCGCACCGTGAATCGCCAACCCAAGGCCCCATCCGAGCAGCGGGTACGCGTGCCAGGTGTGGCCATTGCTCAGGGCGAGGGCGGCCAGGCCCAGGTTGACGAGCACGTAGACGGTGGCATGCATGAACCAGCCCATCTTGGCGGCGGCGCGCTTGCGGGCCAGGGATTCGAGCTGGCTGGCGGTCAGGGGGGATGCGATGCGGGTCATGAAGGGCTCCAATGGTGTGGGAATCAGGCAGCGCTGAGCTGCGGTGCGGCGGCACGGGCGAGCTTCAACACGCACAGCGAGCGGGCGGCGAACACGCCGGACAGCAGGCCGTACAGCGCTGTCACCGCAAAAGCAAAGCCGGCATCGCGCGCCAGCGATGGCTCGAGCGCCAGTTGCACGCCAATGCCGTACTTCATCAAAAACACCGCCAAGATCAGGCCCAGAGGCACCCAGCTGCCGGGCAGGCGGAAGCTGCGCGTGGCGAGCTCGTACGCCGCGCCCGCAGGCGGCGACAGGCGCGTGCCGATTGCCAGCATCGCAGCGTAGCACGCGGCCCAAAGCGCCAGCAGTTCGGTCAGCCGGCCGCTGGCGTCAAAGGCGGATTGCACGCCCCACAGCGCCAGCGCGCCCATCACCAGCGGCATCAGCAGCAGGCGGTTCAAGTGCACCACGCGGGTGCGCGTGGCCGACAGGCCCAGCACGGTCAGGCCGGCCAGCACGCCGGCCACCCACAGGGGTGTGTGGCGCACGATGTCGGCGGCGGCTTCGGGGTGTTCGGCGAGCAGTTGGGTCAGCAGCATGGGAGGCTCCGGCAGGTGGTCGATGGCGCGACTGTGCGCGGCGGCGGCGCGAACCGCGAGCGCAAAGCGACGAAATGCGGCGGGTGGGGCGCCAGATGCGGATGCGTGGCGTGAATGGAATGGCGGGGCGGGACGGGTAACGGGAAAGCGTTCGTCAGCCACGAGACGCCGTCGGCCCTCGCCCCAACCCTCGCCCAAAGGGAGAGGGGGTCTATTTATCGGGGTGCTTGCTGTGGGCGAACTTGCCAACGTCATTCATCGTCGGCATGACCCCGCGCGCACCAAGCCCGGTTGGCGGCCGCACCCTGCTGGCGGCGCTGGCCAGCGCGCCCACGCTGCCGATGACCGCGCCCGCCCAGGACCACACCCACCTCGCCGCGCTGCTACGCCCGGCCATGGCGGTGTGGCCGGGTGACCCCCACAGCAACAGCCGGACGCAGAGGACGCAGATATTTCGCAGAGGACGCAAAAAAGACCAAAGAAATGATTATTTTGGCTTTTCTTTTTGCGTCCTTCGCGAATCCTTTGCGTCCTTCGCGTCCGGTTCCTGGTTTTCGTGGTTCGCTGCCGCTACAGCGCCTGCACATCAAGAAAAACTGGCCCCCAGCGCTTGTAGAATAAGCGCCAGCAGCTACAAATGATGTAGCGTCAAAGAAAGAATTCGCTTGGACACCGCACTGCTAGTCAAGGCCGCGATCATGGGCATCGTGGAGGGGTTGACCGAATTTTTGCCCATTTCATCCACCGGCCACCTGATCCTGGCGGGTAGCCTGCTCGACTTCACGGGCGCCAAGGCCAAGGTCTTCGAAATCGCCATCCAGACCGGCGCCATCCTGGCGGTCATCATCGTGTACTGGCAGAAGATTCGCGACACGCTGGTGGCGCTGCCCAGCAGCCGGCAGGCGCAGCGCTTTGCGGGCAACGTGCTGATCGGCTTTGCGCCCGCCGTGGTGCTGGGGTTGCTCTTCGGCAAGGCCATCAAGGCGCACCTGTTCACGCCGCAGGTGGTGGCCACCACCTTCATCCTGGGCGCCTTCGTCATCCTGTGGGCCGAAAGCCGGCCGCAGAACGCGGCGCGCGTGCAGAGCGTGGACGACATGACGCCGCTCGACGCGCTGAAGGTGGGCCTGGTGCAGTGCCTGGCCATGATCCCGGGCACCAGCCGCAGCGGCGCCACCATCATCGGCGGCATGCTGCTGGGGCTGTCACGCAAGGCGGCGACGGATTTCTCGTTCTTCCTGGCCATCCCGACGCTGATCGGCGCGGGGGTTTACAGCTTGTACAAGGAACGCGCGCTGCTGTCGGCAGCCGACCTGCCGCTGTTTGCCGTCGGCCTGCTGTTTTCCTTCATCAGCGCCTGGGTCTGCGTGCGCTGGCTGCTGCGCTACATCGCCAGCCACAGCTTCGTGCCGTTTGCGTGGTACCGCATCGCGTTTGGCTGCATCGTGCTGCTGACGTGGTGGACGGGGTGGGTGGTGTGGCAGGATTGATCGCATGAACTTTTCCGAAACCCTCGCCACCTTGCCCACCGCCGACCACCTGCGCGGCCTCGACATTGTTGACGCCACCGGCGCCGTGGTGCATCACATTCCGGCGGCGCCGGGCAAGATGGGGTCGCTGCGGCTGTACCACGCGCTGGCCGAGCGCTTTGGCGGCGCGTTGAATGCAGATGCCGTGGCGCAGGGTATCGCGTGGTTTGCCGAGCACGTGGCCGACGCCCGCGCGCGGCCCGGCGCGCACCCCAACATCGACCTGCTGCTGGACGCGCAGACGCCCGGCAAGGGCTGGCGCCTGGTGCCGCTGGCGGCCTGACCGGCGATTGTTAGATCAAAATAACCCGCCAGCGCTTGTCCATCAAGCGTTGGCAGCTCATTTTTAAATAGCAAGAAAAGGGAGCGACGGGCATGAAGGGTTGGATCGCCGCGCGCCAGGCGCGCTGGCTCGCCGTGCTGGTGCTGGGCAGCCTGTGGCTGCTGGCGGCGGCACAGGCGGTCCCGCCGCCCCCCGGCTTTACGCCCGACCCCGCCACCGTGCAGCGCTGGCAAACCGGCGCCTACAGCGGCTGGCGCTACCCGCAGGCCGGCTGGACGGTGCTGCACATCGAAGGCCCGCCGCGCGATCGCGGCCTGCAGCACGGCCACCTGATGGCGACCGAAATCGCGGCCCACATCCGCGCGCTGTCCGAGTTCTGGGGGCCGCAGGCGCCGGCCGCCGCGTGGGCGCAGAACCGCCGGGTGGCGCAGCGGCTGTTCGGCCAGGGCTTTCCGCCCGAGCAGATGCAGGAGATGCGCGGCATCGTCGACGGCGCCAACGCCGCCGGCGCGCGCGCGCACGGCCGCCTGCTGGACGTGCTGGACATCATCGTCCTGAACACGTCGAACGAGATCGACACCCTGCACGATGCGCTGTTGGTGACGCCTAACGCGCCGCAGCTGCGCATCGCCACGCAGCAGCCGCTGGACCCGATCCTGAGCGGCACGCACAAGCAGCGGCGCCGGCCGCAGCGCTGCAACGCCTTCATCGCCAACGGCGCGGCCACGGCGGACGGGCAGATCGTGTTTGGCCACATCACGATGTACGACCTGTACCCGGCCAACTTCTACAACGTGTGGATGGAGGTCAAGCCCACCCAGGGCTACCGCTTCGTCATGCAGTCCACGCCGGGCGGCATGCACAGCGGCATGGACTATTCGATCAACGAGGCCGGCATTCTGCTGGCCGAAACCACGCTCGACCAGGGCCCGCTGATCAACGGCGGCACGCCGCTGGCCGCGCGCATCCGCCAGGCGCAGCAGTACGCCGGCAGCATCGACGAAGCCGCCGCGCTGCTGACGAAGAACGACAACGGCCTGTGCTCCACCGAATGGGTGATGGGCGACCTGAAGCGCAACGAGATCGCGCTGCTCACGCTGGCCGGCGGCCAGAGCCGGCTGCACCGCAGCAGCCAGAACCAGTGGTTCCAGGGCGCCGAAGGTTTTTACTGGAGCGACAACAACATCAAGGAACCCGGCGCGCGCCTGGCCGCCACGGCGCGGCGCGATGGACGTCCCTCGGCCAGCGCGGCGTACATCCCCTCTAAGCGCGACGAAGTGTGGCTGCGCGAATACCGGGCGCACAAGGGCAAGATCGATCTGGACTTTGCGCGCAAGCTGCTGTCCACGCCCGAAATCGTGTCGGCCTTCGGCGTCGACGCCAAGTACACCGACGCGAATCTGGCCGCGCAACTGCACAGCTGGGGCTCGTTCGGTCCGCCCACCGGGGCGCTGTGGGCGCCCACGCCCAAGGAGGCGCGCGACCACGCCGAGATCCGCCCGCTCATCCAGAACCCCTGGACCTTGCTGACGGTGCAGCCGCCGCCGGCCGGCCCGGTCACCGCGGCGGCCGACCAGCCCCATCCGCGCCAGGCCTGGCCGTCGCCCAAGCCGGCCGTTTACGTGTCGCCGCCGCCGTACTGGCGCGGCACGCTGCTGCCGGCAAGCGACGCGGACATCTGGCTGTCCACCGGCTTTGCGCGGTACGAACGCCTGCTGGCCGAGATGAATGCACCGTCGCGGTCCACCCGCACGCCGGCCGACGCCCGGGACGACATTGGCGTCGAGGTGGCCTATTACCGCAGCTGGTTCGGCCGCGCCGCCCGCGCCGGGCACGACCGGCCGCTGGCGGCCACGCGCGCCGACATGGGCGACCCGCTGGGTTACCAGGGGGTGGCCGGCAAGGGCGTGCTGTTTCTGCACACGCTGCGCGGCGTGATGGGCGCCCAGGCGTTCGACGCCGCCGCGCGTGCCCTGGGCCGCGAGCGCGACGGCCAGCCGGTGAGCACGCAGCAGTTCCAGGCCTTCCTGCAGCGCCACACCGCGCGGCCGCTCGGGCCGCTGTTCGACTGGTGGACGCAGCAGCCCGGCCTGCCCCTGCTGGGTGTGGCCGGCGCCGAGAGCCGTGCCGTGGGCAGCGGCTGGCAGACCGAGGTGACGCTGGACGTGTCGCGCGTCGGCCCCGCGCTGGCGGTGCCGGTCACGGTAGAAACCGCCGACGGCGACGTGACGCAGACGCAGGTATTCGACCGCGACCACCCGCGCATCCGCATCACCACCCGCGCCAAGCCGGTGCGCGTGGTGGTCGACAAGCACGGCACCACGGCGCGCGGCAACGGATCGCCGTTCACCATCCTGACCATGGACGACGAACTGGAAAACGCGCTGATCGTCTACGGCACGCGGGACGACGAGGTCGGCAACCACGAGGCCGCCCGGCTGCTGCAGACGGCGCTGCGGCGGCGCGAACACAACGTCCAGCCTCCCATCCAGTCCGACCGCGAGGTGAGCGAGGAAGACCTGCGCGGCCACCACCTGCTGCTGGTCGGCCGCCCGTCCACCAACGCCGTCAGCCAGCGCGTGGCGGCGCAATGGCCTGTGGACTTCGGCGCGCAATCGTTCGCGGTGCGCGGGCAGCGCTATACGCACCCTGAAAGCGCGGTGCTGGCCGCGGGCGACAACCCGCTCAACCCGCGCTATTCGGCGGTGCTGATCGCCGGGCTGGGCAACCTGGGCACCTACCAGATCGTGGGCAAGTTCAGCGACGAATTGCTGGGCTATGCGCCGGTGGTCGTCGTGCCGTTTGGGCGCACGCCACGCGAGCTGTCGCCGCCGCTGGCCGAACTGACGCTGCAGCCGGTGTTTCGCTGACCCGGCGAGGCGCTGGCCCGCCCAGACGGCGCAGCGCGGCCTACTTTACATTTCTTCAACGCGCGAACACGGGGTCGGCGCAGCCCGCCGCTACGATGCGTGCAGCGCTCCATCGTGCGAGGCGGCTGCCCTGCGGCCCATGTGGCCGCGTGGCCGCCCCGGCGCTTGCCTTGCCACACCTGCTTTATGACCGTTCAACAAACCCCGCCGCCTGACCCCTTGCACACTCCACCCCCGCGCCGCCCCTGGCTCGGCCGCATCGTGGCGCTGCTGCTGGTGCTGGGCCTGGCGGGCAGCGCCTGGTGGCTGGTGCAGCGGGCCAACGCGCCCGCCGCGCCGGCCGCGCGCGGGGGCGGGCCCGGCGGACCCGGTGGGGGCGGCCCTGGCGGCGGCCCGCCTGGCATGGGCGGCGGCGGCGCGGCCACGGTCGGCGTGGCGCGCGCGCGGCAGGGCGATCTGCCGGTGCTGGTCAACGCGCTGGGCACCGTCACCCCCGTGACCCAGGTGGTGCTGCGCCCGCAGGTGTCGGGCGTGCTGACCGAGGTGCTGTTCACCGAAGGCCAGACGGTGCAGAAGGGCCAACTGCTGGCGCGCATCGACCCGCGCCCGTTCGAGCAGGCGCTGACGCAGGCACAGGGCGAGCGCGCGCGCATCCAGGCGCAGCTGTCGGCCGCGCGCGTCACGCTGGGGCGCTACGAAACGCTGTGGAAGCAGGACTCCATCGCCCGGCAGGATGTGGACACGCAGGCCGCACTGGTCAAGCAGCTGGAGGGCCAGGTGCAGAGCGCCACCGCCAGCGAGGGCAACGCCCGCATCAACCTGGGTTATGCGCGCATCACGGCCCCCATTGCCGGCCGCATTGGCCTGCGCGCGGTGGACCCGGGCAACATGGTGCAGGCGGGTGCCACCACCGGCATCGCCACCCTCACGCAGATGACGCCCATCGACGTCAAGTTTGCCGTGCCGCAGGACCGCGTGCCCGACGTGCTGGCGGCGCAGCGCACGGGCGCCTTGCCCGTCCAGGCGCTGGGCGGCACGCGCGACGACATGCTGGCCGCCGGCCGCTTCCTGACGCTGGACAACGTCATCGACACCGCCACCGGCACGCTGCAGGCCAAGGCCCGCTTCGACAACGCGCAGGGCCAGCTGTTTCCCAACCAGTTCGTCAACGTGCGCCTGCAACTGGGCGCGACACCGGGCGTGCTGGTGCCAGTGACGGCGGTGCGCACCGGGCCGGACGGCGATTACGTCTACGTGGTCGACGCCGAGCGCGTGGCGCGCATGCGGCCCGTCAAGCGCGGCGGCGCGACGGTGGACGAGGTGCTGGTCACTTCCGGGGTGCAGGCGGGCGAGACCGTCGTCACCGAAGGGGGCGACCGTGTGAAGGACGGCGGCCGGGTCTCGTTGGCGGGCGAACGGCCGATGGGCCGCGCATCCGGCGCGCCCGGTGCGCGCGGGCCGCGCAGGGGTGCCAGCGGTGCGCCCGCGGCCGCCGGCGCGCCGCCCGCCAGCGGTGCCGCGCCGGCCCGGCCAGTCGCCTCGGGCGAGCGGGCCGCGGCGCCGGCCCCGGCAAGGGCATCGCCGCCCGCACCGCAGTCGGCGGAACCCGCCGCGTCGGCACCCGCCACGCCCGCCAGTGGCGCCTGGCTGCAGCGGCTGCCGCCCGAACTGCGCGAGAAGGTGCTGGCCATGCCGCCCGAAGAGCGCCGCGCCTACCTGGAGATGCTGCGCGAGCGGCGCCGTGCGCGCGAGGCGCAGCAAGGCGCGCAGTAAGCCGGCACGGCAGGCGCCGCGCGTGAGACCATGAATCCATCCCGCCTTTTCATCCAGCGCCCGGTCGCCACCGGGCTGCTCATGCTGGCGATCGTGCTGTCGGGCCTGCTGGGCTTGCGCTTTCTGCCGCTGGCGGCGCTGCCGCAGGTGGATTACCCGACGATCCAGGTGCAGACGCTGTACCCCGGCGCCAGCCCCGACGTGATGAGCCGCACCGTGACGGCCCCGCTGGAACGGCAGCTGGGCCAGATGGCGGGCCTGACGCGCATGAGCAGCACCAGCGCGGCCGGCGTGTCCATCGT
Organism: Pseudomonadota bacterium; assembly: GCA_029780695.1. Lineage (GTDB taxonomy): Bacteria > Pseudomonadota > Gammaproteobacteria > Burkholderiales > Burkholderiaceae_C > Ottowia. Next base: position 38,119 of record JAKOYD010000051.1, read on the forward strand.
GACGCTGCAGTTCGCGCTGTCCGAATCCATGGCGTCGGCCGAACAGCAGGTGCAGGCGGCCATCAACGCCGCCGGCTCGCTGCTGCCGGCCGATCTGCCGGCGCCGCCGGTCTACGCCAAGGTCAACCCGGCGGACGCACCCATCCTGACGCTGGCCATCAGCTCCGACAGCCTGCCGCTGACCGAGGTGCAGAACATGGTCAACACGCGGCTGGCGCAGAAGATCAGCCAGATCAGCGGCGTGGGCCTGGTCACGCTGGCGGGCGGGCAGCGCCCGGCGGTGCGCGTGCAGGGCAACCTGGAAGCGCTGGCCAGCATGGGCCTGGGGCTGGACTCGATCCGCAGCGCCATCAGCGGCGCCAACGTCAGCAGCGCCAAGGGCAGCTTCGACGGCCCCAAGCGCGCCTACACCATCAACAGCAACGACCAACTGCTGACAGCCGAGCAATACCGCGAACTGATCGTCAGCTACCGCGCTGGCGCGCCGGTGCGGCTGAAGGACGTGGCCGAGGTGATCCCGGGGTCTGAAAACAGCCGCCTGGGCGCGTGGGCCGCCATCCACCCGGACGGCGCCGCGCGCGCCAGCGCTGCCGCGGCGTCCGCGCCCGGTAACGGCGCCGGCTTCAAGCCGGCCATCATCCTGAACGTGCAGCGCCAGCCAGGCGCCAACGTGATCGCCACGGTGGACGCCATCCAGCGCCAGCTGCCCGAACTGAAGCAGGGCCTGCCCGACAGCGTGCAGGTGGCCGTGCTGACCGACCGCACGCAGGGCATCCGCGCGTCGGTGCGGCACGTGCAGTTCGAGCTGGTGCTGGCGGTGGTGATGGTGGTGCTGGTGATCTTCCTGTTCCTGCACAGCCTGCGCGCCACGCTGATTGCTTCCATCGCGGTGCCGATCTCGCTGGTGGGCGCGGCGGGGGTGATGTACCTGCTGGGTTTCTCGCTCAACAACCTGACGCTGATGGCGCTGACCATCGCCACCGGCTTCGTGGTGGACGATGCCATCGTGGTGATTGAAAACATCGCCCGCCATCGCGAGATGGGGCTGCGCGCCAGTGCGCAGCCAGGCGGCGCAGCCGCCGCGGGCGATGTGTCGGCGCAGGTGCCTGTCGGCGCAGCCGACGTGAAGGGCGCGCCAGCGTCCGGCCGCGGTCAAAACATCGCCCGCCATCGTGAGATGGACAAGTCGCCATGGCAGGCCGCCATCGACGGCGCGGGCGAGATCGGCTTCACCATCATTTCGCTCACCGTGTCGCTGGTGGCGGTGCTGATTCCGTTGCTGTTCATGCAGGAGGTGATCGGCCGACTGTTCCGCGAATTCGCGGTGACGCTGGCGCTGACGATCCTGATTTCGGCGCTGGTGTCGCTGACGCTGGTGCCCATGATGTCGGCGCGCTGGCTCGAGCCGCTCGACCACGCGCAGACCCGCTTCGGTGCCGCCATGCAGCGCGGCGTCGACCGCGTGATCGCGCAGTACGACCGCGGCCTGCGCTGGGTGCTGGCCCATCAGCCGGTGATGCTGCTGCTGGCCGTGGGCACGCTGCTGCTGACGGCGCTGATGTACTGGGCGATTCCCAAGGGCCTGTTCCCCACCCAAAGCACGGGCCAGCTGCAGCTGCGCGTGCAGGCGCCGGCCGACGTCTCGTTCGACCGCATGGCGGCGCTGCAGGGCGCGGCGGCCGAAGCGGTGCTGCACGACGCGGCGGTGCAGTCGGTCAGCTCGGTGGTGGGCGTGGACGCCGCCAACAACACCATGCTGAACAACGGGCGGTTGGTGGCCAACCTGCGCCCGCGCGGCGTGTTCGGCGAATCGCAGGCCGCCATCATGCAGCGCCTGGCGCACGCGGCCGAGCGCAGCGCGCCCGGCACCACGGTGCTGGTGCAGCCGACGCAGGACTTGACGGTGGACAGCGAAAGCGGCGCCACCGAATACCGCTTCGCGCTGGAAGGCGTGGACACCGCCGAAGTCGACGCCTGGGCCCAGCGCCTGGCCGCGCGCCTGCGCACCTTGCCCGAGTTGCGCGGCGCCACCACCGACGCCGGTGCGCAGGGCAAGGCGGCCTTCGTGCGGGTCGACCGCGACAACGCCTCGCGCCTGGGCATCACCGCCAGCAGCATCGACGACGCGCTGTACAACGCGTTTGGCCAGCGCATCGTCTCGACCATCTTCACCGAGACCAATCACTACCGCGTCATCCTGGAGGCGCAGCGCGACGAAGCCGCCAGCCTGCAGGCTCTGATGAACCTGCCGCTGCGCACGTCGGGTGGCGGCACCACGCCGCTGTCCAGCATCGCCAGCATCGTGGAGCAGCCCACGCCCCTGCAGGTTACGCGTGTGGCGCAATATCCGGCCGCAACGGTGGGGTTCGACCTGGCCCCCGGCGTGTCGCTGGGCGCGGCGGTGAAGGCCATCCAGGCGGCGGCGCAGGCCGAAGGGCTGCCTCCGGGCGTCACACTGCGCATGACCGGCTCGGCCGGTGCGTACGAAGGCTCACTGTCGAACCAGCTGTGGTTGATCCTGGCCGCGCTGGTGTGCGTCTACATCGTGCTGGGCGTGCTGTACGAGAGCTATGTGCACCCGCTGACCATCCTGAGCACGTTGCCGTCGGCCGGGGTGGGCGCGTTGCTGGCGCTGTGGGTCACCGGGCATCCGCTGGACATCGTGGGCATCATCGGTCTGATTCTGCTGATCGGCATCGTGAAGAAGAACGCGATCATGATGATCGACTTCGCGCTGGACGCCGAGCGCCACCAGGGCATGACCCCGCAGGACGCGATCCACCAGGCCGCGCTGCTGCGCTTTCGCCCGATCCTGATGACGACGCTGGCCGCGCTGGCCGCGGCGCTGCCAATGATGCTGGCGTTTGGCGACGGGGCAGAGTTGCGGCGGCCGCTGGGGTTGGCGATTTTTGGTGGACTGGTGTTGTCGCAACTGTTGACGCTGTTCACCACCCCGGTGATTTACCTGTGGTTTGATCGGTTGGGGGCACGGGTTCGGGGCGGGGCGGGGGAGCGTGCGGGGGTGGGGCATGCCTGATGCAGCGCGCTTTTTTGCTCCTGAAATGATAGCTTTTGGCGCTGATGGGGTAAGCGCTGGGGTGGTTTTTGGTTTGTTTTTTGGGGAGGCGCTGTGGGCCGGGATGTGCGCCCGGCGGCGCAGTCACTTTCTTTGTCTCGCCAAAGAAAGTAACCAAAGAAAGGCGACCCCACTGGCTGCGACCCTCCGCTTCGCTGCGGGCAACCTGCGGTGCTCGCGGCCGGGGTGCGCTGCGGAACTCACTGCGCGCTTGCAGCGCTCCGCTCAGACAGCCGCAGCGAGTCAGAGCACGATGCGAATGCATCCTGCGGTGCACTCGCGCACCCCGCCCACTGCGCTCCTCGGCGCATCCAGAGGGGAGGGGGAAACCGCACGGGCCATCGCTGCGCCCGGCCCTGGGCTGATTGGCGCCGCTGCTGCGCGCGGCGGCGATTTGCTCCCGCTCCCGCGTGCGGGAAGGGGCAGGAGTGCCACCGCCGCTGGCCCCCATCCCCGCCTTCCCCCAGCGGGGGAAGGAGCAATACCCGCTGCCAACCACCGCACACGCGCACTGCGTGAACACAAGGCCGAGCGCAGCAATGGCCGGCGTGCGGATTTCACATCCCCTCTGGCCGTGCCGAGAAGCGCAGGGTGTGGGGCGGGCGTGGCAGCGCAGCATGCCGCGCTTCGTGCTCTGACTCGCTGCGGCTGTCTGAGCGGCGAGAGCGAAGCGAACAAAGCGAGTTCCGCAGCGCCGCCCCGCACCCGAGCATCGCAGGTTGCCCCGCAGGGGACACGGCCAGTGGGGTCGCCTTTTCTTTGGTTACTTTCTTTTGGCGAAACAAAAGAAAGTGACTGCGCCGCCGGGCGCACATCCCGGCCAGCAGCGCATCCAGAAACACAAGCCCCCATAAAAGCCGACGCCATCCCCGCGCGCAAGCCAAACAACCTGGCCCCAAATCACGCCATCGCCGGCCATCCAAGCCACGCTCACTGGATTCCCGCTTCAGTGGGAACGACGACTGAAGCGGACGCAGAGGTCCGCGCATGAACCTCTCCCGCCCCTTCATCCAGCGCCCCGTCGCCACCGTCCTCCTCACCCTCGGCATCGCCCTGGCCGGCATCGTTGCGTTCTTCCTGCTGCCCATCGCGCGCCTGCCGGCGGTGGACTTTCCGGTCATCAGCGTCAGCGCCAGCCTGTCAGGCGCCAGTCCGTCCGACATGGCACGCAGCGTCGCCACGCCGCTGGAGCGCTACCTGGGCATCATCCCCGGCGTCAACGAAATGACGTCGTGGAGCAGCACGGGGCAAAGCCGCGTCACCCTGCAGTTCGACCTCAACCGCAAGATCGACGACGCCGCGCGCGAAGTGCAGGCCGCCATCAACGCCGCGCGCGTCGACCTGCCGGCCACGCTGCGCAGCAACCCGACCTACCGCAAGCGCAACCCGGCCGCGCAACCCTTCCTGATCCTGGCACTGACGTCGGACACGCGCACGCCGGGGCAGGTGTACGACGCGGTCAGCAACGTCGTCAGCCAGCGACTGCAGCAGGTGCCGGGCGTGGGCGACGTTGAGTTGGGCGGCGGGTCGCTGCCTGCCGTGCGGGTCGAGCTGAACCCCTTCGTGCTGAACGACTTGGGCATCAGCAGCGAGGACGTGCGCGCCGCCATCCAGGCCAACAACGCCAACCGGCCCAAGGGCATCGTCGAGGCAGGCACCCACGAGACCGGGCGCGCGCTGCAGATACTGACGCCGCCGCCGGGGCTGCGCGCGGCGTATTACAAGGACCTCATCGTCGCATCGCGCGGTGGCGCGCAGGTGCGGCTGGGCGACGTGGCGCGGGTGGTCGACGGCGTGGAGAACACCCGCACGCGCGGCATGTTCAACGGCAAGCATGCCATCGTCGTCACCGTCACGCAGCAGCCGGGCGCCAACCTGATCGAGACGGCCGACGCCATCATGGCGCTGCTGCCGTCCCTGCGCGCGCAGTTGCCGCAGGACATTGCGCTGGACGTCGCCATCGACCGCACCGGCATGATCCGTTCGTCGGTGCGCGAGGTGCAGCTGACGCTGGTCATCTCGATCCTGCTGGTCGTGGTGGTGGTCGGCCTGTTCCTGCGCAACCTGCGCTCGGCGCTGATTCCCGGCGTGGCGACCGTGGTGTCGCTGCTCGGCACGTTTGCCGTGATGTACCTGCTGGGCTATTCGCTCAACAACCTGACGCTGATGGCGCTGACGGTGGCCACCGGATTCGTGGTGGACGACGCCATCGTGGTGCTCGAGAACATCTCGCGCCACCTTGAAAAAGGTGTACCGCGCAGGGAAGCCGCGCTGCGCGGCGCGCGCGAGGTCGGCTTCACGGTGCTGACGATCAGCCTGTCGCTGGTGGCGGTGTTCATACCGCTGCTGTTCATGGGCGGCGCGGTCGGCCGCATGTTCCGTGAATTCGCGATGACGCTGTCCATCGCCGTGGCGATTTCGCTCGTCATCTCGCTCACCACCACGCCGATGATGTGCGCCATGCTGCTGCGGCCCCGGCACGACGGGCCAGATGCGTCCGCCGCGCCGCGCCGCGCCGGCGCCATCCGCCGCGGCCTGGAGCGCGCGCAGGCCGCGTTGCAGCGGGGCTACGGCCGCGCGCTGGACGGGTCGCTGGCCGCGCCGTGGACCGTGATGGCCGTGCTGGCCGCCGTGGTGGCGCTCAACGTGTACCTGTTCATCGCCATTCCCAAGGGCTTCTTCCCCGAACAGGACAACGGCCAGTTGCAGGGCGGTCTGCGCGCCGACCAGAGCATTTCGTCCAGCGCGCTGGCCGACAAGTTGCAGCAGGCGGTCGACATCGTGCGGCGCGATCCGGCGGTGCAGACGGTGGTGGGCTTTTCGGGCGGCGGCGGTGCGGGCGGCGGCTTTTTGTCGGCGTCGCTCAAGCCGACCAGTGAACGCAAGGAAAGCACGCGTGAAGTCATCAACCGCCTGCGCCCGCAGCTCAACCAGATCACCGGCCTGCGCGTGTTCTTGAACCCCGTGCAGGAGCTGCGCATGGGCGGGCGCAGCAGCAACAGCACCTACCAGTTCACGCTGAAGGCCGACAACCAGGCCGACCTGAAGACCTGGGTCAAGCGGCTGTCCGAACAGATGAAGCTGGACCCGCGCCTGACCGACGTCGACGACGACCAGACCGAGAACGGCGTGGAGACCTTCATCGACGTCGACCGCGACCGCGCGTCGCAACTGGGCGTGACCACCAGCGCCATCAACAGCGCGCTCTACAACGCTTTCGGCCAGCGCAGCGTGGCGACCATGTACGCCGACGTGAACCAGTATTCGGTGGTGATGGAGTGGGCGCCCGAATTCGCCAAGTCGCCCGTCGTGCTGCGCGACACCTTCGTCCCCGCGGGCCGCATCAGCACGGCCGCCAGCGCCAATGCCGCGGCGGCGGCGACCGGCGCCTCGTCGTCGGCGACAACGGGCACGTCGACTGCGACGGCGGCGGCGGTGTCGGCCAACCCCGCCTTGCGCAGCGCGTCGACGGGGCAGCCGTTGTCGGCGCAGGAAAGCCGCATGGTGCCGCTGTCGGCCTTTGCCACGGTGCGCGAACGGGCGGTGGCAACGTCGGTGGGGCACGACGGCGGCGAGCTGTCGAGCACACTGTCGTTCAACCTGGGCGACGGCGTGTCGCTGGAGGAGGCGCGCCGCGCCGTGCGCGAAGCCGAGGCCGCCATCGGCATGCCCAACAACGTGCGCGGGCAGTTCAGCGGCGCGGCGGCCGAAGCGCAGAAGCAGCAGTCCGAACAGACGATGCTGATCATTGCCGCCATCGTCGTGATCTACATCGTGCTGGGCATCCTGTACGAAAGCCTGATCCACCCGCTGACGGTGCTGACCACGCTGCCGTCGGCGGGCTTCGGCGCGGTCTTTTCGCTGCTGGCGATGAAGCTGGAGTTTTCCATCATGGCGCTGATTGGCGTGTTCCTGCTGATCGGCATCGTCAAGAAAAACGCCATCCTGATCATCGACTTCGCGCTGGAAGCCGAGCGCTCGCGCGGGCTGACCGCCGCGCAAGCCGCGCGCGAGGCGGCGCTGATGCGCTTTCGGCCGATCATGATGACCACGCTGGCGGCGGCGCTCGGCGCGCTGCCGCTGGCCATCGGCTTTGGCGTGGGCGCCGAGCTGCGCCAGCCGCTGGGCGTGACCATCATCGGCGGCCTGCTGGCCAGCCAGTTGCTGACGCTGCTGACCACGCCGGTGGTCTACGTGCTGCTGGATCGGCTGCGCCAGCACGCGGCGAATGAGGCGCACCTGGCGCGGGGGGCGGCATGAGCTTCGCCCTGGTCCACCTTCAGCGTCTTTCCCCTTGGCTGGGCGCGCGGCCCTGTGATCGGCGCACCCACTACGTAGAGCGGGCATTCATGTCCGCCGTCGGCCTTTGCCATGAATGACTATCAAAAACATAGCTACATGCGCTTGCCCCATCAGCGCACGGCGGCCAAAAACCTTGCAGCCGCGGTCGCCGCAGCCTGCTTGCTCAGCGCCTGCTCGCTGACGCCCAAGATGCCCATGGAACCGATGCCGGTGCCCATGGCGTGGAAAACCGCCGCGCCCGCCGCCGGCTGGGTCAGTGCCGACCAGGCGCGCACCTGGGCGCAGGGCCAGTGGTGGCGGCTGTTTGACGACCCGGTGCTGCACGGGCTGGTCGAGCGGGTCGACTTGTCCAACCAGAACCTGAAGGCCGCGGCCGCCAACGTCGCGCAGGCGCAGGCGCTGCTGCGCCAGCAGCAGGCCGAACTGCTGCCGCAACTGGGCGCGCAGCTGGGCCAGCAGCGCAGCGGCGGCGACAACCGCGCCACCACCGGCTCGGCCAGCCTCAACCTCAACGCCAGCTGGGCGCCCGATGTGTGGGGCCGCATCGCCAGCGCGGTCGACGCCCAGTCGGCCAGCGTGCAGGCCAGCCAGGCCGACCTGGCCGGCGCGCGCCTCAACGCACAGGCCAGCCTGGCCGCGGCCTACTTCGCGCTGCGCGAGGCCGACGCCGAGATCGCGCTGATGGACGAGATCATTGCCAGCTACCAGCGCAACGCCAAAATCACGCAGAACCGCTACGACGTGGGCGTGGTGCCGCGCACCGACACCTTCCAGGCGCAGAGCACGCTGCGCAACGCCCAGGCCACGCGCGTGGCGCTGCAGCGCAGCCGCGCCACCTACGAACACGCCATCGCGCTGCTGGTGGGCGAGGCGCCGGCGGGCTTTTCGCTGGCGCCCGCGCCCTGGGTGGCCGCGGTGCCCGCGGTGCCGACCGAGCTGCCGTCGCTGCTGCTGCTGCGCCGCCCCGACATCGCCGGTGCGGAACGCGCGGTGACGGCGGCCAATGCGCAGATCGGCGTGGCGCGCAGCGCGTACTTTCCCAACCTGTCCTTGAGCGCCGGCCTAGGCGCGGGCGGCTCCAGCCTGGCCAACCTGGTGTCGGCACCCAGCCTGCTGTGGTCGCTGGGCGTGGCGCTGGCGCAGACGGTGTTCGACGCTGGCGCCCGCGACGCCCGCGTGGATCAGACACTGGCCGCGCGCGACGCCGCCGTGGCGCGCTACCGCCAGGCCGCGCTGACCGGCATGAAGGAAGTCGAGGACCAACTGACCGCCCTGGCCACGCTGGCCGCGCAGACCGAGCACGTGCGCGCCGCCGCCGAAGCGGCCGAACGAATCGAACAGCAGCAGATGAACCGTTACCAGTCGGGCCTGACGTCTTACACCGACGTCGTGACGGCGCAGGCCAGCGCGCTCAGTGCGCGCCGCAGCCTGCTGCAGTTGCAGCAGCAGCGCCAGCAGGCGGCGGTGTCGCTGATTCAGGCGCTGGGCGGCGGCTGGCAGGCGCCGTGGACGGTGCCGCCCGCGGTGGCCGAATGACCGTGCCATGCGGCCTGCGGGCCAAGAAGTCACACCGTATCGTTTGATCCACAAGCGCATGAAGCTCATCTATTGATAGCAAAGGCGAGATGGCCGACGCGGCGTGGGCACGGCTGCGGGCGGCGCGGCGCGCGCAGCCGCCATCTGGCATGGGCCCACGGCCTTGTATACACTTTGCGGCTGATCGCAGCGGTGCCCTGGGGCGTGCGCCAGCCGGTGGGCTGCGCAGCCCGATGCGCGGTCAACCTGAACGGCTTGCAGCGCCCGCGGTGGCGAGCCCACGCCTAGGACATCGTTCATGGAAGCCTACCTGCTCGACTGGGCCAACCTGCTGCTGCGCTGGCTGCACGTCGTCGTCGCCATCGCCTGGATCGGCTCGTCGTTTTACTTCGTCTTTCTCGACAACAACCTGCTGGCGCCCACCGCCGACGACCTGAAGAAGAAGGGCGTGGACGGTGCCATGTGGGCCGTGCACGGCGGCGGGTTCTACAACCCGCAGAAGTACATGGTGGCGCCCAAGGGCGGCATCGACAGCAAGCTGCACTGGTTCTACTGGGAAAGCTATTCGACCTGGCTGTCGGGCTTTGCGCTGTTCTGCGTGCTGTACCTGTGGAACGCCAGCGCCTTTCTGGTCGACCGGCAGGTGCTGGACTGGTCACCCGCCGCGGCGGGCCTGGCGGCGGTGGCCTTCCTGGTGGGCTTCTGGGTGGTGTACGACGCCATCTGCCGGGTGTTTGGCTTCCGTCCCAACGGCGAGCGCATCGTCGGCGCGCTGCTGATCGTGGTGGTGGCGTTCTCGGCCTGGCTGGCGTGCCACCTGTTTTCGGGCCGCGCGGCGTTCCTGATCGTCGGCGCCATGCTGGCCACGGCCATGAGCGCCAACGTGTTCTTCTGGATCATCCCCGGCCAGCGCAAGGTGGTGGCCGCCATGACGTCCGGGCAGCCTTACGACGCGAGCGCACTGGCCATTCACGGGCAGCGCGGCAAGCAGCGCAGCGTGCACAACACCTATTTCACGCTGCCGGTGGTGTTTGCCATGCTCAGCAACCACTACAGCTTTCTCTACAGCCACCCGCAGCGCTGGCTGGTGCTGTGCCTGATGATGCTGGCTGGCGCGCTGATCCGCCAGTTCTTCGTGCAGCGCCACGGTTGGCACCACGGCCGTGCCGCCAACCCGTGGCCGTACGCGGCGGCGGGCGTGCTGGTGCTGCTGGGCGTGATGGCCTGGCTGCGCCCGGCGCCGGCGGCAGTGGCTGCGGTGCCCGCCACCGTCGGTTACGCGCAGCTGCGCCCGATGATCGAGCAGCGTTGCCAGTCATGCCACGGCGAAGCGGTGCAGATGAAGAACCTGCGCTTCGATTCGCAGGCCGCCGTCGAGCAGCACGCGCAGCAGATTTTTCAGCAGGTGGTGGTCACCCGCGCCATGCCGCTGTCCAACGCCACGCAGATGACCGACGGCGAGCGCGCCATGGTGGCCCGCTGGTTCGAGGCGCAGGCCAAACGCTGACAAAAAAGCCGGCGCAGGGCCGGCTGGTAATGGCGTAACGGCGAGGGCAGGGCGGCGTCAGGCCGACGCCGTGCCTTCGGGCGGGGCCTTGCGGCCCAGGCTGGTTTTAAGCCAGCCCTTCTTCGGCTCGGCCGCGGCGGGCGCCGGCAGCAGCAGTTGCGCGCTTTGTGCCACGCGCACGCAGTCGCGGATGTGCTGCTCGCCCAGGTAGCGCAGCGCCGCATAGCCCAGCGCGCCCGACACCAGTTGTCCGGCAATCGGCACGTAGCGCGTGGCCTGCGCCACCGTCAGCCGCTTGCCCAGCAGCCGCGCAAAGCGCATCACCAGGTCGCGCGTGACCAGGCGTCCGACAATGATCGAACCGACGACCGCCGCAGCCTTCTGCACGCGCTCTTTCTCGCCCGCGTCCAGCTGCGCGATCTGGTGCGGCGCCAGGCCGAACTCGGCGTTGATCTTGGGCAGCAGCTGCGTCAGCATGGCCGCGTCGACCGCCCAGTCCAGCCCCGGCAAGGGCACCGCGCCGGCCACGCCGGCCGCCAGCGCGCGGCGGCCCAGCAGCTTGCGGCTGCGCAGCACGGCTGCTTCCAGCCGCGTGTTGCCGCGAGCCAGTTCCAGCGCGTCGGGTTTGCTGCGTGATGCCATGGCGCTGCGGTGCTGTCTGCGGTGCTGTCGGTGGTGCGGATCAGCCGCGCTTGGTGACCATGCCGTAGATCAGCAGCACGATGATCGCGCCGACGATTGAGCCGACCCAGCCCACCGGGCCAGTCATGCCCAGCGCGTTGGCGCCGAACTGGCCGACGATGGCGCCGACGATGCCCAGAATGGTGGTCATGATCAGGCCCATGCTTTGGTTGCCCGGCATGATGGCGCGGGCCAGCAGGCCGACGACGAATCCGACGATGATGGTGACGATGAGACCCATGGTGAAAACCCTTCCCAAGTGGTTGTTGACGGGCGCACTGTAACGCCGTTTGGCGCCGCGCAGGCACGCGCCGCGCAAATCGCGGCATTGGCCTACAGCGCGGCGCTCAGGCTGACGCGGGCGCGGTTTCGATGGCCTCGATCTGGTCCGTCAGGCTCAGCCACTCGTCTTCCAGCATCGCCAGCTCGCCGGCCACAGCCTTCAGCCGGCGGCCGGCCTCGGCGATGTCGGCGGGCGCCATTGGCGTGGCCAGGCGCGCTTCCAGCTCCGCCTGCTCGGCGGCCAGGGCCTGCATGCGCTGCTCGGCCTGCTGCAGCGCGCGCTTCAGCGGCTTCGTGCGGTCGGCCAGGTGCTGGCGGCGCTGCGCTTCCAGCCGGCGCTGTTCGGCGGGGTTGAGCGCGGGCGCCGCGGGTTTTGCATCATTTGCGCCGCTGGCGCTGTCTGGATCAGCGCTGAAAGCTATGGTATTGGAAGCAAGCTGGGTGCTGTGGGCTTCGCGCGCCTGGCGTGCCTGATCGAGCAGGTAGCGCTGGTAGTCTTCCAGGTCGCCGTCGAACGGCGCCACGCCGCCGCGCGCCACCAGCCAGAATTCGTCGCACACGCTGCGCAGCAGCGCGCGGTCGTGGCTGACCAGCATGACGGTGCCTTCGAACTCGTTCAGCGCCACCGCCAGCGCCTCGCGCGTGGCCAGGTCCAGGTGGTTGGTCGGCTCGTCCAGCAGCAGCAGATTGGGGCGCTGCCAGACGATCATGGCCAGCACCAACCGCGCCTTTTCGCCGCCGCTGAACTGGCCCACCGGCTGCAGCACCATCTCACCTGGGAAGTTGAAGGTGCCCAGGAAGTTGCGCAGCTGTTGCTCGCGCGCGGCCTCGGTGTTTTCTTGCCCAGTGTCACGCGCCAGCCGCACCATGTGTTCCAGCGGCGTGCTGCCGGGGTGCAGCACGTCCAGCTCCTGCTGGGCGAAGTAGCCGATGCTGAGGCCCTTGCCCTCGGTCAGCTGGCCGGCCAGCAGCGGCAGGGTGCGCGCCACCGTTTTGACGAAGGTCGACTTGCCCTGGCCGTTGGCGCCCAGAATGCCGATGCGCTGGCCCGCCAGTACGCTGCGGGTGACGTCGGTCAGGATGACGCGGTCGCCTGGCTGCAGCTCGGGCGGCCAGTCGCCGCGCGCCATCAGCGCGGCGCGCAGGGCGTCGGAGGTGGCGTATTCGGGCAGCGGGGCTGCGCCGTCTTTTACCTGCCCAGCGCTTTCTGCATCTGCGGCGGCAGCTTCTGTTTTTGTAGCGTCGGCAGCGCGGTAGCCGAACGTCGCGTCGCGAATCGCCAGCATCGGGTTGGGCAGGTTGGCCGGCTCGCGGAACTCGAACTGGAACTCGGCGTCGGCCAGCACCGGCGCGATCTTTTCCATGCGCTCCAGCGCCTTGACGCGGCTTTGCGCCTGCCGCGCCTTGGTCGCCTTGGCCTTGAAGCGGTCTATGAACTTCTGCAGGTGGGCGATCTTGTCCTGCTGCCGCGCAAACGCCGCCTGCTGCAGCTGCAGTTGCTGCGCGCGCAGTTCTTCAAAGGCGCTGTAGTTGCCGCCGTAGCGTGTCAGCCGGGCGTGCTCGATGTGCAGCGTCACCCGCGTCACCGCGTCCAGGAATTCGCGGTCGTGGCTGATGACGATCAGCGTGCCGTCGTAGCGCGACAGCCAGCCTTCCAGCCACACCAGCGCGTCCAGGTCGAGGTGGTTGGTCGGCTCGTCCAGCAGCAGCAGGTCGCTCGGCGCCATCAGAGCGCGCGCCAGCTGCAGCCGCATGCGCCAGCCGCCCGAAAAGCTGTTGACCGGTGAACGCAGCTCGCCCACCTTGAAGCCCAGCCCCAGGATCAGCGCCTGCGCGCGCGCCGTGGCGTCGTGCGCGCCCGCATCGTGCAGGTCGCTGTGCGCCTGCGCAATCGCCATGCCGTCGCCCGCCTGCTCTGCTTTTGAGAGCTGATCGCGCAATGTGGACAAGCGCTGGTCGCCCGAAAGCACGAAATCGGTGGCGCTTCCGGACGATTCAGGCATGTTCTGCTCGACCTGCGCCAGGCGCCAGTGCGCCGGCATCGAGAAATCGCCCCCGTCTTCATGCAAGGTGCCGTTGAACAGCCCGAACAGCGTCGACTTGCCCGCCCCGTTGCGGCCCACCAGACCGACCTTTTCGCCCGGCTGAAGGGTGACGCTGGCGCCGTCCAGCAGCACTTTGGCGCCGCGACGCAGGGTGATGTTCTGCAGTTGGATCATGGCGTCAATGCCTCACGCGTCAGCAGCAGCACCTGATCGCCGCCCGCGCTGGTGTCCAGCCAGACCGGGCTGAGGTGCGGGAAGGCGGCGTCGAAATGCGCGCGCTCGTGGCCGATTTCGAGCACCAGCACGGCGTCGTCTGCCATGCGGGACGGCGCGTCGCGCAGCAGCGTGCGCACGAAGTCCATCCCGTCGGCGCCGCCGGCCAGCGCCATGTCGGGTTCGGCGCGGTATTCGGCGGGCAGCGCGGCCATGCTGGCGGCGTTGACGTAGGGCGGGTTGCACAGAATCAGGTCGTACGGGCCGGCGCAGGCCGCCAGGCCGTCGCTTTCAATCAGCGCGATGCGGCCCTGCAGGTTGTGCTGGTCGACGTTGATGCGCGCCACGGCCAGGGCGTCGGCGCTCAGGTCGGCGGCGTCGACCTGCACGTCGGGCCAGGCCAGGGCCGCCAGCACGGCCAGGCTGCCGTTGCCGGTGCACAGGTCGAGCACGCGCCGGGTCTGGTCAGACAGCCAGGGGTCGACGCTGCCGTCGGCGATGCATTCGGCAATCAGGCTGCGCGGCACGATGGCGCGCTCATCCACGTAGAAGGGCACGCCCTGCAGCCAGGCTTCGCGCGTCAGGTAGGCCAGCGGCCGCCGCGATTCGATGCGTGCTTTTAAAAGCGTAGCAACTTGCGCTTGCTGGTCCGGCGTCAGCGGTTGATTGAACGCAGAATTTTCAAGGTCGACATCCAGCTGCAGGCCCAGCGCGTGCAGCACCAGCCACGCCGCTTCGTCCCGCGCGTTGGTGGTGCCGTGGCCGAAGCTGACGCCGGCTTCGGTCAGCTGGCGTTCGGTGTCGGTAACGAGGTCGGTCAGGGTCATGGCGCGGTGTGGGGTGATTGGGCGTGGCGGCGATGCGGCGCGGCCCTCACCCCACCCTGTCTGCGTGGAAAAGAGCCAATCAGGACGCGGTGGCGGCCAGGTTGTCCAGCACGCGCTGGTAGATCGCGGTCAGCGGCGCGATGTCGGCCAGGGCGATGTGCTCGTCAATTTTGTGGATGCTGGCGTTGGGCGGGCCCAGTTCAATCACCTGCGGGCAGATCTGCGCGATGAAGCGGCCGTCGCTGGTGCCGCCGGTGGTGGACAGCTCGGTCTCGATGCCCGCCACGTCGCGGATAGCGGCCTGCACGGCATCCACCAGGCTGCCCGGCGTGGTGAGGAAGGGCAGGCCGCCCAATACCCATTTCAGTTCGTAGTCCAGCCCGTGTTGTTGCAGCACGGCTTCGAGACGCGACTGCAGCGATTCGGGCGTCGATTCGGTGCAGAAGCGAAAGTTGAAGTCGACCACCACCTGGCCGGGAATGATGTTGCCGGCGCCGGTGCCGCCGTGGATGTTGCTGACCTGCCAGCTGGTGGGCGGGAAGAAGGCGTTGCCGCGGTCCCATTCGATGGCCACCAGCTGGGCCAGTGCGGGCGCCAGTTGGTGGATGGGGTTGCGCGCCAGGTGCGGGTAGGCGATGTGTCCCTGGATGCCCTTGACGACCAGCCGCCCCGAAAGTGTGCCGCGCCGGCCATTCTTGATCATGTCGCCAGTGCGGTCGACCGAGGTCGGCTCGCCGACGATGCAGTAGTCGAGCCGCTCGCCGCGCGCCTTCAGCTGGTTGCACACGACCACCGTGCCGTCGACCGCCGGGCCTTCCTCATCGCTGGTCAGCAGCAGGGCGATGTTCAGCGGCGCGTCGGGCCGCGCGGTCAGAAACTGCTCGACCGCCACCACGAAGGCGGCAATCGACGTCTTCATGTCGCTGGCGCCGCGGCCGTACAGCTTGCCGTCGCGCTCGGTGGGGGTGAAGGGGTCGCTGGTCCACTGATCGAGCGGGCCGGTGGGCACGACGTCGGTGTGGCCGGCAAAAACTATCGTTTTAATAGCGTCTTGCGCTTGGTGGGCGAGCGCTGCAGGCCTTATTGCCCAAAGATTGCGAACGCGGAAATCGGCCGGACCGCTGTCGATGACTTCGCACACGAAGCCCAGCGGCGCCAGGCGCGCGGCAATCAGGTCGATGCAGCCGGCGTCCTGCGGCGTGACCGAGGGGCGGGCGATGAGTTGTTCGGCGAGCAGGCGGGTGGGGGACATGGGGTTCGGTGTCGGATGTTGAGCGTTGGGGGTATGGGTTATCGCCGATCGTCACGCCGCACGCTCAAAGCGGATGGGTCGGCTGCATATCCAGTTGAATCGGCCCTCTTGCTTCGTCATTCCCGCCCCCCGCCTTCGCGAGGGCAGGCTCTGCGCGGGAATGACGTCTGTGGAGGTGGCGCGATGCCTAAGCGATCAAGCCCCACCTGACCATCACGCCCCGCCAATCCGCGAATCCGCCAGCCCGCCCGCGGCAGCGCCCATCGGCGGCATCCGTTCGTCCGGCAGCGCGCCGTGGCGGCTGGGACGCACGTCCAGTGTGATCTCGGTGAAAGACGGCTCGTCGTTGGGCGGCTCTTCTTGCTGCGGCGCGTTGGCCGTGCGGCGGCCCTGGTCGTTTTGCAGGCGCCACATCAGGTTGGTGGGCGAATCGGCGTTGACCAAGCCTTCCTTGCGGTCGATCCTGCCTTCGGTGATCAGGCGCGCCAAGTCTTCCTCGAAGGTCTGCGAGCCTTCGGCGATGGAGTTGTCCATGGCCTCCTTGACGCCGGAGAAGTCGCTTTTTTCGATCAAGTCGGCCACCAGCTTGGTGTTGAGCAGCACTTCGACCGCGGGAATGCGCCCGCCGTCCACCGTGCGCAGCAGGCGCTGCGACACGATGGATTTGAGCGAGGCCGCCAGGTCGCCCAGCAGCGTGGGCCGCACTTCGACCGGGTAGAACGACAGCACGCGATTGAGCGCCTGGTAGCTGTTGTTGGCGTGCAGCGTGGCCAGGCACAGGTGGCCCGACTGCGCGTAGGCGATGGCGGCGCTCATGGTCTCGCGGTCGCGGATCTCGCCGATCATGATGACGTCGGGCGCCTGCCGCAGCGCGTTTTTCAGGCCGATGTGCAGCGACGCCGTGTCGGAGCCAACTTCGCGCTGGTTGATGAGCGAGCGGCGGTTGGTGAAGACGTATTCGATCGGGTCTTCGATGGTCAGGATGTGGCCCGCCATGTGCTGGTTGCGGTGGTCCAGCATCGACGCCAGCGTGGTGGATTTGCCGGCGCCGGTGGCGCCCACCATCAGGATTAGTCCGCGCTTTTCCACGACCAGGTGCTTGAGCACGGCGGGCAGGTTGAGCGAGTCCAGGCTGGGGATATCGGGGCTGATGAAGCGCACCACCGCCGCGTACGAGCCGCGCTGGCGCATGGCCGACAGGCGGAAGTTGCCCACGCCGTACATGGGGATGGCCATGTTCAGCTCGCCGGATTCCTTCAGCTCGGCCATGCGGTGGGGCGGCACCACTTCGCCCAGCAGGTTCAGCACCGCATCGGGCGGCAGCGCCTGCGCGTTGATGGGCAGGTACTGGCCGTTGATCTTGATGGTGGCCGGCGCGTGCGCCGACAGGTAGACGTCCGACGCCTTCTTTTCGGCCATCAGATGCAGAATGCGCTCCATCGCGCTGGTGGGAGCCAAGTCCGAAGCGGGCATGGGCAGGGCAATGCTATTGAAAAACGAGCTGTCCGTGCTTGGCTGGCAAGCGCTGCAGGCGCCGGTGGCCCGCAGCCGCCAGCGTCAGGGCCGAAGCAAATCGTTGATGCTGGTCTTCGATCGCGTCTGCGCGTCCACCGTCTTGACGATGATGGCGGCGTACATGCTGTAAGGCTGGCCGCTGGCAGTCTGCTTGGGCAGGTTGCCGCTGACCACCACGCTGCCCGACGGAATGCGGCCGTAGCTGATTTCGCCCGTCTCGCGGTGGAAGATGGGTGTGCTCTGGCCCAGGTAAACGCCCATGCCCAGCACCGAGTTCTCTTCGACGATCACGCCTTCGACCACTTCGGAGCGCGCGCCGATGAAGCAGTTGTCCTCGATGACCGTGGGGTTGGCCTGCAGCGGCTCCAGCACGCCGCCGATGCCGACGCCGCCGGACAGGTGCACGTTCTTGCCGATCTGCGCGCAGCTGCCCACGGTGGCCCAGGTGTCGACCATGGTGCCTTCGTCCACGTAGGCGCCGATGTTGACATAGCTGGGCATCAGCACCGCGCCCTTGCCGATGAAGCTGCCGCGTCGCGCCACCGCCGGAGGCACCACGCGCACGCCGGCTTCGCGCATGGCCGTGTCGTCCAGGTGGCCAAATTTGGTTTGTACCTTGTCAAAAAAGCCGAGTTCGCCGGCGCGGATGAATTCGTTGTCCTTCAGGCGAAACGACAGCAGCACGGCCTTCTTGATCCACTGGTGCACCGTCCACCGGCCGACCGATTCGCGCGTGGCCACGCGCAGGCGGCCAGCGTTCAGGTCACTGATGACGTGTTCGACGGCATCGGCCACGTCTTTCGGGGCTTGGGTGGGGGAGATGTCGGCGCGGTTGTCCCAGGCGGTGTCGATGAGGGTCTGAAGTTGATGGGTCATGACTGAGTTCAATGGAGGGGTATTTCAATAAAAATCAATGGCGGGTAAAGCGTTGCAGCACAGTGATAACCCGGTCTTGCGGGCCACCATCGCGCATCTCGACCTTCACGGGGCGCCCGACTTCGGGCGACCACCACTGCGTGCGGTTGAGCTGGCCTCGATTCTGGTTAATCTCGTTGCGCTTGTCGTATTGGTGCCAGCCCGAGGTATTTACCTTGAACGCCATGAATTTGCCCGCGGGCGTTTCTACCTCTTCGTGCGCCAATACTTCCACATTATAGTCGCGGGATATCGTGATGCCGTCGGCGCGTTTATAGGTGCTGACGGTGCGCCATTTTTTACCCACCGTCAACGGCCACTGCATTTCGGGTTTTTCAAAATCGACGGTTTCATTGTTGATGAGCACCGCGCTGCCGTCGGTGTTCCAGGTGATGTTGGGTGCCGACCGCGTTCCGCCAATCACTCGGTAGCCGTCCGCATTGACTTCGGCGATTTTGTAATGGGTGTCCGACGTCTTGAGGTTGGTCAACGCGTCGCGCACGATATATGACCAAGCATCGCCCACTTTATATGTGGGTCGCTCCATGACCTGGGCATGCGCCGCGGTGGTCAGGCAAAGCGCGCACACGACAGCATGAACATATTTTTTCACGATGGCCCCTTTCAAGGAATAGACTGCGCGAGAAATGATGTGCAATACTGAATGAATTCGTCAGCGGTGTGGCAATGCGTGGGACTGCCGGCAGAAATCTGAAATTCGTCGGGCCGCTTCGACACATTCGTCGAGGGTGGCCACCAGCGCCATGCGCACGCGCCCCTGGCCGGGGTTGACGCCGTCCGCGTCGCGGGCCAGGTAGCTGCCCGGCAAAACCGTCACATTGTATTGAGCGTACAGGGCGCGCGCGAACGCCGCGTCGTCGCCGTTCCAGGCCGCCGGCACGCCGGCCCACAGGTAGAAAGACGCATCGGGCAGGCGCACGTCCATGACGGGTGCCAGCAGCGGCGTGACGGCGGCGAACTTCTCGCGGTACTGGCGTCGGTTGTCCTCGACGTGCGCCTCGTCGCCCCAGGCGGCGATGCTGGCGGCTTGCACCACCGGGCTCATGGCGCTGCCGTGGTAGGTGCGGTAGAGCAGGAACTGCTTCATGATCGCCGCGTCGCCCGCCACGAAGCCCGAGCGCATGCCCGGTACGTTGCTGCGCTTGGACAGGCTGGTCAGCATCACCAGGTTTCTGAAGTCGGCGCGGCCCAGCTTGGCCGCCGCTTCCAGCCCGCCCAGCGGCGGCTCGCCCTGGAAGTAAATTTCGCTGTAGCACTCGTCCGACGCGATGACGAAGCCGTGCCGGTCGCTCAGTTCAAACAGCATGCGCCATTCGTCCAGCGGCATCACGGCGCCCGTGGGGTTGCCGGGCGAACAGACGTAGACCAGTTGCGTGCGCGCCCACACGTCGGCCGGCACTTGGTCCCAGCGCGGCGCAAAGTTGCGCGCGGGGTCGCTGGCCACGTAATACGGCGTGGCGCCCGCCAGCAGGGCGGCGCCTTCGTAGATTTGGTAGAACGGGTTGGGGCAGACCACGGTGGCTTGCGGCCGGGTCGGGTCGACCACCACCTGCGCCAGCGCGAACAGCGCTTCGCGCGAGCCGAGCACGGGCAGCACCTGGGTGGCGGCATCCACCGTCACTCCGTAGCGCCGCTGCAGCCAGCCAGCGCAGGCGGTGCGCAACTCGGGCGAGCCGGCCGTGGGCGGGTAGCCCGACAGCCCGGTCGGCAAATCGTCGGCCAGCGCCTGCTGGATGAAGGCGGGCGTGGGGTGCTTGGGCTCGCCAATGCCCAGGCTGAGCGGGCGGTGGCCGGCGTCGGGCGTCACGCCCGCGAACAACTGGCGCAGCCGCTCGAAAGGGTAGGGCTGCAGTCGCGCTAGAAGGGGGTTCATGGCGGCGATTATCCGCGCGGCCGACGCCCGCCACGCGTTGCCGTCCTACGACGGCGGCACTGCGCGGCTTCTACAGTGGGCTGACCAACCACCCGACAAGGAGACCGCCATGAGCGCTGCCTGCGCCACCTGTGGCAACGTGTACGACAAGGCCTTCCAGGTCACGATGGCCGGCGAAACCTACACCTTCGACAGCTTCGAGTGCGCCGCGCACAAGCTGGCCCCCAGCTGCGAGCACTGCAAGGTGCGCATCCTGGGCCACGGGCTGGAAGCCGGCGATGGGCGCTTCTTCTGCTGCGACCACTGCGCCGAAAAAGCCGGGGTGAAAGGGCTGAGAGACCGCGTCTGACGGGCGGCCCGGTTCGTTGGGCTTGAAAACGGGCTCCCGCGCTGATTCAGTCTGCGCCAGATGCTCTTATAAGGATAGCAATTTCGGGCTGAAACACAGCCATTGGCTGGCAGCCCGGGGCCCGTTGCCCGGAGCCCCGCACGGTATCATTGCCGTTTTGCCCGTACCCTGACATCGGCCCGCCGCGGCCGCGCCTTCGCCAGTGCGTCTCAACTCCATCAAGCTCTCGGGCTTCAAGTCCTTCGCCGAACCCACCAATTTCATGCTGCCCGGCCAACTGGTGGGTGTGGTGGGGCCCAACGGCTGCGGCAAGTCCAACATCATGGACGCCGTGCGCTGGGTCTTGGGCGAATCCAAGGCATCCGAGCTGCGCGGCGAGTCGATGCAGGACGTCATTTTCAACGGCACCACCACGCGCAAGCCTGCGTCGCGCTCGTCGGTGGAGCTGGTGTTTGACAACGCGGATCACCGCGCCGGCGGGCAATGGGCACAGTTTGCCGAGATTTCGGTCAAGCGCGTGCTGACGCGCGACGGCACCAGCAGCTACTACATCAACAACCAGCCGGTGCGCCGGCGTGACGTGCAGGACGTGTTCCTGGGCACCGGCCTCGGGCCGCGCGCCTACGCCATCATCGGCCAGGGCACGATCAGCCGCATCATCGAATCGCGCCCCGAGGAGCTGCGCCTGTTCCTGGAAGAAGCGGCCGGCGTCAGCAAGTACAAGGAGCGCCGGCGCGAGACGGAAAACCGCCTCTCGGACACGCGCGAGAACCTGACGCGCGTCGAAGACATTCTGCGCGAGCTGAACGCCAACCTGGAAAAGCTGGAAAAGCAGGCCGAGGTTGCCCAGCAGTACCAAAACCTGCAGGCGTCGGCGTCGCTCAAGCAGAATCAGCTCTGGTTTTTGAAGCGCGCCGAGGCGGAAGAGGGGCAGGTCAGGCTCAAGGCCGACGCTGAAAAAGCCGTCAACGACCTCGAATCGCGAGTGGCCGATTTGCGCCATGTCGAAGCAGATCTGGAAACCATTCGCCAGGCGCACTACGCCGCGGGCGATCAGGTGAACCAGGCGCAGGGCCTGCTGTACGAAGCCAGCGCCGAAGTGGGCCGGCTGGAGGCTGAGATCCGCTTCGTCGTCGAAGGCCGCCAGCGCGCCGAGCAGCGCCTGGTGCAACTGAAAGAGCAGATCGCTCAGTGGGCCGCGCGCAAGGCCGAGGCTGAAGCCGAGATCGAAACCCTGGCCGCGCAGGGCGAGCAGGCCGAAGAGCACGCCATCACCCTGTCCGCGCAACTGGAAGAGCAGCAGGGCGCGCTGCCCGATCTGGAAGACGCGCTGCGCCAGGCTCAAGCCAAATCCGCCGAACAGCGCACGGCCGTCGGCCAGGTGCAGCAGCAGATTCAGGTGCTGGCCGCCGAGCAGCGCGGCATTGAGGAGCAGACGCGCCAGCTGAACGCGCGGCGCGAAAAACTCAGCGCCGACAAAAACGCGCTGGCCGCGCCCGACGAGCAGCGCCTGCTGAACCTGCAATCGCAACTGAGCGCCGCGCAGGAGAGCCACGAA
Source organism: Pseudomonadota bacterium (assembly GCA_029780695.1). Classification (GTDB taxonomy): domain Bacteria; phylum Pseudomonadota; class Gammaproteobacteria; order Burkholderiales; family Burkholderiaceae_C; genus Ottowia. The sequence goes on from JAKOYD010000051.1 coordinate 60,071, forward strand.
GTCACCGACGCACGGTTGCACGAGCTGCAAGACAGCGTGCCGCAGCTCGACGATGCGCGCCGCGCCGCGCAGCAGGCCGTCAACGCCGAGAGCGCCAAACATGCCGATCTGTCGGCGCGGCTGGAGGCGCTCAAGGCCCTGCAGGAAAAGGTCAAGACCGACGGCAAGCTCAAGCCCTGGCTGCAAAAACACGGGCTGGATGGGCTGGCCGGTTTGTGGAGCCGCATCCACATCGAGCCCGGCTGGGAAAACGCGCTGGAAGCCGCATTGCGCGAGCGCATGGCCGCGCTGGAAGTCAGCCGGCTGGACATGGTGCGCGCCTTCGCGGCTGATGCGCCGCCCGCCAAGCTGGCCTTCTACAGCCCGCCCAGCGCCGCGCTGCCCGAAGCGCCCGGCGCGCTGCCGCGCCTCGCCGATCTGCTGCGCCTGAATGACGCGGGGCAGAAGGCGCTGCTGGCCGACTGGCTGGCCGGTTGCTACACCAGCGATAGCATCGAGTCGGCGCTGGCTGCGCGCGACCGGCTGAAAATGGGTGAGGCCATCTATGTAAAAAGCGGCCACTGCGTTACCGCCCACAGCGTCAGCTTTTATGCGCCCGATTCCGAGCAGGCCGGCCTGCTCGCACGCGCGCAGGAAATCGAAAACCTCGAAAAGCAGCAGCGCGCGCAGTCCTTCATCAGCGAAGAAGCGCGCAACGCCCTCATCAAGGCCGAAGCCGCCTACAGCGACGCCAGCCAGCGCCTGGTGAGCACGCGGCGCGAGGCCGCCGAGGCGCAGCAGCGCGCGCACGAGTTGCAGGTCGAAACGCTGCGGCTGACACAACTGGCCGAACAGACCCGCGCCCGCAGCGAGCAGATTGCGGGCGATCTTTCGGAAGTGGATGCGTCGCTGGGCGACTTGCAGGAGCGCCGCGTCACGGCGGAAGCGCGCTTTGAAGAGCTGGACATGCAACTGGCAGACACGCAGGAGCGCCACGCGCAACTGGACGAGCGCGTGATTGAGGCCGAGCGCAAGCTGGCCGAGGCGCGCGAGCAGCAGCGCACGCTGGAGCGCCAGGCGCAAGAGGCCACGTTCGCCCAGCGCAGCCTGGAAGCACGGCGGGGCGAGCTGGCCCGCACCATCGACACGGCCACCCAACAGGCGGCCAGCATCGACGCCGAGCAGCAGCGTGCGCAGGACGAACTCACGCGCCTGACCGACGCCGCCGCGCAAGCCGGCCTGCAAACCGCGCTGGCCTTGAAGCTGGAGCGCGAGCAAGCCCTGGGCGCGCAACGCAGCACCTACGACGACCTCACGACCAAGCTGCGCGCGTCCGACGAGCGCCGCCTGCAGTTCGAGCGCGAACTCGATCCGCTGCGCCAGCGCATCACCGACCTGCAACTGAAGGAGCAGGCCGCGCGCTTAGGGACCGAGCAATACACGCAACTGCTGGTCGACGCGCAGGCCGATCTGGCGGCGGTGGAGCAATCCATCACCGAAGGCAACGTGCGCCTGCAAGGCCTGCAAGGCGACATCGACCGCCTGCACCGCGAGATTCAGGCGCTGGGCGCCGTCAACCTGGCCGCGCTGGATGAGTTGACCACCGCGCGCGAACGCAAGCAGTTCCTCGACGCGCAGAACGCCGACCTGACCGAGGCCATGACCACGCTGGAAGACGCCATCAAGAAGATCGACGCCGAGACGCGCGATCTGTTGGGCGGCACCTTCAACACCGTCAACGAACACTTCGGCCGCATGTTCCCCGAGCTGTTCGGCGGCGGCCATGCGCGGCTGGTGATGACGGGCGAAGAAATTCTGGACAGCGGCGTGCAGGTCATGGCCCAGCCGCCCGGCAAGAAGAACCAGACCATTCACCTGCTCTCGGGCGGCGAAAAGGCGCTGACGGCCATCGCGCTGGTGTTTGCCATCTTCCAGTTGAACCCCGCGCCGTTCTGTCTGCTGGACGAGGTCGATGCGCCGCTGGACGACGCCAACACCGAGCGCTACGCCAAGCTGGTCACCAAGAGGAGTGGGCAGGGCACGCAGTTCCTGTTCATCAGCCACAACAAGATCGCGATGGAAATGGCCGAACAGCTGATTGGCGTGACCATGCAGGAGCAGGGCGTGTCGCGCATCGTGGCGGTCGATATGGAAAGCGCTGTCGGGATGGCCGAAATATGAGACACCCCCCTGAGTCGCTGCGCGCCTTCCCCCCTCTGCTGCGCGACGAGGGACAACGCCGATGCCCGGCACAGGTCCGGGCATGGCGTTCGCTGGGGTGGCCTGCTCCGCGGCCTTTGGATCGACGCGCGACGATCTCGCAGGGAGCGCGGCCATGAGTTCTTTGCAAGTCGGTCTCGCCGTGGCGGGTGGCCTGATCCTGGGGGGCGTGATCGCCTACAACACCTGGAACGCGCGGCGCAACGAGCCGCGGCAGGCGCAGCCCGATGAGGCGCCGGTGGCAGCAGGTGACGCGCGTGTCGAGCCAGCCATCGAAGGCGACATGGCCACGGCCGAGCGGATCGAGCCGTCGTTTGACGCCGCCGCCAGCCTGCCGTCGCTCGGCCCGTTGCCGGTGCCCGAAAAGCGGCCGCGCCTGGACGCGCTGATCGACGTCATCGCCCCCATTGCGCTGGACGGGCGCGTGGTGTCGGGCGACGCGCTGCTGGCCGCGCTGCCGGTGACGCGGCGCGTGGGCAGCAAGCCGTTCGCCGTCGAAGGGCAGAACGAACAGAGCGGCGCGTGGGAATACCCCGTCGCGGGCCAGCGCTACACCGCGCTGCAGGCGGGCGTGCAGCTGGCCAACCGCACCGGCGCGCTCAACGAAATCGAGTATTCCGAATTCGTGATGAAGACGCAGCAATACGCCGATACCGTCGGCGGCGCGCCCGAATTCACCGAGATGTTGCACGAAGTCGCCCGCGCGCGCGAGCTGGACCAGTTTGCCGGCCAGCACGACGCGCAACTGGGCTTTACGCTGCGGGCGCGCGCCACGGCGTGGAGCCCCGGTTTCATCCAGCAGCAGGCGGCCCGGCTGGGCTTTGTGGCGGGCGTCATTCCCGGCCGCATGGTGCTGCCTTCGCGCGAGCCCGGTTTGCCGCCGGTGCTGGACCTGAGCTTCGACCCGCGCGCCGCGCTGTCCGAAGATCCGGCGCACTCGGCCATCAAGGAAGTCACGCTCAACCTCGACGTGCCGCAGGTGCACCGCAACGAACAGCCCTTCGCGCGCCTGCGCGATGCCGCCTTCGCGCTGGCCGAATCGATGAACGGCGTCATCACCGACGACGCCGGCCACGCGCTGCAGCCGGCGATGATCGACACCATCGGCGCCGACCTGGAGCGCCTGTACGACACGCTGGACGCGCACGACCTGGCCGCCGGTTCGCCGCAGGCGCGGCGCCTCTTCAGCTGAACATGACACCCCCCCTGAGTCGCCTGCGGCGCTTTCCCCCCAGGCGGGACAACGGCACCGGCTGGGCGAAGCCCGCTCCACGGCGTTCCGGAGTGGTCTGCTCCGCGGCCGTCGGACGATGTCAATGACTCGGGCTGAACGTGAACATTCATCGTCTTTTTAGGGGCTGGCGCTTGTCCAGAAAGCGCGGGCAGCTATGAATAGTGAAGCATCCATCGCCGCCTGTGCGACCGCACTGCGCGCGGCCCTGAACCGCGCGGCGTACCAGTACTACACGCTCGACGCGCCTGAAATCCCCGACGCCGAATACGACCGGCTGTTTCGCGAGCTGCAGGCCATTGAGGCGGCGCACCCCGAACTGCGCACGCCCGATTCGCCCACCCAGCGCGTGGGCGGCGCCGTGCTGCCCGGCTTCACGCCGGTGCGCCATGCGGTGCCCATGCTCAGCATCCGCACCGAAACCGACACCACGCCCGCGGGCGCCGAGAAGTTCGACGAGCAGGTGCGCAACTACCTGGCCAGCGAGCAGCGCCGCACCGCGCTGAAGGCGGGCGATGCGCGCCACCGCGCCGAGCCGCTCGGCCCCGTCGCGCAGGCCGTGCTGGCCGGCCAGCCCATCGGCTACGTGGCCGAGCCCAAGTTCGACGGCCTGGCCATCAGCCTGCGCTACGAAAACGGCGTGCTGGTGCAGGCCGCCACGCGCGGCGATGGCGAAACCGGCGAGGACGTGACGCAGAACATCCGCACCATTCGGCAGATTCCGCTGCGCCTGGACGGCGCGGTGGAGCGTTCGGCGTTGAGCGTTGGGCGTGAACAGCCAGAGCCCTCGCGCAACGCTCCACGCTTGACGCTCAACCCGCCCGCGGTGCTTGAGGTGCGCGGCGAGGTCTACATGCGCCGCGACGACTTCGAGGCGTTGAACGAACGCATGCGCGAGCGCATGGCCGCCGGCGACAAGGCCGCCAAGACCTTCGTCAACCCGCGCAACGCGGCCGCCGGCGCGGTGCGCCAGCTCGACCCCGGCATCGCCGCCGAACGGCCCTTGAGCTTCTTCGCCTATGGCCTGGGCGAAGTCACGCCGCCCGCCGATGGCGGCCCGGATTTCCAAAGCCATTGGCAGGTGCTGCAGGCGCTCAAATCATGGGGTTTTCCGGTCTCTGCGCTGGCCAGACAAGCGCAGGGTGCTTCTGAATTAATAGCGTTCCACACCCACGTGGCGGCCGAGCGCGACCAGCTGCCGTTCGATATCGATGGCGTGGTCTACAAGGTCGATGCGCTCGAACTGCAGCGTGAGCTGGGTTTTGTCAGCCGCGAGCCGCGCTGGGCCGTGGCGCACAAATACCCCGCGCAAGAGCAGTTGACCACCGTGCAGGCCATTGACGTGCAGGTCGGCCGCACCGGCAAGCTGACGCCCGTGGCCAAGTTGGCGCCGGTGTTCGTCGGCGGCGTGACGGTGACCAACGCCACGCTGCATAACGAGCTGGAAGCGCGCCGCAAGGACGTGCGCGTGGGCGACACGGTGGTGGTGCGCCGCGCGGGCGACGTGATTCCTGAAGTCGTCTCGGTGCTGCCCGACAAGCGCGCGGCCGGCGCGCCCGAATTCAGCATGCCCACGCACTGCCCGGTGTGCGGCAGCGACGTGGTGCGCGAGGAGGGCGAGGCCGACCACCGCTGCACCGGCGGCATCTTCTGCCCGGCGCAGCGCAAGCAGGCGCTGCTGCACTTTGCCAGCCGCCGCGCGATGGACATCGAGGGGCTGGGCGAAAAGCTGGTCGACCAGCTGGTTGACGGCAACGTGGTCAGGACGCTGCCCGACCTGTACCGCATGGGCTTCGTCAGCCTGGCGGCGCTCGACCGGATGGCGGCCAAGTCGGCGCAGAACCTGCTCGACGCGCTTGAAAAATCGAAGCAGACCACGCTGGGGCGCTTTCTGTTCGCGCTGGGTATTCGCCACGTGGGCGAAACCACGGCCAAGGACCTGGCGCGGCACTTCGGCACGCTGGACGCCATCATGGCCGCCGGTACCGACCAGTTGCTGCAGACGCCCGACGTGGGCCCGGTGGTGGCCGAAAGCATCCACACCTTCTTTGCCCAGCCGCACAACCGCGAAGTGGTCGAGCAACTGTGCGCCGTGGGCATCCACTGGCCCGAAGGCGAACCCGCGCCCGCCGCGCTGCTGCCGCTGGCCGGCAAGACCTTCGTGCTGACCGGCACGCTGCCCAGCTTGAGCCGCGACGACGCCAAGGCCCTGCTCGAAGCGCAGGGCGCCAAGGTGTCCGGCAGCGTCAGCAAGAAGACGCACTACGTCGTCGCGGGCGAGGAGGCCGGCAGCAAGCTGGACAAGGCGCGCGAGCTGGGCGTGCCGGTGATCGACGAGGACGGCATGCGCGCGCTGCTGGGCGGGAGCGGCGTGTGACGCCGCTGCGCCTGGGCATCGACCTGGGCGGCACCAAGATCGAGATCGTCGCCATCGACGCGCAGGGCGCGCTGCTGTTGCGCGAGCGCTGCGCCACGCCGCAGGGCGACTACGCGGGCACGTTACGCGCCGTCTCCGCGCTGGTGGCGCGCGCCGAGGCGCAGCTGGGGGTGTCGGGCGTGCCGCTGGGCATGGGCATACCCGGCAGCCTGTCGCCGCTGACGGGGCGGGTGCGCAACGCCAATTCCACCGCACTCAACGGCCAGCCGCTGCGCGAAGACCTGCAGGCGCTGCTGCAGCGCCCGATCCGGTTCGAAAACGACGCCAACTGCCTGGCGCTGAGCGAGGCCGCCGACGGTGCGGGTGCGGGTGCCGAAGTGGTGTTTGCGGCCATTCTGGGCACGGGCGTCGGTGCCGGCATCGCGGTTCGCGGGCGACTGCTGCATGGCCGCAATGGGGTGGCGGGCGAGTGGGGCCACAACCCGCTGCCGCTGGCGTCGGCCGACGAACAGGCGCGGCCGGCCTGCTGGTGCGGGCGGCGGGCCTGCCTGGAAAGCTGGCTGTCCGGCCCCGCGCTGGCGGCCGATCACCTGGCCGCCACCGGCCAGGCGCTGCGCGCCGAGCAGATCGTGGCCCGTCTGCGCGAGGGCGACGCCGTCGCGCGCGCCAGCCTGTACCGCTACGCCGCGCGGCTGGCGCGGGCGCTGGCCCAAATCATCAACGTGCTCGATCCCGACGTCATCGTGCTGGGCGGCGGCATGAGCAACGTGACCGAGCTGTACGACGAGGTGCCCCGCCTGTGGACGCGGCATGTGTTCAGCGACAGCGTGCGCACCGTGCTGGCGCCGGCCCGGCATGGCGATTCGTCGGGTGTGCGCGGCGCGGCCTGGCTGGCGACAGCGTGACACGGCGGTCGATAAGTGCAAAATTTATAGCGGCATATGGCCGATGGGCAGGCGCTGAAGGGTGATTGAGCCTGCAACCGCGCAGCGGCGCCCCAGCATGCCGCGCATCACGCGCGCTTTACATGACCGTACTACAGTGCGGCCCAGGGCGATGGCTTCCCAGGCTGTATCGCCCGGGTCTTTTTTTGCAGGAGCAGCGGACATGGTGGTCAAGTGTTCATCTTCTCTGGCGCGGCGGCTGGCGGCCGGCGCGGGCGTGGCGCTGGCGGCCATGCTGGGCGGCTGCGTGGTGGCGCCGGTGGGGCCGTATGAAGTCGGCGCGCCGGTGGTCTATTCCAACCCCGGCTACGCGCCGTACTACGGCAACGCCTACTACGGGGCGCCCGCCGCTTACTACAGCGCGCCGTATTACCGGCCCTACTGGGGGCCGACGGTGTCGCTCGGCATCTGGGGTGGCTGGGGGGGCGGGCGTTCTTACGGCCACCGGGGCCATCACGGGCACGGGGGCCGCGGAGGCTTTGGCCGGCGTTGACCGCGACGTGGCGCCAAAATGCCCGATGATCGGGCCATGGCCATCCACCCGATCCTGAAAATGGGCGACGCCCGCCTGCTGCGCGTGGCGCGCCCGGTCGAGGCTTTCGACACCGACGCGCTGCACCTGCTGGTGCGCGACATGTTCGAAACCATGCGAGCCGCCGACGGCGCGGGGCTGGCGGCGCCGCAGATCGGCGTCGACCTGCAACTGGTGATCTTCGGCACCGACGCCGTCAACCCGCGCTACCCCGACGCGCCCCCGGTGCCGCGCACCGTGCTGTGCAACCCGGTCATCACGCCGCTGGGTGACGAGCAAGAAGAGGGCTGGGAAGGCTGCCTGTCGGTGCCCGGCCTGCGCGGCGTGGTGCCGCGCTGGCGGCGCATCCGCTACAGCGGGTTCGACCCGTTCGGCGACCGCATCGAGCGCGAAGCCGAGGGTTTTCACGCCCGCGTGGTGCAGCACGAGTGCGACCACCTCGTCGGCAAACTTTACCCCGCGCGGATGCGCGACTTCACGCGCTTCGGGTTCACCGAGGTGCTGTTTCCAGACCTGCCCGACGCGGACGACTGAACGCGCGGCCGCCGCCAAAAATCAAGGGCCCCATCGGACCCTTTGATTTTGTCATCCGCGCTTGCGGAGGCAGCGGCGGGATCTCAGATGCTCTCGCCAGCGGCGGATACGTCGGTCGTGGTCGCGGCCGCGCTGGCTGTGGACCCGAACAGGTTGCCGCCCAGGCGCACAGCGGTCGGCGCGGGCGAATCGCGATCAATGACGCGCGACGTGGAGGATGACACCATCGTCGACCGGCCCGACGATTCGCTGGCCAGCACGCGGCGCGCGCCGTCGAACCGGCTCTGCCAGTAGCCGATATTCATGTTCTCGACCCGCACGTGCGAGCCGGTGCGGGGCGAATGGATGAACTTGCCTTCGCCCATGTAGATGCCCACGTGGCTGTAGCTGCGGCGCATGGTGTTGAAGAACACCAGGTCGCCGGGCTTGAGGTCGGCCTTTTCGATGCGGGCGGTGGTGGCGGCCTGGTCGGCAGCGGTGCGCGGCAGCACCAGGCCCACGGTCTGCTGGAACATGGCGCGCACGAAGCCGCTGCAGTCAAAGCCGGTGTCGGCCGACGTGCCGCCCAGGCGGTAGGGCACGCCCAGCGAGCCCATGGCGTTCTTGATCAGGTCGCCGGCGCGGTCGGTGGCTTGCTGAATGGTGTCGCTGAGGCGGGAAACCAGCCCCTTCTGAAGGAGCAACTTGTCGAGATCATCCTGGCCGGGGGCCGCGTGGGCGGAATGGACGCTGGCGGCGAGCAGGATCGTGGCGATGACGGGCTTGAGCATGAATCCGTTCTGTCACGGCACCGCAGTCGGCGGTACACGGGTCTGTCAGGCTGGCAGCCAGGCCATCGGCTACCGACGAAAATGAGGTGGTATCAGGGCCCAGGCCCGTGGATGCCGGGGCGTAGTGTAGGACAACTGCCCATGCCGTCGTCCACCAATGCCCTGCAATTGCTCAGGGTTTACCCGAAATCCGCGGGCTCGAAGCAGACGTTTTGATGCAAATCAGCCTGTGGACGCCCCGCAAACGCCGTTCGCGGACGCGCCGCCATCGCCGTGCCGCGCCGGCCGCCAATGGCCCACAATGGGCCAAGTGGTTCATGCAAGGGGGTTGATATGGCTTTGTCAGGTCGTCTGCGCAGGTCGCCCGGCGTACGGATCGGCGCACTCGCGCTGGCGGCGCTGGCCCCTGCCATGGCCCAGCGCGCCGCCGAAGCGGCCGAATACGAGACGGTGGCCAGCGGGCTGCAGCACCCGTGGGCGGTGGCGTTTCTGCCGGACGGGCGATTCCTCGTCACCGAGCGGCCCGGCCGCCTGCGCGTGGTCGAGGCAGACGGCCGCATCCAGCCGCCGGTGACAGGCCTGCCCGACGTGGCCGCGCGCGGGCAGGGCGGTCTGCTGGATGTGGTGACCGACAGCGAATTCGTGCGCCATCGCACGATCTACTTCTGCTATGCCGAGCCGGGGCCGGGCAGCACCAACAGCACCGCGCTGGCGCGTGCCCGGCTGTCGGACGACGCCACGCGGCTGGAGGACGTGCGGGTGATCTTCAGCCAGCAGCCCAAGGTGAGCAGCACGGCGCACTTCGGCTGCCGCATCGTCGAGCGCATGGTGGACGGCAAGCCGGACGGCACGCTGTTCCTGACGCTGGGCGACCGCTTTTCGCGTCGCGACGACGCGCCCTTGCTGAGCAGCCACCTGGGCAAGATCGTGCGCGTGGGCAAGGAGGGCAGCGTGCCCAGGGACAACCCCTTCGTCGGCAAGGCCGGCGCGCTGCCCGAAATCTGGAGCTACGGCCACCGCAACGGCCAGGGCGCCACCATGGGGCCGGACGGGCGCCTGTGGATGCACGAGCACGGCGCGCAGGGCGGCGACGAGATCAACCTGCCCGAACCCGGCCGCCATTACGGCTGGCCGCAGGTCAGCTTTGGCGTCAACTACGACGGCAGCCCCATCGGCAGCGGCAAGGCCAGCGCGCCGGGCCTGGCGCCGCCGCTGCACCACTGGACGCCGTCCATCGCGCCGTCGGGCATGGCTTTTCTGACCAGCCACCGCTATGGCGCGGCGTGGAAGGGCAACCTGTTCGTCGGCTCGCTAAAGCTGCAGTACCTGAACCGCATCGAGCTGAAGGGCGGCAAGGTGGTGGCCGAACACAAGCTGCTGCAGGGCCTGGGCCAGCGCATCCGCGACGTGCGGCAGGGGCCGGACGGGCTGCTGTACGTGGTGACCGACGATCCGCAGGGGCGGCTGGTCAGGGTGCTTCCAAATTCATAGCTTCCAGCGCTTATCTGGCAAGCGCTGGCGCCTGATTTCATCAAGAAAATGGCGCCTCAAAAGGCGCCATCGAAAGCGGCGGGCCTGCCGGCTGGGCGTGCGACTTACTTGAAACCCACGCGGTCCAGCATCTGCTGCACCTTGACCTGGTGCGCGCCCACGGCGCTGACCGGGATCGTCTCGCTCTTGAACTGGCCGCTGCCGCCGGTCATGGCCTTCAGCGCCGGGTTGTCCGTCACCACGCCTTTGGCCACCGGCCATTCGTTGTTGCCGTTGGCAAAGTAGTTCTGCGCCGACGGGCTGGCCAGGTATTCGAGGAACTTGACCGCGTTGGCCGGGTTCTTGGCGTGGCGCGCCACCGCGGCGCCGGCGATGTTGACGTGCGTGCCCCAGCTGGACTGGTTGGGGAACACCACGCCCACGCGCTCGACCACGGCGCGGTCCTCGGGCTTGCCGGAGCGCATCATGCGCGCCAGGTAATAGCTGTTGGTGACGGCGATCTGGCATTCGCCGCTGGCAACGGCCTTGATCTGGTCGGTGTCGCCGCCCTTGGGCGCGCGCGCCATGTTGTCGACCATGCCTTTGAGCCAGGCCTCGGCCTTCTGCTCGCCCAGGTGCTCGGTCACGGCGCTGAACAGGCTCAGGTTGTAGGGGTGCGAGCCGCTGCGGATGCACAGCTTGCCCCTGTTCTTGGGGTCACCCAGTTCCTCGTAGGTGTCGACGTCGGCAGGCTTGACCTTGAGCTTGTCGTACACCACCAGCCGCGCGCGGGTCGAGAAGCCGAACCACGGCGTGCCGCCATCGGCCGCCGGCCTGGCGCGCAGGGTGGCGGGAATCGCGTCGTCGAGTAGCCTGGACTTGACGGGCAGGAACAGGCCGTCCTGTTCGCCGCGCCACAGGCGGGCGGCGTCCACCAGCAGAATCACGTCGGCCGGCGAGGCGCTGCCCTCGGCCTTCAGGCGCGCGATGATGCCGGCGTCGTCGGCGTCCACGCGGTTGATCTTGATGCCGGTGGCCTTGGTGAAATCGTTGTACAGCGCCTCGTCCGTCGCATAGTGGCGGGCGGAGTACAGGTTCAGCTCCTGCGACTGCGCCTGCGCGGCAGCGCCCCATGCCAACGCCAGCGCGGCGGCGGCCGCGACCCATTGCTTCTTCATGCTGTGCTTTCTGGTGAGATGTATGAATGGAACAAATGATAACGTGAACGAGAATGGTTCTCAATTATCAAGGTTGATCCAACGCAAGCCGCAAGCACGCGGTTGACGTGGCGTGCCGCGGGCGGGCGGCGCCATCGCCGGGCGGGCGTAAAAAAAGGGCTGATCTTGCAATCAGCCCTTGAAGGGATCCCAGCACCCATGGCGGGTGTCGAAAGGACCCGAGGAGACAACCGGGTGGCATCGCGGTTCGCTCGCCAGAGCAAAGCCTTGGTTTCCATCGGCTTTGCTCTGGCGACTTGGCCGGGACGAACCCGGCCAAGCGCAGAGCTGCATCGGCGGCGCAGCGCTCACAGGGTGAGCAGGCCGCGCCGGGGACGATCAGCGGGCGGCTTTCTTGGCAGCGGCGCCGGCGTTCTTGGCAGCGTTGGTGGCGCTGGTGGCCACGGCGTTGAAGTTGGCTTCAGCGACGTCGGAAGCCTGCTTGACGGCCTTCTGCACCGATTCGAACGCGTTGCTGGCGGCAGCCACGGCGCTCTTCATCATGGCGACGGCGGTCTCGGAGCCGGCCGGGGCGTTCTTGGCGGCGTTGTCCACCAGGGCGGCGAACTGGGCCTGGCCTTCAGCGACCTTGCCTTCGAAGGCCTTGCCGAACTCGGCGGTCGTGCCAGAGGCGATGTCGTACAGGTGACGGCTGTAAGCGGCGGCTTTCTCGGCCATCGGCTGGAACAGGCTGGCCTGCAGGGCGATCAGCTCTTGGGCGTCCTTGACGGACAGCACGGCCTGGGCGTGCTGAGCGGACTCGTTCAGCGCGGCCTTGGTGGCTTGCAGGTTCAGCTCGACCAGTTTTTCCATGCCTTCGAAGGCTTTGGCGGTCAGGCCGTACAGGGTTTCCATGTTGGCTTTTTGGGAAGCAACCATTTGTTCGGGGGTCAGCATGAAGTCTCTCCTTGAGAATAGGTGGATTACAAAACTCGCTCAGGTTGCCGCTGCTGGATCGTTATTGATGTTGCAGTGCAGCATGGGTCGAATTTTAAGGCCAGGCCAAGCAATTGCAAGTTAATTTGGTGCGCTGCAGCATTTTTAGATGTGGTGTTCTAAAGGCCGCTGTGCGCCCCTGGCCCCCGTTTCGTCATGAAAGCCTTTTATTCCACCCGCTTCGTGCTGCCGCTGCCGCCGGGCCACCGCTTTCCCATGGGCAAATACGAGCGCTTGCGCGACCGGCTGGTGGCCGAGCAGCCGGGCGTGACCCTGGCGCAGGCCGAGCCGGCCAGCGACGCCGAACTGGCGCTGGCACACGCGCCGCGCTACATCGCCGACGTGGCGCAGGGCACGCTTAGCGCTACAGCACAGCGCGAGATCGGCTTTCCGTGGAGCGAGGCGATGGTCGAGCGCTCGCGCCGTTCGGTGGGCGCGTCGGTGCTGGCCGCGCGCGTGGCGCAGGCCGAGGGCGTGGCCGCCAACCTGGCGGGCGGCACGCACCATGCCAGCGCCGACGCGGGCGGCGGCTACTGCGTGTTCAACGACATCGCCGTCGCGGCCCGCGTGCTGCAGCGCGAACAGCAGGCGGCCCGCGGGCTGGCGCGCCCGCCGCGCGTGGCCGTGGTCGACCTGGACGTGCACCAGGGCAACGGCACCGCGGCCATCTTCGCGGGCGATGCGTCGGTGTTCACGCTGTCCCTGCACGGCGAAAAGAACTTCCCGTTCCGCAAGGTAGCGGGCGACCTCGACGTCGGTCTGCCCGACGGCGCGGGCGACGCCGATTACCTGGACGCGCTGGATCTGGCCATGGTCGAGCTGGACAGCCGATTCCGTCCCGACGCCGTGTTCTACCTGGCGGGCGCCGACCCGCACGAAGGCGACCGCCTGGGCCGCCTGAAGCTTACCTACGACGGCCTGATGGCGCGCGACCGCCGCGTGTTCGACTGGGCGTGGCGGCGCCGGCTGCCGCTGGCGCTCAGCATGGGCGGCGGCTACGGGCACGACATCGGCACCACGGTGCAGGTGCAGATGAACACCTTCGCCATCGCGCTGGAATACTGGCGCCGCTGGCAGAATGTCGCGCGATGAACGCCCCCGCCCGCCCCCGACCCGAGCCGCGCGCCGGCTATCGCGCCTTTCGCACCATCACCACCCGCTGGATGGACAACGACCAGTACGGCCACGTCAACAACGTCGTCTACTACAGCTGGTTTGACACCGCCGTCAACGCCCACCTGATCGAGCAGGGCGTGCTGGACACCGAAAACGGCAACGTGATCGGCTTCGTCATCGAGACGCAATGCCAGTACTTCGCGCCGCTGGCGTTTCCGCAGAACGTCGAGGCGGGCATCCGCGTGGCGCACATCGGCTCGTCCAGCGTGCGCTACGAAGTCGGCCTGTTTGCAGAAGGTGCACCCGAGACCGCGGCCAAGGGCCATTTCATCCACGTCTATGTCGATCGCGCCACGCAGCGGCCCGTGCCGCTGCCGGCCGCCCTCAAATCCGTTCTGGAGCAGCTCCAATGTCCCAAGTAAGCGCCAAGATCCACGACCCCGCCAGCGTCGACGCGGCCATCGAAAACCGCTTTTCGGCCCGCGCCTTCCTGCCCACGCCGGTGCCGCGCGAGACGCTGCAAGACATCCTCGACGTCGCCCGTCGCGCCCCCAGCGGCACCAACGCCCAGCCCTGGAAGGTGTACGTGCTGCAAGGCGCCCCCAAGGACGAACTGGTGCAGAAGGTGTGCGCCGCGCACGATGAACTGCGCCAGCACCCCGAGCTGGAAACCAAGTTCCGCGCCGACTACGACTATTACCCGCGCCACTGGGTCGACCCCTACCTGGCGCGCCGCCGCCAGAACGGCTGGAGCCTGTACGGCCTGCTGGGGATCGAAAAAGGCGACAAGGACAAGATGCATGCGCAGCACCAGCGCAACTTCCGCTTCTTCGACGCGCCGGTCGGGCTGATGTTCACGCTAGACCGCGTGATGGGGCAGGGCAGCCTGGTCGACTACGGCATGTTCCTGCAGAACATCATGCTGGCCGCCCGCGCGCGCGGCCTGCACACCTGCCCGCAGGCGGCGTGGAACGACTACGCCAGCATCGTGCTGCCCCACATCGGCGCCACGGCCGAGGAGATGCTGGTCTGCGGCATGTCGCTGGGCTGGGCCGACGAGGCGGCGCTGGTCAACACCTTCCACACGCCGCGCGAGGACGTGGCCAACTTCACGCATTGGGTGGAGTAGGGGCGCGCCCGCTTTTGGGTGGGGATACCGGATACCGGATGCGAAGTACGCGAAAGAAACAGCCAAAAGGCAGATCGATTTGTTTTTTTCTGCGTCCTCTGCGAAATCTCTGCGTCCTCTGCGTCCGGCTGTTGGATTTCTCTTGGCCAAACTGCGACACGGTTCGAGCACGTATTGGCTTCCTGCGCATGGCCTGCCAGCGTATATAGCTATCGATTAAATAGCATAGAGCTGACGCACCATGCGTGCGCGCTGACGGCGTAGGCGCCAGGCTACAGGCGATGCAACGGGCGATCCATGGCGCTCGCCAGCCGCCGCCCTGCGCGATGACGATATCGTTACACTGCCTTGAGGATCGCGCGGCGCCCAAGACCGCGCGGAATAACGATTGAGACAAACCATGCCCGGCATCATCCAAAGTCTGCTCGACACCGACCTGTACAAGTTCACCATGATGCAGGCGGTACTGCATCAGTTTCCGGGCGCGCAGGTCCAATACAAGTTCAAGTGCCGTTCGCCCGGCGTGCAGCTGGCGCCTTATGCGGACCAGATTCGGGACGAGATACGCCAGCTGTGCAGCCTGGGCTTCACCGAAGATGAGCTGGCCTACGTCCGGTCCATGCGCTTCATCAAGAGCGATTTCGTGGACTTTCTGGGCCTGTTTCGGCTCAACGAAAAATACATCACGATCACGCCGCTGGACAACGGCGAGATCGACATCCGCGTGCGCGGCCCCTGGCTGCACACCATCATGTTCGAGATTCCGGTGCTGGCCATCGTCAGCGAGGTGTATTACCGCAACACGCACCCGGGGCTGGACTTGGCCGAGGGGCGGCGTCGACTGGACGAAAAGCTCAAGCTGGTCGAAACACCGGCGCTGCAGGGCATCCGCATTGCCGACTACGGCACGCGCCGGCGCTTTTCGCGCGACTGGCAGCGCGAAGTGGTGCAGACGCTGAAGCAGCGCCTGGGCGCCACGGGCCAGCTCACCGGCACCAGCAACGTGCTGTTCGCCAAGGAACTGGACCTGCGGCCCATGGGCACCATGGCGCACGAATACCTGCAGGCCTGCCAGGCGCTGGGGCCACGGCTGCGCGACAGCCAGGTGTTCGGCTTCGAAAAATGGGCGCAGGAATACCGCGGCGACCTGGGCATCGCGCTGTCCGACGTGTACGGCATGAACGCCTTCCTGCGCGACTTCGACATGTACTTCTGCAAGCTGTTCGACGGCGCGCGGCACGATTCGGGCGACCCCTTCCAGTGGGGCGAACGCATGATCGAACACTACAAGGCCAACCGCTGCGACCCGCGCACCAAGACCATCATCTTCAGCGACGGGTTGACGATTCAGCGCTGCATCGAGCTGTTCGAGCGCTTCGACGGCCGCATCCAGGTGGCTTTCGGCGTGGGCACCAACCTGACCAACGACGTCGGTCCGGCGGCGCTGCAACTGGTGCTGAAGATGATCGAATGCAACGGCCAGCCGGTGGCCAAGATTTCCGACACGCCAGGCAAGACCATGGTGGAAGACGAAGGCTACCTGAGCTACCTGCGCCAGGTGTTCGACCTGCCTGCGCCACCGCCCGCGGTGCCCATCAACCGCCCGCTGCCGGTGATCCGGTAACGCTCTTGCAACAAAATTGATAGCTTTCCGCGCTTCATTGACGCGCGCCAAAGGCATTTTTCACGTTGAATACTGACCTGACGCCACCCACCCTACCGACCACGCCTTGGCTTCACGGCGGCCAACACGCGCGGCGCCTTCTCCGCGCCGCCATGCCAGCGGCGCTGGCCATGCTGGCCGCGCCGGCGCAAGCCGCCACGCTGGACGGCAGCCAGCTATCGACCTTGTGGGCCGTGCCCTTCGTCGGCATTCTGCTGTCGATTGCCATCTGGCCGCTGGCCGGCCCGCACTTCTGGCACCACCATTTCGGCAAGATCGCGGCGGCCTGGGCGCTGGCGTTTCTGATTCCGTTTGCGCTCGTCTTTGGTCCGGCGGTGGCGGGCGCCGGGCTGGTGCACGCGCTGCTGGCCGAATACATCCCCTTCATCCTGCTGCTGACGGCGCTGTTCACGGTGTCCGGCGGCATTTACATCCGCGGCAACCTGCACGGCTCGCCGCTGCTTAACACCGGCATCCTGCTGGTGGGCGGGCTGCTGGCCAGCTTCATGGGCACCACGGGCGCGTCCATGTTGTTGATTCGCCCGTTGATCCGCGCCAACGACAACCGGCGCCACAACGCGCACGTGGTCATCTTCTTTATCTTCATCGTCAGCAACATCGGCGGCTCGCTCACGCCGCTGGGCGACCCGCCCTTGTTTTTGGGCTTTCTGAAGGGCGTTACCTTCTTCTGGACGGTGGGGCACATCATCTGGGACACGGTGTTTCTGACCGCCTCGTTGCTCGTGCTGTTTTACTTGCTGGACCGCCACCTGTATCGCAAGGAAGGCGTCACGCGCACCGATCCGACGCCCGACACGCCGAGCTTCGGCTTCGACGGCGCCGTCAACTTCGTGCTGCTGGCGGTCGTCGTGGCGCTGGTGCTGATGAGCGGCGTATGGCAGCCGGGCATCGCCTTCGACGTCATGGGCACCGAGGTGGGTCTGCCAGGTCTGGTGCGCGACCTTGGTCTCATCGCTGTGACGGCGATTTCGCTGGTCATCACGCCCCGGCGCGTGCACCAGGCCAACCAGTTCGGCTGGGCGCCGATGCAAGAAGTCGCCAAGCTGTTTGCCGGCATATTCCTGACCATCATCCCCGTCATCGCCATGCTGCAGGCGGGCGTGAACGGCCCCTTTGGCGCGGTGGTGCGCGCGGTGACCAACGCCGACGGCACGCCCAACCCGGCCATGTACTTCTGGGCCACCGGACTGCTGTCGTCCTTTCTTGACAACGCGCCGACCTACCTGGTGTTCTTCAACACCGCCGGCGGCGACGCGGTGCAACTGATGGGCCCGTTGGCCAACACGCTGGCGGCCATCAGTGCGGGCGCGGTGTTCATGGGGGCCAACACCTACATCGGCAACGCACCCAACCTGATGGTCAAGGCCATCGCCGAAGACCGCGGCGTAAAGATGCCCAGCTTCTTCGGCTACATGGCGTGGAGCTTCGGCATCCTGGTGCCGCTGTTCGTGATCGTGACGTTCCTGTTCTTCAGGTGACAGCCTCCCGCTTCTGAAGGCCGCGGAGCAGGCCATGCGGGAACGCCGTGGCCGGGCTTGTACCGGCCACTGGCGTTGTCCCCTGGGGGAAGACGCGCCAGCGCCACAGGGGGGTCAGAGCTCCGTGCGAAGCCGCCACAGCTCGGGAAACAGCACCACGTCCAGCATCTTGCGCAGATAGCTCACGCCGCCAGTGCCGCCCGTGCCGCGCTTGAAGCCGATGATGCGTTCCACCGTCGTGACGTGGCGAAAGCGCCAGAGGCGGAAGGCGTCTTCCAGGTCGGTGAGTTTTTCGCCCAGTTGGTACAGGTCCCAGTGCTGATCGGGCGCGCGGTAGACCTGCAGCCACGCGGCTTCGACGGCGTCGCTTTCGGGGTAGGGCTGGGTCCAATCGCGCTCCAGGTGATCGGCCGGAATGACCAGCCCGCGCCGCGCCATCAGGTGCAGCGCCTCGTCGTAGAGCGACGGCGCCTCATAGAACGACTGCACCAGCGCCAACCGTTCCGGGTGGTGCGCGTGGGGTTTCAGCATGGCGGCGTTCTTGTTGCCCAGCGCGAATTCGATGCAGCGGTATTGAAAGCTCTGAAAGCCGCTGGACGGCCCGAGGTAGGGGCGGATGGCGCTGTATTCCGGCGGCGTCATGGTGCCCAGCACGTCCCACGCGTGCACCAGCTGTTCCATCACGCGGCTGGCGCGCGCGAGCTTCTTGAAGGCGGGCGGCAGCCGGTCGGCACGCACATCGCCGATGGCGCTGCCCAGTTCGGTCAGCAGCAGCTTCATCCACAGCTCGCTGGTCTGGTGCTGGATGATGAACAGCATCTCGTCGTGCGCGGGCGACAGCGGGTGCTGCGCGCTCAGGATCTGGTCGATGTGCAGGTAGTCGCCATAGCTCATGCTGGCGCTGAAGTCGAGCTGGGCGCGTTCGGTGTGGACGATGGACTCTGGGGTGGTCATGGCGGGTGGGTTTGAAGTTTTTTTTTTGGAACGCAAAGGACGCGAAGGTTTCGCAAAAGAACGCAAAAATCAGATATCAAAAATGCAGCTTCTTTTGCGAATTTTGCGGCATCTCTGCGTCTTTTGCGTTCAAAGGCGGGTTTCAAGTCACCGCCAGCTTGCGGTTGAACTGGGGCAGTGCGTACTCCTTGTTCAATAGCACGTCGCGCAAGGCCTGAGCGGACAAGAACACGTTTTCGTACGAAAGATAAAGCGGCGTGAAGCCAAAGCGCAGAATGTCCGGCTGCTGCCCATCACCGGCGCGAAAGTCGCCGATGACGCCGCGCCCGATCAGCGCCTGCACGACGGCGTAGGCGCTGCCGACGGGCAGTTGCGCCGTTGGCGTGAGGCAGACCTGCGAGCCGCGCCGGACGTGCTCGCGCGGCGTGACCAGCTCGAACTGGCCAGGGCACCACTGCTCGACCAGCTCGATGAACAAATCCGTCAGCGCCAGCGACTTGTCGCGCAGCGCGGCCATGCCGCCGAATTTTTCGGCTTCGGCAAACACGTCCAAAGCGCAATCCAGCGCCGACAGGCTGACGATGGGCTGCGTGCCGCACTGAAAGCGCGTGATGCCGGCGGCGGGCTGGTAATCGGGCGTGAAGGCGAACGGCGCCGCGTGCCCCCACCAGCCGGCCAGCGGCTGCCAGAAGCGGTCGACGTGGCGCGGGTGCACCCACACGAAGGCCGGCGCGCCGGGGCCGCCGTTCAAATACTTGTAGCCGCAGCCGACCGCGTAGTCGGCGCCCGCACCGGTCAGATCGACCGGCACCGCGCCCACGCTGTGGCACAGGTCCCACACCATCAGCGCGCCGGCGGCGTGGGCGGCGGCGGTGACGGCGGTCATGTCGTGCATGGCGCCGGTGCGGTAGTTGACGTGGGTGAGCATCAGCACGGCCACGTCGGCGTCCAAGCTGGCCGCGATCTCGTGCGGCTCAACCAGCTTCAGCGTGCAGCCGCGCTCGCGGCACAGCGCCTCGGCGATGTACAGGTCGGTGGGAAAGTTGCTGCGCTCGCTGACGATGGTGCGGCGCCCCGGCGCGTCTTGCGCAGCGACGTTGAGCGCGGCGGACAGCACTTTGTAGAGGTTGATCGAGGTGGTGTCGGCCGCCACCACTTCGCCGGGGCCGGCGCCCATCAGCGGCGCGATCTTGTCGCCCACGCGGCGCGGCAGGTCGAACCAGCCGGCCGAGTTCCAACTTTGGATCAGGTCGCGCCCCCACTCGTGGGCCACCACCTGCGCCACGCGTGCGGGCACGGCGCGGGGCAGGGCGCCCAGCGAGTTGCCGTCGAGGTAGATCACGCCCTCAGGCAAATTGAACAGGTCTTTCAGCGGCGCCAGCGGGTCGGCGGCGTCGCGGGCGCGGCAGTCTTCAAGCGTGGTCATGGGTTGTATTTGTTGAGGACTTACGCAATCCAGTCTGATTTCATCCATCGCGCACCTGGGGTGGGGCCTAGGAAGATTCCTTTTTTGCGTCAGTCGTGTGTTATCAAAAAAATAGCTGCTTGCGCTTGCTGGACAAGCGCTGGAGGCCGATTTGGTTCATAAGTCCCGCAACACCGCCCGCACCGGCGATGCATCCGCCGTGACCAGTTTCAAGGGCAGGGCGATTAACTCGTAATCGCCTTCGGGCACCTCGTCGAGCACCAGGTTTTCCAGCACGCGCACATCGCGCCGGCGAATGACCTGGTGCGCGTCCAGGGTCTTGCTGTCCGCCGGGTCGATGCTCGCGGTGTCGATGCCGATCAGGCGCACGCCCGCGTCGGCCAGGCGCTCCACCGTCTCGGGCGCGAAGGCGGCCAGTTGCGCATCCCACGCATCGACCGGCATGCGCGCATAGGTTCTGACCAGCACACGCGGCGGCAGCGCTTGCGTGGCGTGCGCCAGGTGCTCCCAAAGAATGAGCGGCCGCGCGCCGATGGCGTGGATCACGCGGCACGGGCCCAGGTAAGGGCCCAGATCGACCGCGCCGATGGCCGCACCCGACGGGTCGTAGTGCAGCGGCGCGTCGGCATGCGCCCCGACGTGCGGCGACAGCGTGAGCGCGCTGACGTTAACCGGGCAGGCGGGGCCGATCTGCGCGCCCCATTGCTGCGCGTAGGGCGTGTCGCCCGGAAACACCGGCGAGCCGGCGTGCACGGGGGGTGAAATGTCCCAGAGGTGGCGCATGCTGCGCACCTTAGCGATTTGGCGGCGGCGTGGTGTCGGTTTATTCCAACTGGTGGCGGGTTTTGCGCTGCGGACTTTCCCGCGGCACGGCGCGCATCGGTCCTGACCTGAATCAACGCACGGCGTCGTCGGCGGGTTTTAAAATGAGAATCATTGTCATTTAATGGACTTGTGGATGGAAAGCGCGCGATCTGCCGTCGCTGACGACGCGGCGACCTTGCCGGTGCCGCTGCTCGCGCTGCCCGTGGGCGCGCGCGCCGTGATCGAACGCCTGCAGCAGCCCGCCGACGCGGACGACCGCGAAGTGCTGCTG
The DNA here is from genome assembly GCA_029780695.1 of Pseudomonadota bacterium. GTDB lineage: Bacteria > Pseudomonadota > Gammaproteobacteria > Burkholderiales > Burkholderiaceae_C > Ottowia. The sequence goes on from JAKOYD010000051.1 coordinate 81,164, forward strand.
CGCCTGATCGAGCTGGGCTTTCTGCCCGGCGAAACGGTGCGTATCGTGGCCAAGGCGCACGGCGGGCAGAGGCCGGTGGCGCTGCGGCTGGGCGGCCAGTCGACCTTTGCGCTGCGCGCGCGCGAGGCCGCGCTGATCGGCGTGCGGCACGTCGAGGGGCCGGGCGCATGAACCGGCCGCAGGACGCAGCCGCCCCGGCCGCGAGCGCCGGGCGCGTTGCCGAACCGCGCGTGCTGGCCAGCAGCGCGCGCCCCTTGCGCGTGGCGCTGCTGGGCAACCCCAACTGCGGCAAGATGGCGCTGTTCAACCTGCTGACCGGCAGCCGCCAGAAGGTGGCCAACTACGCCGGCGTGACGGTCGAGCGCAAGGAAGGGCGCCTGCTGTCGCCCACCGGGCGCGAGGTGCTGGTGCTGGACCTGCCCGGCGCGTACAGCCTGAACGCGCTGAGCCTGGACGAGGAGATCACGCGGGACATCGTCACCGGCCGCCGCGCGGGCGAGCCGCTGCCCGACCTGCTGGTGTGCGTGGTCGACGCCACCAAGCTGCGCCTGAACCTGCGGCTGGTGCTGGAGGCGCAGCGCCTGGGCCTGCCGCTGCTGGTGGCGCTGAACATGACCGACATGGCCGAGCGCCTGGGCATCCAGGTCGATGCCGAGCGACTGTCGAAGGAACTGGGCGTGCCGGTGCTGCCCACGGTGGGCGTGCGCGGCGGCGGCGCCGATGCGCTGGTGGCGGCGCTGGACGCGTTCAATCCGCCGCTGATCGGCCGCGCACCGCGGGTGGCGGCAGACCCACCCGGCATCGAAGACGTGATGCTGACGCAGCGCGCCGTGCAGCAACTGGTGGCGGATTGCGTGCGCGCGCCGGCCCGGCCGCTGGCGCGCGACGACGCCATCGACCGCGTGCTGCTGCACCCGGTGGGGGGCATGCTGATCCTGGGCGCGGTGCTGCTGCTGATGTTTCAGGCCGTGTTCAGCTGGGCGCAATGGCCCATGGAGGGCATCAAGGCCGGCATGGACGCCGCGGCGGCCTGGGTGCGCGCCCACATGGCCGACGGGCCGCTGCGCAGCCTGTTGGCCGATGGCGTGATCGCCGGGGTGGGCAGCGTGCTGGTGTTCCTGCCGCAGATCCTGATCCTGTTCGCCTTCATCCTGGCGCTGGAGGATTCGGGCTATCTGCCGCGCGCGGCTTTTTTGCTGGACCGGGTCATGGGGCGCGTGGGGCTGTCGGGGCGCTCGTTCATTCCGCTGCTGTCCAGCTTTGCCTGCGCCGTGCCGGGCATCATGGCCACGCGCACGATCACGCACTGGCGCGACCGGGTGGTCACCATCCTCATCGCGCCGCTGATGACCTGCTCGGCGCGGCTGCCGGTGTATGCGCTGCTGATTGCGGCTTTCATCCCCCAACGCCGGGTGGCGGGGCTGTTCAACCTGCAGGGGCTGGTGCTGTTTGCGCTGTACGTGGCGGGCATCGTCAGCGCGTTGTGCATCGCCTGGGTGTACCGCCTGTCGGCGCGCGGCGGCAAGGCCCGGCCGACGCCGCTGATCATGGAACTGCCCGCCTACCGCTGGCCCAGCCCACGCCAGCTCGCCTACGGGCTGTGGGAGCGGGCGCGCGTCTTTTTGCAGCGCGTGGGCGGCATCATCCTGGCGGTGATGGTGCTGTTGTGGTTCTTGTCCAGCTATCCGGCCGCGCCGGTGGGGGCCGAAGGGCCGGCGATTCTGCACAGCTACGCCGGCCGCATCGGCCTGCAGCTGCAGAAGCTGCTGGCGCCGGTCGGCTTCAACTGGCAGATCGCCATTGCGCTGGTGCCCGGCATGGCGGCGCGCGAAGTGGCGGTGGGCGCGCTGGGCACGGTGTATGCACTGTCGGCCAGCGGCGACGACGTGGCGGCGCAATTGCAGGGCCTGTTGGCGCACGGCTGGAGCCTGGCGACCGCGCTGGCGCTGCTGGCGTGGTACGTGTATGCGCCGCAGTGCGTGTCGACGCTGGTGGCGGTGCGGCGCGAAACCAACGGTTGGCGCTGGCCGCTCATCATGCTGGTGCAGCTGTTCGGGCTGGCCTATGTGGCGGCGTTCGTCACCTACCGCGTGGCGTTGGCCTGGGGGGCCGGGTGATGCAGCAGGTGGTGGTGGCGCTGATCGTGGCCGTGGCGGCACTGTACGCGCTGTGGCACTTCATGCCCGCGCGCTGGCGCAGGTCGCTGGCGGCGCGCCTGGGGTTGGGCGCGGGCGCGGGGCAGGGGGGGTGTCATGATTGCGGTGACTGCGGCGCGTGTTCGTCGCCAAAAATCAATAAAAAATAGGCGCTGGCGCTTGCCAATCAAGCGCTGTTAGCTACTTTATTGATAGTAATCTGCACTGAGCTGTCGGTGGTTTTTGACTCCCTCCCCCGCTGGGGGAGGGTTGGGGTGGTGGCTACCCACGGTGACTGCCTGGCGGGCTCGCCCCCCTCCCAGCCTTCCCCCAGCGGGGAAGGAGCCAACAGCCGCACATCGGTCAGCTCAAGACAGTGCTGACCATGAGCCACGCCTCAAGCGGCGCGCTCCAGCCCGTGCTGGCGGCGCGCATGCAGGCAGGCGTCCGAGCCGGCATCGAACTCGCGGCAGGGCGAGGGGCGCCATTCATAGATGCCGCAACGCACGCGCTGGCCCACCTGCCCGCCCAGCGCCGCGCAGCGCGGCCGCAGATGGTCGGTGCCGCGCAGGCGGCACAGGCTGGTCGTCAGGCGTGCGGCCAGACCGTCGGGCACCGGGCCGCCTTCGGACTGCAATTCAAGGGCAGCGAAATCGACTCGAAAGCTGGCGCAGCATGCCCCGCAGGACAGGCAATCTTCTTGGCGCGGGCGCATGGCGCGGGGACGTTGTGGGACGTGCGTGCAGCGGCGCTCAGTCCAGTCGGCCCAGCAGCAGGTATTCCATCAGCGCCTTCTGCACGTGCATGCGGTTCTCGGCCTCGTCCCACACCACCGACTGCGGGCCGTCGATGACGTCGGCGGTGACTTCCTCGCCGCGGTGCGCCGGCAGGCAGTGCATGAACAGGGCGTCGGGCCGCGCGGCGCGCATCATGTCGGCGTCGACGCACCAGTCGGCAAAGGCCTTGCGGCGGGCGTCGTTCTCGGCCTCGTAGCCCATCGACGTCCAGACGTCGGTGGTGACCAGGTCGGCGCCTTCGCAGGCCTTGCGCGGGTCGGCAAAGTTTTGCCAGCCCTTGCCGCCGCCGTTGCCGTCCAGCGCGGCCAGTTGCGTGTCGACCTCGTAGCCGCGCGGCGTGGACACGCGCAGCGTGAAGCCCAGCAGCGAGGCGGCCTGCGCCCAAGTGTTGGCCATGTTGTTACCGTCGCCAATCCAGGCCACCGTCTTGCCCTGGATCGGTCCGCGGTGCTCGATGAAGGTGAAGATGTCGGCCAGGATCTGGCAGGGGTGGTATTCGTTCGTCAGGCCGTTGATGACCGGCACGCGCGAATGGGCGGCGAACTGGTCGATACGGCCCTGCTCGAAGGTGCGGATCATCACGATGTCGACCATGCGGCTGATGACGCGCGCCGTGTCCTCGATCGGCTCGCTGCGCCCCAGCTGGCTGTCGCCGCTGGTCAGGTTGACCACGCTGCCGCCCAGCTGGTACATGCCCGCCTCGAAGCTCACGCGCGTGCGCGTGCTGGCCTTCTCGAAGATCATGGCCAGCGTGCGGTCGCCCAGCGTGTGGTGCTTCTCGTACGCCTTGAACTTGCGCTTGATGAGGGCCGAGCGCTCGAACAGGTAGGCGTATTCATCCGCCGTGAAATCGGCAAACTGCAGGTAATGCTTGATGGGCGCGCTCGTCATTTCATTCTTTCAGGAAGGCCTCGATCAGCGGCACCAGGATGCCCACCATCTCGTCGGCCTCGGCCTCGGTCAGGATCAGCGGCGGCACCAGGCGGACCACGCTGTCGGCGGTCACGCTCAGCAGCAGGCCGGCGTCCAGCGCACGCTGCGCCAGCACGCCGCACGGCCTGGCCAGCTCGATGCCGATCATCAGCCCCTGGCCGCGCACGTCCTTCACGCCGGGGTTGCCGGCCAGCGCCTTCTGCAGCGCGGCCTTCAGGTGCGCGCCCACCTTGGCGGCGTTGTCCAGCAGGCCTTCTTCTTCCATGATGCGGATGGTCTCGACCCCCGCGCGCATGGCCAGCGGGTTGCCGCCAAAGGTGGTGCCGTGGTTGCCGGGCTGGAAGATGTTGGCCGCCTTTGGCCCCGCCACCACGGCGCCGATGGGCACGCCAGAACCCAGGCCCTTGGCCAGCGGCATCACGTCCGGCTTGATGCCCGCCCACTGGTGCGCAAACCACTTGCCGGTGCGGCCCATGCCGCACTGCACCTCGTCGATCATCATCAGCCAGTCGCGTTCGTCGCACAGCTGGCGCAGCTGCTGCAGGTAGTCGATGCGCATGGGGTTGATGCCGCCTTCGCCCTGGATGGTTTCGAAGAACACCGCCACCACGTTGGGGTTGCCCTCGGTGGCCTTCTTGAGCGCCTCGATGTCGTTCATCGGCACGCGGATGAAGCCTTCGACCAGTGGCTCGAAGCCTTTCTGGATCTTGGGGTTGCCGGTGGCGCTGAGCGTGGCGATGCTGCGGCCGTGGAAGGCCTTTTCGTACACCACGATCTGCGGGTTGGCGATGCCCTTGTCGTGACCGAACTTGCGCGCCAGCTTGAGCGCCGCCTCGTTGGCCTCCAGCCCGGTGCAGCAGAAGAACACGTTGGTCAGGCCCGAGAGCTCGGTCAGCTTCTTGGCCAGCACCTCGGCGTTGGGCACGTGGTAGTAGTTGCTGCTGTGGATGATCTTGCCGATCTGGTCTTGCAGCGCCGGCACCAGCTTGGGGTGGTTGTGGCCCAGCGTGTTCACGGCAATGCCGCCCAGGCCGTCCAGGTAGCTCTTGCCGTTGACGTCGACCACGCGGCAGCCTCGGCCATGATCGACCGCCATCGGCAGGCGGGCGTAGGTGTTCATGGTGTGGGGCGAGGCGGCTTCGATGTGCGCGGTCACGGGCGGCTCCTTCAGGGGGAAAAACAATGAGAATCGGGCCAACTCAGGCCCGTTGAAGCTGCATTCTAGGTTGCCCAATCGGCGGCTTTGTTGCCACCTTTGCATCACTGCGATGCGCGCGTCCGCCGGTCGAATCCAGTCTTATATAAGATACAATTTTCGTTGCACCGCAGCATGCCACAAGCGTGCCTTGCGGTGCCAGGAAAAGATGACGTCCACACCCACCAGCAACGAGATCTTCATCCGCGGCATCACGCGCGACGGTCGCACCTTCCGCCCCAGCGACTGGGCCGAGCGCCTGGCGGGGGTGATGGCGCAGTTCCGCCCCGGCGGCGCCAAGGGACCAGGTGGGCACATCAGCTATTCGCCCTGGTGCGTGCCAACCACGCTGGACGGCGTCAAGGCCGTGGTGGTGCACCGCGCCCTGAAGGACCACGAACCCATGGCCTGGGACTTCGTGATGGGTTTTGCGGCCGACAACGAACTGCAGGTCATCGAGGCCTGCCTGATCCCAGACCGCCCCTGAGTCGCCGGCGGCGCCTCGCCTACGGAACTACGCCAACAAAAAACCGCCCGAAGGCGGTTTTTGCTTTTTGCCGACAGCGCACCCGATGCAAACGGCGGTGGGGCATTGCATGGCTGCATGCCCCAACCGGGCTGTTTGCCTGAAATCCGTCAGGCGGCGGCGGGTTGGGTGGCCAGGGTCTTGACCTTGGCCGACAGGCGGCTCTTGTCGCGAGCGGCCTTGTTCTTGTGGAAGATGCCCTTGTCGGCGACCGAGTCGACCACCGACTGCATCAGCGCGAAGGCGCTCTTGGCCTTCTCGACGTCGCCGGCCAGAACGGCTTTTTCGACGTTCTTCACCGACGTGCGGTATTTGGAGCGCAGCGAGGTGTTCGCGGCGTTGAGCGCGACGTTCTGGCGGGCGCGTTTGCGGCCCGACGCCAGGCGCGGGTTCTTTTTCTTGGGCTTTCCAGCGGCCATGAAAGGGTTCCTTTAAAGGTTTGTGGATGTTGTCGGCAAAACCCAGCATTCTACCAGCGGCGCCCGGCTGGCGCCACGCCATTCGGACAGGGCGCGCGCGGCGACTACACTGGCGCCCCACCGCGAGTTCATCTTGAGCCTTTTCAAAGCCGCCTCCACCGTTTCCTTGCTGACCCTGGTCTCGCGCATCACGGGGTTGGTGCGCGACCTGTTGATGGCGTCGGCCTTCGGCGTCAGCGGGCTGACGGATGCCTTCAACGTGGCCTTTCGCATCCCCAATCTGCTGCGGCGGCTGTTTGGCGAGGGGGCTTTCAGCCAGGCCTTCGTGCCCGTGCTGGCCGCCAGCAAGGCGCGCGACGGCGACGCGGCCACCAAGGTGCTGATCGACGACGTGGCCACGGCGCTGACCTGGGCGCTGCTGGCGACCTGCGTGGTGGGCATCGTGGCCGCGCCGCTGCTGGTGTGGGCGCTGGCCAGCGGGCTGGACGCCACGAGCTTCGACGCCGGGGTGCTGATGACACGCTGGATGTTTCCGTACATCGGCTGCATGTCGTTGGTGGCGTTTTCGGCCGGCATCCTTAACACCTGGAAGCACTTTGCCGTGCCGGCCGCCACGCCGGTGCTGCTGAACGTGGCGATGATTCTGGCCGCCTGGTGGGGCGCGCCGTGGTTCGAGCGCAGGGGCATCGAGCCGATCTATGCGATGGCCGCGGGCGTGATGTTGGGTGGGCTGCTGCAACTTGGGGTGCAGATTCCCGCGCTGCGCAAACGCGGCCTGCTGCCGCGCATCGGCTTCACCTGGGGGCGCGTGCGCGCGGCCTGGCGCGACCCTGGCGTGCGCCAGGTGCTGACGCTGATGCTGCCGGCGCTGCTGGGCGTGGGCGTGGCGCAGCTGTCGCTGCTCATCAACACGCAGATTGCGTCGCACCTGGCCGCCGGCAGCGTGACCTGGGTCTGGTATGCCGACCGCTTGATGGAGTTTCCGACCGCGCTGCTGGGCGTGGCGCTGGGCGTGGTGCTCACACCGCAATTGGCGGCGGCGCGCACGACGGGAGACGACGTGCGTTATTCGCAGATGCTGGATTGGGGCCTGCGCCTGGTCGTGCTGCTGGCGGTGCCGTGCGCGGCCGCTTTGCTCACCTTTGCCACACCGTTGATCGCCACGCTGTTCCATCGCGGCGCCTTCTCAGACAACGACGTGGCGCAGGTCAGTGTGGCGCTCGCCTGCTACGGCATTGGTCTGCTGGGGCTGGTGGCCGTCAAGGTGCTGGCGCCGGGCTACTACGCCAGCCTGGACATTCGCACGCCGGTCAAGATCGCCATTGGCGTGCTGGTGCTGACGCAGGTATTCAACCTGATCTTCGTGCCGCACCTGCGCCATGCGGCGCTCACGCTGTCCATCAGCCTGGGCGCCCTGGTCAACGCCCTGTGGCTGCTGACCGGCCTGATCCGCCGCGGCAGCTATCGGCCGCAGGCCGGCTGGGGCGTGTTTGGCGCGCAGGTGCTGGGCGCCACGCTGCTGATGAGCGCTTTTCTGCTGTGGGGTGCGCAGCGCTTCGACTGGCTTGGCACGGCCGCGCTGGCGCGTGCCGGCCTGCTGGCGCTGATGGTGCTGGGCGCGGCGGTCATCTATTTTGCGGCCTTGGCCGCGTCGGGCGTGCGCCTCAGGCAATTGCTGCGGCGCTGACCTTTCGGCCCGCCTTGGCATTGACGCGCCCGGCGCGCTGCCGCTACAAAGCAGTCATGAAGCTCGATCTTTCCGCGCCCACGCCGCTGGCCTATTTCGCTGCACTAGTGCGGCAGGACGACGGCCTGCCGCTGCTGGAAGCCGCCGCCAGCCTGGCGCAGGACGACCACCCGGCGCTTGACGTGCAGCAGGTGCTGGACGACGTCGATCAGCTGGCCGCCCGCCTGCAGCGCCGTGTAAAGCGCGACGACGACGCCATGCAGCGTCTGCGCGCGCTCAACCAGTTCTTCTTTGGCGATCTGGGCTTTGCCGGCAACGTCAACGACTACTACAACCCCGACAACAGCTTTCTGCACGCGGTGCTGCACACGCGGCGCGGCATCCCCATCTCGCTGGCGGTGCTGTGGCTGGAACTGGCGCAGGGCCTGGGCCTGCGCGCCGAGGGGGTGGGCTTTCCGGGTCATTTTCTGGTGCAGGTTAACCTGGATGAGGGCAGGGTGGTGATCGACCCGTTCACCGGGCAGTCGCTGGACCGCGCCGAGTTGCGCGAGCGGATCGAGCAGTTTCTGCCTGACCTGGCCGCCGCGCCGACCGCCGACCCGTCGCTGGCGCTGTACCTGCGACCCGCCGGCCCGCGCCACATTCTGGCGCGCATGCTGCGCAACTTGCAGGACATCCATCGAACGCAAGAGGACTGGCGTCGCTTCGTGCGCGTGCAGGACCGGCTGGTCACCTTGCTGCCCGATGCCTGGGCCGAATACCGCGACCGCGGCTTGGCTTGGGCCGAACAAGGTGAGCCGCGGCGCGCGGCCGCCGATCTGGCGCTGTACCTGCGCCAGGCCGCCGACGCCAGCGACCGCCACATCATCGCCTCGCGTCTGCGGCAGCTGGGCGGTCAGGCGCGTTGATGGCGGTGTGGCGGGCACGCACGCGCCGCGTCCGCCCAAAAGAACCTGGCACGGCAACCCCGCCGAGGCCCGGCGCGTGCCTGCTCCCGAGCCGATGGTCTTGTTGATGTGGCTTCGCCGCGCTGGCGCGCTGCGTTGGGCGGGCCACTGCCATTGCATTGTTGACAAAACAATGTGTAACTCAATACCATAATTCTTAATGAAAATTACGTTTGGATTCCACAGGCCTTCCATGCTGACCACCCAAGGTCTGCGCCTGCTCGCGACGGGACTGCTGATGCTGACGGGGCCCATGGCGCCGGCTTGGGCGCAGCCCGCGGTGCCGGGGCTGGCGCCCATTCGCGTTGGCATCGTCTTTCCACTCACGGGCGGCTCGTCCGACATGGGCAACAGCGCGCGCGTTGGCGCCCAGGTGGCGATGGACGAGATCAACGAAGTCGGGGGTTACCTCGGACGCAAGCTCGAATTGGTGGTGCGCGACGACAAGGGCAACCCCGACGAGGCATTGAAGGTGTCCAAGGAACTGGTGGAGCAGGAGAAAGTGACCGCGACCATCGGCTTTTGCAATACCGGCAACGCCATGAAGGCGCTGGACGTGTTTCAAGGCGCCAGGCACGTGCTGATCGTCAGCTGTGCCACCGGCACCGTGCTGACCGCCAAGTATCCCGCCGCCGAAAGCTACATCTTCCGCAACTCGGCGCGCGACCAGCTGCAAACGCAGTTTCTGGTCAACGAACTGGTCAGGCGCAAGCTAGGCAAGCCCGCGCTGCTGGTCGACAGGTCGGGCTACGGCGATACCGGCCTCAAGGATCTGGAAGCCGCGTTGGACAAGGCCGGCTTGAAACCCCATTTCGTGGCCCGTTTCGACGTCGGCGCCAAGTCGCTTGACGCCGAGCTGGCCCGCGCGCGCGATTCCGGCGCCGACGCGCTGATCGGCTGGACGGTGGGCCCCGAATCCGGCGTGATCGCGGCCAGCCGCGCCCGGGTTGGCTGGAAGGTGCCGCAGTTCGGTCCCTGGGGCCTGTCGCACCGCTCGGCACTCGAAAATTCGGGCGGCGCGGTGGAGGGCACGATGATGGTGCAGACCATCCTGCCCAACCGTTTTCTGGAGCGCCACCAAACCTTCTTCTCGCGCTACGGCAAGCTGTCGAAAGAAGCGCCCATCGGCTCCATGATGTCGGCGGCGCAAACCTACGACGCCGTGCACCTGCTGCTGCGCGCCATGTTCCAGGGCAAGGGCGACATGAGCGGGCCGGCCATCAAGAAGGCGCTCGAAAACCTCGATCGCCCCTATCGCGGCGTGGTGACGACATATGCGCAACCGTTTTCCGCCAACGACCACGACGCCATCTCGGCCAACATGCTCTGGCTGGGCACCTGGCAGAGCGGCCAGCGCGTGTATTTCTACGAAGACGACGCGCAAAAGGCCAGCGTGATCCGGCGCAAGCAACCGTGACGCCAGCGCCGGGCGCACGCGCCATGCACGCGCGCCGACGTGCGGCGCGACTCAAGCGCCCGCTTGCGAGGGTGCGCCCGGCCAGCCTGACGCACGCCAGGCGCGCCGCAGCTGCGTGTCCGAGCTGAAGCCGGCCAGTTCCGCCGCCTGCGACACCGTGCGGCCGGTGCTGAGCGCCAGGCGCGCCAGGTCGAGCCGGATGCTGCGCAGGTACTCGTGCGGGCTGGTGCCGGCATGTTCGGCGAACAGGCGGGACAGGTGGCGAGGCGAGGTGTGCGCCACGGCGGCCATGCGCGGCAGCGTCCAGTCGTTCTGCGGCGCCTGGGCGAGCGCGTCCTGCACGCGGTGCACGGCGGGGTGCAGGTGGTTTCGGTACTGCAGGAAGGGCGACATTTCGGGGTCGTCCGGCCCCCGCCGAAGGGCAACCACCAGGGCCTGGGCGACTTGTGCTGCCACTGGCGCGCCGCACACGCCCGCGATGCGATGCAGCGTCAGATCGATGCCGCAGGTGACGCCGGCGCTGCTCCACACCGGGCCATCGTGCACGAACACGCGGTTGGCCTGCACCTGGCAGGTGGGTTCGGCGGCGCCCAGCTCGTCCAGGTGGTGATGATGCGTGGTGGCGCGGCGCCCCGCCAGCTGGCCGGCATGGGCCGCCAGCACGGCGCCAGCGCAGATGCACAGCAGCTCCAGTCGCCCTTCGGCCAGGCGCTGGCCGCGCAGCCAGTGCAGCGCGGCGCGGGCGGGTTCTGAATCCAGCACCACGCGCTGGCCGGGCTGGCCGACCAGCACCAGCCAGGTCGGGGCGTCAAAACGCCGCGGCAGGCGCTCCAGCCCGCCGATGAGCGCGCCGACCGAACTGGCGGCCTGCCGCTGCGCGCCCACAAAGCGCAGTCGAAAACGTGGCGCAAGCCCTTGCGCCGCCAGTTGCGCATTGGCACTGCGCAAAGCCTCGGCCGGCCCGGCCCAGTCCAGCACCAGGCTGCCGGGTAGCAGGACGAAGACGACATCGATGGGTGCGGGCGAACCGGCGGCGGTCATGGTGCAAGGCTATGGCCGCGATCTTCCCACGCAAAGTCCATCTGGCGGGCGGTGCGCTCGGCCAGTTCACGGCTGCCCAGGCGTTCGACCAGATGCAGGCACATGTCGATGCCGGCGCTGATGCCGGCTGACGTGACCACGCCGCCCCGATCCACCCAGCGTGGGCCTTGCCGCACCTGCAGCGCCGGCCAGCGCGCGCGCAGGTCGGCCACGTCTTCCCAGTGCGTCGTGACGGGGCCGTGCGTGACCACGCCCGCCGCCGCCAGCAGAAACGCGCCGGTGCACACCGATGCGGTGATGCGTGCGCTGAGGGATTGCCGGGCAATCCAGCGCAGCGTTTCGCGGCACGCGAGTGCGCCGTCCACCACGCCGCCCGGCACCAGCAGCAGATCGGCAGGTGGTGCGGCGGCAATGTCATGGTCGGGCAGCACGCGCAGGCCGGCGCGGGCGCGCACGGGCGCCAGCCGCTGCGCGACGGTGGTGACGTCGAAGAGCGGCGGATCGCCGGGCACGGCCCGCGCCTGCATGCGCGTTGCAGTGGTGAACACTTCATAGGGGCCGGCAAAGTCCAGCGCCTCCATGCCGTCGAAGGCCAGCAGTTGCACGCGCCAGGTCATGCCGCGCGCGCCACGGCTTCGTCCACAGTGCACAGGGTGGCAAAGCGGTCCTTCAGCACGGTGGCGGTGCGCGCCACGATATCGGCGGCGGACAGCGGAGCGCCGTCGGGCTGGCGCATGTCGAAGGTGAGGGTGGCTTGGGGCACGTAGTCGACCGCCCAGCCCAGGTCGGACGCGTGGCGCGCAGTGGTTTCGCAGCACTGTTCGGTGCGGATGCCGCTGACGATGAGGCGTGCAATGCCACGCTCCGTCAGCCATACGTCCAGCCCGGTGCCGACCAGCGCGCTGTGGCGCGACTTGGTGAAGGTGGTTTCGGCGTCGAAGGGGCGCAGCCCTTGAAGGGCGCGCACCTGGCCGCTGGCCGCCGAAAACGGGTTGTCCGCCGCGTCGGGGCCGGACTGGTGCAGCACGCGCACCACCGGTACGCCGCGTGCGACGCAGCCGTCGATGAGTGCGTTTTGGGCGCGCAGGTAAGCAGGCAGGTCGCGCTCGCTCCAGAAGGGGCGGTGGCGAAACGATTCCTGGACGTCGATGACCAGCAGGGCGGTTTTCATGGCGGCGATGGGCGGGTGGAAAGGCGTCGATCATGCGCCGCCGTGCGCCGCGCGTCCGGCCCGAAAAGGACCGGCGCCGATCAAATCCGGACACAGGACTCGATCGTTCAAATGACCGTAAAACCAGGCGCTTGCGCCCACTGGTAAAGCGCTTTCAGCTAGCAATAAAATAGCTGGCGTACAGCCAGGCGCGCCCCTAGACCCAGCCCGACGCTTCCAGCTCTTTTTTGGCGTAGGCGTAGAACAGCGGCGCGGCCACCAGCCCGGCGGGGCCGAAGACGGCTTCCATCACGAACATCACCGACAGCAGCTCCCACACGCCCATGTGCGTGCGGTGGCCGATGACCTTGGCGTTGATGAAGTATTCGGCCTTGTGGATGGCGATGAGGAACGCCAGGCAGGCCAGCGCCACCGCTGGCGACACCGACAGGCCCACCAGCGTCAGCACCGCGTTGCACAGCAGATTGCCGACGATGGGCACCAGCCCGGCGGCGAATGTAAACAGAATCAGCGCCCAGCTGTAGGGCAGGCGGTAGCCCCACAGCGGCAGCACGGCGAACAGGAAAATCGCCGTCAGACAGGCGTTGAACAGCGCAATGAAAAACTGCGCCACCACGATTTGGCGGAAGGTCTCGCCAAACCGCGTCAGCCGCAGGTGCAGCTGCGACGACAGCGGGCGCAGCAGGATGACGGCGGGCCGGGCCGCCGCCAGCGCCCCCACCAGCAGCCCGATGAAGGCGAACAGCAGGCCGGTCAGCCAGGCGCGTCCGGTGGTGGCCAGCGTGCCGGCCTTGCTGGCCAGGTAGCTGGCGATGACGCGCTGCACGTCTTCAGCGCCGCGCGGCAGTTGCGCCGCGATGTCGGGTGGCAGCTTGTCGCGAAGCTCCAGCACGGTGCGGGCCAGAAAGGCCAGCAGCTCTCGGTACTGCGTCGGCGCGTCCAGAATCACCCCGCGCGCGCGCGGCACCAGCAGGCCGATGAGCACCAGCGGCAGCAGCGCCACCAGCGCGGCGGCCAGGCGCGGCGCCGTGCCGTCGCGCGCCCGCACCAGCAGCCCCAGCCGCGGGCTGACCCAGCGCGTGGCCAGAAACCCCAGGCACACGCACAGCAGGCCCGGCAGCAGCGCCTGCCACATGATCAGCAGCAGCGCCCCCCCCATCAGCAGGTGGCTGGCCACGGTGGCGGCTTTCTCGCGCGGGTCGTGCCGAAGGGTCACGGGTAGTGGGGTAAGTTAGAGCGCGGCGGTCGAAGGGGCGTGGATAAGGTTCGTCAAGCCCGAGAAAGCGACAGCTTCCGGGCCAGCTTAACGCCGCCCCATTTTGCGCCGCTTGCCGCGAGCGCCGAAACCATGGCCGGAACTGGCGGCGTCAAGCAGGCGGCTTTCCACACAGTGCAAGGCCGTCAAGCCACGACCACTGCCGCACCGTGGCCGCGTGGCGCGATGCGCCCGATCTCGTAAACCTGCTCTCCAGCGGCGCGCAGCGTGGCGGCGCAGGCCGCGGCGGCGTCGGCCGCGACCACCACCACCATGCCGATGCCGTTGTTGAAGGTGCGGTTCATCTCCATGTCGTCGATGCCCGCGGTGGCCTGCAGCCAGGCGAACAATTCGCTCTGCGGCCAACTGCCCTTGACCAGGTGGGCGGCCAGCCCGTCGGGCAGCACGCGGGGGATGTTTTCCAGCAGGCCGCCGCCGGTGATATGGGCCAGCGCCTTGATGCCGCCGGGCGAGCCGGCGTCGGCTGAATGCGGATGCGCCGCCAGCGCGGCCAGCACGTTCTTGACATAGATGCGCGTGGGCTGCATCACCGCCTGGCGCAACGGCTGGCCGTCCAGCGTGGCGGGCAGGGCATTGCCCGCGCGCTCGATGCACTTGCGCACCAGGCTGAAGCCGTTGCTGTGCACGCCGCTGCTGGCCAGTCCCAGCACCACGTCGCCTTCGGCCACGCCCTGGCCGGTGAGGATCTTCGACTTCTCGACCGCGCCCACGCAAAAGCCCGCCAGGTCATATTCGCCCGGCGGATACATGCCCGGCATCTCGGCTGTCTCGCCGCCGATCAGCGCGCAGCCGGCCAGCTCGCAGCCGCGGGCGATGCCGCCCACCACCGCGGCTGCCGTGTCCACGTCCAGCTTGCCGCAGGCGAAGTAGTCGAGGAAGAACAGCGGCTCGGCGCCCTGCACCAGCACGTCGTTGACACTCATGGCCACCAGGTCGATGCCCACGGTGTCGTGCACATTCCATTCGAAGGCCAGCTTGAGCTTGGTGCCCACGCCGTCGGTGCCGCTGACGAGCACTGGCTCCTGGTATCGCTTGGGCACCTCGAACAGCGCGCCGAAGCCGCCCAGGCCCGACAGCACGCCCTCGCGCATCGTCTTTTTGGCCAGCGGCTTGATGCGCTCGACCAGCGCGTCGCCGGCCTCGATGTCAACACCGGCGGTCTTGTAGCTGAGAGGGGTAGGAGCGGAAGAAGAAGTCATCGGCACGCAGAAAGAAACGGCGACAGGCGCCGCAACAGGGCGCACACGTAAAATCGACCCCTTGATTCTAGGCGCTGCATTCCCCTTGTATTTCTCCTTTCATGCGTGTTGCGGGGGCGCGGGAGCCATCGTGTCTCCGACGTCCGCGGAGCAGGCCATGCCGGAATGCCGCGGCGCGGGCTTGGCCCGGCCGCCGGCATTGTCCCCCCGGGGGGAAGGCGGCCGCAGGCCGACTCAGGGGGGAGCGTGAAACAAATCGCCCTCGACATCGGCCTCGCCCCCGAACCCACGCTGGACGGCTTTCTGCCGGGGCGCAATGTGCAGATGGCGCAGCACCTGCGGCTGTGGACCGAAAGTGCCACCCGCTCGCCCGTGCCCACCTACCTGTGGGGTCCGTCCGGCAGCGGCAAGACGCACCTGCTGCGGGCCGCGCGCCAGGCCCTGCGCGAGCAGGGCGCCGCCGTTGGCTGGCTGGACGCCGATTCGCCGCCGCGCCTGCCGTTCGACGACGCTTGGGAGGCCGTCCTGATGGACGACGTGCACCGCTACGGCGCCGAGTTGCAGCACACCGCATTCCAATGGTTTGTCCAGGCGGTAGCGCCCGAGAATGGCCGGCCCCGTGCCGTGCTGGCGGCGGGTGAGCTGCCGCCGGCCGACCTCCCGCTGCGCGAGGATCTGCGCACGCGCCTGGGCTGGGGCCACGTGTTCGAACTGCACCTGCTGCCTGAGTCCGACGTGCGCGCCGTGCTGCGCCGCGCGGCCGACGCGCGCGGCGTGTTCCTGTCGGACGAGGTGATGAACTTCGTGCTGGGCCGCTTCTCGCGCGACCTGGGCAGCCTGATGCAGTTGCTGGACCACCTGGACCGCTATGCACTGCAGACGCAACGCGCGATCACGATCCCGCTGGTCAAGTCGATGCTACAAGATGAATAGCTGTCTGCGCCCTGTGAATGGGCGTTGGGATACGATGAGATGATGAAACTGGCCCTTTTCGACCTTGACCACACGCTGATCCCGATCGATTCGGACCACGCGTGGGGCGAGTTCACCACCCGCATCGGCTGGACCGACGCGGACGAGTTCAAGCGCCGCAACGACGCCTTTTACGAGCAGTACAAGGCCGGCACGCTGGACATCGCCGAATACATCCGCTTCACCACCGACCCGATCCGCCGCCAGGGCGCGGGCAAATCGGCCGAGGCGCACACGCGCTTCATGCGCGAGGTGATTGCGCCGGCCATCACGCCGCAGGCGCGCGCGCTGGTCGAATCGCACCGCAAGGCGGGCGATCAACTGGTGGTGGTGACGGCCACCAACGAATTCGTCACGCGGCCCATCGCGCACAGCTTCGGCATCGACGAGCTGATCGCCGTCAATCTGGAGCGGGGGCCGGGCGGCTGGATCAACGGCGAGATTGCTGGCACGCCGTCGTTCCGCGAAGGCAAGGTCACGCGCGTGGCCGAATGGCTGGCCGCGCGTGGGCGCACCTTCGCCGACGTCGATATCACCTTCTATTCCGATTCGCGCAACGACCTGCCGCTGCTGGAAAAGGCCCAGCACGCCGTGGCCACCAACCCCGACGACACGCTGCGGGCCGTGGCCACCGAACGCGGCTGGCGCATCCTCGAACTGTTCCCCTCATCATGATCAAGAAATTCATCGGCAAGCTGATCGACAAGGCCACCGGCAACGGCAACGGCCGCAAGCGCTTCGGCAAGCGCGCCGAAATTGGCCCCGACGGCCACGGCATCAACCCGGCCCTGGTCGACGAACGCGCGGCCAACGTGGTGCGCACGCTGAAGGAGGCGGGCTACGAGGCCTACATCGTCGGCGGCGCGGTGCGCGACCTGCTGCTGGGCCTCAAGCCCAAGGACTTCGACGTGGCGACCAACGCCACGCCCGAGCAGGTCAAGGCGCTGTTCCGGCGCGCCTTCATCATCGGCCGGCGCTTTCGCATCGTGCACGTGGTGTACGGGCGCGGGCGCGAGCACGAGGTGATCGAGGTTTCCACCTTCCGCGCCTACATGGACAACGCCACCGCCGACGCCATGGTGCAGGGCAACGAGCGCACCGCCAAGGGCCAGCTGGCCGGCATGAAGCATGCAGTGGATGCGTCGGGCCGCGTGCTGCGCGACAACGTCTGGGGATCGCAGGAAGAAGACGCCGCGCGGCGCGACTTCAGCGTCAACGCCATGTACTACGACCCCGAATCGCGCGTCGTCGTCGATTACCACCATGGCCTGCAGGACGCACAGAAGAAGCTGCTGCGCATGATTGGCGACGCCGCCACGCGCTACCGCGAAGACCCGGTGCGCATCATCCGCGCGGTGCGCTTTGGCGCCAAGCTGTCGACGCTCGGTTTCAGGCTGGAGCCGAAGACGGCGCGCCCCTTGGCCGAGGCGCGCAGCCTGCTGGCCGAAATTCCGCAGAGCCGCCTGTTCGACGAAATGATCAAGCTGCTGCAGACCGGCCATGCCGTCGCCAGCGTCGATCAGCTGCGCGCGCTGGGGCTGTCGCAGGGCATCTATCCGCTGCTGGACCTGGTGGTCGAGCGCGCCAACCAGCCCTTCGTCAAGGCCGCGCTGCTCGACACCGACCGCCGCGTGTCCGAAGGCAAGCCCGTGGCGCCGTCCTTCCTGCTGGCCAGCGTGCTGTGGCAGGACGTGCTGGGCGGCTGGAACGCGCGGTTGGCGCGCGGCGAACACCCGTTTCCGGCGCTGCAGGACGCCATCGACGAAGTGTTCAACGCCCGCGTGGGCGACGTGTCGGGCCGCGGCAAGCTGGGCGCCGACATGCGCGAGATCTGGATGATGCAGCCGCGCTTTGAAAAGCGCAGCGGCAACACGCCCTTCAGCCTGGCCGAGCAGCCGCGCTTTCGCGCCGGCTTCGACTTCCTGCGTCTGCGCGCCGATGTCGGCGAAATCGACGAAGAGCTGGCCGACTGGTGGCAGGCCTTCAGCGTGGCCGACGGCGGCGAGCGCGAAAGCCTGGTGCGCGAATTGCGCGCCGAGCAGCAGCGTGCCAAGAAGGCGCCGCGCGTGCATCGTGTGCTAAAACCGGCCGCTGCGCCCGATGGACAAGCGCCGGAAGCTATTGAAAACAGAGCAGACGACGTGCGCGACGATGCCGGCGAAGGTGCGCCCACACCGGCCAAGAAGCGCCGCCGCCGTCGCCGCAAGCCGGCCGGTGGCAACGGCGCGCCGGCCGCGCCCGCGCCGGGCGAGCCCGGCTGACCCCGCACGCGACCGCGATGGACGTGCGCGAACCTGTCGTCGCCTACGTCGCGCTGGGCGCCAACCTGGGCCAGCCGCAGGCGGCGCTGGCGCAGGCCATCGACGCCCTGGATGCGCTGCCGTACACCCGCGTGACTGCGCGTTCCAGCCTCTACCGCACAGCGCCGGTCGATGCCGGCGGGCCGGACTTCTTCAACGCGGTGGTGCAGTTGTCGACCCGGCTGCCCGCGCCCGTGCTGCTGGATGCGCTGCAGAATCTGGAGCAGGCAGCGGGCCGTGAGCGCCCCTATCGGCATGCGCCGCGCACCCTGGACCTGGACTTGCTGCTGTACGGCGACGCGCGCATCGACAGCCCGCGCCTGACGGTGCCGCACCCGCGCATGCACGAGCGCGCCTTCGTGCTGGTGCCGTTGCATGAGTTGGCGCCCGCGCGGGTGGGGCCGGACGCGCTGGCGGCGGTGGCCGGGCAGCGCATTCAGCGTCTGGACGCATGACGCGGCGTGTCAGGACATTCTCCGCTCGGCATCTCAAGCAGAACAGGCTCTTCGCGCTTGCCTGACCTGCGCGGCCAGCTATCAAAAACATAGTTCACAACGCCATGTTGCAAACCCTGCAATCCTTGCCCATCTCCTTGCAGACCGTGCTGCTGCTGACGGCCAGCAACGTGTTCATGACCTTCGCCTGGTACGGCCACCTGAAGAACCTGTCAGCGGCGCCGTGGATCGTGGCCGCGCTGGTGAGCTGGGGCATCGCGCTGTTCGAATACCTGCTGCAGGTGCCGGCCAACCGCATCGGGCACCAGCAGTTCAGCATCGGACAGCTCAAGATCATGCAGGAAGTGATCACGCTGGCGGTGTTCGTGCCGTTCGCGCTGCTCTACCTGAAGGAGCCGATCAAGCTCGACTACCTGTGGGCCGCGCTGTGCATGGTGGGCGCGGTGTATTTCATCTTTCGCGGCGGGTGAAGGGGCGCTGGCGGCTCAGTCGCGCAGCCACGCCGCCGAGTCGTCCAGCGACGTGAAGATGCGCGCGTCCATGCCGCGCACGTCGGGCGCCACCGCCACCGGCGCACCGCAGTGCGCCAGCACGTCGCGCTGCACGTCCAGGCCGGGGGCTATTTCGACCAGCGTCAGCACGGGCTTGCCGTCGGTGCCCGGGCGCATGGCGAACACGGCGCGCTCGGTGATGTAGAGCACGTCGGTGCCCATGCCGGCCACGTAGCGGCCGTTGAACGACAGGTGCGCCACTTGCGGCACGATCTTCTGCAGCTGGCCTTCCTGCACGATGCGCAACTGGCCGCCTTGCACGGCCACCTGGAGGCCGCCCGCCGTCAGCGTGCCCATGAACACCACCGCCTTGGCGCTCTGCGTGATGTTGATGAAGCCGCCCACGCCCGCGATCAGGGCCTGATCGCCTTCGCCGAACTTGCTGACGTTGACGTTGCCCGCGCCGTCCAGCTCCGCCAGGCCGAGGATGGCCAGATCGATGCCGCCGCCTTCGTAGAAGTCGAACTGCGCCGGCTGGTCGATCACCGCCTCGGGATAGGCCGAGGCGCCGAACGACAGACCGTCGGCGGGGATGCCGCCCACCGGCCCCGCCTCGACGGTGAGTGTGAAGCCATGCAGGCCCGCGCGATGCGCCATGTCGCCCACGGCGGCCGGCATGCCCACGCCCAGGTTGACCACGCGCGGGTGGCGGCGCGCCAGTTCAAGCACGGCGCGGCGCTGCACGATGAGCCGTGCCTCGACGGCGGCGGGCTGGCTGCCATGGCCCTGCGCGGGCGCGGCACGGGCCGGCGCCGCGGACGCTTCGTCGGCCGGCGCGGTGTCGGGCGTGAAGCGCGCGCCGCGCCACGCGGTGACGTACGCGGGGTTGAACGCCTCGCCAAAGGTCATCTGGTGGTCGGCCGGGTCTTCGCACACCACCACGTGGTCGACCAGCAGGCCGGGCACGCGGATGTCGGCCAGGCTCTGGTGATGCTCGACCAGTTCGCGCACCTGGGCGATGACGATGCCGCCCGAGTTGTGCGCGGCCTGGGCGATGGCCAGCAGTTCGTGGTGAAAGGCTTCTTCGTGTGCGCTCAGGTTGCCGCGCGTGTCGGCGGCGGTGGCGCGCAGCAGCGCGCAGTGGATCGGAAAGCGCGGGTAGAACAGCCAGTCCTCACCGCGAAAGCGTTCGTGCTCGACCCAGCGGAAGCCGCCTGCGCGCAGCGCATCGAGCGCGCGCTGGTTCACTGCGCCGCCCACGTAGCGCGGGTCGATGTCGCTGCGCGGATCGACAAACGTGTGCAGGCCGATCTTGGTCAGCAGGCCGGGCTTGCCACCGCCAATGGCGCGGTACAGGTGGCTGATCACGCCCTGCGGCAGGTTGAAGCCTTCGCATTGCTCCTTCAGCGCCAGGTCGATCAGGCGCGTGGCCGAGCGCCAGTGCCCGCCGACCACGGTGCGCACCAGCCCCGCGTGGCCGAAGTGGTTGACGCCGCGCCGCGCGCGGTCGCCCTGGCCGGCGGAATACACCAGCGTCAGGTCGCGCGGCGCACCCGTGGCTTCAAAGCGGCGCTCCAGCGCGCTGGTCACGGCTTCGGCGTGGCCGGCACCGACGAATCCGGCGCAGGCCACGGTCCAGCCGGGCTGGATCAGGTCGGCCGCCTGCGCGGCGGTCAGGATCTTCATGGTGGGCAATGGCAAGGGTGATGCGGCAACAAGATGGGGCGGTGCCCAGGGGCGATGGTCGGCGCAAAGTGTAGTGGCCCGTGCCGGCGCGGCATGGCCCTGTGTGGCCGGGATGGCCAAGTGGTTACACTTGCATGACTGTCATGAAATATTTTTATTTCTGACGCCCGCGATTCACTGTAGGGGGAGACCCGTCTCATGCTGTTCAGCAAACTGTTGCCCAAGGAGGGCAATTTTTTTGAGCTGTTCAACCAGCACGCCGACCGCATCGTGGAAGCGGCGCAGGCGTTTGAGCGCCTAGTCGACAACTATGCCGATCCGCAGGCGCGCACGCGCTACAACCAGGAAGTGGACAACGCCGAGCGCGCCGCCGACCGCGTGACGGCCGAGGTCAACCGGCTCATACACACCACCTTCATCACGCCCATCGACCGCGAGCAGATCCACGGCCTGATCAACCTGATGGACGACGTGGCGGACCTGCTGCAGGACTCGGCCGAAACCATGGCGCTGTACGACATCCATCACATGACGGACGAGATCAAGCGCCTGTCCGACCTGGCGGTGAAGTGCTGCCAGCGCGTGCAGGCGGCGGTGCGCCTGCTGGGCAAGATCGCCGAGCAGAACGTGGCCGAGGCGGCGCTCAAGACCTGCGAGGAGATCGACCAGCTCGAATCCGACGCCGACCGCGTGATGCGCGCCGCCATGAGCAAGCTGTTTCGCGAGGAACCCGACGTACGCGAGGTCATCAAGCTCAAGGCGATCTACGAACTGCTGGAAACCGTGACCGACAAGTGCGAGGCGGTGGCCACCCAGATCGAAGGCATCGTGCTCGAAAACTCCTGAAAGGGCGCCGGGCCATGCAAACCGCTCAAGCTGCCCTGTGGGTCGTGGCGCTGCTGGTCGCGCTGGCGATCGCGTTCGACTTCATGAACGGCTTTCACGACGCCGCCAATTCGATTGCCACGGTGGTGTCCACCGGCGTGTTGCGGCCAACACAGGCGGTGGTGTTCGCCGCCTTCTTCAATTTCATCGCCATCTTCATCTTTCACCTGAGCGTGGCCGCGACGGTGGGCAAGGGCATCGTGCAACCGGGCATCGTGGATACGCACGTGGTGTTCGGCGCGCTGGTGGGCGCGGTCAGCTGGAACCTGATCACCTGGTATTACGGCATTCCCAGCAGTTCGTCGCATGCGCTGATCGGCGGTATCGTCGGCGCGGTGATCGCCAAGTCCGGCACGGGCTACCTGATCGCGGGCGGCATCCTGAAGACAGTGGCGTTCATTTTCATCTCGCCGCTGCTCGGCTTTCTGTTTGGCTCGCTGATGATGGTGGCGGTGGCCTGGTTGTTCAGGCGCACCCGCCCGGGCCACGTGGACAAGTGGTTCCGCCGGCTGCAGCTGGTCAGCGCCGGCGCCTACAGCCTGGGACACGGCGGCAACGACGCGCAAAAGACCATCGGCATCATCTGGATGCTGCTGATCGCCACCGGCTACACCGCCGCGTCGGACACCGCGCCGCCGCTGTGGGTCATTGTCAGCTGCTACGTGGCCATCGCCTTCGGCACCATGTTCGGCGGCTGGCGCATCGTGAAGACCATGGGGCAAAAGATCACCAAGCTCAAGCCCGTGGGCGGATTCTGCGCCGAAACGGGCGGGGCGTTGACGCTGTTCATCGCCACCGGGCTGGGGGTGCCCGTCTCGACCACCCACACCATTACCGGCGCCATCGTTGGCGTGGGATCCACCCAGCGTGCGTCGGCCGTGCGCTGGGGCGTGGCCGGCAACATCGTCTGGGCCTGGGTGCTGACCATTCCGGCCAGCGCGCTGGTGGCGGCGCTGGCCTACTGGGTCAGCATGTTGCTGTTCTGATGCGTCGACCCGGGGCGTCCGGCGGCGCTGTGCGGGCGGATGGGTTTATTGGGAGATCTTGCGGCCTTCCTCGATCTGGTATTCAAAGTAGCGCTGGAAGCTGAAGGCCAGCGAGGCCATCAGAACGGCGGTGCCGACCATCAAGGCGGCCGCGATGCCGAATACGGTGATCCAACCGGTGCGCCCGGGCGCGGCATCGGGGGCAAGCCGTGGGTTGAAGCGCGCGTTCCATTTCTCCGGCGTCATCAGTCCGTAGATGATGGCCATCAGCGCGCAGCCCGCGATGGTGAAGCCCAGCAGCGGAATCAACAGCCAGCTCCAGCCGTCGTCCTGGCCGAAGCGTTGCACGCGCTCGATGCCGTACAGGCCCAGCGCCGTCGGTATCGGCAGCAGCCAGCCCAGCAGGTCGCCAAAGCCCTTCAGATAGAACCGATGCAGCCCGAGCGGGCCGCCGAGGAAGGTGAGCCAGGTGGCGAGGGTCTTGTTTTTCATGCGGCGGTCTCCACGGGGGCGGTACGGGTGCCTTCGCCCAACGGTTTTTCCATGAGTACGATGTCGAGCCAGCGACCGAACTTCCAGCCAGCGCCGCAGATGGTGCCCACGGGCGCGAAGCCCAGGCTGCGGTGCACGCCGATGGAGCCGGCGTTGGCCGAATCGCCAATCACCGCGATCAGTTTGCGCACGCCGGCATCTTCCGCGTGGCGCGCGAGCTCGGTGAGCAGGACCCGCCCCAGGCCATGGCCGGCGGCGTCTGGGTGAAGGTAGATCGAGTCCTCAGCCGAGAAACGGTAGGCCGCGCGCGGCTTGAACCAGTTGCAGTAGGCGTAGCCGATGACGCGGCCTTGGTCGTTCTCCGCCACCAGCCAAGGCAGCCGGCGCGCCAGTACATCCTGGCGGCGCTGCGCCATGTCGGCGGCGCTGGGCGCCTCGGTCTCGAAGGTGCCGGTGCCGTTCAGCACGTGATGGGCGTAGATGGCAGTGATGGCGGCAACGTCTTCGTCGCGACTCGGGCGAATGAGGGGCATACGGTGGGGCGGGAAAAGGCGAAAAAAACGACGGTGATCGGCTTCGGCACCGGTGGGGGCGGGCCGACTTGCGTGACGCCAGCTATAATCATAGGCTTTTCGATGTGTCGCTGGCCGGGTGGCCATGTCGCGTGTCTCAGCATCGAAAGAACCCTGCGCGGGGCCGCCTCATCCTAGGCCGCGCACAGGCACACCACCCACAGGATTTTCACCATGGTCGTTATTCGTCTGTCTCGCGGCGGCTCCAAGGCTCGCCCGTTCTACAACATCGTCGTCGCCGACAAGCGCGTGCGCCGCGATGGCCGCTTCATCGAGCGCATCGGCTTCTACAACCCCGGCGCCGTCGAGGGCGAGGAAGGCCTGCGTCTGGCCCAGGACCGCCTGAACCACTGGGTCGGCGTCGGCGCCCAGCCGTCGCCCACCGTGGCCCGCCTGGTCAAGCAAGCGGCCAAGGCGGCACCCGCCGCTGCCTGATCTGCTTCATGTACCCGGGAACGCCCGAGCCGGCTGAACTGCCGGCGGATGCGGTCGAAGTCGGCCGCGTCCAGGACGCCTGGGGCATCAAGGGCTGGTTCAAGGTTCAGCCCTACAGCGCCTCGCCCGAGGCGCTTTTTTCTTCCAAGCGGTGGTTTCTGCAGCCGTCCGAACGCGGCGCCAAGCCTTCGTTTGCAGGCACCGTTCGCCTGTCGATCAAGGAAGCGCGCGAGCACGCCGACACCGTGGTGGCCACCGCGCACGAAATTGCCGACCGCAGCGCCGCCGAGGCGCTAAAGGGCGCACGCATCTTCATCCCCCGTTCGTCCTTCCCGTCGACAGGCGAGGGCGAGTATTACTGGGTCGACCTGATCGGCCTGGCCGTGGTCAACCGCGAAGGCCTGGCGCTGGGCACGGTGAGCGACCTGATGGCCACTGGGCCGCAGCAGGTGCTGGTGCTCGCGTACCAGGACAGCGGCAAGACGCTCGAACGCTTGATCCCTTTCGTGGCCGCCTACGTCGATGACGTCGATCTGGCGGCCCGCCGAATCACGGTGGACTGGCAACCGGACTATTGATTCGTCCCAGATCCGCTGAGGATGGCCATCGTATGGCCCGGGAACACCCGCTGCGTGCAATGCCGCACCCGCACCCGCCATTGGCGTTGTTTGCTTCTCGTGCAGTGCAGCGCACGTCAGCCGCTCGGGCCGATGCCCGCTATTTATTCACCTGCACGAAGATCTCGTTGGGCTTGACCATGCCCAGCTCGATGCGGGCGCGTTCTTCGACCATGCCCAGCCCGGCGCGCAGGTCGTCCACCTCGGACGCCAGCTGCTCGTTCGTCAGGCGCGCCTGCGCGTTGGCGGCCTGCTGCTGGTCCAGCTTGCGCTGCAGCGCCGTCACGTTGGGCAAGCTGCCGCGCCCCACCCACAACTGGGCGTGAATCACCACCAGCAGCACGAGCAGGACGGCTGGAACGATGCGGGAGGTCATGATGGGCAGGATGGACGCACTGGGGCGGGGCTGAAGTGCTATCTTTTCCGAAGTATAGCGCGAAGCGGGGCGCGCGTCAGGGCCAAAAAAGAGGCCCGGGCGACGCATGGGCGCCGGCCGGGCCGCGCTGGTCAACGCTGCAGCAGCGCTTACTTCAGGTTGTAGAACGCCTCGCGGCCCGGGTACACGGCCATGTCGCCCAAGTCTTCTTCGATGCGCAGCAACTGGTTGTACTTGGCCATGCGGTCGGAGCGCGACAGCGAGCCGGTCTTGATCTGCCCGGCGTTGGTGCCGACTGCGATGTCGGCAATGGTCGAATCTTCCGTCTCGCCCGAGCGGTGGCTGATGACGGCCGTGTAGCCGGCGCGCTTGGCCATCTCGATGGCCTGGAAGGTTTCGGTCAGCGTGCCGATCTGGTTGATCTTGATGAGGATCGAGTTGCCGATGTGCTTGTCGATGCCTTCCTTCAGAATCTTGGTGTTGGTGACGAACAGGTCGTCGCCCACCAGCTGCACCTTCTGGCCCAGACGCTCGGTCAGCAGCTTCCAGCCGTCCCAGTCGCCTTCGGCCATGCCGTCCTCGATGCTGATGATGGGGTACTTGTCGACCCAGGTGGCCAGCATGTCGGTCCACTGCGTGGCCGACAGCTTGACGCCGCCTTCGCCTTCCAGCACGTAGTGGCCGTCCTTGTAGAACTCGCTGCTGGCGCAGTCCAGGCCCAGCACGATGTCCTGACCGGCGGTGTAGCCCGCATCCGAGATGGCTTGCAGGATAAGCTGGATGGCCGCTTCGTGGTTTTCGACGTTGGGCGCAAAGCCGCCTTCATCGCCCACGGCCACGCTCATGCCCTTGTCGTGGATGATCTTCTTGAGCGCGTGGAACACCTCGGCGCCCTGGCGCAGCGCTTCGCGGAAGCTCTTGGCGCCGATAGGGATGATCATGAACTCCTGCAGGTCCAGGTTGTTGTTGGCGTGCGCGCCGCCGTTGATGACGTTCATCATCGGCACCGGCAGCTGGCAGCCGTTCATGCCGCCGAAATAGCGGTACAACGGCAGGCCGCTTTCTTCAGCCGCCGCGCGCGCCACGGCCATCGACACGGCCAACATGGCGTTGGCGCCCAGGCGCGATTTGTTGTCGGTACCGTCCAGGTCGATCATCGTCTTGTCGAGAAACGCCTGTTCGGACGCGTCCAGGCCCAGCACGGCCTCCGAAATCTCGGTGTTGATGTGCTCCACGGCCTTCAGCACGCCCTTGCCCAGATAGCGCGCCTTGTCGCCGTCGCGCAGCTCAATCGCTTCGCGCGATCCGGTGGAGGCGCCGCTGGGCACGGCGGCACGGCCCATCACGCCGCTTTCCAGCAGCACGTCGCATTCGACGGTGGGGTTGCCGCGGCTGTCGAGAATTTCACGGCCGACGATGTCAACAATGGCGCTCATGAGTCAGTTCCTGAAGTTTAAAAAATAATCAAAACAGGTCGCCAGCGCTTTCAGAGCAAGCGCAGGATGCTATCAATAATGTAGTTTTACACGGTTGTCACAGGCCTTCGACCACGACCAGCCGCATGATGGCCGCGCCCTCGCGCGCCTGGCGCGCCTTCAGGTATTCGGCCGAATCGTAAAACGCCTTGGCGGCCTCGAAGCTCGGAAATTTGGCGATGACCATGCGTTCAGGTTGCCAGTCGCCTTCCATCACCTGCGTGTTGCCGCCGCGCACGCAGATTTCGGCGTTGTGCGCCTTCAAGGCCTCAGTGGACCACTTCTTGTATTCCTCGTATCGAACGGGGTCGGTGACGCTGACGTTGGCGATGATGTAGCCGCTGGGCATGCAGGATTCCGGAAGTGGTTGCGGTCAAAAGTCGGCGGTCAGGGCTACCGCTCATCCATCGTCGAAAGTGTATCGCTATCGACCGACCTGAAGCGCAATGGCCGGGTGCGCCGTGGAATCCGCCAGAAGCCTGGTGAATACGCTGACACCGTTGTGGATGCTGCGCTGCAAAAGGTCAGGCGTGGCGCGGATGTGGGCTTCAAGCGCCAGCGCGGCGCGCAATTCGTTGCCGTTTAAGGCCGCGTCGAAGATGGCGTGGTGCTCGGCGTGCACGTCGCGCGTGCCTTGGTTCAAGCCGATGGCGTAGCGGCGATACCGCTCGCTGTGGCGGTTAAGAACGCGCAGCAGCCGCAGCGTCCACGCCGACCCGCAGTTGGCCAGCAGCACCTCATGGAACTGCGTGTTCAGTACTTCCCAGCGCTGCACGGCATGGGGCAGGATGGGTTGCTCGATGGCCGACATGTTTTCATAGACGTGGCGCAATTCGGCTCGCCAGCCATCGTGTCCCCTGCGGATCGATTGGCGCAGCGCCTCGATCTCGATCTGCACACGCAGATTGGTGAGATCGTCCAGGTCTTCCGCCGTGATCGGGCTGACGCGAAAGCCGCGCTGACCTTCGGTCTCAACCAGCGCGTCGCTGACCAACCGGGTCAACGCCTCACGCAGCGTGCCGGCGCCCACGCTATAGCGCAGGCGCAGGTGCTCGACACGCAGCTTCTCGCCAGGAGCCAGACGCCCTTCGACGATGTCATCGCGCAGTTGCGAATAGGCCTGCTCGATCAGTGTGCGAGGCGCGGCGGCGTCGACCGCATCCGGCCAGTCGTCGCGCGCGGCGAGCGAGCGCAAGGGTAGGGCAGCAGGAGCGGATCGTTTGGCCATGAAAGGAAATAGCGGATGCCCTGGGGGCGGCTCAATGGTTCAGCAATTGTCGAAGGCTTGGAAAAAGCATAGCAGTCGCGCCACGCATGCTTGTAACCGTGCATGCGGTAGGACCAGAAGTGAGAATAATTATCGATAAATAAGGCCAACCACCCACTTTGTGAAGTATCCGTGCGAATCGGGTGAATCAGGTGAATTGGCCCAATTTCATGCGCCGTCGCTCTAGTTTTACGGCGTCTTGTGGGAAAGACAGACCGTGCCGTGCAGCAAGTCAAGCGACATTCCGTCCTCAGGGTTTTCCCTGAATTATCGAGATTTCTCTTTTCTACTGTCTGTGTTCGACGTAGCATTGCCGGGCAGACGATTCACTTTGACCATGACCCAGCCGCTGGCCTTTCTCTCCGCCGCTGATGCGCAGCCGGTACACGGCCCGCTGTCCAAGACGATCTGACATGGCGGCGTTCACCATCACCCTCGACGACACCGGTGAAAGCTACCGCTGCGTCGACTATCGCAGCGTGCTCGAAGGCATGGAAGCGCTCGGCAAAAAAGGGATTCCCGTGGGTTGTCGCCAAGGCGGCTGCGGCGTGTGCAAGGTACAGGTGATGAGCGGCAGCTACAGCAAGCGTGTGATGAGCCGCGAGCACGTCAGCGCCGAGGATGAGGCCGCCGGCTGCGTTTTGTCGTGCCGCATCAAGCCGACCAGCGACCTGCGCATCAGCGTGGTTGGAACAATGAAAAAAAACGTCTGCCGGACGGTTGGGCCGGCGGATGCTTCACTTTGACTCAACCTTTGAACGAGGAGACTTGACATGGCAATGACCGGTGTTTTGCGCCCAGGCCACGCCCAAATTCGCGTGCTCGACCTGGACGAATCGATCAAGTGGTACACCGACGTCATGGGCCTGGTGCCCATGGGCAGGGACGGCCAGGGCCGCGCCTATTTCAAGACCCGCGCCGAGCGCGACCACCACAGCATCGTGCTGCGTCAGGCCGACAAAGCCGGCATGGACTTCTTCGGTTACAAGGTGCTCGACACGGCCACGCTGGACGAACTGGAAGCAAAGCTGCAAGCCCACGGCGTGAAGACCGAGCGCGTTCCCGCCGGCGAGTTGCTGGAGACGGGCGAGCGCGTGCGCTTTGAGGTGCCCACCGGCCACACCATCGAGCTGTATGCCGAAAAGAAAGACGTGGGCAACGCCACCGGCTACACCAACCCCGAAGTGGACGTGATCGACGGCAAGGGCATCTGCCCGATCCGCCTGGATCACTGCCTGGTCTACGGTACCGACCTGGACGGCGCGACCGATATCTTTACCAAGGTGCTGGGCTTCACGCTGGTCGAGCGCGTCAAGCTCGAAGACGGCCAGACCGACCTGGGCGTGTGGCTGACGTGCAGTGCCAAGGCACACGACATCGCCATCGTGCGCCATGGTGAAAACGCCAAGCTGCACCACGTGTCATTTCAGCTTGGCAGCTGGGAGCAGGTGCTGCGCGCCGCCGACATCATGAGCAAGAACCGCGTGTCGATCGACGTCGGCCCTACGCGCCACGGCGTTACCAACGGCACGACGATCTATTTCTTCGATCCGTCGGGCAACCGCCTGGAGACCTTCTGCGGCGGCTACGACCACTACCCGGACATGCATCCGATCACCTGGACCTGGGATGAAGTGGGGGCGGGGATTTTCTATCACAACCGCAAGTTGAACGACGCGTTCCTGTCGGTCGTGACCTGATCTGTCGTGGCCGGGGGGCTTCACACCCGCGCCACACTGAAAACGCGCTTGCCATGACCTTAAACACCAGCATACCCCAATCCGTCATCACGGCCCAAGCGGCGCACACCGCCGTGCAGGCGGCCGTCGCCAAGGCGGCGGAGTTGGGCATTCGCATCAACGTCGCGGTGACCGATGGCAGCGGCCTGCTGGCGGCTTTTTTGCGCATGCCGGGCGCCTTTCTGCATTCGATCGATATCGCCATCGACAAGGCCTACACGGCGGCGAGCTTTGGCTTTCCCACGTCGCAGTGGGACAAAATCCTGGCGAGCGACCCGGCGCTTGCCCGCGGCATGCCGCATCGCCCGCGCATCGTGGTGTTTGGCGGCGGCTTGCCCATCAAGCAAGGCGGTGCGCTGATCGGCGCCATCGGCGTGTCGGGCGGCTCGGCCGAGCAGGATGAAATCTGCGCCCTGGCCGGGCTCAAGTCCATTGGCCTGTAATCTTGCGGCGCCATTCTTGAAGAGCAATGAATCCATGAAAGAATTTCTCAATTTCATCAACGGCGAATACGTCAAAAGCGCCAGCGGCAAGACGTTTCAGGACATCAACCCGGTCGATGGCAGCGTCATCGGCCTGATCCACGAAGCCGGCCAGCCCGAAGTGAATGCCGCCGTGGCCGCCGCCAAGGCGGCGCTGAAAGGCGATTGGGGCAAGCTCTCCGTGGTGGAGCGCTGCAAGCTGCTCGATGCCGTGGCGGGCGAAATCAACCGCCGCTTCGACGACTTTTTGCAGGCCGAGATTGCCGACACGGGCAAGCCGCACCACCTGGCCTCGCACGTCGACATTCCACGCGGCGCGGCCAACTTCCAGATCTTCATCGACACCATCAAGAGCACGGCCACCGAGTCGTTCAACATGCGCACGCCCGATGGAAAAACGGCGCTCAGCTACGGCGTGCGCGTGCCGCGCGGCGTGATCGCGGTGGTCTGCCCTTGGAACCTGCCGCTGTTGCTGATGACGTGGAAGGTGGGCCCCGCGCTGGCGTGCGGCAACACCGTGGTCGTCAAGCCCAGTGAAGAAACCCCCGCCACCGCCACGCTGCTGGGCGAGGTGATGAATGCCGTCGGCATGCCCAAGGGCGTGTACAACGTGGTGCATGGCTTTGGCCCCGGGTCGGCGGGCGAATTCCTTACGCGCCACCCGGACGTGAACGGCATCACCTTCACCGGCGAAACGCGCACCGGCAGTGCCATCATGAAAGCCGCCGCCGAAGGCGTGCGCCCCGTGTCGCTGGAAATGGGTGGCAAGAACGCAGCGGTGGTGTTTGCCGATTGCGACTTCCAGGTCGCGGTCGATACGCTGACACGTTCGTGCTTCGAAAACGCCGGCCAGGTGTGTCTGGGCACCGAGCGCGTGTACGTCGAGCGCCCGATCTTTGAGAAACTGGTGGCGGCCCTCAAAGACAAGGCCGAGGGCATGAAGCCCGGCCTGCCGTTCGACCAAGGCACCAAGATCGGCCCGGTCATCAGCAAAGAGCACCAGGACAAGGTGCTGGGCCTGTACAAAACCGCCAAGGACGAAGGTGCCACCGTCGTCACCGGTGGCGGCGTGCCCGACATGCCCGATGCGCTGAAAGGCGGCCACTGGGTGCAGCCCACCATCTGGACCGGCCTGCCTGAAACCGCCACCGTGGTGACGGAAGAAGTCTTTGGCCCCTGCTGTCACATCAGCCCATTCGACTCTGAAGACGAAGTGCTGACCAAGGTCAACGCCAACCGCTATGGCTTGGCGACGTCGATTTTTACCAGCGACATTGGCCGCGCCAATCGTCTGGCGCACCACATTGAAGTGGGCCTGTGCTGGATCAACAGCTGGTTCTTGCGCGACTTGCGCACGCCGTTTGGCGGCTCCAAGCAGTCGGGCATCGGCCGCGAAGGCGGCGTGCATTCGCTGGAGTTCTATACCGAACTGCGCAACGTGATGGTGAAGTTTTAAGTCAAATCGGCCTCTGCCGCTTGTCTGGCAAGCGCGGTAAGCTATCAAAATGATTGCAAAATGAAAACTGAATTGATCGATCAACTGGGCGACGAGCTGTACGAGGCCCTCAAGGCCTGCCGCACGCTGGAGCCGCTGACCAACCGCCACGCCGACATCACCATCGACGACGCCTACGCCATTCAGCAGCGCATGATGAAGCGGCGCCTGGATGCCGGCGAGAAGGTGGTGGGCAAGAAGATCGGCGTCACCAGCAAGGCGGTGATGAACATGCTGGGCGTGTTCCAGCCCGACTTTGGCTGGCTGACCGATGCCATGGTCTACAACGAAGGCCAGGCCATCGAGGCCAAGACGCTGATTCAGCCCAAGGCCGAGGGCGAGATCGCCTTTGTGCTGAAGAAAACGCTGAAAGGCCCCGGCGTCAGCGCCGCCGACGTGCTGGCCGCCACCGAAGGCGTGATGGCCTGCTTCGAGATCGTCGATTCGCGCATCCAGGACTGGAAGATCAATATTCAGGACACCGTGGCCGACAACGCCAGCTGCGGCGTGTTCGTGCTGGGCGACCGGCTGGTGGACGTGCGCGACGTGGACCTGGCCACCTGCGGAATGATTCTGGAAAAGAACGGCGAAATCATCGCCACCGGCGCCGGCGCCGCGGCGCTGGGCCATCCGGCCAACGCTGTCGCGTGGCTCGCCAACACGCTGGGCGCGCACGGCATTGCGCTGGAGGCGGGCGAGGTCGTGCTGTCGGGATCGCTCGCCATCATGACGCCGGTACAGGCGGGCGACAACCTGCGCGTGACGATTGGCGGCATCGGCGGGTGCTCCGTTCGGTTTGTGTAAACCCCAACAGCCGGACGCGAAGAACGCGAAAGTGACGCAAAGGGCGCGAAAGATTCAGAAAAAGGATTTTCAAAATTTTTGATTTTTCGCGTCCTTCGCGAATCCTTTGCGTCCTTCGCGTCCGGTTTTTCTGAATTCAATAAAGGCCACCCATGACCTCAAAAATCAAATGCGCCCTGATCGGCCCCGGCAACATCGGCACCGATCTGCTGGCCAAGTTGCAGCGCAGCCCGGTGCTTGAGCCGGTGTGGATGGTGGGCATCGACCCGCAGTCTGACGGCCTCAAAAAAGCCCGCGAAATGGGCATCAAGACCACCGCCGACGGCGTCGATGGCCTGGTGCCCCACATGAAGGCCGACGGCGTGCAAATCGTTTTTGACGCCACCAGCGCCTACGTGCACGCCGAGAACTCGCGCAAGGTCAACGCCGAAGGCGCGATGATGATCGACCTCACCCCCGCCGCCATCGGCCCGTTTTGCATTCCGCCGGTGAATCTGAAAGCCCACGTCGGCCAGGGTGAAATGAACGTCAACATGGTCACCTGCGGCGGCCAGGCCACGATCCCCATGGTCGCCGCCGTCAGCCGCGTGCAGCCGGTGGAATACGGCGAAATCGTTGCCACCGTCTCCAGCAAATCCGCCGGCCCCGGCACGCGCAAGAACATCGACGAATTCACCCGCACCACCGCCGGCGCCATCGAAAAAGTCGGCGGCGCCAAAAAAGGCAAGGCCATCATCATCATCAACCCGGCCGAGCCCCCGCTCATCATGCGCGACACCGTGCACTGCCTGGTCGAAGGCACGCCCGACGAAGCCGCCATCACCCAAAGCATCCACGACATGATTGCCGAGGTGCAGAAATACGTACCCGGCTACAAGCTGGTCAACGGCCCGGTGTTCGACGGCAACCGCGTGTCGGTGTTTCTGGAGGTCGAAGGCCTGGGCGACTACCTGCCCAAGTACGCCGGCAACCTCGACATCATGACGGCAGCCGCCGCGCACACCGCCGAGATGTTTGCCGAAGAGATTCTGGCCGGTACGCTCAAGCTGCAAGCCGCGTGAAGGGGGAACAGATCATGAAAGACAAGAAAATCACCCTGCACGACATGACCCTGCGCGACGGCATGCACCCCAAGCGCCACCTGATGACGCTGGAGCAGATGAAAGCCGTGGCCCAAGGCCTGGACGCCGCCGGCATCCCGCTGATCGAAGTCACGCACGGCGACGGCCTGGGCGGCAGCAGCGTCAACTACGGCTTTCCGGCGCACAGCGACGAGGAATACCTGGGCGCCGTGATTCCGTTGCTCAAGAAGGCCAAAGTCTCCGCGCTGCTCATCCCCGGCATCGGCACCGTCGATCATTTGAAGATGGCGCACGACCTCGGTGTGCGCACCATCCGCGTGGCCACGCACTGCACC
>JAKOYD010000062.1 GCA_029780695.1 Pseudomonadota bacterium
AGCGTGGGCGCGCTGGCAATCTCGTGGTCCACGCCAACAGCCGTCTGCACAGCCACGTCACAGCGCAGAGCACCGTGGTCGTTGAGGTCTTCCCAGCCCAGCGCCAGGCCGTACACCCGCTGGCGCAACATGTCGCGCACGTCGTGCGTGATCAGTAGCGGATTGCGCGGATCGGCGATGCAGCGCGCCGCCGCATCCATCAAGCCCAGCTTGCGATCGACCTGGCCAAGCAGCATCACGCCACCATCGCTGGTCATGCTGCCGCCGTCAAAACACCCCTGCACCACGCGTCGGCCCAACCGGCCAAAGTCCATGCGCCCAACGTCAATTTCTTCGGTACAGTTTGGCTTCGGCATTGCCCGCTCGTTGATCAAGATTCGACACCTGGATTTTCGGGCACACAAGGGCAATGCCGTACTCGTTTGTGGCTCTACTACGGTGAAATATCCGGGCTAGGCTGTCACTTGTTCACCTTATTGCCTGATCTTCTTGCACTGACCCATGACCTCCATCTTTGACCAGCACCTGCCCCGCACCGAAGCCAACTTTGCCGCCCTGTCGCCCCTGTCGTTCATCGAACGCACGGCCGAGGTCTACCCCGACCGTCTGGCCATCGTGCACGGCACGCTGCGCCAGACCTGGGCCCAGACCTACGCCCGCTGCCGCCAGCTGGCCAGCGCGCTGACCAAGGCAGGCATCGGCAAGAACGACACCGTGGCCGTGATGCTGCCCAACACCCCGCCCATGGTGGAGGCGCACTTTGGCGTTCCCATGGCGGGCGCCGTGCTCAACACCCTCAACACCCGGCTCGACCCCGAGGCCATCGCCTTCATGCTGGATCACGGCGAGGCCAAGGCCGTGATCGTGGACCCGGAGTTCACCGGCACCCTGGCCAAGGCGCTGGCCCTGCGCACCGCCCCCACGCCCCTGCGCGTGATCGAGGTGCAGGACGCGCTCTACGGCCCCGCCGTGCAAAGCCTGGGCGGCACCGACTACGACGCCTTTGTGGCCAGCGGCGACGCCGCCTTTGTCTGGAGCCTGCCCGCCGACGAGTGGGATGCGATTGCGCTCAACTACACCAGCGGCACCACCGGCAACCCCAAAGGCGTGGTCTACCACCACCGGGGCGCCGCCACCAACGCCATCAGCAACGTGCTGGAGTGGGACATGCCCAAACACGCGGTGTACTTGTGGACGCTGCCCATGTTCCATTGCAACGGCTGGTGCTTTCCCTGGACCATCGCAGCGCGTGCTGGCGTCAACGTGTGCCTGCGCCGGGTGGACGCACAAGCCATCTTTGATGCCATCCGCACCCATGGCGTTACGCACTACTGCGGCGCGCCCATCGTGCACGGCCTTCTGGTCAACGCCCCGGCCGCGATGAAAGTAGGTGTGCCCGCAGGCGTCAAGGCCATGGTGGCGGGCGCCGCGCCGCCGGCCTCGATGATCGAGGGCATGGAAAAGATGGGGTTTGACCTGACCCACGTGTACGGACTGACCGAGGTGTACGGCCCCGCCACCGTGTGCGCCAAACATGAGGCCTGGGATGCCCTGGACATTGGCGAGCGCGCCCGCCTCAACGCCCGTCAGGGTGTGCGCTACCACCTGGAGCGCGACGTACGCGTGCTCGACCCCGAGACCATGCTGCCGGTGCCGCAGGACGGCGAAACCATGGGCGAAATCATGTTCAAGGGCAACATTGCCATGAAGGGCTACCTCAAGAACCCCAAGGCCACCGACGAAGCCTTTGCGGGCGGCTGGTTCCACAGCGGCGACCTGGCCGTGCAGTACCCCGACGGCTACATCAAGATCAAGGACCGCAGCAAGGACATCATCATCTCGGGCGGCGAGAACATCTCGTCCATCGAGGTAGAAGACGTGCTCTATCGCCACCCCGACGTGCTGGCCGCCGCCGTGGTGGCCAAGCCCGATGCCAAGTGGGGCGAAACACCCTGCGCGTTTGTGGAGCTCAAAGCCGGTGCGCAAACCACGCCCGAAGACATCGTGGCGCACTGCAAAAAGCACTTGGCCGGGTTCAAGGTGCCCCGCGCGGTGGTGTTTGGCGAGCTGCCCAAGACCAGCACCGGCAAGATCCAGAAGTTCGAGCTGCGCAAGCAGGCGGGCTCGGCGGCGGCCATCGACCTGTGATGAACTTGCAAAAATGATAGCTGCCAGCGCTTGCTGGGTAAGCGCTAGCCCGGATATTTCACCGTAGTAGAGCCACAAACGAGGACGGTATTGCCCTTGTGTGCCCGAAAATCCAGGTGTCGAATCTTGATCAACGAGCGGGCAATGCCGAAGCCAAACTGTACCGAAGAAATTGACGTTGGGAGCATGGACTTTGGCCGGTTGGGCCGGCGCGTGGTGCAGGGGTGTTTTGACGGCGGCAGCATGACCAGCGATGGTGGCGTGATGCTGCTTGGCCAGGTCGATCGCAAGCTGGGCTTGATGGATGCGGCGGCGCGCTGCATCGCCGATCCGCGCAATCCGCGACTGATCACGCACGACGTGCGCGACATGTTGCGCCAGCGGGTGTACGGCCTGGCGCTGGGCTGGGAAGACCTCAACGACCACGGTGCTCTGCGCTGTGACGTGGCTGTGCAGACGGCTGTTGGCGTGGACCACGAGATTGCCAGCGCGCCCACGCTTTGCCGACTGGAGAAATGGGCCGACCGTGCCACGGCGTGGCGGCTGCACGAGGTGTTGGTCAATCAGTTCATCGCCAGCTTCGAGAGCGCGCCCGAAGAGTTGGTGCTGGACTTTGATGCCACCGACAACCCGTTGCACGGCCAGCAGGAGGCACGCTTCTTCCATGGTTACTACGACAGCTACTGCTACCTGCCCCTGTACGTGTTCTGTGGCCAGCAACTGCTGTGCGCCTACTTGCGGCCCAGCAACATCGATGCGGCGCAGCACGCTGGGGCCATCCTCAAGCTGCTGGTGCGCCGACTGCGCCAGAGTTGGCCGCAGGTGCGCATCGTGTTTCGGGCCGACTCCGGGTTCTGCCGCCAACGCATCCTGAACTGGTGCGAGCGCGCCGGCGTGCACTACATCGTGGGTCTGGCGCGCAATGCACGGCTGCAGGCGCGCGTGGCGTTTGCCGAACTCTCAATGAAAGACGAATACGAGCGCAGCGGGGCCAAACAGCGCATGGTCGATGAATTCGACTACGCCGCACAGAGCTGGCCGCACGAGCGGCGCGTGATCACGCGGCTTGAATGGGGCGCGCAAGGCTGCAACCCGCGCTTCATCGTGACAAACCTTGCCGGTGATCCCCAGGCGCTGTACGACGGCGTGTACTGCCAGCGCGGCGAGGCGGAGAACCGGATCAAGGAAGCGCAGGTAGGGCTGTTCGCCACGCGCACGAGCTGCCATGTGCTGCGCTCCAACCAACTGCGCATGCTGCTGGCCGCGCTGGGCTACGTGCTGGTAGAGAGGCTGCGCGCGTTGGCGTTGCAGGGCACAGAGCTGGCCACGGCGCAGATCGACACGCTGCGCATCAAGCTGCTCAAGGTGGCGGCAGTGGTGACGCGCAACACGCGGCGCATCCGCCTGTACCTGGCCTCCAACTGGCCCAGTGCGCAGACCTTCGCGCACGCCATGAGCCAGCTGCGCTCACCCTGAACACACCAGCAGCGCCTGGCCGGCGCGATGACACAAAAACGGCCCGCAACCCAAGCCGGGGTAGGGGCCATTGCGACAGCATTGCGCATGCCAACCATCACACCCATGGCTGCGGCCAACATCGTGGCCTTGCTCGCTCAAATCCGCGCCGCGATGCCCCGCTGCGCAGGCCGTTGGCTACATACGTGAAATATCCGGGTTAGGCCTCCAGCGCTTGTCTGACAAGCGCGAGTAGCTATCAAAATAGTATTGCGCCGCGCTCAGGTGGTCGGCAAATCAAACACCAGGCAGGTCGTGGTGGCATGCGCGTACAGCGTGCCGTCCGGCCCCACCAGCCGCGCCTCGGCCGTCGCCAGCTGGCGCCCGCAGTGAATCACTTTGCCTTCGGCGCGCACGCGCTGCACTTTGGGCGTGATGGCCTTCACCAGGTTCACGCCCAGCTCAGCCGTGGTGTAGCTGCGCCCCGGCGGCATCATGGTGTGCACGGCGCAGCCCAGCGCCGAATCGAGCAGCGTGGCAAACCAGCCGCCGTGCACCGTGCCCAGCGGGTTCAGCAACTGCGTGCCTGGCGTGCCCTGGAAGGTGGCGTGGCCTTTGCTGACGCTCACCAGCACGAAGTCCAGCGTCTTGGCGATGGCGGCGTAGGGCAGCTCGGCGTTCAGCATCGCCTGCATCAGTTCAAGGCCCGTCAGCCCCACCACCTGATCCAGCCGCGCGACACCGGGCCCGGGGCCGCTGGCCAGGCGCTCTCGCACCACTTGTTCGTCGGCGAGCCATTGGTCAAGGTGGTTGTGGGTCATGAGCTTGTGTGGTATGGGTTGAAAAAGCCAGATTGTGGCCAAGCTTTAGGCGCCGCGCAGTCGCCCGCGCAACTCAGTCTTCAGCACTTTGCCGTAGTTGTTCTTGGGCAGCTCGCTCACGAAGATGTAGCGCTTGGGGCGCTTGAAGCGGGCGATGTGAGCCAGGCAGTGGGCGTCGAGCGCGGATTCGGTCAAGGCCGCGCCGGCTTGCGCGACGACGAAGGCGACGACGTTTTCGCCCCATTCGGCGTCGGCCTCGCCCACCACGGCGACTTCGGCGACGCCGTCGGCGGTGAGCAGGGCTTCTTCCACCTCGCGCGGGTAGATGTTGCTGCCGCCGCTGATGATGAGGTCTTTGCTGCGGTCTTTCAGCGTGAGGTAGCCGTCGGCATCCAGCGCGCCCATGTCGCCGGTGAACAGCCAGCCGTCCTTGATGGCAGCCGCCGTGGCGTCGGGGTTGGCCCAGTAGCCGGCCATGACGCTGTCGCCCTGTACGACGATTTCGCCGATGTCACCCAGCGGCAGGTCGACGCCTTGCGCATCGGTCACGCGCACGCGCACCGGCGTTTGCGCGACGCCGACGCTGGCGATGCGGTC
>JAKOYD010000078.1 GCA_029780695.1 Pseudomonadota bacterium
TGCGGTGCGATTTCTTCGCACAGCGCAGCCCAGGGCACCAGCGCATCCATGGTCTTGAGGAACTCGTCGCGCCGCGTGGGCTTGCGATGTTGTTCAAAACCCGACTGTGCGTCGGCTGCCATGGCAAGGGTCTGCTGCTTCATGGCCCCGTAATTTACCCAGCCTGCAGCTACAGCGGGGACTTTTTCAGCATTGCCTTAACGCCTCGCTGGCCGCGGCCGCGCTGGCGGGAGCGCTGGTTGCCGGAGCCGTCTACCTGTGGTACCAGCACGAAATCGCCGGCCAGCAGGCCCGCAACGCTTTGCTTACCCAGGAGATCAGGAAGCTGGACGAGGAGATCAAGGAGATTGCGACGCTGCAGGACGAGATCGCGGCCCTGCGCGCCAGGCAGCAGGCCGTTGAGGATCTGCAGGCCGACCGGAATCTTCCGGTGCACCTGCTGAACGAATCGGTGCTGCAGTTGCCGGACGGCATCTACCTCAAGGGCATCAAGCAGGAGAGCCAGAACGTGCTGTTGACGGGTGTGGCCCAGTCGAACGAGCGGGTTTCTGAATTGCTGCGCAATCTTTCGCGCAACAGCCAATGGGTTTCCAAGCCAGAGCTGATCGAGATCGTGGCCTCCAGTCTGTCGCTGAGTGCGCGTGAACAGCGCCGCGTCTACAACTTCACGGTGCGCGTGCAACTGCAACGTGCCAGCGGCACCCCGCAGGCGGCGTCAGCGACCCCCGGTGCGAAAACCTCCTGATCACCATGGCACGCACACCTGCACCTGCACGCAAACTGGCTGTCGCCGACACATTCGAGAAAGTGGGATCGCAGTTTCGTGGTCTCGACACGCGAGATCCAGCATCCTGGCCGGCTGCGCCCCGCTACGCGCTGTTTGCCTTGGTGGCGGCGTTCATGCTCACCTTGCTTTGGTTTCTGTGGCTCAAGGGCGTGGATGAGGAGCTTGAGGCCGAGCGCGCCAGGGAGAGCGCCCTGCGCGCCGAATACCAGGACAAGCTGCAGAAGGCGGTCAGCCTGGATGAGCTGAAGAAGCAGCGGGCGCAGGTGATCCAGTATGTGAACCTGCTCGAAAAGCAGTTGCCCAGCAAGGCGGAAATGGATGCTTTGCTGTCTGACATCAACCAGGCGGGCCTGGGTCGCAGTCTGCAGTTCGATCTGTTCCGACCGGGCCAGTTGGTGGTGAAGGACTACTACGCAGAGTTGCCGATCTCGCTGAAAGTCACCGGCCGCTACCACGACATCGGCGCCTTTACGGCCGACATTGCCAACCTGTCGCGCATCGTCACGTTGAACAACTTGTCGATCGCGCCCACGACGGCGGGCAATGCGCTGTCGTTGGAGGCTACCGCCAAGACATACCGCTATCTTGATCCAGAAGAAATAGCGGCGCAGCGGGCCGCAGCCAAGCCGGGGGCCAAGAAATGACCCGAACCGCATGGATCCCGGTGGTCGCCCTCGCCGCGTGCGGCTTGGGTGCCTGCACCGCGAGCACCGATGATCTGCAGCAATGGATGTCCGATCTGCGCCGCACCACGGCGCCCAAAGTCACGCCCCTGGCAGCGCCGACACGCTATCAACCCCTGGCGTATGCGGGCGGCAACGCGGCCGACGCGTTTTCGAGCGAGCGGTTGACGCAGGTGCTGCGGCGTGAATCGGGGCCGCTGAATGTCAGCGCCTTGTTGCTGACCCCGGAACTCAATCGCCGCAAGGAGCCCCTGGAGGCCTATCCGCTTGATGCCATGACCATGGTGGGCAGCCTGGACAAGGGTGGGCAATGGGTGGCACTGGTGCGCGTGGATACCTTGCTCCACCAGGTTCGCACGGGCAACTATCTCGGCCAGAACTACGGGCGAGTGACGAAAATTTCAGAGAGCGACATCACCCTGAGGGAAATCGTTCAGGATGCAGCGGGTGAATGGATCGAGCGCCGCACGACGCTGGAGCTTCAGGAGAACACGAAATGAGTAAGTGGGTGCACGCTGCGGCGCGTCTGATTGGTGCGTGGGGACTGGGGGGAGCGCTGCTGCTGGCTGCATTGGGCGTATGCCATGCGCAACCGCGTATCCAGACGGTCACCAGTTCGATCCAGGGCGGCTCCGAGGTCGTCCGGATTGAGCTGAGTGAACCCCTGGCCGCCTTGCCCGCCGGGTTTGTGGTGCAGTCGCCACCGCGCATCGCGCTGGACTTCCCTGGCGTGAAAAGTGACCTTGCACGCAACGCGGTCGAACTCAATCATGGCAATTTGCGCCTCGCGCACGTGGTGCAGGCCGAAGATCGCACACGCGTGGTGCTCAACCTCAACCGTCCTACCAATTACCGTACCGAGATTCAGGGGCGGTCGCTGCTGGTGTCGCTCGATCAGGTGGCCACCGCGACGCAGGTGGCCATGGAGCCGGCACGCGCGTTTGCCGACAGTGCCAACGAGTCGGCCTTGCCGCTGCGCGACATTGATTTCCGGCGTGGTGTCGAAAACACCGGCCGCGTGGTGGTCGATCTGGCGAACAACCAGGTGGGCGTCGATATTCGCCAGCAAGGTCAGAACCTGGTGGTCGAATTTCTGCGCAGCAGCCTGCCCGAAGGCCTGCGTCGCCGGCTGGACGTCACCGATTTCGGCACGCCGGTGCAGACCATCACCGCGGTGCAAACGGGTGACCGCGTCCGCTTGGTCATCGAACCCAAGGGGTTGTGGGAGCACAGCGCGTATCAGAGCGACAACCAGCTGGTGGTCGAGGTTAGACAGCAGAAAGTCAACGCCGACAAGCTGACGGACGGTCCGGGCTATCGGGGCGAGAAGTTGTCGCTCAATTTCCAGAATATCGACGTTCGATCGCTGCTGCAGGTGATCGCCGACTTCACCAACTTCAACATCGTCACATCCGACACGGTGCAAGGCAGCCTCACACTTCGTCTCAAGGACGTCCCCTGGGATCAGGCGCTGGACATCATTCTTCAGGCAAAGAGCCTGGGCATGAAGCGCAGCGGCAACGTCCTGCAGATTGCACCCAAGGAAGAATTGGCGGCCAAGGAAAAATCGGAGCTTGAGGCCCAGGCGGCAATTCGCGACCTCGAGCCCTTGCGGACGCAATCCTTTCAATTGAACTACACCAAGGCGGCCGAGATTGCGCTGCAATTGTCGCGTTCGGGCGGTGCAGCCACCGGGGGCACCGCGGGCAGCCGCAGCCTGTTGAGCGCGCGCGGATCGGTCATTGCCGAGCCGCGCACCAACCAGCTTTTCGTGTCCGACATTCCGTCGCGGCTGACGCAGATTCAGGAAATGATCGCCAAGCTGGATGTGCCGGTGCGACAGGTCCTCATCGAAGCGCGCATCGTCGAAGCCACCGACACCTTCGGCAAGTCGCTCGGCGTGAAGCTGGGTGGCGCGGATCTGCGGGGCATTCGCGGTGGCGATGCGGGCTACAGCATTGGCAGTGGCAATCGATTGGCGCTCGGCGCCAACTATGACGCGATCTCGGCCACCACTGGGGCGTCCGGCGCAACGTCGCTGACATCGCAGATGGTCAATTTGCCAGCACAAGGCATCAGTGGCACCTCGGCGGCCACATTTGCGATTTCGCTATTCAGCTCGGCCGCCAATCGATTTCTTAACCTGGAAATCTCGGCGCTGGAGGCCGACGGCAAGGGGCGCGTGGTTTCCAGTCCCCGCGTGGTGACCGCCGATCAAACCAAGGCGTTGATCGAGCAGGGGACCGAGTTTCCGTATCAGCAGGCCACATCGAGCGGCGCCACGTCGATCGCTTTCCGCAAGGCGGTGCTGAAACTCGAAGTAACGCCCCAAATCACGCCCGAGGGCAACATCATCCTGGATCTGGATGTCAACAAAGACAGTCCCGGCACGCCGGTCGAGGGTGGAATGTCGATCAACACGAAGCGTGTCAAAACGCAGGTGCTGGTGGAAAATGGCGGCACGGTGGTGATCGGCGGCATCTTTGAGCTGACTGAGCGCGAAAATGAAAGCAAGGTGCCCATGCTGGGTGATATTCCCGTCTTGGGCAACTTGTTCAAACAAAAAACGCGCCAGGCGGACAAGCAGGAAATGCTGGTTTTTATTACGCCGAAAATGATTTCGGATCGCGGTGCAGTTCGTTGAATTGTTTTACGTCCTTTTAAATACAGGTTGGTGATATGCGAAAGCTAGGTTTGGCTCTCGGGCTTTCAGTGGCTGCGCTACTGTCTGCTTGCGGTGGCGGAGGTGGCAGCCCGGGTGCCACCCAAGATATGTACAGTATTACGGTGCGTGCAGAGAAGACCAGCTTGCCCATTAATATTGGACATGTCGGCGCAGGCATAGGTGCCAAAGCCCCGTATACCACCACAATCTATGTCGATGCCAAAGAGGGCGCCGATCCGATTCAGGGGGGCAAGGACATTTTCTCGTGCAATGTGTCGGGTGGATTGGATACGGGGGCGTTGTATTATCTGGATGGAGACCCCAGCCACGAAGACAGTAATAAAAACCCGCTGGCTTATCGGTCCATCACGCTGGGGGCCAATTCAGGTGGAAACTCTTTCCATTTCCATGCGGGTGACCAGGCTGGTGTTGCCA
This sequence comes from Pseudomonadota bacterium, assembly GCA_029780695.1. Taxonomy (GTDB): domain Bacteria; phylum Pseudomonadota; class Gammaproteobacteria; order Burkholderiales; family Burkholderiaceae_C; genus Ottowia. Next base: position 4,571 of record JAKOYD010000078.1, read on the forward strand.
CCGTTACGTGCGCGGTCACCGATCCGCGTGACAAACGGGTCTATAGCGCCAGCGTGAACATTACCGTTGGTGGCGGAACAGGGACAGGAAAGCCTGCCAGCGTATATGCTGTTGCCAAGTCAAGCTATTTGGGCTCTCAATACAACGTCAATAATATCCCGGGCAACATTGGTATCAATGCCATCGTCATGGACGATGCCGTTCAGCCCGTTCCCAACCCGTCCGCGGCCAATGTGCAAATCCGCATTTTGGGCAACACAAGTGCTGCGCTGAACGCTCGCCTGCTGTCCGGTTCCCAGAGCGGAAGTGTGATTCAGGTCGCCACGCAAGGTGGTGTGGCGCTGTTTTCGCTCTCCAGCGGGCCTGCGCGCGGTGCAATCCTGCTGGAATTGAAGGCCGACCGTTATGACAACAACGTCACCAACGGCATTCAGGATCCGATCGTCCAGTGGACATCCATTCCTGTGGTCGATGGTGTGTCTTCGCTCCCACTGGCATTGAGCGCGGTAACGCTGCAAGCGAACAACGGTGTCCCGTTCGCACAGGCGCTGGAGGCCACCAATGGCACCCCGCCGTATCAATGGACGGTCGTTTCGGGCGCGTTGCCCGCGGGCTTGTCGTTGAGCGGTGATGGCGTGATCCAGGGCACGCCGGTGGCGGAACCCGGAACCTATGTCGCGAAGGTGCGCGTGACCGATGCCTTCGGCGCCTATCAGGAGGCGCCCGTCACGATCACGCTGTCCGGCACGCCCATCAAGATCGACACGACAACGATCAGTGCCGCCACGGGCGTGCCCTACTCGTATGCCTTGATGGCATCGGGCGGCGTCAGTCCCTACACGTGGGTCGTGACAGGCGCCATGCCGCCGGGGCTGAGCTTGAGTTCGAACGGAATGATCAGCGGAACCCCGACGCTGGCCGGCAACTACGCCGTGAGCGTTCGCGTGACCGATCGCGCGGGTGCCACCGCGCAAGGCAACCTCACGATGACCATTGGCGTGCCCTTGGCCATCAGCACCACCAGCATCAGTGCGGCCACCGCCATGCCGTTCAGCGAAGTGCTGCAGGCCGTGGGTGGCGTGTCGCCCTACACGTGGACGAGGCTGGATACCGGCGCGGTCATCCCCGATGGGGTGTTCAGCGGCTCTTATCCGGTGGCCGGCACCTACACCATACCGATTCGTCTGACGGATGCGGCGGGCACCAGCGTCAAGGCAACCCTCACCGTCACGGTGGCTGGTGCTTCGGTCGAGATCGGCACCAAGTCGATCAGTGCCTCGACGGGCGTGCCGTTCTCGTACGTCTTGTCGGTGTCGGGGGGCGTCAGTCCGTATACGTGGGCATCGGTGGGTTCCATGCCGCCTGGACTGAGCTTGAGCTCGAGTGGACTGATCAGCGGCACACCGACGCTGGCGGGCAACTACACGGTAGTCATCAGCGTGACGGATCGAGCGGGTGTCACCGCCCAAGGCAACCTCACGATCACCATTGGCGTGCCGCTGGCCATCAGCACCACCAGCATCAGCGCGGCGACGGGCATGCCGTTCAGCTACGTGCTGCAGGCGGTGGGTGGTGTGTCGCCCTACACGTGGACGAGGCTGGATACCGGCGCGACCATCACCAATGGGGTGTTCAGTGGTGCCTATGCGTCGGCCGGCACCTACACCATACCGATTCGTCTGACGGACGCCGCGGGCACCAGCGTCATGGGCACCCTCGTCGTCACGGTGTCTGGCGCCTCGATCGGGATCGCGAGCACGTCGGTCAGTGCCGCCACGGGCGTGCCTTTCTCGTACATGCTGGCCGCGGCCGGCGGTACCAGCCCCTACACGTGGGCTGCGGTGGGGCCCATGCCGCCCGGACTGGCCTTGAGCTCGGCGGGGTTGATTGCCGGGACGCCGACGCTGGCGGGTATCTACACGGTAGCCGTCAGCGTGACCGACAGCACGGGCGCGACTGGCCATGGCAACCTCACGATCAGCATCGGCGTGCCGTTGGCCATCACAACCGCCAGCATCACCGCCACCACCGGCCAGCCGTTCGGGTATGCGCTGCAGGCGATTGGGGGCGTGTCGCCCTATACCTGGACGAGGCTGGACACCGGCCAGCCCATCGTCAACGGTGTCATCACCGGACCTGTCAACGGGGCTTACGCTGCCGCAGGCACTTACGCGGTGCCCGTTCGTCTGACGGATGCCGTGGGTACCAGCGTGACAGGAACGCTCAACATCGCTGTCTCCGATCCTTCATAAGCAGACGCTCGGGCCTGTTTGCCGGTATGCTTGGCCGGCAAACAGGCCGGTCACTCTGTTCCTCGACCGGCTCGGGGACACGCATGCATATCGTTCTGGTGGGCCTGCCGGGCAGCGGCAAGTCGACGGTGGCGCGCTCGCTGGCGCGTCGCTTGCAATTGGCATCGGCCGACTCTGACCAGGTGATCGAGCAGCGCCTGGCTTGCAGCATTCGCAGCTATTTCGATGCGCATGGCGAGGCGGCATTCCGCGACGTCGAGGAAGTCGTGATCGACGAGCTGACGTCAAACCCCTCGCGGCTTGTACTGGCCACGGGCGGCGGCGCGGTGTTGCGGCCCGCCAACCGGCGGCGGCTGCATGAGCGAGGCACCGTGATCTACCTGCGCGCTTCGCCCGAGCAATTGGCTCGGCGCCTGCGCCACGACACCAAGCGCCCCCTGCTGCAGGTGGCCGATCCGCTCAAGCGGTTGCGCGACCTGTATGCCGAACGCGATCCGCTGTACCGCGAATGCGCGCATTTTGTGGTCGACGCGCATGGCACCACGCTGTCGATGCTGGTCAGCCGCATCCTGATGCAGCTTGATATGGCGCCACCCGCACCGCCGCCCCCACCTGTTGCTCCACCGCAGGGCTGATCGCTGCCCGCGCGCTGCCGTGCCGTGCGCGGCCCATCGCCGCGCGCTGGCAAAGCCGCATCGCGTGCCCATACACTCGCCGCATGAACGGTTTTTACTCTTCCGAACGGGTGCGCATCGACTTGGGCGACGAGCGCAGCTACCACATCGCCATCGGCACCGGCTTGCTGGCCGAGCCGGCGGCGTTCGAGGTGGCGCGCGCCGGCTCGGCGGCGCTGATTGTGACCAACACCACGGTCGCCCCGCTGTATGCCGACGCCCTGGCACGCGCGCTGGCCGGCCGGCATTCGCAGGTGGCGCGGCTGGTGCTGCCCGATGGTGAGCAATACAAGACCTGGGACTCGCTCAACCTCGTCTTCGACGCGCTGCTCGGCGGCGGCTTCGATCGCAAGACCACGCTGTATGCGCTGGGCGGGGGCGTGGTGGGCGACATGACCGGTTTTGCCGCCGCCTGCTACATGCGCGGCGTGCCTTTCGTGCAGGTGCCGACCACGCTGCTGGCGCAGGTGGATTCATCGGTGGGCGGCAAGACGGCCATCAACCACCCGTTGGGCAAGAACATGATCGGCGCCTTCTACCAGCCGCTGGCGGTGGTGTGCGATCTGGATTTGCTCAAGACGCTGCCGGCGCGCGAGTTGTCGGCCGGCCTCGCCGAAGTCATCAAGTACGGCCCCATCGCCGACATGGCGTTCTTCGACTGGATCGAGGCGAACATCGACGCCTTGCGCGCCTGTGACGCCACCGCGCTGGCGCACGCCGTGCAGCGCAGCTGCCAGCTCAAGGCCGACGTGGTGGGCCAGGACGAGCGTGAATCGGGCCTGCGCGCCATCCTCAACTTTGGCCACACCTTCGGCCACGCCATCGAGGCCGGCATGGGCTACGGCGCCTGGCTGCATGGCGAAGCGGTGGGCGCCGGCATGGTGATGGCGGCCGAGCTGTCGCGCGAGCTGGGGCTGGTCGATGCCGCCTTCGTGCAGCGCCTGACGGGGCTGATTGATCGCGCCGGCCTGCCCACGCGCGGCGCCGTCATCGACGCCGACGACAACGCGGGCCGCTACCTGCAGCTGATGCGCGTCGACAAGAAGGCCGAGGGCGGCGAAATCCGCTTTGTCGTCATCGACGGCCCCGGCCGCGCCGCCGTGCGCGCCGCGCCCGATGCGCTGGTGCGGCAGGTCATCGACCGCTGTTGCGCATGACGAATGCTTCTATATTGATAGCTGTTTGCGCCCGATGGGAATGCGCTGGCGGCCATTTTTGTTCTTGATCGCATGACCCTGGCGCGCTACGCCTGCGACCCGGCCCGATCACGCGGCCGGCGCTACGCCGTCAGCGCAGCGCCCACGCGCGACGACTTCCAGCGCGACCGCGACCGCATCGTCCATTCCACCGCCTTTCGCCGGCTGGTCTACAAGACGCAGGTATTCCTCAACCACGAAGGCGACCTGTTTCGCACCCGGCTCACGCATTCGATCGAGGTGGCGCAGCTGGCGCGCTCCATCGCCCGCGCGCTGCAATTGAACGAAGACCTGACCGAAGCCATCGCCCTGGCGCACGACCTGGGCCACACGCCGTTCGGCCATGCCGGGCAGGATGCGCTCAACGACTGCATGGCCGCGCACGGCGGCTTCGAGCACAACCTGCAAAGCCTGCGCGTGGTCGATCAGCTGGAACACCGCTACCCCGACCATGATGGGCTCAACCTCACTTTCGAGACGCGCGAAGGCATCCTCAAGCACTGCTCTGCCGCCAACGCGCGCCTGCTCGACGCGCGCGAGCCCGGGGGCGTGGCGCGCCGCTTCATCGACGGCACGCAGCCCGGGCTGGAGGCGCAACTGGCCAATCTGGCCGACGAGATCGCCTACAACGCGCACGACATCGACGACGGCGTGCGTTCGGGCCTGCTCACGCTGCAACAGGTAGCGACAGTGCCCCTGTTCGCGCGCTTCGTCGCCCAGACCCGGCGCGACCACCCCGGTCTGACCGACCGGCGCGTGCTGTACGAATCGATTCGCCGCATGCTGTCGGCGCAGGTCTACGACGTGATCGACACCACCAGCGGCGCCCTTGCCGCCGCCGCCCCGCAGGACGCCGACACCGCGCGCCGCAGCGGCCCGCTGGTCGCCTTCAGCGCCGGCATGCGTGCCCAGTCGGCCGAGCTCAAGCGCTTTCTGTTTGCCAACCTGTATCGGCACCCGCAGGTGATGGACACCACGTCGCAGGCGCGCCAGGTGGTGTGTGAGCTGTTCGCCGTGTATTGCCAGCGCCCGCACGAACTGCGCCCCAGCTTTGCCGAGCGGCCCGACCGCGAACGCGCCGTGGCCGACTACATCGCCGGCATGACCGACCGCTTTGCCCTGCGCGAACATGAGCGCCTGACCGGCCAGCGCCTGCTGACATGAGTGGCCCAGCGTCAAGTCCTGCCTGCCGCCTGCGCCTGGCCACGCCGACATGAACGCGACGCCTCATCCAACGCCGCGCACCGACGCCGCCTGGATCGTCATCCTCGCCGGCGTCAGCGCCGCGCTGCACGTGGGCAAGCTGCCGCCCGCGCTGCCGGTGTTGCAGACCGAGTTGGGCATCACGCTGGTGCAGGCGGGTTTTTTGCTTTCGCTGGTGCAATTGGCGTCGATGGCGCTGGGCCTCGTGGCCGGGTTGATGGCCGACGGCATCGGGCTCAAGCGCTGCGTGGTCGCCGGCCTGGCCCTGCTGTCCGCGGCCGGGGTGGCGGGTGGCTTTGCGCACGACGCCAGTGCGCTGCTGGCCTTGCGCGCGGCCGAAGGGCTGGGCTTTTTGCTGACCACCGTGCCCGCGCCCAGCCTGGTGCGCCGCACCGTGGCGCCCGCCGCACCCACGCGCATGCTGGGCGTGTGGGGCAGCTTCATGCCCTTCGGCACCGCCACTGCACTGCTGACCGGGCCGCTGGTGATGGGCGCGCTGGGCTGGCCTGTGTGGTGGTGGCTGACGGCCGTGTTCTCGCTGGCGATGGCGATCTGGGTCGTCATACGCGTGCCGGCCGACCCGCCACGCGCCGCGCCGCGCCTTGCCGATGCCGTGCCCTGGCAGCAACGTCTGGCGCAGACGCTGGCGGCGCGCGGGCCGTGGCTGGGCGCGCTCACCTTCGGCGTCTATTCGGCGCAATGGCTGGCGGTGATCGGCTTTCTGCCGTCGCTGTACCGCCAGGCGGGCTGGGGCGGCGCCCAAGCCGTTGCCGTGACAGCGGTGCTGACGGCGGGCGTGGCGGCGGTCAACATGGTCGGCAACATCGTCGCGGGCCGCCTGCTGGCGCGCGGCGTGCGGCCGCAGGCCTTGCTGTGGACCGGCTTTGCCGCCATGGCGCTGGGCGCGTTTCTGGCCTTTGGCACCCCGGTGGCGGGCAGCGCGCCGCTGCGCTACGCCGGGGCGCTGCTGTTTTCATGCGTGGGCGGCTTGATCCCGGGCACGCTGTTTGCGCTGGCGCCCACGCTGGCGCCGGGTGAGCGCAGCATCTCCACCACCGTAGGCTGGATGCAGCAGTGGTCGGCCGTCGGCCAGGTCAGCGGCCCGCCGCTGGTGGCCTGGGTCGCCAGCCAGGTGGGCGGGTGGCAGTTCACCTGGGTGGTGACGGGCGCGTGCTGCGTGGTGGGCGCGCTGCTGGCGACGCTGATCGGGCGGCAGCAGAACGCGTTGCGCGAACGGGCTTGACCGTGCGGGGCGAAACAGCCGGACGCGAAGGACGCGAAGGACGCGAAGAATACGCGAAGGACGCGAAAGAACAGCCAGAAGATTTTTTCGCGTCCTTCGCGAAACCTTTGCGTCCTTCGCGTCCGGTTTTTGGTTCTTCGGCGCCCACACCCGTTGATTCCATAAAAAATCGGCCCTGGCGCTTGTCCCATCAGTGCAGCCAGCTATCAAATCAAGAGTGATCGCCGCCCACCATCCGCAGGCACAATCGACCCATGCGCACCGATCCCGACGCCCGCCCCGTGCCGACCGACACCGTCATCGCCGACACGCTCCGCTGGCTGGAGCGTGCGGTGATGGGCCTCAACCTGTGCCCGTTTGCCAAGGCGCCGCACGCCAAGGGGCAGATTCATTACGCCGTGTGCGAAGGCGCCGAGCGTGCCCACCTGCTGGACGCGCTGCGCGCCGAACTGCAAGCCCTGGCCGCCGCCGACCCGGCCGAGCGCGAAACCACGCTGCTGATGGCGCCGCGCGGCTTTGACGATTTCCTCGACTTCAACGACCTGTTGGACGACGCCGACGCCGTGCTGGCCGACCTGGATCTGGAAGGCACGCTGCAGATCGCGCCCTTTCACCCGCGCTTTCAGTTTGCCGGCACCGCTGAGGACGACATCACCAACGCCACCAACCGCGCGCCGTACCCCACGCTGCACCTGATCCGCGAAGCCAGCATCGACCGCGCCGTCGCCGCCTTCCCCGAGGCCGAGGCCATCTACGAAGCCAACATGGCGACGCTGGAGAAGCTGGGGCAGGACGGTTGGGCGGCGCTGGACGTGGGTCCGCAGCACGGCGGGGCCACGTCATGAGCAAGCCACATTCGCGCCGCAGTGCTACTAATTCGATAGCTGCTCGCGCCGACCCCAAGCGCGCCCGCGGCGCCAAAGAGGCTGAATCCGCCGTGCTGGCCGAGCTGCGCCCCGGCCAGTCGGTGGAGTTATTGAAAGAGCTGCACATCCTCACGCGCGAGGGCAAGCTGAATCAGGATTCGCGCCGCAAGCTCAAACAGGTCGGGCATCTGGTGCAGTTCATCGAGAAGATCGTGGCCGAACTTGGGGCCCAGGGCGAGCCGCTCACGCTGGCCGACCACGGCGCGGGCAAGTCGTACCTGGGCTTCATCCTGTACGACCTGCTGCTCAAAGGGCAGGGCAGCGGCACCGTCTACGGCATCGAGACGCGGCCCGAGCTGGTCGAGCGGTCGCGCGCGCTGGCCGAGCGGCTGGGCTTTGAGCGCATGCACTTCTTGAACATCGCCGCTGCCGATGCCACGCACGACGCGGCGCTGCCCGAACGCATCGACATCGTCACCGCGCTGCACGCCTGCGATACAGCCACCGACGACGCCATCGCGTTTGGCCTGGCCAAAAAAGCGCAGGCCATGGTGCTGGTGCCGTGCTGCCAGGCCGAACTGGCCGCCGGCCTGCGGCAGTCGAAGGCGCTGCAACTGTCGCGCACACCGCTGGCCGAGCTGTGGCGCCACCCGCTGCACACGCGCGAAATGGGCAGCCAACTGACCAACGTGCTGCGCTGCCTGTACCTCGAATCGCAGGGCTACAGCGTCACCGTGACCGAACTGGTCGGTTGGGAACACAGCCTGAAGAACGAGTTGATCATCGCCCGCCACACCGGCCAGAAAAAGCGCAGCGCGGGCGATAGGTTGCGCGCGCTGCTGGATGAATTCGGGCTGACGGCGCTGCTGCCGTTGCGTTATCCGGCGTTGGCGGGATGAGTGTTGTCGCCGGGCGATGCGGCTTCACACAAACCGCTCGTCATTCCCGCTTTCGCGGGATGACGAGAAGCCAAACGCCTTAGACCTCGGTTGTCACGGTCGATTGCTATTGAAAAAATAGCTCGCTGCGCTGATCCGATAAGCGCCAGACCGCGATTCGGTTACAAACCTCGCGAGTTCAGCCGCTTGTCTCAAGGCGCCCGCTGCCCGCCCGAGCAACGCTCCACGCCGGCCAGATCGCGGCGTGACTGCACCTGCGCAAAGCCTGCAGCCTGCAGCAGATTGCGCACCCGCTCGGCCTGGTCCCAGCCGTGCTCCAGCAGCAGCCATCCGCCGGGTGTCAGGTGGGTGGCGGCGTGCGCCACCAGGTGGCGGATATCGTCCAGCCCGTCCGGTCCGCTGACCAGGGCGGCGCGCGGCTCGTGCGCCAGCGCGGGCAAATGCGGGTCGTGCTCGGCGATGTAGGGCGGGTTGCTGGCGATCACGTCAAAGCGTTCGCCGGTAAGCGGCGCAAACCAGTTGCCGTGGCGCAGTTCGACGGCCAGGCCTGAGCGCTCTGCGTTGGCCGCCGCCACGTCCAGCGCGTCGGCGCTGGCGTCCACCGCCACCACGCGCGCCGCGGGCCGTTGGCGTGCGATGGCCAGCGCGATGGCGCCGCTGCCGGTGCCCAGGTCGAGCACGCGCCGAGGCGCATCGGCAGGCAACAGCGCCAGCGCCCAGTCGACCAGCGTTTCTGTGTCGTCGCGCGGGTCGAGCACGCGGGCGTCCACGTGCAAGGTCAGGCCGTGGAAGGCTTTTTCGCCCGTGAGGTAAGCGATGGGCTCGCCCGCCAGCCGCCGCTCGGCCAGCGCCTGCAGTCGCGCGTCTGCGACGGCGGGCAGCGGGTCGGTGTCGTGGGTCAGCAGCCACGCGCGGTCGTGCGTGGCACGCTCCAGCGCGTGCAGCAACAGCATCTGCGCTTCCAGCCGAGGCAGGCCACGGCTTTGCCAGTGGATCAGCGTGTCGGACAGGGTGGGCATGAAAATGCTATGCAATCAATAGCTTTAGGCGCTTTCTGTTCAAGCGCTGTGGGCTGATTTGACGTAAAGGTGGTTCGGCGCGGTGAAGCCAGGCATCCATCCGCCACCATAACGTGACGGCGACACGCGCATGGGATGGCCAGTGACTTCGCGCCCGCGCGCGTCAAGGCGCCGTCATGCGGTCGACCACGTCGCGCACGCCGGTCACATTGCGCGCCGTCTGCGTGGCGAGTGCACGGTCGGACGGGTTGGCCAGCCGCCCGCTCAGGATGATCAGGCCGCCCTCGTAACCCTCGACCGCGATGCTGCTGCCCGCCAGCACGGGCTGCGCGGACAGCGCGGCGCGCACGCGATCAGCCACGCGCTGCGCGCCGGCGGTGGAGCCGGATGCGCCGTCCCACACCTCGGGCACCTTGCGCAGGTCGGGCACGGGGATTTCGATGCGCGTCGGCGTGGCGCCCCAGGGCGTGCCGCCGGTGCCGCACCCGGCCAGCAGCGACGCGGCGGCGGCGCCCGCCAGCAGCAGCGCTGCACGGCGCACAGGGCGAAGAGGGATCGGGTCATGCATGGCATTCGTCCTTTCTGAGGCCATCCGGTCGGGCAGGCGATGGGCCGATGATAGTCAGCCGCCGTGGGGCAGGGTGCGCTCGCGCAATCAACGGTGCCGCGGCTCAGGCGTTGACTTCCAGCTCGGCCATTTGCTCGGCTTCGCGCGCGGACTGCAGCGCGTCCAGCACGTCGTCCAGGTCGCCTTCCATCACCAGCGCCAGCTTGTACAGCGTCAGGTTGATGCGGTGGTCGGTCAGGCGCCCTTGCGGAAAGTTGTAGGTGCGGATGCGGTCGCTGCGGTCGCCGCTGCCGATCAGGCCCTTGCGCGTGGCCGCCTCTTTCGCGGCGCGCTCGCTGCGCTCCTTGTCCTGCAGCCGCGCCTGCAGCACTTGCAGCGCCTTGGCCTTGTTGGCATGCTGGCTGCGCCCGTCCTGGCATTCGGCGACGATGCCGGTCGGCAGGTGCACCACGCGCACGGCCGAATCGGTCTTGTTGATGTGCTGCCCACCCGCGCCGCTGGCGCGAAAGGTGTCGATGCGCAGATCGGCCGGGTTGAGCGTGATGGCCTCGGTCTCGTCGGGTTCGGGCATCACGGCCACCGTGGCGGCGCTGGTGTGGATGCGGCCCTGCGTTTCGGTGACGGGCACGCGCTGCACCCGGTGGCCGCCGGATTCGAAGCGAAGGTGCCCGTAGGCATCGTCGCCTTCGATGCGCAAGACCACCTCCTTGTAGCCGCCCAGCTCGGCGGGCGATTCGCTCATCACCTCGACGCGCCAGCCGCGCGCCTGCGCGTAGCGCGTATACATGCGCGCCAGGTCACCCGCGAACAGGGCCGATTCATCGCCGCCGGTGCCGGCGCGGATCTCGACAAAGGCGTTGCGTGCGTCGTCGGGGTCCTTGGGCAGCAGCATGCGCTGCAACTCGCCCGCCAGACTGGCCAGCTCGGCCTCGGCGGCGGCCATCTCTTCGCGCGCCATCTCGGCCATGTCGGCATCGTCCAGCATCTCCTGCGCGGCGGCCAAGTCCTTCTCGCGCTGCAGATAGCGCGCCCAGCGCCCGGCCACGGCGGCCACCTCGGTGTGCTCGCGCGACAGCTTCATGAACTGCGACATGTCGGCCATGATGTCGGCGCGCGTCAGCAGAAAGTTAAGCTCGGCCAGGCGGTCGGTGTAGCGGTGGAGTTGGTGGCGGATCGCGGGTGTCATGGGGCGCGCGGGGCGGCGGCAGCGAAGGGGCGGTCAACGTTCCATCAGCGCGCCGTTTGGGCCGGCCAGCCGCACCGCGCGGGTGTGGACAAGCCGGCGTTCGTCAACCTGCTTCGAATAGAAACGAGGGCGCAAGCATAGAGCATCGCGCGCCGCAACCGACGGACGCCGCGCCGCTGCGGCGCCAGGGGCCGTCGATGCGTTGACTGGCCGGCGCTATTTGCCCCAGCACTCGGTCACGATGCTGCCGCTGAGGGCGCCATTGGCGCCGCGCAGTCCAGTGTGGCTGAGCGTGAACGTGCCGCACCGGTCGCCGGCCTGGGGACCGCCGGATTTGGGCGTTGCCGTCAATGTGAATGCGGCATTGGTGTTGCCCGACGCAAAGCCGATGTCATAGCGCTTGCTGGCATCACCGGACCAAGTCAGGGTCGCGGGCAGGGTGGTCGGGTAGGTGCCGCCGGCGGTGGCGGCACGCTCCAGCCACTGCTGCGCCTGCAACAGCCCGGCGCGCGCGTCGGCGCGGTGGCTGCGGCGCACGAATTCGGCGTAGCTGGGGTAGGCGATGGCGGCCAGGATGCCGATCACCGCGACCACGATCATCACCTCGATCAGCGTGAATCCGTGCTGCTTCACGGCGGTCTGGGGGCGGTGGATCATTCGGGCTTCCTCACTGCAGTTGGCGCCAGCTCGGGCGCAACGACTGCTCGGGCATGCGTGCCAGCAGCGTCTTCTGGTTCTTCACGTCAATGTCCAGCACCCTCTTGCCCTGCGTGATCAGGGTGTGCGAGCCCTTGGTGACCTGCGCGCGCGAAACGCCCAGATCTGTGCCCAGTGCGTAATTGCCATCGCCGTTGTAATCCACGATCTGTACCGATGGGCGCTTGCCGTCCATGATGTTGATCAGCGTGCGGAATTGCCGTTCGGCGTCCACCGAAGTCGAATCGCAGCTCTCGACGTCCGGGTCGACGTTGGACCCCTTGGCGGGCGCCTGGCTGTACACGGCCAGCAGGTTGCTGCCGTCGTAGAACTGCATGGGTTTGAGCAGGCGCTCTCCCACGGCGGGCAAGTCCATGTACCAGCCGTTGTAGTTGGCCCAGTTCGACGTTGACAGCGCGGTGACGGTGTCGACCGTGCCGTAGTCGCCGTTGTTCAGTTCGGTGACCTTCTGTTCGGCCAGATTGGCGTTGCCCACCCCCACGCCCAGCGCGGCGGGTGCGGGCACAGACACGCAGTTGGGGGCCGCAGGGGCACAGGCCTGCCCCGGATGAACTTCGAGCCGCTTGCCCAGGGTGCTATTGACTACGCGGTAGCGGGTGTTGTCGAGCACCGAGTACAGGGTCTGGACGTCGACGCTCTCCGCATCGTGCAGCGCTACGTTGCGGCCGGTGCCAAAGGCGACCATCATGCCGCCCACGGGCACCGTTTTTTGGTTGGCGCCGGTGCCCACGGTCATGCTGCGGTCGTTGGCGCGCACCGTGGGCGCCGCGGTAATGGGTTGGATCTTGGGGCGGCTCGACGAACCCAGCGAGGCCGGCCCCCGGGCGGTGAACAGTGGTTTTGCGCCCGCAGGGCTGCCGCGCACACCGTCGTCGGGCGTTGCGACGTTGGCCGTACCGCCAAACGCCACCTGCCATTGGTTGTCGTCCATATGGGTCAGATCGAACTTCCACAGGTTGCCCCGGTTGTCGCCGGCGTAGACGACGTCAGGGCGGCCGTCACCGTTCAGGTCGACCAGTTGTGGCGAGGCCAGGCCGTTGTCATTGGCGTCGCCGGTGCCGGGAAGGTCGGTGGTGACTGGTATGCGCCGCAGCGACTTGTCGCCATCCAGGTACTGGATCAGCAGCACTGGGCGCTGGTTTTTGCTGTTGTAGCCATTGCCCATCACCACCGCCCAACGGTTGTTGTTCATGCGGGTGATTTGCGTGGTGCGCATGGTGTTGTGGTCGTCCAGCACCGGTTGCCCTGTGATGGAGCCGATGTCGGCGTCCTCGGCCTTGGCCCGGTTGCAGGCTGCCTGCTGGGTCGTCGACAGGCCCGTGACGCAGTCGGGGGCGGGGTCGCGCGCGCCACGGGTGCGGTCCAGCTTGACGAGGCTTGCGGCGCTGGAATCCTCGAAGCCCGCAATGCCCGTGGCGCTGGTGGCGCCGGTGGGGTTGGTCACGTCCAGCACGAAGTAGCCCTTGCCGCCATTGCCCAGCGTGCCCACCAGCAGGGTTCGCCAGTCGGGAACGTAGGTGGAGACGTAGCTGGGATCGTTCGGATCCTGCACGCCCGCGCCTTGGTCAATGTCGCCCGTCATGGGCGAGCCGTCGACGAAATACTGATGGCGGTTGTTGTATTCGGGCGCGCTCAGCTGGTTCAGCGAGGAGATGACGCCGCGCGGTACATAGGCAAGCTTCTCGGTGCCGTCGGCGGCCGCAAAGCCATGCAGCATGCCGTCGTTGCCGCCCACATAGATCATGGCCGGGCGCGACCGGTTGGCGCGGGTAAAGGCGGCGTACCCGCTCCAGGCATAGTTGCTGACCGGCGCGCCCGTGTACCACACCACGGAATTGACGATGTCGCCCTGGCGTGACTTGCGCTCGCGAAACGGCTTGGCGGCGGTGTAGCCGGTGGTGTCGGAGCCTTCCATGCCGCGGTCGCCGCGGAGGAAGTTCAGGCGGTTCTGGCCCATGGTGTCGCCTTCGTCCACGCCGCTGGTGTTCGTTTGCAGCAAGAGCTTTTGCGTGGCGCTGAGGTTGGACTGATCGCTCGCCCAGCGGAAGGGCACCCCGCCCTTGTCGGCGCCGTCGGCATCCATCTGGTCGCTCCAACTCAGCACCACGCGGTTAGCGACCGAGAAACCCGCGTCATCCAGCTTGTCGGCGGTGGTCTTGCCAGCCCACCCCGGGTCCGACACGGTGCTGCCGTCTTTCTGCACCTTCTCGGCCTTGACCAAACCCTTCCAGTTGTTGGCGGGCTCATAACCCGCGGTGTACTTGCCCACGTCGTTGCGCGACGTGTTGGAGCCGCTGGTGGCGCTGGCCGTCAGATCAGGGTCGGTTTGCGAGTTGATGCTGCCGACGATTTCGCGGAAGGCTTTTTCGAGGTCTTCGCCTTTCATCACCGCATAGAAACGGCCGCGGCCATTGAGGGCGGCGTGCCAGAGGTCAAGTGCGCGAACAGGTTCGCCTCCATTGATCATGTTGGGCCATAGCTTGTTGCCTGTGACCAGATCACGAAAACTCCCGTCGTAACCAAAGGGCACCTTTGCCGTGGGGGCGATGATGTTGGGCGCGCCGGGCCAGGTGGTCGCATCGTTGCTGAAACCGATGGTGTAGGTCACCATGTGCGGCCAGGTGGCGGGGTCGTAGCGCGGGTTCCAGTAGCGCTCCAGAACCGCTGGCCGACCCACGCTATCGTTGCCGAAAAGTTCGATGCTCGGGGCATGCCGGTAATCGGCCGTCGGTTGGACAGTGCCCGTGAGCGACCCGGCAGGCTGCAGCGGATCCGCCCAGCTACGGAACGCCAAGTCAGCCACGGTGTTGGGTGTGGTGTCGCGGTAAAGGGCTACCTTGGCGTTTTGCGCAGCGGAGCCATCCGCATAAATGGTGCCGTCGGGCAAGATGCGTGGTAAAGCCGCGTTGCCTGCGCCATCCTGCTCGCCACCGTTTACGGCGCCATTCCAGCGCCCGTCGGTCATCACGATGTGGTAGTTGCGACGACACGCAAGGTAGGGCGCTCCGGTGTTGCCCGGGTCTGATGCCCATGGACTGTTGACGCCCACAGCGCGCCGCATGTAGGCATCGGCCTGAGTGAACATCATGTGCAAGGGCGTGTTGAAACTGGGGACGAGACTGTTGACGAAGGCCAGGAAGTTGGCGCGGTGAGTGCCTTGTAGCGGGCGCATGGAGTTTTGGTTCATGGCCGCGCTGTCTACGCTGTTGGCACTCGGTGCTCCACCTTGATTCCACAGGGTCTGCCAAGCCAGGCGAATCTTCTTTTCGGGCAAGAGCGTTCTGTCATTGAACACCTGATTCAGCGAAAACCGGAGTATGTTCATCCGCGGTGCGCGCGTATCCCAACTGCCGTCCGCATTGGGCGTTACGATGCTTGCGTCTACCCGTCCTCCACTGATCGACGATCCCATGCTTCCCGAGTCGTCCACCGAAACGATGACGTTCGGCGCGACATAAGGCTCCACGGTGCCGGGCGGCGACTGCGACAGATCCAGCGCCCAAGCGCCGTGTGGAACGAGGGTGGCGCCGGCGGCGAGTGCCAGCAGGGTCTTGCTGTAGCGGGGCGGGGTGCCGCGGCGGCGGGGCATGGAGCTGCTCCTGTGGTGATGGTGTTTGGGTGCTGACACGGCGTTGCGGGCGTGGGCGAATGGCGCAGCTGTCAAGACTGGCACCAGGCGGGTTCAGTCTTTCCGTTTTTGCTGCGCATAGGTTTCTTGCAGCACGACCCGGGTGGTGGGTTTGAGCCCGTACGCCACCGCGGTGATGCGATAGACGACATTGGGGGCGACGTTGAGCGGCAACAGGCTTGGCGCGCCGACGATCAGGCCCGAGCTCTTGCTGCTTTCGTCGTAGGGCAACACCTCGATCCAGTACCACCCGCCGCGGTCGGCAGCGCTGGTGTCCGCCAGGATGGGGTTGACGGGCGAGGCGGTGCTGCCTTTCAAGGCGCCCGTGTACTGGCCGTAGCGTGCACCGATGCCGGCTACCGTGAGCGCGTCGAGCGTCACTTCGCCAGGCTGCAGATTGGTCGGGGCGGGGCTGGTGGCGCTGGTGTAATTCCAGAAGTCCTGGCGGCCCGTGCGCTTGGCGCACAGGCCGTTGCGGCAACGGGTTGGCTGGGCTTCAAGAGTGGCCAGCAAGAAGCCCACATCCTGGGCTTCGAGCGGAATCTTGTCGATCGTGGAGCGGCGGCAGGTGTCGCCAACGGTGGCGTCTATCGTGCAGTCGCTGCCATCGGCGTTGTCGCCGCGAATGTCGAGCTCGGCGTCTTGCAGCAACGCCTGAGCGGCCTCGAAGGCGCGCTGGTAATCGGCGTCGTTACCGACCACCATTTCGTTGAACAGCGACGTGCGCGACGCCCACAGTGCCAGCAGCATCGAAAGAAGCACGAAGACGATGACGACGAACAGCGAGATGCCGCGCTGGCGTCGGCGTGGGGTGCGGTAGAGGGGCAGTGGCGGCACGGCGGAGCATTCCTGTTTAAAGCACGGTGCCGACCAGCCCCTGGCTGCGCAGCTGGAACACGTTGCGGAACACCAGGTGCATGCGGTTGGCGCGGTCGCCCGTGAGCGTGGTCATGTCGACCGACGTGGTGCCGTCGCAGTCGGTGTAGCTGGTGCCGGAAGGCATGCCGATGCGTTCGACGCCGTACAACACCAGGCATACCTCAACGCCTTGCACGCGCGGCCAGTCGTTGGCGGTGAGGGACGAAGCGGGCGCGTAGTAGAGCGTCGGGGTGCCGAGCATGGTCACGTCCTGCAGCAGGTAGCGCACCTGGAAGTTGGCAACGCGCTGCACGATCGGCTGCGCGGCGGCACCGTTGGCAACGCAGCGCAAACTAGAGCCATTGAGATTGAAAGCGCTCTCCACCCGCTGGTCGAGGCTGGCGGCGCCTGGTCCGGCAGCGCAGTTGCGCGACTGCGCTTGGTCGGTGGCCGCGATGAAAACCGATTCTTTGTAGTGTCGATAGCCCACGGTCAGCGACGAGGCCGTGCCATTCAACGTATCGGCCTTGGGATCGAAGCTGTTGCCGCTTCCGGATGCGGCGGCCACGGTTTCGAATGCCACCGGCGCGGCCAGCAGGTTCACCACCGGTGCGTTGCCGGAATTGAGATTCAGGTAGAGCGATCCCGCCTGGCGTGTCTGAAGGCCAATCACCCGCAGGGCGTAGGCCGCCTGTTGCTGGATGTCGCTGGCGTCGCTCACCGTCCCCGACACGCCGCGCGATGCCATGAGGGCGGCCATGGCCACAGCGACCACCAGCAAGCCGATGGCAATACCGACCATCAGCTCCAGCAACGAGACGCCACGCTGCCGCTGGCGCGCGAGCGAACGGCGTGCGGTCTTGCGCAGACCGTGGCATGGACCATGCTGGACGGCGGGGGTGCTCGAGCGTCGTGTCAGCATGTCACGCCCCTGCGCAGAAATATTGGCTTGCGCCGCTGGCGGTATAGGGTGCGCAACGGCCGGCAACGGGCAGGTATTGCAGGTGGCAAGTGCGGTCGGCGGGGCAGGTCACGGTTGCGCCGCCCTCCGTCACCGTGCCAGTGCTGTCGATCACCTTGGTGGCGTCGACGTTGTTCTTGTAGGCGGCGCTGGTGTCGCGTTCGTTCTCGCGCCAGCTGATCATCACACCCAGTTGGCGGCGGTTGGAGGCCACGGTTTCTCCGGGGGCCAGAAAAATGGTGGCATCGCCCAGCGGCAGCACGCGCTGGACGCCGCGTTTCCATTCGGCCACGTCGTAGGTAGCCAGCTCGGCGCCGTTGCAGGCAGTGGCGCTGCAGTCCTTGGCGGCGGCGGGGGTAGGGGGTGAAGCGGTCCAGCTACTCGTGTAGCTGCCGAGGATGGCCAGTGCGTTGGGGTTGACCTTCATGCGCTCGCCCAAGTCCTCGATCAGCCGCACGGCCTGGGCGCGGCGCACGCTGGTTTGTGTGTCGGTCAGCGTGCGCATCTGCACGCCCAGAATGCCCAGGATGCCGAGCGCCGCGACCACGATCGCGATCAGCGATTCGATGAGGGTGATGCCGCGTTGCTGTCGCGGCGGGGCAGGGCGCAGCGGCGTCAGTCGGTGCATGGCACATCCTCCATGGGAATGACACGAATTCGCCCGGCCGAACTCATGCAGAGGCCGCGCACGGCGGGGTTGCTGATCGACTCGTTTTGCGGTACGAGATTGAAGCCCACGTACGGACCCGTCACCGCGCCCCAGCGATTGAGGCTGAAGCTCGACGCGCCGTCGGTGCGCGAGATTTCCACCTTGGTCGGGGTGTCGTAGCGCTGCAGCTCGGTATCGCCAGCGTCGCCGCAGTTGTTGTTGCCATCGGCGTCAACGCACACGGTCCAACCGCAACCCCAGTCGGCGCCATTGATGGCGTTAGTGCAGCCATTGGTGCCGTTGGGCAGCTTTTGCACCACCACGCCACCGCCCCGCCGGATGGCCTCGGATCGAGCGTAGTACAGGGTGGAACGCAGCGTTTCAACGGCCTGCCGCACGCGCCACTGATCCATCAGCGGCTTGAAGCTGGGTGCGGCCAGCGCCGCCAGGATGGCGAGGATCGACAGCACCACCATCAGCTCGATGGCGGTGAAGCCGCGGTGCAGCGGCCGCGCCAATGGCCGCTTGCGACACATCATGGGTTGATCGTCCATCCTTGCATACTAGGTGCGGATGGCGGGGGCTGCGGCCCGCTTGCGACGAACGGCGTCAGCCGCAGGACGGGCGGGCGAATCAGCCGCCCGTGCCGGGCGCCTTGCCGCGCAGGAACAGCCGCTCGATGGCCTGCGTGGTCTGTTCGCGGTGGTCCGGATCGGCGCCGTGCAATTCGGCCAGCGCGCCGTGCATCATCTTCTGCATCAGCCCGCGCGACAGACCATCCAGCACCGCCTCCACATCCTCACCCTTGGCCAGCCGCTTGCGCGCCTTGGCCAGTTCGGCGGCGCGCCAGGCGTCGGCCTGGGCGTTGAGCTGCTGGATGAGCGGGACGACGCCGCTGGCGGGGCTGCGCTGGTCAATCCAGTGCATGAAGCTTTGCACGCCGGCGTCGATGATGGCCTCGGCCTGGGCGACGGCGGCCTGGCGGTTGGCGTGGCCGGTCTGCACCACCTGGGCCAGGTCGTCGACGGTGTACAGATACACGTCGTCCAGCGCCTTGACTTCGGGCTCGATGTCGCGCGGCACGGCCAGGTCGACCATGAAGATGGGGCGGTGGCGGCGTTTTTTAAGCGCTCGCTCGACCGCGCCCAGGCCGATGATGGGCAGCGTGCTGGCGGTGCAGCTAACGATGGCGTCGAATTCATGCAGGCGCTCGGGCAGGTCGGCCAGGCGCATCACTTCGCCGCCCAGTCGGCTGGCCAGCTTTTCGCCACGCTCAAGCGTGCGGTTGGCGATGGCGATGGCCCTGGGTTGCCGCGCCGCGAAGTGGGTGGCGGCCAGTTCGACCATTTCGCCCGCGCCGACGAACAGCACGCGGATCTCGCGCAGGTCCTCGAACAGGTTTCCCGCCAGGCGCACCGCGGCGGCGGCCATGCTGATGGAATGCGCGCCGATGTCGGTCGATGTGCGCACCTGCTTGGCGACGGCAAAGCTGCGCTGGAACAGCTGGTTCAGCGTGGTGCCCAGCGCGCCCGCGTCTTCGGCGGCGCGCACGGCGCTTTTCATCTGGCCCAGGATCTGCGCTTCGCCCAGCACCATGCTGTCCAGCCCGCTGGCCACGCGGAAGGCGTGGCGCGCGGCCTGGTCGTCGCGCAAAACGTAGGTGTGGTGGTGCAGCGCGTCCACCGGCACGTCGCCGGCGCGCGCCAGCCAGCCCAGGGTGTGGTCGATCTGCACGTTGTCGGACGCGCAATACACCTCGGTGCGGTTGCAGGTGGACAGGATCGCCGCCTCGGGTTGGCGCTGGTGCGACGTGCGCAAGCCGTGCAGCGCAGGTGCCATCTGGTCGAGCGCGAACGCGAAACGGCCACGCAGATCCAGCGGCGCGGTGTTGTGGTTCAGTCCCAATGCCCAGACGGCCATGGGGGCGATTATAAAATTGGGTGCCCGGTCGCGCTGTGTTGTCGACCATGGACTTGACCAACATCAAGAGCGTCATGCAGATTGCCGACACCTTCTGGCACCTTGCCAACTTCATGCTGCCCGCGCTGGTGATGGCGCCCGGCATGGTGCTGGCGGCCCGCTGGGTGTATCGAAATCACCCGCCTGCGCTGTCCCTGCCTGCGCAGATAGCTATCAATTTTGTAGTTTGCCTGGTGGTGCTGGTGGCCGGGCTGGCGGCGTCGGGGCATGACGGGCGGCTGTTGACCTACGCCGCCTTGGTGCTGGCCAGCGCGGCCACGCCCGCGGTGCTGGCGCTGCGTCGGCGCCCGTTCAACCAGGGCTGAACAGGTCGACCCGGTCGGTCACGATGCCATCGGTGCCCAGTTGCACCAGCCGCTCGGCCGCCCATTCGTCGTTCACGGTGTAGCTCAGCGCGCGCATGCCCATGCCGTGGACCTGGGCGACCAGCGCGGCGTCCCACAGGGCGTGGTTGCAGACGATGGCGCGGCAGTCCAGCTGGCGCGCGATGTCGGCCCAGCCGTTCCACAGCGTATCCAGCAGCAGCCCGCGCGGCAGCTGCGGCGCGGCCGTTGCCGCGCCACGCAGGGCTTCGGGGCGGAACGAGGTCAGCAGCGGCGGCGTGGCCGCGCCTTGCCACAGCCGCGCCGCGGTGTCGGCGACGACGTGGCCGGTGCGCTCTTCCACGCCGGGCGTCGGCTTGATCTCGATGTCGAGCAAGTGACCGTTGGCCCGGCACCAGCGCGCCAGGTTGGCCAGCGTGGGCAGCGGCTCGCCCGCGTAGGCCCGCGAATGCCAACTGCCCGCGTCCAGCTGCGACAGTTCGCTCCAGGCCAGATCGCCCGCGGTGCCGTCGCCGTCGGTGGTGCGCTGCAGCGTGGCGTCGTGCAGCAGAAAGGGCACGCCGTCGGCAGACAGCTTGACGTCGCATTCAAACATGCGATAGCCGTGCGACGCACCCCGGCGAAAGGCCGCCAGCGTGTTCTCCGGCGCCAGCTTGCCCGCCCCGCGGTGGGCGATCCAGAAGGGGTAGGGCCAGTCGCTCATGTTGTGCAAAGCTATTAATAATATAGCTGAACGCGCTTGATAGACAAGCGCTGGAGGCTGTTTTGGTTTGGATTCGGGCGAGCCGTCAATCCATGTTCAAGGCGATCTTGCCGAACTGCTCGCCCGATTCGAGCCGGTCGAGCGCGGCGTGCACCTGATCGAGCGCAAACGTCTGCTCGATCACCGGCCGCACCGCGTGACGCTGGCAGAAGGCGAGCAGGTCGTGCAGCTCGGCCACCGTGCCCAGCGTGGAGCCGAACACGCGCAGCTGGCGGATGAACAGGCGGCGCAGGTCGGCGCCAGGCTGGTCGCCGCTGGTGGCGCCGCAGGTGACCAGCCGGCCGCCGCGCACCAGGCTCTTCATGGCGGCGGGCCAGACGGCTTCGCCCACGTTTTCAAACACCACGTCGACGCCGCGGCCACCCGTGGCGGCCAGCGCGGCTTTGGCAACGTCTTCGCGGCTGCTGTCGATGGCGTGGTCGGCGCCCAGCGCGCGTGCCTGTTCCAGCTTGGCCGGGTGGCGCGACGTGACGAGGGTGCGCGCGCCCATCGCCTTGGCCAGTTGCAGCCCGGCCAGCGAGACGCCGCCGCCGATGCCGAAGATCAGCACCGTTTCCCAGCTGTTGAGCTGCGCCTGCGTCACCAGCATGCGCCAGGCGGTGAGGTGGTTGACGCCCAGCGCCGCGCCTTCGGCGAACGACCAGCCGTCGGGCAGCGGCAGCACGTTGCGCGCCGGCACGGTGACGTACTGCGCGAAGGTGCCGTCGCGGTGCTCGCCAATCAACTGGTAGCGCGCGCACAGCACGTCGTCGCCGCGCAGGCAGAACTCGCAGCGCCCGCAGGCAATGCCGGGGTGCAGCAGCACGCGCTGGCCCGCGTGCAGCGCGGGGTCGCCGGGGTCGACCTCGTCGATGACGCCGGCGCCGTCGAGGCCCATGATCTGCGGCAGGCTGTGCGTGATGCCGGCGCCCGAATCGCGCATGTACAGGTCGACGCGGTTGAGCGTGGCCGCGTGCAGGCGCACGCGCACGTCGCCGGCCGCGCGGGCCGGCAGCGGGCGCTCGCCCAGCGCCACGATTTCGTTGCCGCCGTGGCCGGTCAGGTAGGCTGCTTTCATGGTCAATTCGTCCCCTGGCGCTTGCTGGTATTGCGCGGATAGCTATTGAATGTATAGCTGTCTTCAGCCTTCCAGCCGCTGGCCTGTGGCCTCGTCGAAGCCGTGAATGCGGTCTTCGAGCGGCACCACCTGCAGCGTCTGGCCTGGCGCGGGCGGGGCCTCGGTTTCGTGCATGCGCAGAATCGTCCACGGGCCTTGCGGGCCGCCCAAGTGCCCGTACACCAGGCGCTCGGCGCCCAGCATCTCGACGGTTTCGACCTGCAGCGACCAGCCGCCCGAATCGACCAGGCGCAGGTGCTCGGGGCGGATGCCCAGGATCACGCCGTCGCGCACGCCTTCGATGCCTTTCAGCAAATTCATCGGCGGCGCGCCGATGAAGCTGGCGACAAACGTGGTGGCCGGGCGGTGGTACACCTCTTCGGGCGTGCCGAACTGCTCCATGCGGCCGGCGTTCATCACCATCATGCGCTGGGCCAGCGTCATGGCCTCGACCTGGTCGTGCGTGACGAACAGGCTGGTGATGCCCAGTTCGCGGTGCAGCTTTTCGATTTCCAGCCGCGTCTGCGCGCGCAGCTTGGCGTCCAGGTTGGACAGGGGTTCGTCGAACAAAAACACCTGCGGCTGGCGCACGATGGCGCGCCCCATCGCCACGCGCTGGCGCTGGCCGCCCGACAGTTCGCGCGGCTTGCGCTGCAGGAACTGGCCCAGTTCCAGAATCCTGGCGGCCTTGTCGACGCGCGCCTGGATCTCTTCCAGCGGCACCTTCTTGATCTTCAACCCGTACGCCATGTTGTCGAACACGCTCATGTGCGGGTACAGCGCGTAGTTCTGAAACACCATGGCGATGTCACGCTCGGCAGGCTCCAGATGGTTGACCACACGGTCGCCGATGCGGATGGTGCCGTCGGTGATCTCTTCCAGCCCTGCCACCATGCGCAGCAGCGTCGACTTGCCGCAGCCCGACGGCCCGACGATGACGACAAACTCGCCATCCTTCACGTCGGCCGTCACGCCGTGAATGACCTGGTTCGCCTTCGGGCCGCTGCCGTAGCGCTTGATGACGTTGTTGAATTGGATATTGGCCATGTTCAAAACCGAATACAGGACGCGAAGGACGCAAAGATCACGCGAAGGACGCAAAAAAGAAATTCAAAATGGCTTGTTTCGCGTCCTTCGCGAACCCTTTGCGTTCTTCGCGTCCGGCTGTTGGCTGTTTACTTTTCCGTGTCGACAAGCCCCTTGACGAACCACTTCTGCATCAGGATCACCACCAGCGCCGGCGGCAGCATGGCCAGGATGGCGGTGGCCATCACGACGTTCCACTCGACGTAGATCTCGCCGAAGATGGCGCGCTTGATGCCGAGCACGATGGGGTACATGTCTTCGCTGGTGGTCACGATCAGCGGCCACAGGTACTGGTTCCAGCCGTAGATGAACTGGATGACGAACAGCGCGGCCATGCTGGTCTTGGACAGCGGCAGCAGGATGTCCTTGAAAAAGCGCATCGGGCCGGCGCCGTCGATGCGCGCGGCCTCGGCCAGTTCATCGGGCACCGTCAAAAAGAACTGGCGGAACAGGAAGGTGGCGGTGGCCGAGGCGATCAGCGGAACCGTCAGGCCGGCGTAGCTGTTGAGCATCTTCAGGTCCGAGATGACCTGGTAGGTGGGGCCGATGCGAACTTCCACCGGCAGCATGAGCGTGATGAAGATCATCCAGAACACCAGGCCGCGAAACGGAAAGCGGAAGTACACCAGCGCAAACGCCGACAACAGCGAAATGGCGATCTTGCCCAGCGCAATCACCATGGCCATCACGAAGCTGGTCCACAGCATGGGCCAGCCGGCGGCGATGGTGCCGCCGCCTTCCACCTTGCCGCCAAACAGCGCCAGGCGGTAACTGCCCACGATGTTGTCGCCCGGCAGCAGCGACATGGGGTGGCTGGTGGCGATCTGCGTGGCGGTCTGCGTGCTGGCGATGAAAGCGAGGTAGACCGGGAAGGCAATGATCAGCACGCCGACGATGAGCACGGCGTGGGCGACAAAATCCAGCACGGGTCGGCGTTCAACCATGGCCAGGCCTCGCAAATCGAGCGGCCGCGGAGCAGGCCACGCCAGCGAACGCCGTCGCCGGACCTGCGCCGGCGGCGGGCGTTGTCCCCCCTCGCGCAGCAGAGGGGGGAAGGCGCGTCAGCGACTCAGGGGGGTGCCTCATGTCAATACTGAACTTTCTTCTCGACAAAGCGGAACTGGAACACGGTGAGCAAAATGACGATGGCCATCAGCACCACCGACTGCGCCGCCGAGCCACCCATGTCCAGCGCCTTGAAGCCGTCGTAATACACCTTGTAGACCAGGATGGCGGTTTCCTTGCCCGGGCCGCCGTGCGTGGCCGCGTCGACGATGGCGAAGGTGTCGAAGAAGGCGTAGATCACGTTCATCACCAGCAGAAAGAACGTGGTGGGCGACAGCAGCGGGAACACGATGGTCCAGAAGCGCCGCCAGGGCGAGGCGCCGTCGATGGTGGCGGCCTCGATCACGGCGTTGGGAATGGATTGCAGCCCCGCCAGAAAGAACAGAAAGTTGTATGAAATCTGCTTCCATACCGCAGCGATCACGATCAGCGCCATGGCGTGGTTGGCGTTGAGCAGGTGGTTCCACTGAAAACCCAGCGCCTGCAGCGCGTAGGCCACCACCCCCCAGGGCGAGGCGAACATCATCAGCCACAGCACGCCGGCCACCACGGGCGCCACGGCATAAGGCCAGATCAGCAGCGTCTTGTAGGCCGTGGCACCCCGCACCACGCGGTTGGCCATGACGGCCAGCAACAACGCCACGCCGATGCCGATGACGGCCACCAGCGCCGAGAACAGCGCGGTGATCTTGAACGACTGGATGTAGCCCGGATCGCCGAACAGCCGCTCAAAATTGGCCAGCCCGACGAATTCGCGGCTGGTGCCGAAGGCGTCTTCCTGCAACACGCTCTGGTACAGCGCCTGGCCCGCCGGCCAGAAGAAGAACACCAGCACGATCACCATCTGCGGCGCGATCAGCAGCCAGGGCAGCCAGGCGGACTTGAAGCGAACGCGCTTTTCCATGATGGGCGATTATGCGGTGCCGCCGCCACGCCCGTCGGGGGCCGTGGCGGCGCTCCGTTTGCTATCTATTTGAGAGCTTTTCAGGCCCGATGCAGCGGCGTTGGGGCGTGATCGAGGGGTGATCAGGCGCGGGCATGAACGCCCGCGCGCCGTGGGCCGCCAGCGCCCAAGCGCCGGCGGGTCAGCCCCGGTTGGCTTTCTGGAAGCGCTCCAGCTGTTCGTTGCCGCGCTTGACGATGGCGTCCAGGGCTTCCTTGGCCTGCTTCTTGCCGCCCCACACGCCTTCCAATTCCTCGTCGACGATGGTGCGAATCTGCACGAAATTGCCCAGCCGCACGCCGCGCGATTTGTCGGTGGTCTTGCGGATCATCTGCGTCACGCTGACGTCGGTGCCGGGGTTTTTCTTGTAGAAACCGGATTTGTCGGTCAGCTCGAACGCCGCCTTGGTGACCGGCAGATATCCGGTGCGTTGGTGGCTCCTGGCCGCCACCTCGGGTTGCGACAGGTAGCTGAAGAACTGGCCGATGCCCTTGTATTCGTCCGGCTTCTTGCCCGCCATCACCCACAGGCTGGCGCCGCCGATCACGGTGTTTTGCGGCGCGCCCGGCACGTCGGGGTAGTAGGGCAGGGTGCCAATGCCGTAGCCGAACTTGCTGTTGCGCGTGACGTTGCCGTACAGCGCCGATGAGCCGGTCATCATGGCGCATTCGCCCGAGACGAAGGTGGCATCGGCCGCGTTGCCGCGCCCCTTGTAGACGAACAGCCCTTGCCTGGCCATGTTGCCCAGGTTTTCGATGTGGCGCACGTGCAGCGGCGTGTTGACGACCAGGCGCGTGCCCAGGCCGCCAAAGCCGTTGTTCAGCGTGGCGAACAGCACGTTGTGCCAGGCCGAAAAGCTCTCCAGCTGCGTCCAGCTGCTCCACGACGTGGTGTAGGGGCACTTGTGCCCGCTGGCCTTGAGCTTGGCGGCGGCGCTGGCCACTTCGGGCCAGGTCGTGGGCGGCTTTTCGGGGTCCAGCCCGGCGGCCTTGAAGGCGTCCTTGTTGTAATGGAATACCGGGGTCGAGCTGTTGAACGGGAAGCTCAACATCTGGCCATTGGGCGCCGTGTAGTAGCCGGCCACGGCGGGCACGTAGGCGGCGGGATCGAAGCTGACGCCGGCCTGTTTCATCACCTCGCCCACCGGCTTGACGGCGCCCTTGCTGGCCATCATGGTGGCGGTGCCCACTTCAAACACCTGCAGGATGTGCGGCGCGTTGCCGGCGCGGAACGCCGCGATGGCGGCCGTCATGGATTCGTCGTAGCTGCCCTTGAAGGTGGGCACCACCTTGTAGGCCGATTGACTGGCGTTGAACTCCTTGGCCAGGTCGTTGACCCATTCGCCCAGGGCGCCGCCCATCGAGTGCCACCACTGGATTTCGGTCTGCGCGTGGGCAGGCAGGGCCGCGAGCGTGGCCAGCGCAGCGCTGGCGGCCAGGGCGATTGGGCGAATGGACATGGCGGTGGCTCCCCTTTCAAAGGCAGGAATGAAGATGAAAAACGGCAGCATGGCAGCGCCGTATGACACCGCAGTGTCACGCCAACGTCATTTTGGGGGCAGGCACGGGGTTTTCACGCCCGCGCGGCTCAGGGATTTCCCGCTCGCGGCCCGATGGCCCGGCCCGCGGTGCGTGCTTTGCCGGCCCGGCCGCGCCGAATGCTGCACCGCAGTAAAATTGCCGGCCAGCCGGACGTCATTTCACGGCATGCCGCCGCTTGTCCCACCAGAGCGCCGCGCTGGGCCACGCTGCTCATGAACGCTCCGCTCACGTCCCACACTCTGCTGGCCCCGGCCGACGCCGCGCCGCGCCTGCGCGAGATTCCGTACAACTACACCAGCTTTTCCGACCGCGAGATCGTGCTGCGCCTGCTGGGCGCGCGCGCATGGGAAATTCTGGACAGCCTGCGCGGCGAGCGGCACACCGGCCGCTCGTCGCGCATGCTGTATGAAGTGCTGGGCGACGTCTGGGTGGTGCGCCGCAACCCCTACCTGCAGGACGACCTGCTCGACAACCCGCGCCGCCGCGCACAGCTGGTCGAGGCGCTGCGCCACCGACTGGCCGAAGTCGAAAAGCGGCGCACGCCCGGCGAAGACGCGGCGCGCGACGCCATGGTGGGCGAGCTGCTGGCGGCCGCGCGGCGCGTGGTGGATGCCTTCGACCGCTCCTTCGACAAAGTGGCCGAGCTGCGCCGCCGCGCTGCCCGCAGCTTGAGCAAATACACGCACAAGGACAACATCAAGTTCGACGGCCTCAGCCGCGTCAGCCATGTGACCGACGCCACCGACTGGCGCGTCGAGTTTCCGCTGGTGGTGCTGACGCCCGACACCGAGGAAGAAATGGCCGGCCTCGTCAAGGCCTGCATCGAACTGGGCCTGACCATCATTCCGCGCGGTGGCGGCACCGGCTACACCGGCGGCGCCATTCCGCTGGACTGGAGGACGGCCGTCATCAACACCGAAAAGCTGATCACCCTGGGCAAGGTCGAGCGCATCGCGCTGCCGGGCGTCGAGGGCGAGGTGCCCACCATCCACACCGAAGCCGGCGTGGTGACCCAGCGCGTGGCCGACGCGGCTGAAAGCGCGGGCCTGGTGTTTGCCTGCGACCCGACCAGCGCCGAGGCCTCGTGCATCGGCGGCAACATCGCCATGAACGCCGGCGGCAAGAAGGCCGTGCTGTGGGGCACGGCGCTGGACAACCTGGCCAGCTGGCGCATGGTGACGCCCGACGCGGGCTGGTTGGAAGTCACCCGCGTGGGCCACAACCTGGGCAAGATCCACGACGCCGAGGTGGCCAGCTTCGAGCTTCAATACTTCGACGCTAGCGGCAAGAAGCTGATCAAGACCGAGCGCCTGGACATCCCCGGCGCGACCTTCCGCAAGGAAGGGCTGGGCAAGGACGTGACCGACAAGTTCCTCGCCGGCCTGCCGGGCGTGCAGAAGGAAGGCTGCGACGGCCTGATCACCAGCGCGCGCTGGGTGCTGCACCGTATGCCCGAGCACACGCGCACCGTGTGCCTCGAGTTCTTCGGTCACGCCAAGGACGCGGTGCCCAGCATTGTCGAGATCAAGGACTTCATGTTCGCTGAAGCCAAGCGCACCGGAACGCTGCTGGCCGGCCTGGAACACCTGGACGACCGCTACCTGCGCGCCGTCGGCTACAGCACCAAGTCCAAGCGCGGCGGTCTGCCCAAGATGGTGCTGATCGGCGACATTGCGGGCGACGACCCCGACGCCGTGGCGCGCGCCACCAGCGAAGTGGTGCGCATCGCCAATTCGCGCTCAGGCGAAGGCTTCATCGCCGTCGCCGCCGACGCGCGCAAGAAGTTCTGGGCCGACCGCAAGAAGACCGCCGCCATCAGCCGCCACACCAACGCCTTCAAGATCAACGAAGACGTGGTGATTCCGCTGCCGCGCATGGCCGAATACACCGACGGCATCGAGCGCATCAACATCGAGCTGAGCCTGCGCAACAAGATCGAGCTGGCCGACGAGCTGGAGGCTTTTTTGGCGCGCGGCCCGTTGCCGCTGGCGCAGATGCCCGACGGCTCGGTGCTCGGCTCGCCCCAATTGCTGGGCGAGAAGGTGCAGCAAGCACTGGCCGTGGTGCGCGACGTGCGCGCGCTGTGGCAGGGCTGGCTACAGGGCATCGACACGCTGTTCCCGCAACTGCAGGACCACAGCCTGCGCGCCAGCTGGAAGACCCAGATACGCGCGCCGCTGCAAGACATCTTCACCGGCAGCGATTTCGAGCCGGTGATGAAGGCGCTGGGCGACGTGCAGCAGCGCGTGCTGAAGGGCCGCGTGTGGATCGCGCTGCACATGCACGCGGGCGACGGCAACGTGCACACCAACATCCCCGTGCACAGCGACAACTACGCCATGCTGCAGACCGCGCACGAGGCGGTGGACCGCGTGATGGCGCTGGCGCGCCGCCTGGACGGCGTGATCAGCGGTGAGCACGGCATCGGCATCACCAAGCTCGAGTATTTGAGTGACGACGAGATCGCGCCGTTTGCCGACTACAAGCAGCGCGTCGACCCGCAGGGCCACTTCAACCGTGGCAAGTTGCTCCGAAATAAAGAGCTGCCCGCGCACCCTGGGCGCCGGCTGCGGGCCGATCTGAGCAATGCCTATACGCCCAGCTTCGGGCTGATGGGGCACGAGTCGATCATCATGCAGCAGAGCGACATCGGCGCCATTGCCGATTCGATCAAGGACTGCCTGCGCTGCGGCAAGTGCAAGCCCGACTGCAGCACCCACGTGCCGCGCGCCAACCTGCTGTACAGCCCGCGCAACAAGATTCTGGCTACCTCGCTGCTGGTCGAGGCCTTTCTGTACGAAGAGCAGACGCGCCGCGGCGTGAGCCTCAAGCACTGGGAAGAGTTCGAGGACGTGGCCGACCACTGCACCGTGTGCCACAAGTGCCTCAGCCCCTGCCCGGTGAAGATCGACTTTGGCGACGTCACCATGAACATGCGCAACCTGCTGCGCAAGATGGGCAAGAAGAGCGTGCGGCCCGGCAACGCGGCGGCGATGTTCTTTTTGAACGCGACCGACCCGCGCGTCATCAACACCACGCGCGCGGCCATGACGGGCGTGGCTTTCAAGGCGCAGCGCGCGGCGGTCGACTTCTTCAAGGTCGCCGGCCGCCACCAGACCA
This sequence comes from Pseudomonadota bacterium, assembly GCA_029780695.1. Classification (GTDB taxonomy): domain Bacteria; phylum Pseudomonadota; class Gammaproteobacteria; order Burkholderiales; family Burkholderiaceae_C; genus Ottowia. The sequence continues at coordinate 34,407 of JAKOYD010000078.1, forward strand.
GGCATCCGCCCGCCACCGTCGGCAAGCCGCCGCTGCGCGAAGAGATCATCCACTTCGTCAACAAGAAGCTGCCCGCCGGCCTGCCCAGCAAGACGGCGCGCGCGCTGCTCGACATTGAAGACCGGGCCTACGTGCCGGTGATCCGCGACCCAAAGGGCACCTCGGCCGACAGCGAGGCGGTGTTTTATTTCCCCGGTTGCGGATCGGAGCGGCTGTTCAGCCAAGTGGGACTGGCGACCCAGGCCATGCTGTGGCACGCCGGCGTGCAGACCGTGCTGCCGCCGGGCTACGTGTGCTGCGGCTACCCGCAGCGCGGCTCGGGCCAGTTCGACAAGGCCGAAAAAATGATCACCGACAACCGGGTGCTGTTCCACCGGCTGGCGACGACGCTGAACTACCTCGACATCAAGACCGTGGTGGTCAGCTGCGGCACCTGCTACGACCAGCTCGCGGGCTATGAATTCGACAAGATCTTCCCCGGCAGCCGCATCATCGACATCCACGAATACCTGCTGGAAAAAGGCATCACGCTGCCCGCGGAGCAGCAAGGCGCCTACCTGTACCACGAGCCCTGCCACAACCCGATGAAGCTGCAGGATTCCACCACCACGGTGAAGGCGCTGGTGGGCGACAACGTGCTCAAAAACAACCGCTGCTGCGGCGAAAGCGGCACGCTGGGCGTGACGCGGCCCGACATTTCCACCCAGGTGCGCTTTCGCAAGGAAGAAGAAATCCGCCAGGGCGCGGCGCAGCTGCGCGCCAGCGGCGCCGTGCCTGAAAAGGCCAACGTCAAGATCCTGACCAGCTGCCCGAGCTGTCTGCAGGGCCTCAAGCGCTACGAAGACGATCTGCAGAGCGGCCTGCTCGAAGCCGACTACATCGTCATCGAGATGGCGCGCCACATCCTGGGCGACAACTGGCTGAAGGATTACGTCGACCGCGCCAACGCCGGCGGCATCGAGCGCGTGCTGGTGTAGGGCAGGCACTGGTGCCCGCGGGCCAGCGGGGCGCCGGCGTGGAGCGCCCCGGCCTTACAAATCGTCCGGATGCTGAACGATTTCGCCCGCCGGCGCTGGCTCCGCCTGCGCGTCATGCTCCCGATTGAATAGCGTCCAGGTGGCCACGAACAGCGCCGCGATCACCGGCCCGATGACGAAGCCGTTGATGCCGAAGGCCGAGATGCCGCCGATGGTGGACAGCAGCACCACGTAGTCGGGCAGCTTGGTGTCCTTGCCCACCAGAATGGGGCGCAGCAGGTTGTCGACCATGCCGATGACCAGCGTGCCCCAGGCGATCAGGCCGACGCCCTGCCAGGTGGCGCCGGTGGCGATCAGGTAGATGGCCACGGGCGCCCAGATGAGCGCCGCGCCCACGGCGGGCACCAGCGACAGCAGGGCCATCAACGCGCCCCACAGCACCGCGCCGTGAATGCCCAGCACCCACAGCGCCAGCCCGCCCAGGAAGCCCTGCACCATGGCCACCACGATGCTGCCCTTGACGGTGGCGCGCACCACGGTGGCGAACTTGCGCGACAGGTCTTCCGTCATGTCCGGCGCCAGCGGCACGTGGTCGCGCAGCAGCCGCGCCAGCGTCTGGCCGTCGCGTAGCAGAAAGAACAGCAGATACAGCATGATGGCCAGGTTGACCACCAGCAGCAGGGTGTTCTGGCCGATCTGCAGGGCGCGCGTCGCCACTTCCTGCCCGCCCTGGGTCAGCGCGCCGGACAGCTTGTCGAGCACGTCGCGCACGTTCAGCACGCCAAAGCGACCCGCCAGGTCGGTCAGCCAGGCCGGCAGCGCGTTCAGGATCTGCTGGTAGTAGCCGCGAAAGTCGATTTCGCCCGCGCGCACGCGCTGGCTGAAGGTGGCGATCTCGTTCACCATGGCGCCGCCCACCAGCACCATGGGCACCACCACCAGCAGCAGGATGAAGGCCAGCGTCAGCAGGGCGGCCAGCGTGTCGCGGCCGCGCAGCGACACGCGCAGGCGCCGGAACATCCCGTGAAACAGCAGCGCGAACACGATGGCCCAGAACACCGCGCCAAAGAACGGGGCCAGCACGCCGAAAAACGCCAGCGTGACGGCGGCCAGCAGCAGCAGGAAGAAGGCGCGCTGGATGGCGGGGGTATTCATGGGCTGGGCACTATACCGGAGCGCCCGGGCGCCCGCGCACCGATACGGGCACAATCGGCGCATCCTTGGCTGTCGGGCTGTTTGGCCCCGAAAACACATCATGGCTCGCGCACACCGTGCCTATCCCAACGATCCTCCCACGGCGCTGACGGTGCACGCCAAGTCGCGCGTGCTGGAGCTGAGCTTTCCCGATGGGGCCAGCTTCCGCCTGCCGTTCGAGCTGATGCGCGTGTATTCGCCCTCGGCCGAGGTGCAGGGCCACGGCCCGGGGCAGGAAGTGCTGCAGACCGGCAAGCGCGACATCCGGATGACCGCGCTGGAGCCGGTCGGCAACTACGCCGTGCAGCCCACGTTCTCGGACGGTCACGACAGCGGCATCTTTACCTGGCAGTATCTGTACCAGCTGGGTGCCGAGCAGGATCGGCGCTGGGCCGCCTACGAACAGCGCCTGGCCGACGCCGGCGTCGACCGCGACGCGCCGATGGCGCAGAAAGCCGGCGGCGGCTGCGGACACGCCCATTGAAGAGGGCGAGAAACTCATTTTTTTATAGCTGCCTGACGTTGTCTGGCAGGCGTTATCGGCGTATTTGATTCATACCTGGCTCGGCGGCGCCGCCGGCCACCTTTGCAGGACCGCAGCCCCCATGGCCACCACGCATTTCGGATACCAGTCGGTCGACGAGCAGGACAAGGCGCGCCGCGTGCGCGGTGTGTTCGACTCGGTCGCTGGCAAGTACGACCTGATGAACGACCTCATGTCGGGCGGCCTGCACCGGGTGTGGAAGGCCTACACCGTCATGGTCGCCAACGCCCAGCCGGGCCAGCGCGTGCTGGACATCGCGGGCGGCACGGGCGATCTGGCGCTGGCCTTCAGCCGCAAGGTGGGTGCCAGCGGGCAGGTGGTGCACACCGACATCAACGAGGCCATGCTGCGCACCGGGCGCGAACGCTTGCTGGACGCCGGCGTGATTCTGCCCACCACGGTTTGCGATGCCGAGAAGCTGCCGTTTCCCGATGGGCACTTCGACCTGGTCACCGTGGCCTTCGGCCTGCGCAACATGACGCACAAGGACGCCGCGCTGCGCGAAATGGCCCGCGTGTTGAAGGACGGCGGCAAGCTGCTGGTGCTGGAGTTTTCGCAGGTCGCCCGGCCGCTGCGCAAGGCCTACGACGTGTATTCGTTCAGCGTGCTGCCCCGGCTGGGCCAGCTGGTGGCGGGCGACGCCGACAGCTACCGCTATCTGGCCGAATCCATCCGCATGCACCCCAATCAGGCGGAACTAAAAGCGCTGATGCAGTCCAACGGCTTCGGCCATGTGGACTATCACAACCTGACAGGTGGGGTTGTCGCGCTTCACGTGGGCATCAAATGCCGCTAGGCTTGATCTTCAGGCCATACTCCCCAACTACGCTTTTCACGCTTACGGAGCACAGACCAGAATGACCCTCAAGCACATTGTTTCGCGTCTCTTCACGCTGCTGCTGGCGGTGGTGCTGGTCGGCGCCTTCACCTTCGACGCCGAAGCCCGTCGCATGGGGGGCGGCAAGTCCATGGGCCGCCAGTCCAGCAACGTGACCCAGCGCGAGGCAGCGCGCACGCCGCCCGCCACGCCGGCCACGCAGGCCAACCCAGCGGCGCAAGCCGGCCCCGCCGCGGCAGGCGCCGCAGGCACCGCCGCCGCGGGCGCGGCAGCGCGCAAGCCGTGGGGCGCCATGATCGGCGGCCTGGCCGCTGGCCTGGGCCTGGCCTGGCTGGCGCATTCGCTGGGCTTGGGCGCGGCGTTCGGCAACATCCTGCTGTTCCTGCTGCTGGGCGTGGTGGTGGTGGCCGTCATCGGCATGATCCGCCGCTCGCGCAACAGCGCTCAAGGCAGCGGCAACCTGGCCTACCAGGGCGCGGGCGCCGCGTCCAACCCCGTCACCCCTCGCCAGTACAGCCCCACCAAGGTCGGCAACGACGCCTCGGCCCGTCCGTGGGAAAGCCAGGCCGCGCATTTCGACACCGGCGCGGCAGCGCCGGCCGGCGGCTCGATGATCGGCTCGGCCCTGCAGGGCTCGCAGAACTGGGGGGTGCCGGCGGACTTCGACGTCACGGGCTTCACCGATGCGGCCAAGCGCAACTTCATCGCCCTGCAGGACGCCTGGGACCGCTCGGACATCCCGACCCTGCGCGCCATGATGACCAACGACATGCTGGCCGAAATCCAGTCGCAACTGGCCGAGCGCGAGCGCACCGCACCCGGCCAGGCCAACAAGACCGACGTGGTCATGCTCGAAGCGCAGCTGCTGGGCATCGAGGAGCTGGACGACATGTACATGGCCAGCGTCGAATTCAGCGGCATGATCCGCGAAGACGCGTCCGCTGGCCCCAGCCCGTTCCGCGAGGTCTGGAACATGACCAAACCCAAGACCGGCCGCGGCGGCTGGCTGGTGGCAGGGGTGCAAGCGTTGCAGTGAAGGGGCTGCCGGGGGTTGGCGCTCGGCTCCGTGGCCACTCGCTAGCCTCCCGCGCTGGCTTTTGTTGCGCGGCGAACCCATGGCGCCCTTCGGGGCGCCATTTTCATGGGTCGCGCCACCAAGGCAGTCACAGCGCCGGCCTCGGCCGTTGTCATGAATAATCGCGGGTTATGGTTACACCGTCCCCTCTATCGCGGCTCGTCGACACGCTGGGCGAATTCACCCGCAATCTCAGGCCGCCCGGCTGGCTGGTCGACGAGACACAGCACCGGCTGGTGCTGTTCATCAACCATGTGCTCATGCAAGAGCCGGAAGCCCAGGCGCGGCTGGCGCGGCAAAAGGGGCGCGTGGTGCGCCTGCAGTGGCGCGACTTCGCCATGCAACTGGCCGCCACCCCGGCCGGCCTGTGCGAACTGGCGCCCGCCGCCACGCCCGATCTGCTGCTGACGGTGACCGACACCTCGCCGCTGGACCTGGCCCGCAACGCGCTGCAGGGCGAGCGGCCCGGCGTGCGCATCGAGGGCGACGTGCAGTTCGCCGCCGAAATGAACTGGCTGGTTGACCACGTGCGCTGGGACGCCGAGGAAGACCTCTCGCGCCTTGTGGGTGACGCGCCGGCGCACGCATTGGCCAATGCCGGCCGCGCGGTGGCCCAGGGCTTGCGCAAGTTCGCCAGCAGCCTGCCGGGGCAGGGCAGGGCCCGGGGCGAATGAAAGCCACCCGCTCCTGGCGCGGCGCGCAAGGAAGCGCGCGGTGAACCGTTTCGCGCGCGCCGCCTACATCGTCTGGATCGCCCTGCGCTACGGCCTGGACGAGCTGGTGCTCACCAGTTTCGAGCATCCGGGCCTGCGGCTGGTCGCGCGCATGGCCTCTCTCGGGCGCGACCTGTCGGCGCCGCGCGGGCAGCGGCTGCGCGAGGCGCTGCAAAAGCTCGGGCCGATCTTCGTCAAGTTCGGCCAGGTGCTGTCGACCCGGCGCGACCTGCTGCCGGCCGACGTGGCGGACGAGCTGGCCTTGCTGCAGGACCGCGTGCCGCCTTTTCCCGGCGAGCAGGCCGTGGCCACCATCGAGCGAGCCTTCGGCCAGCCGGTCGACACCCTGTTTACCAGTTTCGACCGCACGCCGGTGGCCAGTGCATCCATTGCCCAGGTGCATTTCGCCACCATGCTCGACCGCAACGGGCGCGAACGCGAGGTCGCGGTCAAGGTGCTGCGGCCCGGCATGCTCAAGGTCATCGACCAGGACTTGGCGCTGATCCGCATGATGGCCGGCTGGGTCGAGCGCCTGGCCCCCGACGGCCGGCGCCTGAAGCCGCGCGAGGTGGCCGCCGAGTTCGACAAATACCTGCACGACGAGCTGGATCTGGTGCGCGAAGCCGCCAGTGCCGCGCAGCTGCGGCGCAACATGGCGGGGCTGGACCTGGTGCTGATCCCGGAAATGTTCTGGGACATGATCCGCCCCGAGGTGCTGGTGATGGAGCGCATGAAGGGCATCCCGATCGGCCAGATCGAGCGCCTGCGCGACGCGGGGCTGGACATCCCGAAGCTGGCGCGCGACGGCGTCACCATCTTCTTCACCCAGGTGTTCCGCGACGGCTTTTTCCACGCCGACATGCACCCGGGCAACATCATGGTCAGCGTCGAGCCGGCGACCTTCGGGCGCTACGTGTCGCTGGACTTTGGCATCGTCGGCACGCTGACGCAGGTCGACAAGGAATACCTGGCGCAGAACTTCGCCGCCTTCTTCCGGCGCGACTACAAGCGCGTGGCCGAACTGCACATCGAAAGCGGGTGGGTGCCGCCGGACACGCGCGTTGACGAGCTCGAAGCCGGCATCCGCAGCGTGTGCGAGCCTTACTTCGACCGCCCGCTGAAGGAAATATCCCTTGGCATGGTGTTGCTGCGGCTGTTCCAGATATCGCGCCGCTTCAACGTCGTCATCCAGCCGCAACTGGTGCTGCTGCAGAAGACCCTGCTGAACGTGGAAGGCCTGGGCCGCCAGCTCGACCCCGACCTGGACCTGTGGGCCACCGCCAAGCCCTTCCTCGAAAAATGGATGCATGAACAGATCGGGCCACGGCGCCTGTGGCGCGAACTGAAGGAGCAGTCGCCCTATTACGCCAAAATGCTGCCCGATCTGCCGCGCCTGCTGCACGGCTACCTGCAGCAGCGCCCGCTGGACGACCTGCGCGCCGACCTGGCCGAACTGGTGCGCCAGCAGCGCCACACCAACCGGCTGTTGCAGAAAATCGTGTATGGCGGCATCGGTTTTCTGCTGGGGCTGGTCGTGATGCAGGTCGTCGTGCGCGTGCGCCTTTTCTGAGCGAGGGAGAACATGAACGTCACGCTGATGATCTTCGTCATCGCCTATCTGCTGGGCACCCTGGCCATCGGGGTGTGGGCCGGCACGCGCATCAAGACGACCACCGACTTCGCGCTGGCGGGCCGCAACCTGCCGCTGATCATGATCGTGACCACCACCTTCGCGACGTGGTTCGGCGCCGAGACGGTGATGGGCATTCCGGCCAAGTTCGTGCAGGGCGGCCTGGGCGCCATCATCGAAGACCCGTTCGGCGCCGGCACCTGCCTGATCCTGGTGGGCGCGTTCTTTGCCGCCCGGCTGTACCGCATGAACCTGCTGACCATTGGCGATTTCTACCGCCAGCGCTACGGCAAGGGTGTGGAAGTGTTCTGCTCGGTGGCGATCATCCTGAGCTATCTGGGCTGGGTGGCGGCGCAGATCACGGCGCTGGGCTTGGTGTTCAACGTGCTGACCGGCGGCGCCGTGTCTGAAAGCGTGGGCATGGTGATTGGCACCGCGGCGGTGCTGGTGTACGTGATGGTGGGTGGCTTTCTGGCCGTGGCGTGGACCGATTTCATCCAGATGATCGTGCTGGTGCTGGGCCTGTCCGTCATTGCCGTGTTTTCGGCCGAGCTGGCGGGCGGCGCCGGGCAGGTGATGAACCTGGTGACGCAGCAGGACATGCTGCGCTTCTTCCCGGAACCGACGTTCAAGGACATCGCCTTCTTCATTGGCGCCGGCATCACCATGATGCTGGGCAGCATCCCCCAGCAGGACGTGTTCCAGCGCGTCATGTCTGCCAAGGACGCGCGCACCGCGCAGAACGGCGCCATGATCGGCGGCGCGGCCTACATCCTGTTCGCCTTCGTGCCGATGTTCATCGTCACCGCGGCGGTGGTGGTGATGGGCGACCGCGCGGTGCAGATGGTGCACAACGACTACCAGAAACTGCTGCCGGCCTTCATCATGGGCCACATGCCGCTGGTGATGCAGATCCTGTTCTTCGGCGCGCTGCTGTCGGCCATCAAGAGCACGTCCTCGGCCACGCTGCTGGCGCCCTCCACCAGTTTTGTCGAGAACATCCTGGGTAACCTCTACCCCTCGATGAGCGACCGCCAGCGCCTGGTGGCCATGCGCGCCAGCATCTTGATCTTCTCGCTCAGCGTGCTGGCCTACGCCATCGCCATGCGTGGCACGTCCATCTACGAACTGGTGTCGTCGGCCTACCAGGTGACGCTGGTGGCGGCTTTCGTGCCGCTGTTGCTGGGCCTTTACTGGAAGCGCGCCACCACGCAGGGCGCGGTGCTGGCCATTTTGCTCGGGGTGGGTACGTGGGTACTGTTCTTTCCTGGTGTCACGCATCTGGGCGAGGCGTTTCCGGGTCAGCTGGCGGGGCTGCTGATGGCATTTGTCGGCATGGTGGTGGGCTCGCTCGCGCCGCAGTGGATTCACGACCACCGCACGCACACCCATCGCCTGGCGCCCCGGCCGGAGCACGCCTGACGCGCCGGGCCGCCAGGCGCGGGGCGGATCGGGTGCGCGCCTTGGGCCGACCGGCGCGGCACCACGGCGGCGCCGCAGCCCGCCAGGGCGCGCAGCCGGGCCGCCTTTTATAATGAGCGGTTTTGCGCGCGCCGCGCCGCCTGCTGGTCTTTTCATGCCCATCTACGCTTACAAATGCGCATCCTGCGGGTTCGCCAAGGACGTGCTGCAGAAAATGTCCGACCCGCCGCTGACGGTGTGTCCGTCGTGCGGTGAGCCTGCGTTCAACAAGCAGGTGACCGCGGCGGGCTTTCAGTTGAAGGGGTCCGGCTGGTATGTGACCGACTTCCGCGAAGGCGGCAAGAGCATCGCCGCCGCCAGCGGCGCCAAGCCGGTGGATGGCGCGGCCCGATCGGATGGCGCCGCGCCGTCGCCTGCGCCGGCCGCATCGCCTGCGCCTGCATCTACCTCGGCGCCACCAGCGAGCAGTCCCGCGCCGAGCGGCGGTGGCTCGACGTCGTCGGGCGACTGATCCCGCGCTGCCTGCTGCCCCATGATGTCCCGCCTGCGCCAATACTTCATCACCGGCCTGCTGGTGTGGTTGCCGATGGGCGTCACCGTGTGGGTGCTGCTGTGGCTGGTCGGGATCCTGGACAGCATCTTCCTGGGTGTGCTGGCCGCCGCGGAAGCCGTGGTGCCCGGCCTGGCGTCCGTGGGCGAGCAGCTGCGCCACATCCCTGGGCTTGGCGTCATCCTGGTGGCCCTGGTCGTGCTGGGCACCGGCCTGTTCGTGGCCAACATGTTCGGGCAGTGGTGGCTGCGCCAGTGGGAAAAGCTGATGAACCGCATCCCGGTGGTGCGCAGCATCTATTCCAGCGTGAAGCAGGTGTCGGACACGCTGTTTTCCGGCTCGGGGCAGGCGTTTTCCAAGGCGCTGCTGATCCAGTATCCGCGTCAGGGCGCGTGGACCATCGGCTTTCTCACCGGCCGCCCCGGCGGCGAGGTGGCCACCTACCTGAAGGGCGACTTCATCAGCGTCTACGTGCCCACCACGCCCAACCCCACGTCGGGCTTCTTCCTGATGGTGCCGCGTGCCGACGTGGTCGAACTCAAGATGAGCGTGGACGAAGCGCTCAAATATGTCATTTCCATGGGCGTGGTGGCGCCGCCGACGCGCGAACCGCGCGCCGGTGAGCCGCAACCCCTGCCCCAGGTGCCGGGCGTGACCGGCCCCGCCCCGTCTGCGCCGCCCGCGCAACCTGAAATCCCCGTGTCCCCTGCGCTGGCCGATTCGGCCGGCGCCCGACCAGAACTGTAGAAAGCCCACCCCATGTCGATGCGTTCCCACTACTGCGGCCTCGTGACCGAGGCGCTGATCGGCCAGACGGTCAGCCTGTGCGGCTGGGTCAACCGCCGGCGCGACCATGGCGGCGTGATCTTCGTCGACCTGCGCGACCGCGAAGGCTACGTGCAGGTGGTGTGCGACCCCGACCGCCCGGAGATGTTCAAGATCGCCGAAGATCTGCGCAACGAGTTCTGCGTGCAGGTCAAGGGCCTGGTGCGCGCGCGCCCCGAAGGCACCACCAACGACAACATGAAGAGCGGCAAGATCGAGGTGCTGTGCCAGGAGCTGACGGTGCTTAACCCGTCGGTCACCCCGCCGTTCCAGCTGGACGACGAGAACCTGTCGGAAACCACGCGCCTGACGCACCGCGTGCTGGACCTGCGCCGGCCCTACATGCAGCACAACCTCATGCTGCGCTACCGCGTGGCGATCGAGGTGCGCAAGTTTCTTGACGAGCACGGCTTCATCGACATCGAGACGCCCATGCTGGGCAAGAGCACGCCCGAAGGCGCGCGCGACTACCTGGTGCCCAGCCGCGTGCACGACGGCATGTTCTTCGCGCTGCCGCAGTCGCCCCAGCTGTACAAGCAGATGCTGATGGTGGCCGGCTACGACCGCTACTACCAGATCACCAAGTGCTTCCGCGACGAAGACCTGCGCGCCGACCGCCAGCCCGAATTCACCCAGATCGACTGCGAGACTTCGTTCCTCAACGAGCAGGAAATCCGCGACCTGTTCCAGCGCATGATCACCCACGTCTTCAAGAAGACGATGGACGTGGACCTAGGCGAATTCCCCGTCATGCCGTATGCCGAGGCCATGCACCGCTTCGGTTCCGACAAGCCCGACCTGCGCGTCAAGCTCGAATTCACCGAACTGACCGACGTCATGGCCGATGTGGATTTCAAGGTGTTCAGCGGCCCGGCCACCACGCCCGGCGGGCGCGTGGTCGCCCTGCGCGTGCCCGGCGGCGCCGAGATGAGCCGTGGCGAGATCGATGGCTACACCGAATTCGTCAAGATCTACGGCGCCAAGGGCTTGGCGTGGATCAAGGTCAACGACGTGAGCCAGGGCCGTGATGGCCTGCAGTCGCCCATCGTCAAGAACCTGCATGACGCGGCGATTGCCGAGATCCTCAAGCGCAGCGGCGCGCAGAACGGCGACATCCTGTTCTTCGGCGCCGACAAGGCCAAGGTGGTGAACGACGCCATCGGCGCGCTGCGCCTGAAGATCGGTCACGGCGCGGCGGCGCGCAAGTCGGGCCTGTTCGAGGATCGCTGGGCGCCGCTGTGGGTGGTCGACTTCCCGATGTTCGAATATGACGAGGGCGAACATCGCTGGAACGCCGTGCACCACCCCTTCACCGCGCCCAAGGACGGCCACGAGGACTACATGGACTCCGACCCCGCCAAATGCGTGGCCAAGGCCTACGACATGGTGCTGAACGGCTGGGAACTGGGCGGCGGCTCGGTGCGTATCCACCGCGCCGACGTGCAGAGCAAGGTGTTCACCGCCCTCAAGATCAGCCCCGAGGACGCGCAGGCCAAGTTCGGCTACCTGCTGGACGCGCTGCAATACGGCGCGCCGCCGCACGGCGGCCTGGCCTTTGGCCTGGACCGCCTGGTCACGCTGATGACCAAGGCCGATTCGATCCGCGACGTGATCGCCTTCCCCAAGACGCAGCGTGCGCAGGACCTGCTGACGCAGGCGCCCTCGGCCGTCGAGGAAAAGCAGCTGCGCGAGCTGCATATCCGCCTGCGCAACCCGGTCGCGGCCTGAGGCGGCGCGCGGCCTTCTTGAAGGGCGGCTGCGGATCGGCCGGCCGCCTGACGGGGCTGGCCGCGCGCATGTTCTGGGTTGTCGGTACACGCCTGCGGTGGAGTCCTACGCGGGCTGCGCGGCCACTCTGTTAGCATGGATTTTCTTTCTGGAGAACTTCATGTCCTACACCTCTGATCTCGTCGATTCGGCCACCGAAACCAAGGAACAACTGGTGACCAACCTGCGTCGCGTCGTGTCCGACGCCGAGGATTTGCTGGCCGCCACCGCAGGCCAGACCGACAGCAAGATCACCGAATTGCGCGCTCGGGCGCGCGAAAACCTGGTGGTCGCGCGCGAAAAACTTGCCGACGCCGACGCCGCCTTGCGTGCCCGTGCCCGCCAGGCTGCCAGCGCCACCGACGAGTACGTGCACGACAACCCCTGGTCGTCGATCGGCGCCGCTGCCGCTTTGGGCATCCTGATCGGCGTGCTGCTCGGTCGCCGCTGATTCATAGCAGCGCTTTTTGCGCCCCACCTTTGCCGTTCGCCATGAGCCTGCCTTCTTCCGACGCCAGCACCGCCGCGCGCGTGCGTGGCCTGTTCGCCGACGTGATCGAACTGGCGCAGGTGCGCCTGGAGCTGTTTACCGTCGAAGCGCGTCAAGAAATGGCCGGCCTGGCCAGCATGGCCGTGATGGGCGCGCTGGCCGTGGTGTTCGTCAGCTTCGGGCTGATCTTTCTGGCGATCTTTCTTACCGTGCTGCTGTGGGACACGCAGCGCCTGCTGGCGCTGGGCGTCTTCACCACGCTGTTTCTCGGCGGAGGGTCCGTGCTGGCGCTGCTGGTGTGGCAGAAAGCGCGCCAGGGCATTCGACTGTTTGGCACCACGCGCGACGAATTACGGCGCGACCAGGAAAGGCTGCGTGCGTCATGAAGGACGAAGCCGCCTTTGACCTGGCCACCCGGCGCGAGCAGTTGCGCCTGCGCTCGGCGCAGCTGCGCGACCAGATTGCGGTGCGCAGCCACATATTTCGCCCTGCCTTCAGCGCCACCGACCGCGTGCGGGGTGGGGTGCGGCGGGCGCGGCGCGTGGGCGACAACCAGGCGCTGCTGCTGCTGGCCGGCGCGGCGCTGGTTGGGGCTGCGCTGGTGCGGCCGCGCCTGGTGCTTGGCCTGGGCACACGCGCGCTGTCGGGCTGGCAGCTGTATCGCCGCGTTCGGCCCATCGTCGATGGCGTGCTGCGCCAGCTGGGTTGACGCCGGCAAAGCGTTGCGCGAGGCTGGCGCCATGGGTCAGATTTCGGCTGGCGACAAGCGCCCCTTCAAGATTCCCGAATCGGTGCTGGTGGTCATTCATACCCCGGCGCTGCAAGTGCTGCTGATCCGCCGCGCCGACGTGGCGTCCGACTATTGGCAATCCGTCACCGGCAGCAAGGATGCGCCCGACGAACCGTTTGAACACACCGCCGCGCGCGAAGTGCGAGAAGAAACCGGCATCGACGTGGCGCAGCCGGGCCACCATCTGACCGACTGGCGGCTTGAAAACGTGTACGAGATCTACCCCCGCTGGCGCCATCGCTATGCGCCAGGGGTGACGCACAACCGCGAGCACGTGTTTGGCCTTCAGGTGCCTGCGGCGACCGCGGTGTGCCTGAACCCGCGCGAACACGACGGCCTCGTCTGGCTGCCTTACCTGCAGGCGGCCGAACGCTGCTTTTCGCCGTCCAACGCGGAAGCCTGCCTGATGCTGCCGCGCCTGCTGGCCAAGGCGGCCGCATGACGGCCGAATCGATCTTCGGCGCCACGCACGACGTGCTGCGCGTGGCCACCTACAACATCCACAAGGGTGTGCAGGGCGTCGGACCGGCGCGGCGGCTCGAAATTCACAACCTGGCGCTGGCCATCGAAACGCTGGACGCCGACATCGTCTGCCTGCAGGAAGTGCGCGCCATGAACCGGCGCGAGGCAAGCTACTTCACCGGCTGGCCCGAAGTCCCGCAGGCGCAGTTTCTGGCGCCCGAAGGCTACGAATCCGTCTACCGCACCAACGCCATCACGCGCGATGGCGAACATGGCAACGCGCTGCTGTCGCGCTGGCCGATCGTGCGGCACCGGCACGAGGACATGTCCGACCACCGCTTCGAGCAGCGTGGCCTGCTGCATGCCGAAATCCAGGTGGCCGGCGTCAGCGTGCACGCCATCGTGGTGCACTTCGGGCTGATCCCGGCCAGCCGCGTGCGCCAGACCGACCAGCTCAAGCGCTACATCGCGCGCGAAATCCCACTTGACGCGCCCGTGGTGGTGGCGGGCGACTTCAACGACTGGGGCACGCGCGTGCGCCGCCTGCTGCACGTCGATTCGCTGCACGCCTTCGAAGGCCCGCGCACGCTGACCTATCCGTCGCGCTTTCCGGTGGCCCAGCTGGACCACATCTACGCGCGCGGCATGCGGCCGCTCAGTCTGGCGGCGCCGCGCGGGCGGGTGTGGAGCCGCATGTCCGACCACCTGCCACTGATCGCCGAATTCACCCTGCCAGATCGTATTGCTACATAAAACATAGCTGCATCCGCAACCAGGCTGGCCGCCCGGGCTTTGCTGCTACCATCGGTTCGCACATGAAACCATCCCCCGATCTCCCCGCGGCGGCCGACGCCACCGACGAAGGCACGCCCGTCTCGGTCAAGATCCGCGAGCGCCTGCAAGCGGCGCGCCGCCGCTTCAACGCCAACGACAACATTGCCGACTTCATCGAACCTGGCGAGCTGGAAAAGCTGCTCGACGAAGTCACCGCCAAGATGGAAGGCGTGCTCGACAGCATGGTGATCGACACCGAGCGCGACCACAACACCAGCAACACCGCGCGCCGCGTGGCCAAGATGTATGTCAACGAGGTGTTCAAGGGCCGCTATGTCAAGCCGCCCGAGATCACCGAGTTTCCCAATGCCGAGCGCCTGAACGAGCTGATGATCGTCGGCCCCATCACCGTGCGCTCGGCCTGCAGCCACCATTTCTGCCCGGTCATCGGCAAGCTGTGGATCGGCGTCATGCCTAACGAGCGCACCAACGTCATCGGCCTTTCCAAATACGCGCGCTTGGCCGAATGGATCATGGGCCGCCCGCAAATCCAGGAAGAAGCCGTGGTGCAGCTGGCCGACCTGATCCAGCACAAGACCAAGCCCGACGGCCTGGCGCTGGTGATGCAGGCCACGCATTTCTGCATGGCCTGGCGCGGCGTCAAGGACATGGACAGCAAGATGATCAACTCGGTCATGCGCGGCGTGTTCCTGAAAGACGCCAACCTGCGGCGCGAATTCCTGTCCCTCATTCCGCAAAAGAACTGACCATGCTTGTCCGCCTGCTCTACGCCAGCCGCGCCGTCGATTCATCGCCCGCCGCCGTCGAAGCCATCTGCACCAGCGCGCGCCAGCACAACGCCGACCACGGCGTCACCGGCGTGCTGGTGTTTGGCGGCGGCATCTTCATGCAGTGCATCGAAGGCGGCCGCCAGACCATCAGCGACCTGTACGGCGTGATCCAGAAGGATGCGCGGCATCAGGACGTGGTGCTGCTGCATTACGAAGAGATCACCGAGCGCCGTTTCGGCGGCTGGACGATGGGGCTGGTCAATGCCGAGCGCGTCAATGCGGGCGTGTTGCTGAAGTATTCGGAGCGCGCGGTGCTGGATCCGTACACCGTGTCCGGCCGTGCTTCGCTGGCGCTGATCGAGGACTTGATGGCGACGGCCAGTGTGGTCGGTCACACCTGATCGATGTCATGAAAATTGGCCGCCAGCGCCGGTCCATCAAGCGCCGGTAGCTCACTAAACAATAGCAATCAAATCGCTGCCGCGGCCAGGTCGGCAGGCTCGGCGCGTTGCGCATCGGCAATCGCCCGCATGGCGGAAAGCGCCTCGGCATCGGTGCGGTAGGTGCGCAGCAGCGGGTGCGGCGACAGCGCGGCGGCGGCCTGCAGCACGCGTTCGGCGGGCAGCTTCATGCCGGCGATGTGCAGCGTCACCTGGCGCGAGCGCAGCAGGCCCAGCACGCGTGTGAACACTTCGGCGCCGGTGGCGTCGATGCGGTTGATCGGCTGGGCGAACAGGCAGACGTGGCGCGTGCCAGGGTGCGCCGTCAGGTATTCGGTCAGGTTGCGCTCGAACTGACTGGCGGTGGCAAAGTCCAGCGCGGCGTCCATGCGCAGGGCGTAGGTGTCCGGCGCCAGCGGCGCCAACTGCCACAGGTGGCGGTCGCGCAGGCTGCCGTCGGGGTGCAGCCCGACTTCGATGATGCGCGGATGCAGGCGCTGGTACAGAAACAGCGACAGCGCCATCAGCACCCCCGTCAGCACGCCCCAGTACAGCGCCGGCGCGGCGGCGAGGGTGACGGCGAAGGTGGCCACGGCAATGGCCGTTTCGACGCGCGAGATGCGCCACAGACGCCCGAATTCGCGCGGCTTGATCAGCCCCAGCACGGCCGCCACCACGATGGCCGCCAGCACCGCCTGAGGCACGTGGCGCAGCACCGGCGTGAACAGCAGCAGCGCCAGCAGTACCACGCCCACCGAAAAGACGGTGGCCCAGCCGGTCTGCGCGCCCGCGTACAGGTTGAGCGCCGAGCGCGAAAACGACGAACTGGTGGCAAACGCACCCGACAAGCCCGACGCGATCTTGGCCAGGCCCTGGCCAATGAGGTCCTGGTCCTGGTCCCAGCGCTCGCCCTTGCGCTGGCTGTCCACCTTGGCGCTGGACGCGGTTTCGAGAAAGCTCACCAGCGTCACCACCAGCGTCGGCAGCACCAGTTGGCCCAGCACCTGCCAGCCCGGCCAGCCGGGCACATACAGCGCGGGCAGCCCCTGCGGCAGTGGCCCCACCACGGCGCCGCCGCGCGCTTCAAAGCCGATGGCGTAGCTCAGCGCCGCCGTCGCCACCACGATGACCAGCACGCCCGGAAAAGTGGGTTTCCAGCGGCGCGCCAGCATCAGCAACGCCAACGCGCCCAGGCCGAAGGCGGCAGCCAGCGGGTCGATGGCCGGATGGCGCAGCATATTGCCCCAAGCCACCTTGAAGCCCAGCAGCGCCGGCACTTGCGAGGTGATGATGAGCACCGCCGCCGCCTGCGTGAAGGCCATCAGCACAGGTGAATTGATCAGGTTCAGCAGCCAGCCAAACCTGAAGGCGCCCAGCACCACCTGCAGCAGGCCCGACAGCAGCGCCAGCCACACGGCCAGCTCGACCCACTGCGCGCTGCCCGGCGCGGCCAGCGGCGTGAGCGAGGCGAACACCATCAGGCAGGTCAGCGCCGTGGGCCCCACCGACAGCCGCGCCGAGGCCGAGAACAGCACCGCCACCAGCGCCGGCAGCATCGACGCATAGATGCCCGTCACCAGCGGCATGCCCGCCAGCTGCGCGTAGGCCACGCCTTGTGGAATCACCATCAGCCCGACCGTGAGGCCGGCCAGCGCCTCGCCCCGCAGCAGCGCCGCCGTGGGGCGTGGCCAGTGCAGGAAGGGCAGGCGGCGGGCGAGGGCGGGGTGCATCGGGTGCGGGTCAGTGCCGGTCGCCCGGGCGCGCTGGTCGGCGCCCGCGGGTGTTGCGGCGTTGAGCATTCTGTACCATGGCGCGCCTTGACCGCCGCCCGCCTGACGGAGACCCCGATGAATCGCTTTGTGCTGATCGCTGCCCTGGCGCTGCTGCCTGCCGCGGCGGGCGCGCAGGCCATCCGCTGCGCGGACCCGGCCAGCGGCAAGACGCTCTACACCGACCAGCCCTGCAAGGGCGGCGAGCTGGTGGTGCCCCGCCGCACCGAGGTTGAGCTGCAGCAAGAAGCCGCCCAAGCCGCCGCCGCGCGCCAGCGGGAGCGCGAGCGTGAACTGGACCGCGCCGAGCGCGCGCTGCAGCGCGAAAGACAGGCGACCCGCGAAGCCGTCGCCGCCCGTCGTGCCGAATCGCTGGCCGAATCCGACACTTGCCGCCGGGCACGCGCCGAAGCCAGCTTTCGCGCGGCCAGCTTTTCAGCATCGGCCGAGGAAATCCGCACCGCCCGGTACAACGCGGCCCTGGCTTGCGGCCAGCCGCCGCCGAGCGACATCGTGGTGGTGCAGCCCGCAGCGCCGGCCTGGCCGGTGCGCCGCCCCTGGTCGCCCGACCAGCCTCATGCCAACCGCGGCTCGGGCACGGGCTTTGGCATGCCCGCGCCGCCCATGCCGCCGCGCCCGCGCGTCGATGCGCCGCGCGAATCGGGGCTCATGGGGCGCTGACGGGCGGCGCCGGGTGGGGCGTTGGTGGTTAAACAAGGCTGCAGCGCTTTATTCAAAAGGGCAGGGTGCTATGGTTTTGCATGAGTGCCACGAGGGTGAAGAGAGCAAGGCAGTTGCTCCCTCCCCCACTGGGGAGGGCTGGGGTGGGGACCGCCCCGCCGTCGGTGCCAGCGCTGCGGCCCTCATCCCAACCTTCCCCCATAGGCGGAAGGCGTGAGTAGCGAAGCGCAGGCTCCTTGCTGCTCAAGCGTTTTTGCATCAGAGCACGGCAGGCGTCGCCCGCCTCAGCGCTGCGGCATGTCCTTGGCGCCGTAGCCCAGGCTGACGGTGGCGTCGGCCGGTATGGCGGGCATGGTGGCGTTCCACTGCTCCCACGCATCGCGCAGGGCCGCCAGGCGCTCGGGCTCGCGGGCGGCCAGGTTGGCGCGTTCGCGTTCGTCCTGCGGGATGTTGAACAGGTAGTCGTGCCCGTCCACGCGCAGGTACTTCCAGTCGCCGTCGCGGTGCGCGCGCTGGCCGCGGTGGTTCATGCGCCAGAACAGCGGGCGCTCGAACCTGGCCGTGGGATCGCGCAGCACCGGCAGCAGCGACACGCCGTCCAGCGGGTAGTCGGGGTGCGCGGCCACGCCGGCGGCGTCGAGCAGGGTGGCCGACCAGTCCATCGTCATGCAGGCTTGCGTGGTGACGCCGCTGGGTGCGATGCGCGCCGGCCAGTGCGCGATCCAGGGCACGCGTATGCCGCCTTCGGTCAAGTCCATCTTGCCGCCGACCAGCGGCCAGTTGTCTGAAAAACGCTCGCCACCGTTGTCGCTGGTGAAGACGATCAGCGTGTTGTCCAGCAGGCCTTCGGCGCGCAGCGTGTCCACCAGCTTGCCGATGCCCTCGTCCATGTGGTGGATCATGCGGCGGTAGGTGTGGATGTTGCCGCCGTGCAGGTGGAACAGGTTGTCCTTCACCTCTTGCGCCAGCGCCGCGTCGTCGCGCGTTTCCCACGGCCAGTGCGGGGCGGTGTAGTGCACGCTCAGGAAAAACGGCGTGCCACCGCGCGCGCCGTCGGCCATGCGCTGGATGTAGTCCACCGACCGATTGGTGATGAGGTCGGTGAGGTAGCCCTCGGCCTGGTGCTCGGCGTCGCCCAGGTACAGGTCGTGCGTGCCGTTGTTGCTGCAGTGGGTGAAGTAGTCGACCCCGCCCGACATGGGGCCGAAGAACTCCTCGTAGCCCGATTTGAGCGGCCCGAAGGCCGGTGGATAGCCCAGGTGCCACTTGCCCATCAGCGCGGTGCGGTAGCCGGCGCCTTTCAGCAGCGACGGCAGCGTCGGGTGCTCGGGCGGCAGGCCCAGCGTGCTGCTGCCCTTGCTCTTGCTGTTGATCGGCTCTTCGGCGGCGCCGCGCAGGCGGTACTGGTAGCGCGCCGTCATCAGGCCAAAGCGGGTGGGTGAGCACACCGGCGAGTTGCTGTAGCCCTGCGTGAACTTCACGCCCGCCGCGGCCAGCCGATCGAGCACGGGCGACACGGGGCCGAAGTCGGCGTCGCGCCCGCCGTAGCAGCCCAGGTCGGCAAAGCCCAGGTCGTCGGCGACGATGAAGATGAAGCTGGGGCGGTTTTTGGTGGTCATTTTGGCCTTCAGCGCTTGTCAGGAAAGCGGTGGTGGCTATAAAAAAAGGAGTATTTCACTCCACCTTCATGCCCGTTGCCTGAATGACGCGGCCGTAGCGCTGCGACAAATCGGCCAGCCGTCTGGCCGCGTCGGCGCCGGTCAGGCCTTCGTAGAACAGGTCCAGGTTGGCCAGGCGCTGCCGCACGTCGGGCTGGGCCAGCGCCTCGGCAAAGGCCTGCTGCAGCGTCTGCACCACCGCGTCGGGCGTGGCGGCGGGCACCATGGCGATGTAGAGCACCTCTTGCTCCAGCCCCTTGAAGCCGGCTTCGGCCACCGTCGGCACGTCGGGTGCCAACGCGCTGCGCTGGCGGCTGGTGACGGCCAGCGCCGTCACCTTGCCCGCCTTCACGTGCGGCAGCAGGCCGGGCGTGGCCAGCACGCCGCCATTCACTTCGCCGCTCAGGATGGCGGTGACGGCGGGCGTGTTGCCCTTGTAGGGCACGTGGGTGATCTTCATGCCGGTGGCGTCGTGAAACAGCTCCGCCGCCAGGTGGCCCGGGCTGCCGGAGCCGGCCGAGCTGAAGGTCACGCCGCGCGTCTTGCCGGCGTTGATCAGGTCGGCCAGCGTCTTGAAGCCGGTGGCCGGGTGTGCGCCCACCAGCAGGCCCGACGAGGCCATCACCATCAGCGGCTTGAACTCGGCCGGCTTGAACGGCATGCCCTTGTAGATGTGCGGATTGACGGTGAACGTGGTGTCGATGCCGATCAACACCGTGTAGCCGTCGGGCGCGCTGCGCGCCACCTGCGTGGTGCCGATGTTGCCGGCCGCGCCGGGCTTGTTGTCAACCACCACCGGCTGCTTGAAACGCTTTTGCAGCACTTCGGCGACCGATCGCGCAATCAGGTCCGACGGGCCGCCCGGCGGAAAGCTGTTGACGAAGGTGATCTGCCGCGCCGGATACGCCTGCGCCACCGCCGCGCCGGCCAGCAGGCAGAGCGTGGTGGCCACCAGCGCACGCCGCGCGAAGCCGCGGGTAAAGAGGGCGCGCACGGCGTTCATGGCTGATACCCCGACTGGCGCACCACCGGCGCCCATTGCGCGCGGTAGGCTTTCAGCATGGCCTCGGTCTGCGCTGGCGTGCTGGCCACCGGCGTCATCTTGGCGTCGACGAACTTGCGCTGCGTGTCGGGGTCGGCCATCACTTCGCGGATCGCCGTGGCCAGGCGCCGCACCTGCTCGCGCGGCATGGCGGCGGGCGCGAAAAAGGCGTTCCAGCCCGTGGCCACCAGGTTCAGGCCGGACTCCTTGTAGGTCGGAATGTGGCGCGCAAACGGCGAGCGCCCAGCGCCCGAGCTGGCCAGGATGCGCAGCTTGCCGCCCTCGTGCTGCGGCAGCAGCGTGTCGAGGGTGTCGAAGGCGACCGGAATCTGCCCGCCGATCAGGTCGCTGATCAGCGGCGCCGAGCCGCGGTAGCCCACCACCTGCGCCTTCACGCTGGCTTTTTCGCCCGTCATCAGCGCAAAGAAGTGCGGCAGGCTGCCGGTGGCGGGCACGCCGAAGTTGGCCTGCCCCGGGTTGGCCCGCAGCCATGCCAGCAAGTGCGACAGCTCTTTTACCGGCACGGCCGACGACACCGCCAGGCCGAATTCGTAGTCGCTGACTTGCGACACGGGCTGGAAGTCCTTGTCCGGGTCGTAGCCGTTGTCCTTGAACACCAGTGGCGCCACCACCATGATGGCCGGATTGGCCAGCATCAGCACGTTCTGCTGGGCGTTGGCGCTGCGCAACTGCTGCGCCGCCAGCCGGCCGCCGGCGCCGGTGCGGTTTTCGACCACCACCGGATGACCCAGCCTGGCGCCCAGCTTGTCGGCCACCAGGCGCGCGGCGCGGTCGCTGGAGCCGCCAGCCGCGTAGGGCACCACGATGCGCAGCGCCGATTCGCCTTGCGCGCTGACGCGGCCAGCCAGTGCGGCCGAGCCAGCCGCCAGCAACAGTTGTCTACGATGCATGATGGGTGTGTCCCTCTCTCCGCGGCGCGGCCAAAGAACGGCAATGTAGGGCGCGGATGCGCGATTGACAAAGTCAACCATTCTCAGGAATTACCCCAATGCCAGGCTCGCGACTGACCCAGCCCAGAACGCTGGACGACATGCTGCTGTACGTGATGTGGCAGGTGCAGGCGGCGGCGCGGCGGCCCGTGGTGCGGGTGTGCGAAGCCGAATTCGGCGTCACCCGGCGCGAATGGCGCATGTTGGCGCAGTTGGGGCGCGGCACCGGTGTGGCTTCGTCGGCGCTGGCCGCGCGGGCGGGGCTGGACCGCGCGCAGACTTCGCGCGCCGTCGGCGCACTGGTGCACAAGGGGCTGGTGGCGCGCACGCCGCGGCGCGGCGACCGGCGCGAAGTGTTGCTGGACCTGACGCCAGCCGGGCGCGCGCTGTACGAGGCCCTGCTGCCGCGCGTGGCGGCCATCAACCGCGAGCTGCTGTCGGTGCTGGACGAGACGCAAGTGGCGGCGCTGGACGCGCTGCTGCAGCGTCTGCGCGCGCAGGCCGAACGCATGGCGGCGGCGGTCGATAGGCCGGATTTGGCATGAAATGCGCCGCCAACGCCCTTTCAGCAAGCGCCAGAAGCTATAAAAAACATAGCTTCAAAAAATAAAAAAACCCCGCTGGCCAAGGCGAGCGGGGTGCGGCCGTCGGAGCGGGTGCGCCAAGCCAGCGCTCCGCACCACAGGCGATGCATCAGCCGCGGCGGCGGCCCATCAGAATGGCCAGCGCAGCGCCAGCGGCGGCGGCAATGGCCATCGACTTCAGCGGCTGCTCGGTCACGTAGGCGCTGGTCTTTTCAGAGTATTCGTTGAACTTGTCGCGCGCCTGGGCCGACGTGTCGGCGGCGGCGGCCTTGCCACGCGCGGCCATGTCTTGCACGCGGGTGGAAATGGCGTCCAGCGCCGGCTGCACGTCTTCGCGCAGGCTGCGCACCTTGGCATCGGCCTTGTCCAGCGCCTCGTTGGCGTACAGGCGGGCGGATTCGACCGAGCGCTCGGCCTTGTGGGCCATCTTGTCGGTGGCGTTCTGGGCGCTGTCGGTGATTTTCTCGATGGTGTCTTGCGTGTTCATGGTGCAAAAAGTCCTTTCGGGGCCTGCGGTGATGTGGAAGGGTTGGCGGGGCGCTCGCTCGGCAGGGGTGTTTTCCCTGTCCTCAAGCGTTGCCCAAGCATAAGTCACGCATGGGCCGATGGCATCAGTGCGGCGCGTTCGGCGCTGTCAGCGGGGGCGCGGGGGCTTTGTAGGAATCGGCCGACATGGACGCCACGGCCACGGCCAGTTGGTCCTGGGGCTTGGCGATGCGGCGCGGAATGGTGCCGGTGATGCGCGAGCCGGTGCCCGGCGCCGAATTGATGTCCAGCCGGCCGCCGCTGGCCTCGATGCGGTGGCGCATGCCCACCAGCCCGTGCGATGCCTGTGGCAGCTGCGACGGGTCGAAGCCCACGCCGTCGTCCTGCACCGACACTTCGGCGTGGTAGACGTAGTTGCGCAGGCTCACGTTGACCTTGTGCGCCTTGGCGTACTTGCCGATGTTGGTGAGCGCTTCCTGCACCATGCGGTAGATCGTCAGCTCGCTGGTCGCGTCCAGCTCGACCGGCTCCACGGCGATTTCGACTTCGATGCCTGAGCGGTCGGCGAATTCGCGCGTCAGAATTTCGAGCGACGCCACCAGCCCCAGGTTGGACAGCGAGGAGGGGCGCAAATCCTCGATGATGCGGCGCTTGAGCGCGATGCCCTGGTTCAGCGTTTCGGTCAGGTGCTTCAGGCGCTCGGCCAGTTCGGTGGCGTCCGGCGGCAGCTTGGACTTGATGCGCGCCACGTTCAGCTTGGCCGCTGTCAACAGGGCGCCCAGCTCGTCGTGCAGTTCGCGCGCCAGGTGGGCGCGCTCGTCTTCCACCGCTTGCTGCAGGTAGGTGGCCAGCTCGGTCAGCCGCGCGGTGCGCTCGCGCACCTGCGATTCCAGCGCGTCGCGCTCGGCCTCCAGCAACTGCTTCTGGCGCTCGTCCGACTGCCGCAGCGCCCGCGTCTGGTTGACGTACAGGAAGAAGGCGAAAAACGCCGCCAGCACGCCCGCCGCCAGGCCAAAGCGCGACACGTTCAGCAGCCGATAAAGCTCGATCCGGCGCTCGGCCACCACACCGTCGGCCTGCGCCAGCAGGGTGTCGGCCTGCTGGTGAAAGGCGCGCATTTGCTGCAGCCCGACGTTGGAAGTCATGACGAAGTTCACCACGTCGGCCCGGTCTTCCGCGCGCAGCCGCACGGCCAGCGCCATTTCGCCGATCTTTTCGGACAGCAGGTTGCGGAAGGCGAACATGGCTTCGGAGCCGCTGCCCAGCACGCGGGGCTCGATCTCGGTCAACTCACGCATCAGCCTGTCGATGTCGGCCAGCGCGGCCTGATACGGCTCAAGATAGGCGCGATCGCCCGTCAGGATGAAGCCGCGCTGGTTCGATTCGGCCTCGACCAGGCGGCGCGCCAGGGTGTTGACCGTGCGGCGCACGGCGTGCGCTTGCTGGATCTCGCCCAGGGTCTGGTTGGTGCGGACGTAGGTGTCCTCGTTGAGCCACATGATGGCAATGGCGCACAGCGCCGCGACGAACAACGTGGCGCGCAGCGACAGGGGCTTGCGCAGGCGCGGGGCGGGGCGCGGTGGGTGAAGCGATGAATCGGGCATGGCGGGGCAACTAGAATTACGCTTGAGCCGCCACGCTGTGTGGGGGCAACCTCGATGAGGAAGGCGCGCCGTGATCAGAATCGGTATTGTGGACGACCACGCCATCGTGCGTTCGGGACTCAAGCAGTTTTTCTCGGAACATGTCGATCTGCGCGTGGCGGGCGAGGCGGCCAGCGGCCGCGAAGCCATTGACCTGGTGCGCACGACCGAACTGGACGTGCTGGTGATGGACTTGTCCATGCCAGGGCAAAGCGGCATCGACGCGCTGGCCATGATCCGCGCCAAGGCGCCGGACGTGGGCATCCTGATTCTCTCCGGCTACCCAGAAGAGCATTACGCGATGAACCTGATCCGCCAGGGCGCCAGCGGTTACCTCAACAAGGAATGTGACCCGTCGGAGATCGTCGAGGCCATTCGCACCATTGCGCTGGGCAAGCGCTACATCACGCCGTCGGTGGCCGAACTGCTGGCGCAGCAGCTGGGCCGCAAGAGCGACGCGGCGCCGCACGAGCAGCTGTCCGAGCGCGAGTTCCAGGTGTTTCTCAAGCTGGCCAAGGGGCAGACGGCCGGCGACATCGCCGAATCGCTGTCGCTGTCGGTCAAGACGGTGAGCACCTACCGCACGCGGCTGATGGAAAAAATGGGGCTCAGCTCCAACAGCGACCTGACCTACTACGCGCTGAAGAACAAGCTGATTGATTGATCGGCGCGGCGCGCGGCGCCCTGCAAGAAAGCCGCCTGCTTGGGCGGCTTTTGTTTTTGCGGCGGTCGCCAGGGCGCGGCCCGCGCGGCTCAGGCCGAGCCTTTCAGCTCAAGGCAGAAGTCGATCAGTGCCTCGATGTCGTTCGACTTGTCGAACACCGCGTCCACGCCCAGCTGCTGGCAGCGCACCCGTACGTCGGGCGTGGCGTAGTTGGTCAGCACCACCACTTTCTGCGCCGGGTTGCGCTCGCGGCAAGCCTGCAGCACGCCCAAGCCGCTGCCTTGCTTGAGAAACAGGTCGACGATGGCCAGATCCCACTGGCCGGTGTGCTGGGTGAGCCATTGGCTGCCGTCGTGCTCTGTTTCGGCATAACCGACCGGCGCGATGCCGCCCAATTCCTCCAACGTGGCAATCAGGTTGTCACGGATGGTCGGGTTGTCTTCAACGAAATAAGCGCGCACTGTATTGGGGCCGGACATGGCTGTAGGTGAACGGGAGGGTGCTTCCTGCCCCGCATTCCCGCCGGAAAGGCTAAGGCGATGCAGCCGAGTCTAGGATTCGTCCGGGCCCTACTGTGCCAGCGTGCGCACCGCGCACTTGTAGGAAAACGCCTACGCCGTCGGTCGGTGGCCGCACACCGGGCAGCCCGACTGGCGCCGCACGCGCAACTCGGTCCATTCGGTGCGGCGCAAATCCAGCATCAGCAGCCGGCCCTGCAGCGACTGGCCGACGCCTGCCAGCAGCTTCAGCGCCTCGGCCGCCTGCAGCGTGCCGATGACGCCCACCAGCGGCGCGAACACGCCCATGGTGGCGCAGCGCACTTCCTCCACCGTCTGCGACGGCGGAAAGATGCAGGCGTAGCAGGGTGAGTCGGGCCGGGCGGTGTCGTAGACCGACACCTGCCCGTCAAAGCCGATGGCCGCGCCCGACACCAGCGGCCGTCCGGCGGCCACGCAGGCGCGGTTGAGCGCCTGGCGCGTGGCAAAGTTGTCGGTGCAGTCCAGCACCACCTCGGCGCTGGCGGCCAAGTCGGTCATCAGCGCCTCGTCGGCGCGCTGGTTGACGGCGCGGACCCGCACCTCGGGGTTGATCGCGGCCACGGCCGCCTGCGCCGACGCCGTCTTGGCCTGGCCGACGCGCGCCTCGGTGTGCATGATCTGGCGCTGCAGGTTGGTCAGGTCGACCGTGTCGTCATCGACGATGGTCAGCCGCCCCACGCCCGCGCTGGCCAGGTACAGCGCCACGGGCGAGCCCAGCCCGCCGGCGCCGACGATCAGCGCATGCGCCGCCAGCAGCCGGGCCTGCCCCTCGACGCCAATGTCATCCAGCAGGATGTGGCGCGAATAGCGCAGCAGTTGCCCGTCATCCATGTCGTCACCCATTCACCCCTGTTGGCCTGCTGGCGCAGCGCCATCCGGGAACACCGTGGCCGGACCTGCGCCGGCCGCCGGTGTTGTCCCCCTCCGGCGGAAGACGCGCAGCGGCGCAGGGGGAGTCATCACTCTGTCTTGGGCTCTTCCTTGCGCTCGACCAGCGTCTTGCTGACCTTGACCGGCTGGCCTTTCAGCTTGGCCAGCGCCTGCTGCAAAGGGAAGTCCTTATCGCTGCCGTATTCGGGCGGGCGACGCTGGGCGGCGGGCTTGCGCGACTCTTCTTCCAGGCGCTTCATGGCCGCCTCGCGTTCTTTTTCGAGCGCGGGGTCTTTCTTGCCTTCCTGGGTGCCGGTCAGGTGCTTTTCCAGATCGGCCTCGCGCATGCGCAGAACCGCGAACGGGCTGCCCTCGGCCGTGTCGTCGACCATGATGTCGGGCACGATGCCCTTGGCCTGGATCGAGTTGCCGTTGGGCGTGTAGTAGCGTGCGGTGGTGATCTTCAGCGCCGTGTCGGGGCCGAGCGGGCGCACCGTCTGCACCGATCCCTTGCCGAAGGTCTGGCTGCCCATCACGATGGCGCGCTTGTGGTCTTGCAGCGCGCCGGCGACGATCTCGCTGGCCGAGGCCGAGCCTTCGTTGACCAGCACCACCATCGGCACCGTCTTCAGCGCGGCGGGCAGGCGCTTGAGCGGGTCGGCCCCGCGGCGGCGCATGTAGTCCTCGGGGCGCGCTTTGTAGACCGACTTGCTTTCCTCGATCTGCCCGTTGGTCGACACCACCGTGGCGCCTTCGGGCAGGAAGGCGGCCGACACGGCGACGGCCGCGTCCAGCAAGCCGCCCGGGTCGTTGCGCAGGTCGAGCACCAGGCCCTTCAGGTTGGGCTCACGCTTGTAGATGTCCTCGATCTTGGTGACGAAGTCGTCCACCGTGCGGTCCTGAAACTGCGACAGGCGCAGCCAGGCGTAACCGGGCTCGACCAGCTTGCTCTTGACCGACTGGGTGCGGATCTCTTCGCGCGTGATGGTCACCGGGAAGGTGCGGTTTTCGTCCTTGCGCAGGATCGTCAGCAACACCTTGGTGCCCGGCTCGCCGCGCATGCGCTTGACGGCCTCGTTCAACGACAGGCCGCGCACGGCAGTGTCGTCGATGCGGGTGATCAGGTCGCCCGGCTTCAGGCCGGCGCGGTCGGCCGGCGCGCCCTCGATGGGCGAAACCACACGGATCACGCCGTCTTCCTGCGTGATCTCGATGCCGACGCCGACGAAGCGGCCGGTGGTGCCTTCGCGGAATTCCTTGAAGCTCTTCTTGTCGAAGTACTGCGAATGCGGGTCGAGGCTGGACACCATGCCCGAAATGGCGTCGGTGATGAGCTTTTTCTCGTCCACCGGCTCGACGTAGTCGGACTTGATCATGCCGAACACGGCGGCCAGCTGCTGCAGCTCCTCGAGCGGCAGCGGCGCCAGCGTGCCGCGCGCCACGGTCTGCAGCGACACCGTGGTCAGCGCGCCGGCCAGCGCGCCCACGGCAATCCAGCCGGCAATCTTGGTTTTCTGACTCATGGTGTGGGTAAGTCCTGGGAGCTTGCGCTCAATATAACCTTGGCAAATGCTTTCGGCTCGCGCGGGGGCGCGAAGTTCCGTACGGACGGCACCGTTTACCCCCGGTTGACAGTGGCGCGCTCAGGCCTTGCCCTGGCTGGCCACCGCGGCGGCGGCGCGGGCGGCCGCTTCGGCGTCGCCCAGGTAGTAGCTGCGCAGCGGCTTCAAGTCGGCGTCCAGTTCGTACACGAGCGGAATGCCGTTGGGGATGTTCAGGCCCACGATGTCGGCGTCGGAAATGTTATCGAGGTACTTGACCAGCGCACGGATCGAGTTGCCGTGGGCGGCCACCACCAGCCGCTTGCCGGCCGAAATGGCGGGCGCCATCGATTCGTTCCAGAACGGCAGCACGCGCGCCACGGTGTCCTTCAGGCATTCGGTCAGCGGCACTTCGCCCGGCTGCAGCCTGGCGTAGCGCGGGTCGCCGCGCTCGCTGCGCGGGTCGGTCGGCTCCAGCGCGGGCGGCGGGGTGTCGTAGCTGCGGCGCCACACCAGCACCTGCTCGTCGCCATACTGCTTGGCCATGTCGGCCTTGTTCAGGCCCTGCAGCGCGCCGTAGTGGCGTTCGTTCAGGCGCCAATGCTTGACGGTGGGCAGCCACAGGCGGTCCATCTCGTCCAGCGCCAGGTGCAGGGTGCGGATGGCGCGCGTCAGCACGCTGGTGTAGGCGACGTCGAAGTCGTAACCGGCTTGCTTCAGCAGGCGGCCGGCCTGCTTGGCCTGTTCGACGCCGGTGGGCGTCAGGTCGACGTCGGTCCAGCCGGTGAAGCGGTTTTCGAGATTCCAGGTGGATTCGCCGTGGCGGATCAGGACAAGCTTGTGCATGGTCGGTGGCAAGAGGCGTGAAAGCGCGGAATGCGCACAAAACCCGGCCGCGCGCGGGCCGGAACCGCCCATTTTAGAATCGCCGCGAACCGGCCCCGCGCATGGCGGGTGCGATCCCTACTGAACAAAGGACGTGCGAAGTGAGTTTTCTGTTGGCGAACTGGATGTTGATCCTGGTGGCGCTGGTGTCCGGCGGCATGCTGCTGGCGCCCATGCTGCGCGGCGGCGGTGGCGTCGGCGGGCTGACGCCAGCCGGTGCGGTGCAACTCATCAACCGCGACAAGGCGGTGGTCATCGACGTGTGCGAGCCGGGCGAATACGCGGCCGGCCACGTCGTCGGCGCCAGGAGCATTCCGCTGGCCGATCTGGAAGCCAAGCTGCCCGGCGCGGTCAAGAACAAGGCCACGCCGCTGGTGCTGGTGTGCGCCTCGGGCATGCGTTCGTCGCGCGCAGTGGCGGTGGCGCGCAAGCTGGGCTATGAAAACGCCCAGTCGCTGTCGGGCGGCATGAAGTCGTGGCGTGAAGCCAACCTGCCCATCGAAAAGGCCTGAACTCCCATGCAACCCGTCAAGATGTATTCCACCGGCACCTGCCCGTACTGCATTCGCGCCAAGCAGGTGCTGAAGGCCAAGGGCGTCGAGCGCATCGACGAAATCCGCGTTGACCTGGACCCCGGCCAGCGCCAGACCATGATGGAAATCACTGGCCGCCGCACCGTGCCGCAGATCTTCATCGGCGACACGCACGTGGGTGGCCACGACGACCTGGTGGCGCTGGACCAGCGCGGTGGGCTGGACGGGCTGCTGGCCGGCACCGCCTGACGCCGCCGCGCTGTCATGGCTGCCTGAGATAATCCCCGCCAGGCGGGCGCACGCCGCACGCGCGGCGCGTTCGTCCGCCGCCTATCTTTTCCCCTGAATCGAGATTTTTCATGGCCGATACCGATCCCGTGTTCAACATCCAGCGCGTCTACCTGAAGGAAGCGTCGCTCGAGCAGCCCAATTCCCCCGCCATCCTGCTGGAGCAGGAGCAACCCTCGGTCGAGATCAATCTGGGCGTCAACGCCGAGAACGTGGCCGAAGGCGTGTTCGAGATCACCGTCACCGCCACCGTGCAGACCAAGATCAAGGACAAGACGGTGTTCCTGGTCGAATGCAAGCAGGCCGGCATCTTCGAAATCCGCAACGTGCCCGACGACCAGATGGGCGGCGTCATCGGCATTGCCTGCCCGCAAATCGTCTACCCCTACCTGCGCGGCAACGTGGCCGACCTGATTCAGCGCGCCGGTTTTCCGCCCGTGCACCTGGCCGAGATCAACTTCCAGTCGATGTACGAACAGCAGACCGCGGCGCAGCAGGGCGAGTCGCCCATCATCACGCAGTAAGAAGACAAAAAAAGACCGCTGGCGCACGCCAGACAAGCGCGAGAAGCTATGAAAATCATAGTCATCGGCGCCGGCGCCTGGGGCACCGCGTTGGCCGTCAGCGCGGCCCGCAACCCGTCCGGCCACCAGGTCGCGCTGTGGGCGCGCGACGGCGCCCAGGCGCAGGCCATGCACGAATCGCGCGAGAACGCGCGCTATCTGCCCGGCATTCCGCTGCCGCGCGAACTGCACGTGCGTGGCGGCGACCCGGCCAGCCTGCTGGACGCCGCGGCGCAGGCCGACCTGCTGGTCGTGGCCACCCCGGTGGCGGGCCTGCGCGGCACGCTGGGCCTGCTGCAGGGCGTGGGCGTGCCGGTGGCCTGGCTGTGCAAGGGCTTCGAACTGCCCGACTCCGGCGCCGTGTCCGGCCCGCATGCCGTCAGCGTGGGCCTGATGCCGCACGAGATCCAGCGCCAGGCCGCGCCCGAGCTGCAGGCCGGCGCCCTCAGCGGCCCCAGCTTCGCGCAGGAAGTGGCGCGCGGCCAACCCACCGCGCTGGTCGCCGCCAGTCGCCACCAGACGGTGCGGCTGGCGCTGGTCGAGGCCTTTCACGGCCCCACCTTGCGCGTGTACGCCAACGACGACTTGGTCGGCGTCGAAGTGGGTGGCGCGGTCAAGAACGTGCTGGCCATTGCCACCGGCCTGGCCGACGGCCTGAACCTGGGACTGAACGCGCGCGCCGCGCTCATTACGCGCGGCCTGGCCGAAATGGCGCGGCTGGGGCTGGCGCTGGGCGGGCGGCAAGAGTCCTTCATGGGCCTGTCCGGCCTGGGCGATCTGGTGCTGACGGCGACCGGCGATCTCAGCCGCAACCGCCGCGTCGGCCTGCTGCTGGCCGAAGGCCGCACGCTCGACGAGGCCGTGCAGTCGCTCGGCCACGTGGCCGAAGGCGTCTACAGCGCCCGCACCGTGTGGCAGCGCGCCTGCCACCTGGGCGTCGACATGCCCATCACCGAATGCGTGGTGGCGCTGCTGGACGGGCAACTCAAGCCGGTCGAAGCCGTCGCCGCGCTGATGGGCCGCGACCCCAAGGGCGAACTGCTCTGAGGGGTTTCGCTCGCGCCGAATTGGAGGCAGAGCGGACGGCGACACATGGCCTTTCCCGCGCGCCTGGATGCGCGGCAGCCTGCCCGATACCGTTGAAACAGCCGGGCGCTTAAGACGCAGAAAAACCAGGAAATTTCTGGCTGTTTCCTTCGCGCCCTTCGCGAATCCTTGGCGTCCTTCGCGTCCGGTGTTCGGTCTTCCGTTTTCCAATAAAAAGAACCGCGGCCGCCACAGGGGCGGGCGCGGTTCGCTATCAGCCCTGTAGCAGGGCGCGGGTGCCGATCAGCGCTGCTGCAGCATGCGGCCCAGCATGCCGACGATGTCGTCGCTGCTGCCCAGGCCGCCCTGCGGCGCCTGGCCGTGCGGCGTCAGCTTGTCGATCAGCTCGGGCAGCACCTGCGCGATGCCGCCAGCGGCGTCGGCGTGGCCCAGGCCCAGCTTGGCGGCGATGTCGCCCACCACGTCGGGGCCCAGCGCCTGCGTCACCACGTCGGGGCTGACCGACTGGTTCTGGCCAGTGCCGATCCACGAATTGGCGGCATCACCGGCGCCCGCGCGGGTGAACTTGTCAAGCAGGCCGCCCAAGCCGCCCTGGCCGCTGTTGTTGGCCAGCATGCCGATCAGCACCGGCGCCAGCGCGGCGATCAGGCCCGCGTTCAGGCCGCCGGCCTGGCCTTGCGGCGCCTGTTGCTGGCCGCCCAGCATGCCGCCCAGCACATTGCCCAGGCCGCCCAGGCCTCCCTGCTGGTTTTGACCCGCCAGCACCGAACCCAGAACCGAATCGAGCAGACCCATGATGAGGTTTCCTATAAAAGTGAAAGGTGAACGAAATCCGTCCGCGCCGCACGCCAGCCGCGCGTGGCGAGCCGTGATTCTCGCCCACCCGCAACGCACCCGGCGCGCCGCACGCCGACCGGCACCGCCGCTGAAGTAGCGCGAAATGCCGCATCCGCGCCATTATTGGCGCAGGCGTCGCGTGGTGACAACGGGGAGCGCCAATACGACCGGGCGCGCGAGATGCTAGTGTTTGCTATAAAATAAATAGCTGCAAACGACGCCGTGACAGCGCATAGGGGCATTTGTACCTGGCGTGGGGCGCACCGCACCCGCCTACAGCTCCAGGTTGTCGATCAGTCGCGTGCTGCCCAGGCGCGCCGC
This sequence comes from Pseudomonadota bacterium, assembly GCA_029780695.1. Classification (GTDB taxonomy): domain Bacteria; phylum Pseudomonadota; class Gammaproteobacteria; order Burkholderiales; family Burkholderiaceae_C; genus Ottowia. The sequence continues at coordinate 66,590 of JAKOYD010000078.1, forward strand.
GCCCAGCGCCACCAGGCTGCCGGCCGCGTCGCCCGGCTGCGGCGGCAGCAGGTCGGCGCGGCGGCGCACCGTCAGGTAATCGGGCTGCCAGCCGCGCGCGGCCAGCGCCTGCCGCGCGGCGGCTTCGAGCGCTGGCAATTGCGCCGGCAGGGCGTGCGCGGCGGCCACCGCGTCACGCGCCAGGGCGCGCAGCGCCAGCGACAGTTGCAGCGCCTCGGCGCGCTCGGCCTCGCTGAGGTAGCCGTTGCGCGAGCTCAGCGCCAGCCCGTCGGCCGCGCGCTCGGTGTCGTGCGCGACGATCTCGATCGGCAGCGCAAACTGCCGCACCAGCCCACGGATGACCATGAGCTGCTGGTAGTCCTTCTTGCCGAACACCGCCACGCCCTGCGGCTTGCCGGCGAACACGGCCATGAACAGCTTCATCACCACCGTCGCGACGCCGGTGAAGAAGCCGGGGCGGAATTCGCCTTCCAGCAAGTTGGCCAGCGCCGGGTCGGGCACCACCTTGAAGGTCTGCGGCTCGGGGTACAGGTCGCCTTCGCGCGGGGCAAACAGCACGTCGCAGCCGGCGCCCTGCAGCTTGGCGCAGTCGGATTCGAAGGTGCGCGGGTAGCTGTCGAAGTCCTCGTGCGGCAGAAACTGCAGGCGGTTGACGAAGATGCTGGCGACGGTGGCGTCGCCCAGCGCGCGCGCCTGCTCGACCAGCGCCAGGTGCCCGGCGTGCAGGTTGCCCATGGTCGGCACGAAGGCCGGGCGGTTGGCGTGGCGCAGCGCGTGGCGCAGCTCGGCGATGGAGTGGACGATGTGCATGGGGATGTTCGATGCGAGCGGAATGGAGTAAAAAAGAGCGGTAGCGCAAGTCTGGAAAGCGTGTGCTGCTATCGTTTGTGAAGCGCGCGGCACCTACCACGCGTGCGCCGCGTCGTCCGGAAAGCGGCCTTCCTTGACGGCGCGCACGTAGGCCTCGATGGCGGCCTTGACGCTGCCGTGGCCGTCCATGAAGTTGCGCACGAATTTCGGCATCTTGCCCAGGTTGATGCCCAGCATGTCGTGCATCACCAGCACCTGCCCCGCGGTGCCCTGGCCAGCGCCGATGCCGATGGTGGCGCAGCGCGGCAGCTCTTGCGTGAGCTGCGCCGACAGGGCGGCCGGCACCATCTCCAGCACCAGCATGGCGGCGCCGGCGTCCTGCAGCTCCAGCGCGTGGCGGCGCAGGGTTTGCGCGGCAGCGTCGCCCCGCCCCTGCACGCGGTAGCCGCCCAGGGCGTGCACGGTCTGCGGCGTCAGGCCCAGGTGCGCGCATACGGGGATGCCGCGCTCGACCAGAAAGCGCACCGTGGGCGCCGTCCAGCCGCCGCCTTCCAGCTTGACCATGTGCGCGCCGGCCTGCATCAGCGTGGTGGCGCTGTGCAGCGCCTGCTCGGGCGATTCGTGGTAGCTGCCGAAGGGCAGGTCGGCAATCAGCCAGGCCGTGCCCTGAACGCGGTGCAGCCCGCGCGAGACGCTCTCGGTGTGATAGCGCATGGCCTCCAGGGACACGCCCACGGTGGACGGCAGCCCCTGGCAGACCATGCCCAGCGAATCGCCCACCAGCAGGCATTCGACGCCCGCCGCGTCGGCCACGGCGGCAAAGGTGGCGTCGTACGCCGTCAGCATGGTGATCTTCTCGCCGCTGGCGTGCAGCTGCGCCAGGCGCGGCAGGCTGATGGGCTTGCGCTGCGCCGGCGGCGAGGCGGGCGGCAGGGTGCCGTAGGGGGAGGCGGGGGCGGGAGGTGGCGTCGTGTTCATGGGAAGCCTTAAAAAAACAGCCGGACGCGAAGGACGCGAAGATTTCGCAAAGGACGCAAAAGATGCAAAAACCTTAGGCTGTTTTTCGCGTCCTTCGTGAATCCTTGGCGTTCTTCGCGTTCGGTACTTGGAGGTTTAACCGGGTGGGTCAATCCGACGGTGTAAATGCCAGCCGCACGTAAATCGGCGCGTACGCCTCGGCCTGCGTGATCTCGACCAGGTTTTCCTTGGCCAGCTCCAGCAGCGCGATTAGCGTCACCACCAGCACCGGCACGCCGCGCGCGGGGTCGAACAGGTCTTCGAACGGCGCGAAGCGGCGGCCTTGCAGCTTGCGCAGCACGATGGACATGTGCTCGCGCACGCTGAGTTCTTCGCGGCTGATCTTGTGGTGCTGCACCAGCTTGGCGCGCTTGAGGATGTCGGCCCACGCGGACTGCAGGTCGGCCAGCTCCACGTCCGGAAAGCGCGGCTTCAGCGCCTGCTCGACATACACCTGCGCCTTCAAAAAATCGCGGCCGAACTGCGGCACTTCGGCCAGGCGGCTGGCGGCCAGCTTCATCTGCTCGTATTCGAGCAGGCGGCGCACCAGCTCGGCGCGCGGGTCCTCGGGCTCCTGGCCTTCGGCTGTCTTGCGGGGCGGCAGCAGCATGCGCGACTTGATCTCGATCAGCATCGCCGCCATCAGCAGGTATTCGGCCGCCAGCTCCAGGTTGCGGCTGCGGATCTCGTCGACATAGCTCAGGTACTGGCGCGTCACCGCCGCCATCGGGATGTCGAGGATGTTGAAGTTCTGCTTGCGGATCAGGTACAGCAGCAGGTCCAGCGGGCCTTCGAAGGCCTCCAGAAAGACCTCCAGCGCGTCGGGCGGTATGTACAGGTCGGTCGGCAGTTGGAACAGCGGCTCGCCGTACAGGCGCGCCACGGCCACGTGGTCGACCACCTCGGGCAGGGGCGCCTGGGCAGGCGCGTCTAGCAGCGGCTCGGAATCGACAGCCGACATGTTTGCTGCGTTTACGATAGCGCGATGCGCAGGCTGGTCAAGCGACCAGAGGGGTTTTTACCCACAAGGCGCGGCTTACAGCGTCGGGCTGGTCTGGTAGACGTAGGCACCCTGCTTGACGCGGCCAGCGCGAAACTCGGCCTGCAGGTCGCGGTCGATGTGCTTGTCCCACAGCAGGGCGCGGCCCTGGCGCTGCTGCAGGTCCAGCTCGGGCTGGGCTTGCTTCAGGTCGTCGATGAAGCGCGTGGCGTCGGACTGGTAATGCGGGCGCTGGAAGATGCGTGCGAGGGACATACACTGTGCCTTGTTATGTGGGAACCGTCCGACGGCGCCGCTGGGGGCTGCCGCGTTACGGGCGTTTCGATCCATTTTACCGGGGCACGACACCATGAAGAACATCACGCGCCGCATCTGCTGGGGGCTGGCCGCCCTGCTGGGGGCAGCGGGCATCGCCGCCTGCGACCCGCAGGCCATCAAGGAGCTGGAAGAGGGCGTTGCCACCGAGGCCGACGTGGTGCAGCGCTTCGGCCAGCCCGAGCGCGTCTGGCCCGAGGCCGGTGGCGCCAAGACCTACGAATACAACCGCCAGCCCGAGGGCATGCGCAACTACATGATCACCATCGGCCCCGACGGCCGCATGAGCGCGCTGCGCCAGGTGCTGACGCCCGACAACTTCCGCCGCGTGCAGCCCGGCATGGGGGTGGAGGACGTGCGCCGCCTGCTGGGCAAGCCCGCCAGGCAAGTGCCGTACGCGCTCAAGAACGAGGTGGTGTGGACGTGGAAATTCCTTGAGCCGCCCAGCGAGAAGAAGGCCTTCAACGTCATCTTCAGCCCGGACTACCGCGTGATCCGCAGCGAAGTCGGCCCCGACCCGGACGGGCCGGACATGCGCGGCGGCGGCTGATGCCGCGCTGGTTGCATGAGGGATCCGAAAGTCATGGCTTAAACGGCGCCCACTGACCCCGTCATTCCCGCGAAGGCGGGAATCCAGGGCGCGTCTGCCGGTGCCGCCGCCGGTGGAGGCATGGATTCCCGCCTTCGCGGGAATGACCGGGTTCGATCAAGTTGCTTGCTTGCGGAGAAAGTATAAAAACGCAACCAGCGCTTGCCTGGTCAGCGTCTGAAGCTATCAAAACAGAAGCAAGACGCGGCCCGCCAGCCGCGCCGCGTCAGGCGCCCGAATAGCCCATGTGGGCGGCGTCGGGCAGGCCTTCGGGCGCGCCGGCCACGGCGGTGGCAATGGCGGCGGCCACGTCGGGCTGCACGTCGTCGGCCGAGCGTTCCTGCAGCAGGGCCGTGAGGCCCGTGCGGCCGGCGATGTCGGCCGGCTGGTTCATCAGGCCCGACACGATCAGCCGCACGCCCTGCTTGTGGCAGGTGTGCACCAGGTTTTCGAGCGACTCGGCGCCGGTCGAATCGATGTAGATCACGTTCTTCAGGTCCAGCACCAGGGTGCGCGTCGGCAGGTGGTCCTCGATTTGCTCGACCAGCTTGGTGGCGCCGAAGAACAGCGCGCCGTACAGCCGCCAGGCCTGGATGTCGTCGCGCCCGGCCAGGTCGGGGTGGTCGGCGGCGGTCAGCCGCTCGGACCGCGACAGGCTGGAGATGCGGTAGATGAAGGTGACGCACGCCGCGAAGATGCCGAATTCGACCGCCACCGTCAGGTCGAAGATCACCGTCAGCAAAAACACCGCCACCAGCGTGACGCGGTAAGGCATGCGGTAGGTGGGCAGGCGGGCAAATTCGCGCCATTCGCCCATGTTCCAGGCCACGAACATCAGGATGGCGGCCAGCGTGGCCAGCGGGATCGAACCGGCCAGCGGCGCCGCCACCAGGATCACCGCCAGCAGCGCCAGCGCGTGCACCATGCCCGCCACGGGGCTGGTGGCGCCGCTTTTGACGTTGGTCACGGTGCGCGCGATGGTGCCGGTGGCCGGCATGCCGCCGAAAAAGGGCGTGACGAAATTGGCCACGCCCTGCGCCATCAATTCCTGGTTGGGGTCGTGGCGGTCGCCGATCATGCCGTCGGCCACGCGCGCGCACAGCAGCGATTCAATGGCGCCCAGCAGTGCCAGGGTGATGGTGGGCATCAGCAGGAAGCGCGCCGATTCCCAGCTGAAGCTGGGCAGCGTGAACGCCGGCAGCGCGGCCGGAATGCCGCCGAACTTGCTGCCGATGGTTTCCACCGGCAGCTTGAACACGCCCACCACCAGCGTGGCCAGCACCAGCGCCACGATGGAACCGGGCACCGAACTGAGCTTGCCCGAGAACTGCACCTTGGGCCCCAGCGACGGCAGCCAGCGCTGCCAGGCAATCACGATGGCCAGCGAGCCCAGCGCCACGCCCACCGCCCAGGGGTTGACGGTGTGCAGGTGGCTCCACAGCGCGCCCAGAATGCCGAAGAAGTCGCCCGGCATCTTGGGCACGTGCAGGCCCAAAAAGTCCTTGATCTGCGACAGCGCCACCAGCACCGCGATGCCGTTGGTGAAGCCGATGATGACGGCCACCGGAATGAAGCGCACCAGCGTGCCCAGCCGGAACACGCCCATCAGGAACAGCAGCACGCCCGACAGCGCGGTGGCGATGATCAGGTTGCCGACGCCGTAGCGCTCGACGATGCCGTAGACGATGACGATGAACGCGCCCGCCGGCCCGCCGATCTGCACCCGGCTGCCGCCCAGCGCCGAGATGATGAAGCCCGCGATGATGGCGGTGAACAGCCCCGCCTCGGGCTTGAGGCCGGACGCGATGGCAAACGCCATCGCCAGCGGCAGCGCCACCACGGCCACCGTGATGCCGGCGCCGAAGTCGCGCGCAAAGCGTGCCCGGTCGTAACCCTGCAGCGAATCCAGCAGGCGCGGGCGGAAGTGGAGCATGGACAGCAGGGCCATGGCGCGGCCTGTCAGCGCACTCGCATGCCCGGCTGCGCGCCGGGCGTGGGCTCCAGCACGAAGATGCCGGGGTGGGCCTTTTCATCGCCGTGGCTGGCGGCCAGCACCATGCCTTCGCTGACGCCGAACTTCATCTTGCGAGGCGCCAGGTTGGCCACCATCACGGTGTGCTTGCCCTTCAGGTCTTCGGGCCGGTAGGCGCTGGCGATGCCGGAAAACACGTTGCGCAGCTTCGGCTGGCCGTCGTCGCCGGTTTCGCCCACGTCCAGCGTCAGGCGCAGTAGCTTGGTCGAGCCTTCCACCGGCTGGCAGTCGACGATTTTGGCGATGCGCAGGTCGGTCTTGACGAAGTCGTCGATGGTGATGACCGGTGCCAGCGCTTCGCCGCCGGGCACGGCGACAGCCACCGTCGCTTCTGATTCGATAGCTGCCAGCGCTTGCGGGGCAGGCGCTGGCGGCTCAAAAAGCGCGTCAAGTTGCTTGACGTCGACGCGCTGCATCAGGTGCGTGTACTCGCCGATCTGCGCGCCGGGGCCGAGCGGCGTCTTCACGTCGCCGAAATCTTCGGGCGGCACCATCAGGAACAAGGCCACGTCGGCCGCCAGCTTGGGCAGGATGGGCTTGAGGTAGATGGTGAGAATGCGGAACGCCTCGATGCAGGTGCTGCACACGTCCTGCAGGCGGTCGTCCTGGCCGACCTGCTTGGCGATTTCCCACGGCTTGTTGGCGTCCACATAGGCGTTGACCTTGTCGCACAGCGCCATCACCTCGCGCACCACCTTGCCGGTTTCGCGCTGTTCGTACAGCTCGGTGATGGTGGGCAGCGCGGCGCGCAAGGCGTCCAGCAGCGCCACGCCGTCGGCGCTGATGACGCCCAGGCGGCCATCAAAGCGCTTGCTGATGAAGCCTGCAGCGCGGCTGGCGATGTTGATGAACTTGCCCACCAGGTCGGCGTTGACGCGCGCCATGAAGTCTTCGGCGTTGAAGTCGATGTCCTCGTTGCGGCCCGACAGCTTGGCGGCGATGTAGTAGCGCAGCCATTCGGGGTTCATGGCCAGCGACAGGTACTTCAGCGGGTCCAGGCCGGTGCCGCGGCTCTTGCTCATCTTCTCGCCGTTGTTCACCGTCAGGAAGCCGTGCACGAACACCTTGTCCGGCACCTTGCGACCGCTGAACTTGAGCATGGCCGGCCAGAACAGCGTGTGGAAGGTGATGATGTCCTTGCCGATGAAGTGGACCTGCTCCAGGTCAGGCCGGGCCATGTAGGCGTCGTAGCTTTCGCCGCGCTTTTCCAGCAGGTTCTTCAGGCTGGCCAGGTAGCCGATGGGCGCGTCGAGCCATACATAGAAATACTTGCCCGGTGCGTCGGGAATCTCGATGCCGAAGTAGGGCGCGTCGCGGCTGATGTCCCAGTCGCCCATCTTGGGCTGGCCGTCCTCGCCGGGGGCGATCCATTCGGTGATCTTGTTCAGCACCTCGGGCTGCACGGCGCCGCTGGTCGTCCACTGCTTCAGAAAATCGATACAGCGCGGGTCGGACAGCTTGAAGAAGAAGTGCTCGCTGGTCTTCAGCTCGGGCTTGGCGCCGGACAGCGCCGAATACGGCTCGATCAGCTCGGTGGGCGCGTACACCGCGCCGCACACCTCGCAGTTGTCGCCGTACTGGTCCTTGGCGTGGCAGTTGGGGCATTCGCCCTTGATGAAGCGGTCGGGCAGGAACATGCCCTTGGCGGGGTCGAAGAACTGCTCGATGACGCGCGACTCGATCAGGCCATTGGCCTTCAAGTCCTTGTAGATGGCCTGCGCCAGCGCGGTGTTTTCGGGGCTGTGCGTGCTGTGCCAGTTGTCGTGGCTGATCAGGAAGCCATCCAGGTACGGCTTGCGTCCGGCGGCGATGTCGGCCACGAAAGCTTCGGGCGTCTTGCCGGCCTTTTCGGCCGCGATCATGATCGGCGCGCCGTGCGCGTCGTCGGCCCCCACGAAGTTGACCGCGTGCCCCTGCATGCGCTGGAACCGCACCCAGATGTCGGCCTGGATGTATTCCATGATGTGGCCGATGTGGAAGGTGCCGTTGGCGTAGGGCAGGGCGGTGGTGACGAAGATCTGGCGGGGGGCGGTCATACGGGCGGCTCTCGGCAAGGAACCTGTCATTTTAGGCAGCGCGCCGGCACCGCGGCCACGCCGGGCGGCGCGCGCGGGGCGATTCATCGGCGCGGCATGAGGTCTTGGCCGCTGCGCGGCGGCCGGGCATTGCCGCGCGACTAGACTAGCGTCTTCACCGGAAGAGAACACATGAGCATTCAGGAACAGGACGTACTGCAAGCCGTCGCGGCCGTGATCGACCCGAACACCGGCAAGGATTTCGTCAGCACCCGGCAGTTGAAGAACCTGCAGGTGAGCGGTGGCGATGTCGCGTTCGACGTCGAACTGGGCTACCCCGCCAGGAGCCAGATCCCGGCGCTGCGGCAGGCGCTGATCGCCGCGGTGCGCGGGCTGCCGGGTGTGAGCAACGTGTCGGTCAACGTGACGACGAAAGTGATCGCGCACGCCGTGCAGCGCGGCGTGCAGCTGATGCCGCAGGTGAAGAACATCATTGCCGTGGCCTCGGGCAAGGGCGGCGTGGGCAAGAGCACCACCGCCGTCAACCTGGCGCTGGCGCTGGCCGCCGAAGGCGCCAGCGTGGGCCTGCTGGACGCCGACATTTACGGCCCCAGCATGCCGATGATGCTGGGCGTCAGCGGCCGGCCCGAAAGCCTGGACGGCCAGACCATGGAGCCGATGGAAAACTACGGCGTGCAGGTCAGCTCCATCGGCTTTCTGGTCGATGCCGACGAAGCCATGATCTGGCGCGGCCCCATGGCCAGCCAGGCGCTGGACCAGTTGCTGCGCCAGACCAACTGGAAGGACCTGGACTACCTGGTGGTCGACATGCCGCCGGGCACGGGCGACATCCAGCTGTCGCTGTCGCAGCGCGTGCCGCTGACCGGCGCCGTGATCGTCACCACGCCGCAGGACATTGCCCTGGCCGACGCGCGCAAGGGCGTGGCCATGTTCGAGAAGGTGGGCGTGCCCATCCTCGGCCTGGTCGAGAACATGGCGGTGCATGTGTGCTCGAACTGCGGCCACGTCGAGCACATCTTTGGCGCCGAGGGCGGCAAGCGCTACGCCGCTGAAAAAGGCATCGACTACCTGGGCGCGCTGCCGCTGGCGATGTCGATCCGCGAGCAGGCCGATTCGGGCCGCCCCACGGTGGTGAGCGACCCGGACGGCGAGGTGGCGTCGATCTACAAGACCATCGCCCGCCAGGTGGCCATCCGCATCGCCGCCAAGGCCAAGGACTTCTCGTCGAAGTTCCCGTCGATCAAGATTTCGCAGGACACCTGAGCCGCAAGGGGCCGCCGGCGCGGCGTGGCCTCAGCGGGCGCCGCCTTCGAGTTCGCGCAGTTTGAAGCGCTGGATCTTGCCCGTGGCGGTCTTGGGCAGCTCGTCCACGAACTGGATGAAGCGCGGGTACTTGTAGGGCGCCAGGCGATCCTTGACGAAGGCTTTCAGCTCTTCCTCGGTCGCTTCGGCGCCGGGCTTCAGGATCACGAAGGCCTTGGTCTTGGTCAGGCCGTCGGCGTCTTGCTTGCCGACCACCGCGGCTTCCAGCACGGCGGGGTGCTGCACCAGCGTGGCCTCGACCTCGAACGGTGACACATAGATGCCGCTGACCTTCAGCATGTCGTCGCTGCGCCCGCCGTAGGTGTAGCTGCCGTCTTCGTTGCGCACGTACTTGTCGCCGCTCTTGGTCCAGCCGCCCTGGAAGGTTTCGCGCGTCTTGAGGCGGTTGCCCCAGTACATCATGGCGGCGCTGGGGCCGGCGATGTACAGGTCGCCTGGCTCGCCGTCGGGCACGGGTTTGCCGTCGTCGCCGCGCAGCTCGATTTCGTAGCCCGGCACGGGCCAGCCGGTGGTGCCGTAGCGCACCCGGTCGGGCCGATTGGACAGGAAGATGTGCAGCATTTCGGTGGAGCCGATGCCGTCCACGATGTCGATGCCGAATTGCGCCTTGAAGCGCTCGCCGATTTCGGCCGGCAGCGCTTCGCCTGCCGACGACACCAGGCGCATCGCCACCTGGTCGCGCGCGGGCAGCGCCGGGTGCGCCAGCATGCCGGCAAACCCGGTGGGCGCGCCGAAGAACACGGTCGGCTTGACGCCGCCGACGCCGCCTGTCCAGCGCTTGAAAGTGGCCTCGGGCGTGGGCCGTTCGCCCATCAGCAGCGTGGTGGCGCCCACGCTCATCGGGAAGGTGAGGCCGTTGCCCAGCCCGTAGGCGAAGAACAGCTTGGCGGCCGAGAAACAGGCGTCGCTTTCCTGCAGCCCCAGCACGCGCTTGCCGTACAGCTCGCAGGTCCAATAGGGGTTGGCGTGCGAATGCACCGTGCCCTTGGGGCGCCCCGTGGAACCGCTGGAATACAGCCAGAAGGCGGGGTCGTCAGGCCCGGTGGACGCGGCCTTGTCCAGCGGCCCGTGGGCGGCCAGAAAGGCTTCGAGCTCGACCTCGGACGGGTGCAGCGGCGCCTGCGGGCGCGACACGATCACCTTCTGCACTTCGTGGTCGCACTTGACCATCGCGCTGGTCAGCGTGGGTAGCAGCGCACCCGAGACGATCACCGCCTGCGCGCGCGAATGCTCGAGCATGTAGGCGTAATCGTCGGCCGTCAGCAGCGTGTTGACGGCCACCGGCACCAGTCCGGCGTACAGGCTGCCCAAAAAGGCCACGGGCCAGTCGTTGCAGTCCTGCATCAGCAACAGCACGCGCTCTTCGCGCCGCAGATACAGGCTGCGCAGCGCCGCCGCCATGCGCCGCACGCGTTCGTCGAGTTGACCATAGGTCAGCGTGCCGGCGTCGTCCACGAAGGCCGCCTTGGCGCCGCGCGCGGCGTTGACGGACAGCAGGTGCTCGGCAAAGTTGAAGCGCTCGGGCGGCGGGGCGATGTCAGGCGTGGCAGGGTTCATGGTTGTCTCCAGGTAATAACGAACTTGCGAACGCGCGAGATGCCAAGGATTCGCGGAGAGTGCAGAAGAATCCAGCCCATTGCTGGTGGTGCTTCTTGCGTCTTCGGCGGAACCTGGCGTGCCCTGCGTCCGACTGTGGGGCCGGCGTTCGTCGCGCGCCGCATTGATCTTTTGGCGGCCGCGTGGTGAAATGAATTATTGTGCGTGTATCGTAAGATGCATTAAAGTGCATGTCAAGGCAGTTACCCATGACCACTGAACTTCAAGAGCGGCCGTCGGTCGACGCGGCGCCGGCCGAGCCACCGCGACACCCGTTTTTGGTCGCCCTGGGCGACCGCGTGCGCAATCTGCGCTCGCGCCGCGGCATGACGCGCAAGGCGGTGGCGCAGGCGGCCGATGTGTCGGAGCGGCATCTCGCCAACCTCGAGTACGGCACCGGCAACGCCTCGATCCTGGTGCTGCTGCAGGTCGCCCAGGCGCTGCACTGCGAGTTGAGCGAGCTGCTGGGCGACGTCACCACCTCGTCGCCCGAGTGGCTGATGATTCGCGAGCTGCTGGAGCATCGCACCGAGGCCGATTTGCGCCGTGCCCGCCAGAGCCTGAGCGAGCTGTTTCATGCGCCGGGCAGCGCCGATCGCGCGCGCACCACCCGCATCGCACTGATCGGCCTGCGCGGCGCCGGCAAATCCACGCTGGGCCAGCGTCTGGCCGACGACCTGGGCTACGCCTTCATTGAACTCAGCCGTGAGATCGAGCAGTTTGCCGGCTGCAGCATCAACGAAATCCACAACCTGTATGGCACCAACGCCTACCGCCGCTACGAGCGCCGCGCGCTGGAAGAGGCCATTCAGATTTACCCCGAGGTGGTGATCGCCACCCCCGGTGGCCTGGTGGCCGACGCGGCCAACTTCAATCTGCTGCTGCAGCACTGCTACACCATCTGGCTGCAGGCCGACCCGGCCGACCACATGGACCGCGTGGCGGCGCAGGGCGACATGCGCCCGATGGCGGCCAGCCCCGAGGCGATGGAGGATTTGAAGCGCATTCTGGCCGGCCGCTCGGCCTTCTACGCCAAGGCCGATCTGCGCCTGAACACCAGCGACCATGGCAGCGAAGAACAGTCGTTCCGCGCACTGCGGCAGCAAGTCAGGGAGGCGATTGGTATCGGTGTGTAACGTGCAAAATAGTGCATTGACCGCCGCAGAAATGTGAATTATTATTCATGTCATGCCGTTCCAGCCTTGGCGCGAGCGGCTCCTTGCCCACCCACAACGATCCGACGAGACAACTTCACGAGGACCCGCCATGACCCAGACCGCCGTTGAATACCGCACCGACCCCAGCCAATACCGCCACATCAAGCTGTCGTTTGACGGCGCGGTGGCGCGTCTGTCGATCGACATCGATGAAAACGCCGGCCTGCGCCCCGGCTACAAGCTCAAGCTGAACAGCTACGACCTGGGCGTGGACATTGAGCTGCACGACGCGCTGCAGCGCATCCGCTTCGAGCACCCTGAAGTGAAGACGGTCGTCGTCACCAGCGCCAAGGACAAGGTGTTCTGTTCCGGCGCCAACATCTTCATGCTGGGCGTGTCCAGCCACGGCTGGAAGGTGAACTTCTGCAAATTCACCAACGAAACGCGCAATGGCATTGAAGATTCCAGCAAGCACAGCGGCCTGAAATTCATCGCCGCCGTCAACGGTGCCTGCGCCGGCGGCGGGTACGAACTGGCGCTGGCCTGCGACGAGATCATCCTGGTTGATGACCGCAACAGCAGCGTCAGCCTGCCCGAAGTGCCGCTGCTCGGCGTGCTGCCCGGCACCGGCGGCCTGACGCGCGTGACCGACAAGCGCCACGTGCGCCACGACCTGGCCGACATCTTCTGCACCAGCGTCGAAGGCGTGCGCGGCCAGCGCGCGGTCGATTGGCGGCTGGTGGATGCGATTGCCAAGCCGCAGGTGTTCAACGATGCGGTGGCCCAGCGCGCCGCCGAGCTGGCAGCCGGCAGCCACCGTGGCAGCGGCAAGGGCGTGACGTTGACGCCGGTGGAGCGCAAGATCGACGGCGACACCATAAGCTATAAAAACGTGAGCATTGAGATCAACCGTGGCAAGCGCAACGCCACGATCGTGGTCAAGGCGCCGCAGGGTGAGCAGCCGAAAGACATCGCTGGCATCGAGGCTGCCGGCGTCAACTGGTGGCCGCTGGCCATGGCGCGCGATCTGGACGACGCCATCCTGCACCTGCGCACCAACGAACTCGACATTGGCACCTGGATTCTCAAGACCGAAGGCGACGCCGCTGCCGTGCTGGCCGCCGACTCGACGATGGAAGCGCACCGCAGTCACTGGTTCGTGAACGAAACCATCGGCATGCTGCGCCGCACCTTCGCGCGCCTCGATGTGTCCTCGCGCAGCCTGTTCGCGCTGGTCGAGCCGGGTTCGTGCTTTGCCGGCACCCTGGCCGAGCTGGTGTTCTGCGCCGACCGCGCCTACATGCTGGACGACGACAACGCCGCCAGCATCACGCTCGACAGCTTCAACTTCGGCTTGCTGCCGATGGTCAACGGCCAGTCGCGCCTGGCGCGCCGCTTTTATGAGGAAAGCGCGCCGATGGAAGCCGTTCGCGCGGCCGCTGGCAAGGCGCTGGGGCCGAAAGAGGCGCTCCAGCTGGGCCTGGTCACTTCCGCGCCGGACGACATCGACTGGGCCGACGAGGTGCGCATCGCTCTCGAAGAGCGCGCCGCCATGTCGCCCGACGCACTCACCGGGCTTGAAGCCAACCTGCGTTTCGCGCAGAACGAAAACATGTTCACCCGCATCTTCGGCCGCCTGACGGCGTGGCAGAACTGGATCTTCCAGCGCCCCAACGCCGTGGGCGACAAGGGCGCCTTGAAGGTGTACGGCAAGGGCGACAAGGCGCAGTTCGACATGAATCGCGTTTGAAAAAACCTGAAGTCCGGACGCGAAGAACGCGAAGGTTTCGCGAAGGGCGCAAAAGAAAAACCAAATTTTTGAATTCTTTCGCGTCCTTCGCGCACCTTTCGCGCCCTTCGCGTCCGGCTGTTTCTCTCATCGAGTTTTAAAGGAGACCACCATGTCCAGCATCGACTACAGCGAAAAAATCCCCAACAACGTCAACCTGTCCGAAGACCGCACGCTGCAGCGCGCGCTCGAGCAATGGCAGCCCAACTACCTGCAGTGGTGGCAGGACATGGGGCCGGACGGCAGCCACAACTTCGACGTCTACCTGCGCACCGCCATCAGCGTCGATCCGCAGGGCTGGGCGCAGTTCGGCCACGTCAAGATGCCCGACTACCGCTGGGGCATCTTCCTGAACCCGGCTGAGCAAGACCGCAAGATCCACTTCGGCGATCACCTGGGCGAAGACGCCTGGCAAGACGTGCCCGGTGAGCACCGCGCCAACCTGCGCCGCATCATCGTCACGCAAGGCGACACCGAGCCGGCGTCGGTCGAGCAGCAGCGCCACCTGGGGCTGACCTGCCCCAGCCAGTACGACCTGCGAAACCTCTTTCAAGTAAACGTGGAAGAAGGCCGCCACCTGTGGGCCATGGTCTACCTGCTGCACAAGTACTTCGGCCGCGACGGCCGCGAAGAAGGCGAAGCCCTGCTCGAGCGACGCAGCGGCGACCAGGACAACCCGCGCATCCTGGGGGCGTTCAACGAGAAGACGCCCGACTGGCTGAGCTTCTTCATGTTCACCTACTTCACCGACCGCGACGGCAAGTTCCAGCTGTGCGCGCTGGCCGAGAGCAGCTTCGACCCGCTGGCCCGCACCACCAAGTTCATGCTGACCGAAGAGGCGCACCACATGTTCGTGGGCGAGAGCGGCGTGAGCCGCGTCATCCAGCGCACCTGCCAGGCCATGAACGAACTGAAGACCGACGACCCCGCCAAGCTGCGCGCGGCCGGCGTGATCGACCTGCCCACCATCCAGCGCTACCTGAACTTCCACTTCAGCGTCACCATCGACCTCTTCGGCGCCGACCAGTCCAGCAACGCCGCCACCTTCTATTCCACCGGCATCAAGGGCCGCTTCGAGGAAGGCAAGCGCAGCGACGACCATGTGCTCAAGGGCAGCACCTACAAGGTGCTGGAGGTGACCAACGGCATGCTGGTGGAAAAGGAGGTGCCGATGCTCAACGCCCTGAACGAGGTGCTGCGCGACGACTACATCAAGGACAGCGTCGGTGGTGTCGAACGTTGGAACAAGGTGATCGAGAAGGCCGGCATCCCGTTCCGCCTGAAGGTGCCGCACAAGGCCTTCCACCGCAACATCGGCGCGCTGGCCGGCGTGAAGGTGTCGCCCGACGGCCGCCACATCCATGACCATGAATGGAACGCCAACGTCGAGCAGTGGCTGCCCACCGACGAAGACCGCGCCTTCGTCGGCAGCCTGATGGGCCGCGTGGTCGAGCCCGGCAAGTTCGCCAACTGGATCGCGCCGCCGGTCATGGGCATCAACCGCCAGCCGGTGGACTTCGAATACGTGCGGTTCGGCTGATGAACTGCGTCGAAGGAGACCAAGCGGCCGCCGCGGAGCTGGCTCTGCCAGGCCGCTGGCGGCGCCCCCTTGAGGGGGAGCGGCGAAGCCGCTTCGGGGGTGGGCCATGAGCATCACCGTCATCAAGCAGCACCTGATCGATCCCGAGATCTGCATCCGCTGCAACACCTGCGAGGCCACCTGCCCGGTGGGCGCGATCACCCACGACGACCGCAACTACGTGGTGGACGCGGCCAAGTGCAACCTGTGCATGGCCTGCATCTCGCCATGCCCCACCGGCAGCATCGACAACTGGCGCACCATGCCGCTGGCGCGGGCCTACACGCCGGAAGAGCAGCTGACCTGGGATGAACTGCCGGCCGAGCTGAGCCCTGAGGAATTGGCCGACGCGGGCGTGGACGCCACCGGGGCGGCATTCCCTGCGGAGTCCGCAGCACCGGCCGATGCCAGCGGTGCAGCGCCCTTCAACGCCGGGTCGTTCGGTGCCACGCTGCCGCCCTGGTCAGCCGCCCATGCGTACACCAACCTGTACGGCCCGAAGTCGGTGGAGAAGTCGATCACCGCCACGGTGGTGGGCAATGTGCGGGTGACAGAGGTCGGCACCGAGTACGACACCCACCACATCGTGCTCGACTTCGGCGCCATGCCCTTCCCGGTGCTGGAAGGCCAGAGCATCGGCATCCTGCCGCCGGGGTTGGACGCCCATGGCAAGCCGCACCATGCGCGCCAGTACAGCATCGCCAGCCCGCGCAACGGCGAGCGGCCTGGCTACAACAACCTGTCGCTGACGGTGAAGCGGGTGCTGGAAGACCACCAGGGCCGGCCGGTGCGCGGCGTGGCCAGCAACTTCGTGTGTGACCTGCAGGTGGGCGACACGGTGCAGGTGATCGGCCCGTTCGGCACCAGCTTCCTGATGCCCAACCACCCGAAATCGAACATCGTGATGATCTGCACCGGCACCGGCAGCGCGCCGATGCGTGCGATGACCGAGTGGCGGCGCCGCTTGCGCCAGTCAGGCAAGTTCGAGGGCGGCAAGCTGATGCTGTTCTTCGGTGCCCGCACCCAGCAGGAGCTGCCGTACTTCGGCCCGCTGCAGAACCTGCCCAAGGACTTCATCGACACCCACTTCGCCTTCAG